>NZ_FNPM01000016.1:0-145984 GCF_900107295.1 Variovorax sp. YR266
GACGACGAAGCCGCGCGCCATGCCTTCCGCGTGGCCAGCGGGCTCGATTCGATGGTGCTCGGCGAAGCGCAGATCCTCGGCCAGATGAAAGACGCGGTGCGCGCAGCCGAGACGGCCGGCGCGCTCGGCAGCACGCTGAACCAGCTGTTCCAGCGCTCCTTTGCCGTCGCGAAAGAGGTCCGCACCGCCACCGAGATCGGCGCGCACTCCATCAGCATGGCCGCCGCGGCGGTCCGGCTGGCCGGGCAGCTCTTCGAAGATTTGCATCAAACGCGCGTACTGTTCGTCGGCGCGGGCGAAATGATCGACCTTGCGGCCACGCACTTCGCGGCCAAGGAGCCCAAGTCGATCGCCATTGCCAACCGCACGCTCGAACGCGGCGAGAAGCTGGCCTCGCGCTTCGGCGGCGAGGCGATGCGGCTGGCCGACCTTCCCTCGCGGCTCGCCGAGTTCGACATCGTGGTGAGCTGCACCGCGAGCACGCTGCCGATCATCGGCCTGGGCGCCGTCGAGCGTGCGCTCAAGGCACGCAAGCACCGCCCGATGTTCATGGTCGACCTGGCCGTGCCGCGCGACATCGAGCCCGAAGTGAAGGCGCTCGAGGATATTTATCTCTACACCGTCGACGACCTCGCCCAGGTCGTGCAACAGGGCCAGGCCAACCGCCAGGCCGCGGTGGCACAGGCCGAAGTGATCATCGATGCCGGCGTGCAGAGCTTCATGCACTGGCTGGGCCAGCGCGGCACCGTGCCGCTGATCCAGCAGCTCAACGCGCAGGCCGACGAGTGGCGCGCCGCCGAAATGGCCCGTGCGCGCAAGCTGCTGGCCAAGGGCGAATCGGTCGATGCGGTGCTCGAAGCGATGTCGCGCGGACTCACGCAGAAGATGATGCACGGCGCCATGGCCGAGTTGCACGCTGGCGATGCCGCCTCGCGCGAGCAGACGGCTCAGACGATCTCGCGCCTGTTCCTGCGCAAAGAGCGTTAGCGACGCTCGTCATCGCCTGGCCCGACCGGCCGCGATCTTCTTCATGCGCCCTGCCCTCGCTCGGCAGCACCCTCCCATTTTTTCGAGCCTCTTTCCCCCGTGAAATCCTTTCTGCGCCACCAACTCGAACGCTACGCCCAGCGCCTGGGCGAGCTCGACTTCCTGCTCTCGCGCGAAGACATCATGAGCGACATGGCGCAGTACCGCACCATCTCGCGCGAGCATGCCGAGGTCACGCAGATCGCCGGTCGCTACGAGCGCTACCGCCAGCGCGAGGCCGACATCGCAAGCGCCAAGGAGATGCTCGACGACCCCGACATGGCCGAGATGGCGAAGGAAGAAATCGCGGGAGCCGAAGCCGAACTGGTGCAGCTCGAAGAAGAACTGCAGCGCCTGCTGCTGCCCAAGGACCCCGACGACGCGCGCAATGCCTTCCTCGAAATCCGCGCGGGCACGGGCGGCGACGAATCGGCGCTGTTCGCGGGCGATCTGCTGCGCATGTACACGCGCTACTGCGAGCGTGCCGGCTGGCGCTGCGAGGTCGTGAGCGAAAGCGAGAGCGAACTCGGCGGCTACAAGGAAGTGGTGATCCGCATCGTGGGCGACGACGTGTTCGGCCACCTGCGCTTCGAATCGGGCGGCCACCGCGTGCAGCGCGTGCCGGCGACCGAGACGCAGGGCCGCATCCACACCAGCGCCTGCACGGTTGCCGTGCTGGCCGAGCCCGACGAGACCGTGGCCGTGCAGATCAACCCGGCCGACCTGCGTATCGACACCTACCGCGCGAGCGGCGCCGGCGGGCAGCACATCAACAAGACCGACTCGGCCGTGCGCATCACGCACATCCCGACCGGCATCGTGGCCGAATGCCAGGACGATCGCAGCCAGCACCGCAACAAGGCCAAGGCGCTGCAGGTGCTGTCGGCGCGCATCCAGGAGAAGGAGCGCAGCGAGCGCGCCGCCAAGGACGCGGCGATGCGCAAGGGGCTGATCGGCAGCGGCGACCGCTCGGACCGCATCCGCACCTACAACTTTCCACAGGGGCGCCTGACCGACCACCGCATCAACCTCACGCTCTACAAGCTGCTCGCCATCATGGAAGGCGACCTCGGCGACGTGCTCGACGCATTGCGCGCCGCACGCGAGGCCGAGCAGCTGGCCGAGCTCGAATCGAGCCTGCCGGCGTGATGACCACCACCGAGAACCCGTTGCCGTCGACCGTGGCGCAAGCGCTGACCGCCGCCGTCGCCCTGGGCATCGACCGGCTCGACGCCCAGCTGCTGCTGCTGCACGCGCTGGGCCGCGCACCGCACGACCGGGCCTGGCTGCTGGCGCACGACACCGATGCGATGCCCGATGCAGCGTGGTCCGCGCTGGCTGCGCAGTTGTCGCGGCGCCGGACGGGCGAACCGGTGGCCTACCTGCTGGGCGAGAAGGAATTCCACGGCCTCAACCTGCAGGTCGATGCCCGCGTGCTGGTGCCGCGCCCCGACACGGAAACGCTGGTCGAATGGACCCTGCAGTGCCTCGAAGGCCATGCCGCCCCGCGCGCGCTCGACCTCGGCACAGGCAGCGGCGCGATCGCGCTGGCCCTGCAACACGCCCGCCCCGATGCACAGGTCGACGCGGTCGATGCAAGCGCCGATGCGCTCACGGTCGCCCAGGCCAACGCCCGGCGCCTCGGCCTGCCCGTACGCTTCACCCAGGCGAATTGGCTCGACGGCGCCGGCAGCGGCTACACGGTCATCGCCAGCAATCCGCCGTACATCGCCGCCGGCGACCCGCATCTGCCAGCGCTGCGCCATGAGCCTTCTTCCGCGCTGGTCGCGGGCGCCGACGGGCTCGACGACATCCGCCAGATCGTGCAGAACGCCCCCACCCACCTCGCGGAAGGCGGCTGGCTGTTGCTCGAACACGGCCATGACCAGGCCGCCGCCGTGCGCCAACTGCTCGCCGCGCGCGGTTTCGCCGAAGTGCAAAGCCGCGACGACCTTGCCGGCATCCAGCGCTGCTCCGGCGGAATCTGGCGCACAGTGAAATAATCCCCCCAGCCTATTTTTTCAGGAGTCCCCATGTCCGACGCCCAGCAACGCATCGACGACCTCGTCAAGACCAACGACCTCGTGCTCTTCATGAAGGGCAATGCAAGCTTTCCGATGTGCGGCTTCTCTGGCCGCGCGATCCAGATCCTGAAGGCGGTCGGCGTCGACACGAAGACGCTCAAGACCGTCAACGTGCTCGAAGACGACGGCATCCGCCAGGGCATCAAGGAATACAGCAACTGGCCCACGATCCCTCAGCTCTATGTGAAGGGCGAGTTCATCGGCGGTTCGGACATCATGATGGAGATGTACGAATCGGGCGAGCTGCAGCAAGTGGTGAACGGCGCTGCCGCCTGAACCAACGAAGCCGGTCATGAGCCACGATCACGACGCGGATCACGGCCATTCGCATGAAGGCGATGACGGCGAAAGCGCCCCGGCCTGGAAGCACGACGGCGTGCGGGTGATCGGGGCCAACCAGCTCGACGTCAACACCGCACAGACGCCCGGCATGAACCGGGCGGCCGCCATCAACTTCGCCCGCGTGGGTGCACAGAAGCTCTGGGCCGGCACCGTGACCATCCATGCCGATGCCAAGACCGGCGCCCATCACCACGGGCACCTCGAATCGGTGATCTACGTCGTGCGCGGCCGGGCCCGCATGCGTTGGGGCGAGAAACTGGAATTCACTGCCGAGGCCGGGCCGGGCGACTTCATCTACGTGCCGCCCTTCGTGCCGCACCAGGAAATCAACGCCAGCGCGACCGAGACGCTCGAATGCGTGCTGTGCCGCAGCGATGGCGAAGCAGTGGCCGTGAACCTCGACATCGAGCCCGTGGAAAAACCCGAATCGGTGCTCTGGGTCGACCCGACTCACCCGCACGGCGGGGTCTGAACGTTTTTCCGGTGCCGAGTCATGGCACCATGGTGGCCGTCTTCGACGTGCCACCATGACCCTGACCCAAAGCCTGCTCATCATCGCGTTACTGATCGCGCTGAGCGCCTTCTTCTCCCTTGCCGAAATCACCTTGGCCGCCTCGCGCCGCCTGCGTTTGCGCCAGATGGCCGACGAAGGCGACCCTCGGGCAGAGAAGGTGCTGCGCGTGCAGGAGCAGCCCGGCCATTACTTCACCGTGGTGCAGATCGGGCTCAACGCGGTGGCGATCCTTGGCGGCGTCGTGGGCGAAGGCTCTCTCAGCCCTTACTTCGCAGTCTTCTTCGAGAAGTGGCTGAGCGTCGAGGCTTCGGCCAGCGCGGCCTTCCTGTGCTCGTTCATCATCATCATCGCGGTGTTCCTGGTGTTCGCCGACCTGTTCCCCAAGCGGCTGGGCATGAGCAACCCAGAGCAGTTGGCGGTACGCATGGTCGGGCCGATGCAGCTGCTGATCACCACCTTCAAGCCGCTGGTGTGGTTCTTCACGCGCTGCACCGACCTGCTGTTCAAGCTGCTCGGCATGCCGATGGTGCGCGACGACAAGATCACCTCGGCCGACATCCTCGCGATGACCGAGGCCGGCGCCCGGGCCGGCGTGCTCGCTGTGCGCGAGCAGCAGGTGATCGCCAACGTGTTCGAGCTGGAAACACGCCTGGTGAGCAGCGTGATGACCGCGCGCGACAGCATCGCCTGGTTCCTGCACGACGACCCCGAGTCGGTGCTGCGCGCGCGCATCGTGGCCGAGCCCTTCTCGGCGTATCCGGTGTGCGACGGCGACATTGACCACGTGCTGGGCTATGTGGACGCCAAGGACATGTTCCAGCGTGTGCTCAGCGGCCAGCCGCTGGCCTTCGACCAGGGCCTGCCGCTGCACAAGGCCCTGGTCATTCCGGACCGGCTGTCGCTGACCGAGGTGCTCGAGCAGTTCCAGCAGGCGCATGAAGACTTCGCGATCATCGTCAACGAATACAGCCTGGTGGTGGGCGTGATCACCCTCAACGACGTGATGAGCACGGTGATGGGCGACCTGGTGTCGATGCCCGACGAAGAGCAGATCGTGCAGCGCGACGAAAACTCGTGGCTCATCGACGGCATCACGCCCATTCAGGACGTGCAGCGCGCGCTGCACATCGACGAGCTGCCGCATGCCGAGGAATACGAAACGCTCGCGGGCTTCCTGATGGTGATGCTGCGTCGCGTGCCCAAGCGCACCGACAACGTGACCTGGGGCGGCTACACCTTCGAGGTGATGGACGTGGACAGCTACCGCATCGACCAGGTGATGGTCACGAAGGGCTCGGGCACCGCCAAGGCGCCGGCGAACTGACTGGACTGGCTGGCTTGCAGACTCAGGCCGCCGACCGGTCCTTGTCCTTTTCCTTCTCGCGTTCCTTGTCGTTGAACACCCAGAGCCGCTGGTTGGCGAACACCGCGTTCGGGTAAGGCGACTTGCCGCGGCTGCCGTTGTAGCGACCCAGCGTCATGTACAGGTCGCCGTTCTCGCGGTCGAGGTAGTGGCGCAGGATCACGCAGCCGAAGCGCAGGTTGGTCTGCATGTGGAAGAGCTTGGCCGAATCGCTGTCGCCGATCACGCGCGTCCAGAACGGCATGACCTGCATGTAGCCGCGCGCGCCGGCGCTCGACACCGCGAACTTGCGGAAATTGCTCTCGACCTGCACCAGCCCGAGCACCAGGCTCACCTCGAGCCCCGAGCGCTTGGCTTCGTACCAGGCGGTCTGCAGGAATTCGATGCGCGAGGGCGCGTCGGCGATCTTCTTCTTGAGGCGTTCGCTCATCTCGCCGAGCCAGCGCAGGTAGGCCAGGCGGGCTTCGGTGTTCGCGAACTGGGGCACCGGCGGCGCCTTGTTGTGGATGGCCGAGCTCAGTGCGGTGCGCACCGAGTCGATCAGCGGCTCCTCGATCTGCGCACCGGCCAGGGCGGTCTGCGGCAGCGACAGCATTGCGAGGGCGCCCGCCGTCACGGCGCCGCCCAGGCACTGGCGTCGCGAGAGGCCGCCCTCGAGGCTCATTTCGCGAGCTTGCCGGTGATGAAGTCGGCGATGCCGGCCGCAGGCACCTTGGTGGCTGCGGTGTCGCGCCGGCCCTGGTATTCGAGCTGACCTTCCTTGAGACCGCGATCCGAGATGACCACGCGGTGCGGCACGCCGATCAGTTCCCAGTCGGCGAACATCGCGCCGGGGCGCTCGCCGCGGTCGTCGAGCAGCACGTCGACGCCCTTGGCAAGCAGCTCTTCGTAGAGCGCTTCGGCCGCGACCTTGACCTCGGGGCTGCGGTCCATGCCGATGGGGCAGACCACCACCGTGAACGGAGCCAGCGCGTCGGGCCAGATGATGCCGCGCTCGTCGTGGTTCTGTTCGATGGCGGCGGCCGGCAGGCGGGTGATGCCGATGCCGTAGCAGCCCATTTCGAGGAACTGCGGCTTGCCGCCTTCGTCGAGGTAGGTTGCGTTCATGTCCTTGCTGTACTTGGTGCCCAGCACGAACACGTGGCCGACTTCGATGCCGCGGTCGATGGCCAGCACGCCCTTGCCGTCGGGCGAGGCGTCGCCCGCGACCACGTTGCGGATGTCGGCGATCAGGTCGGGCTCGGGCAGGTCGCGGCCCCAGTTGACGCCGGTCATGTGGAAGTCGACTTCGTTGGCGCCGGTGATCCAGTCGGCCATGACGGCAGCTTCGCGGTCGGCCACCAGCTTGACGGGCTTCTTGAGGTTCAGCGGACCGAGGTAGCCGGGCTTGCAGCCGAAGTGGTCCTCGATCTCGGCGAGGGTCGCAAAGCGGAAGCCCTGGTTCAGGCCGGGCAGCTTGCTGACCTTGATCTCGTTCATGTCATGGTCGCCGCGCAGCAGCAGCAGCCAGACCTGCGAGCCCTTCGGATTGCCGGCCTCATCGACGATGTCGGTGGCCAGCACCAGCGACTTGATGGTGGTCGAGAGCGGCACGCCGAGCAGCTCGGCCACGTCGGCGCAGGTGCTCTTGCCGGGGGTCGGAGTCTTCTGGAGCGCATTGGCGGCCGCGGGACGCGGGCCGGCCGGGGCCAGCGCCTCGGCCTTTTCCATGTTGGCGGCGTATTCGCTGTCGGGGCAGTAGACGATGGCATCTTCGCCGGTCGCGGCGATCACCTGGAACTCTTCGCTCAGGTCGCCGCCGATGGCGCCGCTGTCGGCCGCCACGGCGCGATAGCGCAAGCCGAAGCGGTCGAAGATGTTGCGGTATGCCTGCGCCATGGTCTGGTAGCTGGCCTTGGCCGCGTCGAGGTCGCGGTCGAAGCTGTAGGCGTCCTTCATGATGAATTCGCGCCCGCGCATCAGCCCGAAGCGCGGACGGCGCTCGTCGCGAAACTTGGTCTGGATCTGGTAGAAATTCTTCGGCAGCTGCTTGTAGCTGCGGATCTCCTGGCGCGCGATGTCGGTCACGACCTCTTCGCTGGTCGGCTGGATCACGTAGTCGCGGTCATGCCGGTCCTTGATGCGCAGCAGCTCGGGGCCCATCTTCTCGAAGCGGCCGGTCTCCTGCCAGAACTCGGCCGGCTGCACCACGGGCATCGTCATCTCGACGGCGCCAGCGCGGTTCATCTCCTCGCGCACGATGGCCTCGACCTTGCGGATCACGCGCAGCCCCATGGGCATGTAGGTGTAGATGCCCGTGCCGAGCTTCTTGATCATGCCGGCCCGCATCATGAGCCGGTGGCTCGCGACCTCTGCGTCAGCAGGCGCTTCCTTGAGAGTGGAGACAAAAAATCGGGAAGCTTTCATCGGGATCGGTGTGATGGATTCGCTGGATTCGAAAATGGGAAGTGGGGGACTGCTCCCCCGGAGAGACCCTGAGAGCCTGGCATCGGCAGCTTGCCGAGGGCAACCCGGCATGCATAATCGACTCAGTTCAAAAATTGGGGTTTGATTATGCTCGACCGGGACGGCTTCAGGCCCAACGTCGGCATCATCCTGCTCAACCAGAGAAACCAGGTTTTCTGGGGCAAACGCATACGCACGCATTCCTGGCAGTTTCCGCAAGGCGGCATCGACCGCGGCGAAAGTCCCGAGCAAGCCATGTTCCGGGAACTGCACGAGGAAGTGGGGCTCCACCCGGAGCACGTGCGCATCGTGGCCCGTACCCGCGACTGGTTGCGCTACGAGGTGCCGGATCGGTTCATCCGCCGTGACGCACGGGGCCACTACAAGGGCCAGAAACAAATCTGGTATTTGCTGCAACTCGTCGGCCACGACTGGGATCTCAACCTTCGTGCCACCGACCATCCCGAATTCGATGCTTGGCGCTGGCACGACTACTGGGTGCCGCTCGACGTGGTCGTCGAGTTCAAGCGCGGCGTCTACGAGATGGCGCTCACCGAGCTTGCTCGCTACCTGCCAAGGCAGGATTTCCGCAACCGCTTCCTGCGCAGCAACGTGCGCGCCCGAGAATTCGAGCGCCATTCGCCAGACGCCGGGGCGCCTCCCGGACTGGACCTGCCGCCCGGCGGCAGTTTCGATCCGCATCCCGACATTCCTTCTGCGAGCGATGAACCTCCTGTCCACAACAACAAAGCGCCGTTCCTTCCGACGCAACGCTGAGCGCGCCCTTCTTCTGATCTGCTTCGGCGTCCTCGCGGGCTGCGCCTCGGGCCAGCACGACACCGACAACCCCGACTGGGCGCAGGCCGGCAGCCCGCCGCCGCCGAAGCGGTCCGAAACGGACAAGGAATGGGAAGAAACGGTAACGCCGCCGCCGCCGGCCTTCAGCGAAAGCCGTCTGCTGCCGATCGAGATGCCGCCTTACATGAGCCTGAAGTTCGGCGTCGACCCGAACACGATCGCAATCACTGGCGACGGGATCGTGCGTTACGTGGTGGTGGCACACAACCGCAACGGCGGTGCCGTCAACGCCTTCTACGAGGGCGTGCGCTGCTCTACGGCGGAAATGAAGAGCTATGCGCGCTACAACAACGGCGCCTGGCAGGACGTCGCAAAGCCGGAGTGGAAACGCCTGAACGACCTGAACTCCAGCTACACCCGGGCGCTGTCGACCCAGGCCCTGTGTCGCGGCAATGCGCCGCGCGCCTCGATCGGGGAAATGGTGCAGAACATGCGCAACCCGGTGCGGGAAGTGCAGTAATCCAAACAACAACGGGGCCTTGCGCCCCGTTGTTGTCTGGATCATCAGCTGGGCATCAGCACCATGTTGTCGCGGTGGACCATCTCGGGTTCCGCAACATAGCCCAGCAGGCGCTCGAATTCGCTTGAGGGCTTGCGGCACAGCAGGCGCGCCTCCACGCTCGAATAGTTGGCAAGGCCCCGGGCCAGCTCGACGCCGTCGACGTCGCGCACCGCGATCACGTCGCCGCGCGAGAACTCGCCTGAAACGCTGGTCATGCCGATCGGCAGCAGGCTCTTGCCCTCGGCTCGCACCTTCGCAGCCGCGCCTGCATCGACGACAACGGCACCGCGCAATTGCAGGTGGTCGGCCATCCAGCGCTTGCGGGCCTGGTGCTTGGCAGTCTGCGCCACCAGCAGCGTGCCGATGGACTCGCCCCGCGCCAGGCGCAGCAGGGCATCGGCCTCACGACCCCAGGCGATGACGGTGGAGGCGCCAGAGCCCGCGGCGCGCTTGGCCGCGAGGATCTTGGTGATCATGCCGCCCTTGCCGATGCTCGACCCCGCCCCACCCGCCATCGCTTCGAGCGCCGGATCGCCCGCGGCGGCTTCGTGCACGAACTTGGCTTCCGGGTCCTTGCGCGGATCGGCCGTGTACAGGCCCTTCTGGTCCGTGAGGATGACCAGCGCATCGGCCTCGACGAGGTTGGCCACGAGCGCGCCGAGCGTGTCGTTGTCGCCGAACTTGATCTCGTCGTTGACGACCGTGTCGTTCTCGTTGATGACCGGCACCACACCCAGCTTGAGCAGCGTGACCAGTGTCGAGCGGGCATTGAGGTAGCGCTCGCGATCGGCCAGGTCGGCGTGGGTCAGCAGCACCTGCGCACTGCCGATTTCGTTTTCGCGCAGCTTGGTTTCGTACATCTGGGCCAGGCCCATCTGCCCGACGGCCGCGGCCGCCTGAAGCTCGTTGATTTCGTGCGGCCGGGTGCGCCAGCCGAGGCGCTTCATGCCTTCAGCGATGGCCCCGCTCGACACCATCACGACCTCACGCCCTTCGCGCACCAGCGCAGCCAGTTGCCGACACCACTCGCCGATGGCGGCCTCGTCGAGACCGCGCCCCTCGTTGGTCACGAGGCTGGAACCCACCTTGACGACGATACGGCGGGCATCCCGCAAGGCAGTGGATCCGGAGTTCGAGGTCATTTTCGGGTTGTAACGGTCTTGAATGCTGCGTGGGTTGCTGTCTGTCTATCTATCTGTTGGCAGGGCCGCGGGGGATGCGGCAACGCCGCTCAGGCGCCCTCGGAAGGCAACGGCGTGAAGCGCGGATCGACGACGACCGGCGCGTGCTCGGCCACCTGCTGCGCCTTGACCTGCTGATAAACAGCCTGCACCAGGTGTTCGCAGCCTTCGCGGGTGAGTGCCGAGATTTCGAATACGGGGCCCTTGAAACGCAGGCGCTTCACGACGTCCTTGACGCGCGCCGCGCGTTCTTCGGTCGGTACCATGTCGAGCTTGTTGAGCACGAGCCAGCGCGGCTTTTCGTAGAGCGCGGCGTCGTACTTCTTGAGCTCGCCGACGATGGCCTTGGCCTGAGCGACGGGGTCGATGTTGTCGTCGAACGGTGCCATGTCGATCACATGCAGCAGCAGACGCGTGCGTTGCAGGTGACGCAGGAAGAGATGGCCGAGGCCCGCACCTTCGGATGCGCCTTCGATCAGACCGGGAAGGTCGGCCACCACGAAGCTCTGCTCCGGGCCGACGCGCACCACGCCGAGGTTCGGGTGCAACGTAGTGAAGGGGTAGTCGGCGATGCGCGGGCGGGCATTGGAAATGGCGCTGATCAGCGTCGACTTGCCGGCATTCGGCATGCCGAGCAGGCCAACGTCGGCCAGCACCTTCAGCTCCAGCTTGACGCTGCGCTTTTCACCGGGCCAGCCGGGCGTCTTCTGACGCGGCGCGCGGTTGATGGCGCTCTTGAAGCGCATGTTGCCGAAGCCGCCGTCGCCCCCCTTGGCAATGGTGATGACTTCGCCCTCTTTCAACAGCTCGAACAGCACCTCGCCGGTTTCGGCGTCGGAGATGATCGTGCCGACCGGCATCTTGAGCGTGATGTCGTCGCCCGCGGCGCCGAACATGTCGGAGCCCATGCCATGCTCGCCGCGCTTTGCCTCGTGGCGGCGGGAGTAGCGGAAATCGACCAGCGTATTGAGGTTCGAGTCGGCAACCGCGAACACGTGGCCGCCACGGCCGCCGTCGCCGCCGTTGGGGCCGCCGAATTCCTTGTACTTCTCATGACGGAACGACACGCAGCCGTTGCCGCCATCGCCGGCGGCGATGTCGATGAAGGCTTCGTCGACGAACTTCATGGGATGTCCAGTTTACAAATGAAGAAGCCCCGGCAATGCGGGGCCTCGGGCAGGTCGAAGTGACTCGAGGCTTACGCCGCGGGGGTCACGTTGACCGTGTGCTTGTTGAGTGCACCCTTGGTACCGAACGACACGTGGCCGTCGACCAGGGCAAACAGCGTGTGGTCCTTGCCCACGCCGACATTCACGCCGGGGTGGAACTGGGTGCCGCGCTGGCGCACGATGATCGAGCCTGCGCTGATCAGTTCGCCGCCGAAAGCCTTCACGCCGAGCATCTTGGGCTTGGAATCGCGCCCGTTTCGCGTTGAGCCGCCGCCTTTTTTCTGTGCCATGGAATCTGCTCCTTAGCCGGCGATCGCGCCGATTTGCAGTTCGGTGAACTGCTGGCGATGGCCTTGACGTTTCTGATAGTGCTTGCGACGGCGCATCTTGAAGATGTGGACCTTGTCGTGCTTGCCGTGCGACAGTACCGTGACTGTCACCGTTGCGCCGGACACCAGGGGCGTGCCAACCTTGATTTCAGCGCCGTTTCCGACGGCCAGAACCTGGTCGATCACGATTTCCTGGCCTACGTCCGCAGCAATCTGTTCTACTTTAATTTTCTCGCCGGAAGCAACGCGATACTGCTTGCCACCGGTTTTTATGACCGCGTACATGTAAACCTCTTAGAAATGAGTCCCCGCAGCGAATTCCGCAGAGCCCAAGATTATAGCGCGGTTTGTGGTTGCTAACCACTTTCGGCCCAGCGCAATCCCGGCAAACCGCCGCGGCTCCCTATAATTTGCGCCTTCCGGCCCTTCCTCCGCCTGGGTCGCCATCATCCTCAGCAGCGCTCCGCGCCTCCGCTTTGCCAGTTCCCGCCGCCGACACCTCCCCCACCGCCACCGTGCTGGACCTGATTGCCGGCGACATGGTCGAAGTCGACCGTGTGATAGCCCGCCGCCTCGACACGGGCGTGCCGCTGGTCAGCCAGGTTTCCAGGTACATCATTTCCGCTGGCGGCAAACGCCTGCGGCCGGCACTCCTGTTGCTGATGTCGGGCGCGCTGGGTTACACCGGCGAGCAGCGCTTCAATCTGGCCGCCGTTGTGGAATTCATTCATACGGCCACCCTGCTGCATGACGACGTGGTCGACGAATCGACCCTGCGGCGCGGCCGGGCGACCGCCAACGAATCGTTCGGCAACCCGGCCAGCGTGCTGGTCGGCGACTTTCTCTACTCGCGCGCATTCCAGATGATGTTGGATGCCAACAACATGCGCGTCATGCAGATCCTGGCCGAAGCCACCAACGTGATCGCCGAAGGCGAGGTACTCCAGCTGATGAACATGCACGACGCATCGCTGGACGAGGCGGCATATCTGCGCGTGATCCGCTCGAAGACCGCGAAGCTCTTCGAGGCCAGCACCCGCCTCGCGGCCGTGCTGGCAGGCGCCACACCCGAAGTGGAAGAAGCCTGCGCAACCTACGGACAGGCACTCGGCACCGCCTTCCAGGTGATCGACGACGTGCTGGACTACGCGGGCGACGCCAATGAGACAGGAAAGAATGTCGGCGACGACCTGCGCGAAGGCAAGACCACGCTCCCGCTCATCTTCGCAATGCAGCGAGGCACCTCGGCTCAGAGCGACCTGGTGCGCGCCGCCATCGAGGCGGGCGACACCGCCCAGTTGGGCAAGGTCGTCGAGATCGTTCGCGAAACTGGAGCCCTGGATGCCTCCCGCGCGGCCGCCGCCGCCGAAGCACAACGCGCAATTCATGCGCTGAACGGCTTCCCGTCCAATTCGCACGCTTCAGGTTTGCTACAATTGGCGGCTCAGTTGCTTGAGCGACGTGCCTGAACACCTCTCCTGAGTTGGCATCTAGGACGATTTCTTTTTTCTTGCAACCATCGGGGTGTAGCTTAGCCTGGTAGAGCGCTACGTTCGGGACGTAGAGGCCGGAGGTTCGAATCCTCTCACCCCGACCAGCCTTTGGCTGGCATAAATAAATGGCCATGCCTGTTGCTGTGTAGCGATTTACAGCACTGGGCTGTTCAGCGATGATCGTGAAGCACTTTTTCACATCTTTTTCATTCGCTGAATGGCCGCTGCCGAACTTCCAGTTAAAGAATCCTCGCAGATTGCCCTCCCCGGGCTCGCGCGCGCCCTGGTGTCGGCCGGCAAGCTTCCTGCCAGGGCCGCCGAAGACATCTATCAGAAGTCCCTGAGTGGTCGCACCAGCTTCATCGCGGAGCTGACCGGCTCCGGCGCCGTCTCGGCCGCCGATCTCGCCCACACCCTTTCCACCGCCTTCGGCGCGCCGCTGCTCGATCTCGACGCCATCGATCCCCAGCGCCTGCCGAAGGATCTGCTCGACGCAAAGCTGTGTCACGCGTACCGCATCGTTGTCCTCAGCAAACGCAACAACCGTCTGATTGTTGCAACAGCCGACCCCTCGGACCAGCAGGCGGCGGAGAAGATCAAGTTCGCCTCCCAGATGGGTGTCGACTGGGTCATCGCGGAATACGACAAGCTGTCCCGAATGATCGAAGCGGCTGCAGTGACGGCAGCGGAGACCATCAACAGCATCGTAGGCAGCGAGTTCGAGTTCGACGATGTCTCGGCCGACACCTCAGGCGACAGCAACGAGCAGGCGATCGCCGAAGTCGAGGACGCACCGGTCGTGCGCTTCCTTCACAAGATGCTGCTCGACGCCGTCGGCATGCGGGCCTCGGACATTCACTTCGAGCCCTACGAGCACCACTACCGCGTGCGCTTTCGGGTCGACGGCGAACTGCGCGAGATCGCCAGCCCGCCCACAGTCATCAAGGACAAGCTGGCATCGCGCATCAAGGTCATTTCCCGGCTCGACATCTCCGAGAAGCGCGTGCCGCAGGACGGCCGCATGAAGCTCAAGATCGGGCCCGACCGCGTGATCGACTTTCGCGTGAGCACGCTGCCCACGCTGTTCGGCGAGAAGATCGTCGTTCGTATTCTCGACCCGAGCAGCGCGCGTCTGGGCATCGATGCCCTGGGCTACGACGCGGATGAAAAGGCGCGGCTCCTGCATGCCATCGGCCGCCCCTACGGGATGGTGCTCGTCACCGGCCCCACGGGCTCGGGCAAGACGGTGTCGCTCTACACCTGCCTGAACCTGCTGAACCAGCCGGGCGTCAATATCGCGACGGCGGAAGACCCGTCGGAAATCAACCTGCCCGGCGTCAACCAGGTCAACGTCAACGAACGGGCCGGCCTGACCTTCGCGGCCGCGTTGCGCGCCTTCCTGCGCCAGGATCCCGACATCATCATGGTCGGCGAAATCCGCGACCTCGAAACCGCCGACATCTCGATCAAGGCCGCGCAAACGGGCCACCTGGTGCTCTCCACGCTGCACACCAATGACGCGCCGACCACGCTCACGCGGATGCGCAACATGGGCATCGCGCCGTTCAACATCGCATCCAGCGTGATCCTGATCACGGCACAGCGCCTCGCGCGGCGGCTGTGTACCGTCTGCCGCGTGCCGGCCGACGTCCCGCGCGAAGCGCTACTCGACGCAGGGTTCAGGGAGGAAGATCTGGACGGCACCTGGAAGCCCTACCGCCCCGTCGGCTGCTCCGCTTGCAGCGGCGGCTACAAGGGCCGCGTGGGCATCTACCAGGTGATGCCGATCACCGAGGCCATCCAGGAAATCATCCTGCGGGACGGCAGCGCGCTCGACATCGCACAGCAGTCCGAGGCAGAGGGCGTACGCTCGCTGCGCCAGTCGGGTCTGCGCAAAGTGATGCAAGGTCTCACTTCTCTGGAAGAAGTCGTGGCCTGCACCAACGAATAACGAACACACTGAAAACCGGAGATCGAATGGCAACAGTGGCATCCACCCGCTCACGTGATGGGCTCAAGGAGTTTGTCTTCGAATGGGAAGGCAAAGATCGCAACGGCAAGATGGTGCGCGGCGAACTTCGCGCCGCCGGTGAAAACCAGGTGCAGGCCGCACTGCGTCGCCAGGGCGTGCTCGCGTCCAAGATCAAGAAGCGCCGCATGCGCTCCGGCAAGGCGATCAAGCCCAAGGACATCGCCATCTTCACGCGCCAGCTGGCGACCATGATGAAGGCCGGCGTGCCCTTGATGCAGTCCTTCGACATCGTCGGGCGCGGCAATGCGAACGCGAGCGTGGCCAAGCTGCTCAACGACATCCGCAGCGATGTGGAAACCGGTACCTCGCTGTCGGCCGCCTTCCGCAAGTTCCCGAAGTACTTCGACAACCTCTACTGCAACCTGGTGGAGGCCGGCGAAGCAGCCGGTATTCTCGAAGAACTGCTGGACCGGTTGGCCACCTACATGGAAAAGACCGAGGCGATCAAGTCCAAGATCAAGTCGGCCCTGATGTACCCCACTTCCGTGGTTGTCGTGGCATTCGTGGTGGTGGCCATCATCATGATCTTCGTGATTCCGGCATTCAAGCAGGTGTTTACTTCGTTCGGGGCCGATCTGCCTGCACCAACGCTGTTCGTGATGGCGATGAGCGAGTTCTTCGTCTCGTACTGGTGGCTGATCTTCGGCGGCATCGGCGGCGGGCTTTACTTCTTCATGCAGGCCTGGAAGCGCAATGAGCGCTTTCAAAGAGTCATGGACCGGGCACTGCTGAAGGTGCCGATTTTCGGCACGCTGATCGAAAAATCCTGCGTGGCGCGCTGGACCCGTACGCTGGCAACCATGTTCGCCGCTGGCGTGCCGCTGGTCGAAGCCCTCGACTCGGTGGGCGGGGCCTCTGGCAATACCGTCTACGGCGACGCCACGACGAAGATCCAGCAGGAGGTCTCCACGGGCACCAGCCTCACCACGGCCATGACCAACGCCAACCTGTTCCCGTCCATGGTGATCCAGATGACCGCCATCGGCGAGGAATCCGGCTCCATCGACCACATGCTGGGCAAGGCCGCCGACTTCTACGAATCCGAAGTGGACGACATGGTCGCGGGCCTCTCCAGCCTGATGGAACCCATCATCATCGTGTTTCTGGGCACCATCATCGGCGGCATCGTGGTGTCGATGTACCTGCCCATCTTCAAGCTCGGCCAGGTCGTTTGATGCTTGTTTCGCGGGAGTTCGACACCGCTTTCGCCGGTGTGCTGGGGCTATTGATCGGCAGTTTCATGAATGTCGTCATCTACCGCACGCCGGTGATGATGTACCGCGACTGGCTCGCCGACGCGGTCGCCAATCTCATGCCGTCGAAGGACGCGCCCTCGCTGTGGTCGCTGGCCTTCGGTCCGAAGGTCGCGCCCCCTGCGGAGCTGGAAGCGGCAGCCGACAAGGCGGCCGCCGTCATCGAGGCACAGCCTCCTTTCGACCTGACCCGTCCAGCGTCGCGCTGCGGAACGTGCGGGCACAAGATTCGCTGGTACGAGAACATCCCCGTGCTGAGCTATGTCGTGCTGCGCGGGCGCTGTTCGTCGTGCAAGACCCCGATCAGCCCGCGCTACCCGCTGGTCGAGCTGGTCACGGGCGCCCTGTTCGCCCTCTGCGCCTGGCGTTTTGGCATCACGCCGGCCGGAGCGCTGTGGGCCGCATTCGGCGCCCTGCTGATCTGCCAGTTCCTGATCGATTTCGACACCCAGTTCCTGCCTGACTCGCTCAACTACCCCCTGCTCTGGCTTGGCCTGATCGGCGCGGCCATGGGCTGGACCGGCGTGCCACTGAGCTCGGCGGTCTGGGGCGCCGTGTTCGGCTACCTGAGCCTCTGGCTTGTGTACCATGGCTTTCGCCTGGTTACGGGCAAGGAAGGCATGGGCTATGGAGACTTCAAACTGCTCGCCGCGCTGGGCGCCTGGCTCGGCGCCGACTACCTCATCGCGATCATCCTCGTCTCCTCGCTGGTGGGCGCGGTGATCGGCGTGACGCTGCGCATCGCCGGCAAGCTGGCGCACAGGGACATCCCCATCGCCTTCGGCCCCTTCCTGGCCGGAGCGGGCCTCGTCTGCCTGGTGGCGGGCCCGGAAGTCGTGAGGCAATGGATTCCGTTCGCCTTCCCCCTTGGCGCACTGATCCATTGACACACCGCATGGTGCGGCGCATCGGTCTGACGGGCGGCATCGGCAGCGGCAAGAGCACCGTCGCCGGGCTGCTGGTGGCCCAGGGGGCGGTACTGGTGGACACCGACGCCATCGCGCGCGCCATCGCACTCCCAGGCGGCATCGCCATGCCGGCCCTCGAGGCCGCCTTCGGCCCCAGGGTCATCGCCCCGGACGGAGGCCTGGACAGGGCCGCCATGCGACAGATCGTGTTCGCGGATGCGGGAGCCAAGGCTCGCCTCGAATCCATCCTCCACCCCTTGATCGGCGCCGAAACCCAGAGCCAGGCCGCAGCAGCGGGCGAGGATGCGGTCGTCGTGTTCGATGTTCCCCTGCTCGTCGAATCCGGCCGCTGGCGCGCCATCGTCGACAGGGTGCTGGTGGTCGACGCCACCGAGGAAACGCAGCTCAAGCGCGTCGTCGCACGCTCTGGTTGGGCGCCGGAAGCGGTCAAGGCGGTGATCGCCCAGCAGGCCACGCGCCAGGCGCGCCGGGCGGCCGCCGACGCCGTCATTTTCAACGAGTCGCTGACGCTCGAGGAACTCGCTCAGCAGGTACGGGGTCTCTGGGAACGGTGGGTTCGGCCGGGCACGCGATAATTTGGGGTTGACGCCGCGACGGCTACACGACGATCACGTCAAACGGCGCACGCCTCAGCGCCCCTCACGATGCTTTTCAATTCGTACCCTTTCATCTTTGTTTTCTTCCCGCTGGTCCTGATCGGCTTCTTCCTGATCGGTGCGCGCAGCCCCCGGTCGGCGGCGGGTTTCCTGGCACTGGCCTCGCTCTTCTTCTACGGGTGGTGGAGCGTCAAGGCACTGCCCTTGCTGCTGGGGTCGATCTGCATCAACTACTGGTTCGGATTGCGGCTCACGCCCTCGCCCGGCCGGGAAGACAAGCACCGCAAGGCCCTGCTGATCATCGCGCTGGTGGTCAACCTCGGGGTGCTGGCCGTCTTCAAGTACGCCAACTTCTTCCTGGAAAACATCGATGCCGGCCTGGCCGCCGCGGGCTTCGCGCAGATCGATCTGGTGCACATCGTGCTGCCGATCGGCATCTCGTTCTACACCTTCACGCAGATCGCCTTCCTGGTCGACTGCTGGCAGGGCAAGGTGCGGGAGCGCAGCTTCGTGCACTACGCGCTGTTCGTCACCTACTTCCCGCACCTGATCGCGGGCCCGGTGCTGCATCACGCGCAGATGATGCCGCAGTTCAACAACCCGGCCACCTACCGGTTCAACGCCAACAACATGGCGCTCGGACTGGGCATCTTCGTCTTCGGCCTGGCCAAGAAGATGCTGATCGCCGACCCGCTGGGGCAGTACGCCGACATGATGTTCAAGGGCGTGCACGAAGGCGTGCTGCCCTCGCTGTACACGGCCTGGTTCGGGGTGCTGGCTTACACGCTGCAGATCTACTTCGACTTCTCCGGCTACTCGGACATGGCGGTCGGCCTGTCTCTGTGCGTGGGCGTGCAGCTGCCGCTCAATTTCAGGTCGCCTTACAAGTCGACCAACATGATCGAGTTCTGGCGCCGCTGGCATATTTCGCTGTCGACTTTCCTGCGCGACTACCTCTACGTGCCGCTCGGAGGCAACCGCAAGGGGCCGGCCCGGCGCTACATCAACCTTTTCCTGACGATGCTGCTGGGCGGCCTGTGGCACGGCGCCGCCTGGACCTTCGTCATCTGGGGCGCACTGCACGGCGCCTACCTGATGGTCAACCACTTCTGGAACGCCAAGGTGCGCCGCGGCAACACGAAGACCACGTGGTACGGCCGCGCGGTCGGCTGGTTCATCACATTCCTGTGCGTGATGATTGCCTGGGTGGTGTTCCGGGCCGACAGCATGACGGCCGCCGTCGAGATCTACAAGGGCATGCTGGGCATGCACGGCGCTCCCGTGTCGGCCTTCAGCGAGTTCCGCGTGCCGTTCCGCAAGCCCGAGTTCTTCCAGACCATCCTCATCGGCCTGGTGATCTGCCTGGCGCTGCCGCCCACCATCACGCTCGATCGCTGGATCCCGAACGTCGCGGGGCTGGCCGGCCGCCCCCGCCTCCAGCGCCTGGCCACCTGGGTCACGGGCCTGGGCTGCATCTATCTTTTTGGCCTGTGCGTGTCGAAGTTCGGCAACTACAGCCCGTTCCTCTATTTCCAGTTCTGACATGGAAGACACGAAATCGGCCAGGACCTGGCTACGCATCTTTGCAGCGGGCTATCTGGTGTGCTGCGCGCTGCTGGTCGCCAGCCTCTTCACCCCCATTCCCTACGGCGACCTGACCCGCATCGGACGCATCTCGGAACGCGAGTTCGGCTGGCACGTGCCGCCACCACCTATCCCCGATGCGGACATCAAGACGTGGCCAATCCAGGAGTCCGACATCCTGGTGATCGGCGACAGCTTCTCCGTGCGCTACGCCTGGCAATCGGCGCTCGTGGGCGCCGGCTACAAGGTCACCACGACGCACTGGGACAACCTCGGCGGCACCCTGTGCGACGACTTCTCTGGTTGGCTCGATAAATCCGGCTTCAAGGGCAAAGTGGTCATCGTCGAGAGCATCGAGCGCCTGCTGCAGGACCGTATCGAGAAGTCCGAGAGCTGCAAGACGATGAAGCACGCCTTCAAGCCCACGCCGCCGCCCTTCGAGAACCCGGCCAAGCCCGCCCCCGGCTTCCAGCTCAACTGGGATGCCCAGTTGCTCAGCGGCTGGTTCACATACCAAAACACGAAGGCCATCATGGCCTCCGACAGCTGGACCAACACGCCCGATCGCTGGGGCCCGCTGATCGACGCTCGCGCAGTGCCCGACGGCTGCAAGCAGTTCAGCCACCGCGCCTGCGACAAGCTGCTCATGACCGCCGAAGACCGCGTCAACGCGGCGCTGACGGCCGAGTCCGCGCAGTTCATGAAGCGCTTCGAAAGCACCGCTGCGCCTTACAAGGTGGTGTGGATGGTGGTCCCCAACAAGAGCACCGTGTATTTGCAACAAAACCATGCCGATGCGTTCCGGGCCGAATTCAACCCGCAAAATATCGGACCGGACCTGTTCGCGCTGGCAGAAGAGAACCGCTTCAAGATGATGGATCTTTTCCCCGCCAACGAGACCCACGTCTCGACCCGGGGTTACATTCTTTTCGGGCAGCGTATGCTGGAGGCTGTGCGCCAGGTGATGCCCACCCCGGTTGCCAAATCACAATGAGCTCGAACCCGACGTGAAAAAACGATACGCGTGATCCTCTACGAGTACCCCTTCAACGAGCGCATCCGCACGTACCTGCGGCTGGAGCACCTGTTTCGCCGCCTCGGTGAGTTGGTGCCCGCCGAATCGCCTCTGTCCCACCACTACGCCCTTGTCACGATCTTCGAGATCATGGACGTCGCCGCGCGCGCCGACCTCAAGGCCGACGTGCTGCGCGACCTGGACAAGCACAAGAACGTCTTCAACAGCTACCGGGGCAATCCGGCCATTGCCGAGGCCGTGCTCGACCAGGTCGTCGGCCAGCTCGAAGGCAACTTCGCCACCCTCAACAGCGTGGCCGGCAAGGCCGGGCAGGCGCTGACGGAGAACGAGTGGCTCATGAGCATCCGCAGCCGCGCCGGCATTCCGGGCGGCACCTGCGAGTTCGACCTGCCCGCCTACTACGCCTGGCAGCACCGCCCCGCCGCCAGCCGCCGCGCCGATCTCGAACGCTGGTCGAACACCCTCTCGCCGCTGGCCTCGTCGATCTACCTGCTGCTCAAGCTGCTGCGCGATGCCGACGTGCCCTACAAGGTGATCGCCACCAACGGCCAGTTCCAGCAGAACCTGCCGCAAGGCCGCAGCTTCCAGCTGCTGCGCCTGCGCATCGACCCCAAGCTCGGCTTGATCCCTGAAATCAGCGGCAACCGCCTCATGGTCTCGGTGCGCCTGATGCGCCATGACGCGGACGACCGCCTCCACCAAAGCTCGGACGACGCGCCTTTCGAGCTGACCCTCTGCGCATGACGACGCGGTTGAACAGCAAGGGCGAACGGATCGTCCGCTGCCCCACGTGCGGCGGCGACAGCATCTACGCGCCGAGCAACGCCTACAGGCCCTTCTGCAGCGCGCGCTGCAAGGGTGTCGACCTGGGTGCCTGGGCCAGCGAAGAATTCCGCATGCCGGCCGAAGCGCCGCCTGACGACGAGCCTTTCGGCGACCCCAAGATTCAGTAAGCAGCCGGGCAGCCGCGGGGCTGGCTACTTGCCGCCCGCGTCTTCGTCGAGCAAGGCAGGGTCGATGTAGGTCGCGAAGCTGCGCGCGTACCGGGGCCGCAAGTGCCCGATGTCCTTGTAGGCCGGCGAACCGTCGTCCGGCATGCTGCGAATGCACAGGCCATCGGCACACAGGCTGGCAAACGGCTCGATGACCTTCGCGCCATTGGCCTCGGCCACCTGCTTCAGCCGCGCATTGAACTGCGCCTGGTCTTGCGGCATCGGCGCCTTGAGCTGCCCGGTGGCCGCCGTCATGCCACCCAGCCGGCTACCTTGGATCTGCTTGAGCGGATCGAAATCCATGCCGACCGGATTGCCGAGCACCAGATAGACCGTCTTGTGCGCCGACAGGCGCTTCAGCGTCTCGCCCAGCGACTTCAGCGACAGGTCGACGCCGTCCCCGCCGAGGAACGGGTGCACGGCCTTCTTGTCGTCGACGAAGTAGTTCACCGTGGGCCCGGCCCCCGTGAAGTAGCAGCTCCAGCACGCCCCAAGCACGACCGAATCGATCTCCGGCTTGAGCGCCAGGTCGAGCACTGCCGCGCGCCGCTCTTCGCACGCCGTGTCGGCGCCGCTGAACAGGCCCGGCACTGGCGGGCACGAGCCCTTGGTCGCGAAGTACACCGTGCGGGCCTTGCCAGGCTGCGTGCGCACCATTTCGAGCGCGCGCGGCGCGTATTGCTCGACGTGGCTGTCGCCGATCAGCAGCACGTTGTGCTTGCCGCTGCCGGTGCGGTAGACGAACTGCCCGCCCAGCGCAGCCTCTTCGAAGCCGTTGTAGTAGTTGTCTTCACGCGTCGCATCCGCCACGGCCTGCAGGGCCTGGCTGTCGTTGCGCGGCGGCGGCGTGCCCAGGAAAACCAGCACCCCGGCCAGCGCCAGCGCAGCGCCGCTGCCCGCCAACCCGCGCAGCATCGTCTGCGAGAGATGAAGCTTGACGAAGCGCTCGAGGAAACGATACGTGGCCCAGGCCAGCACGACCGATGCCACCACCAGCGCGATGCGCACCTGCAGCGAAGGCTCTCCGCCCACCACGATGCGCGCATACGAAAGCAGCGGCCAGTGCCAGAGGTAGAGCGGGTAGCTGATCAAGCCGATCCACACCATGACGCGGTTCGACAGCAGATACCGGTTGAGCACGCCGTTCGGCCCGGCCGCGATGCAGCTCACCGCCCCCAGCACCGGCAGCAGCGCCCACCAGCCCGGAAACGCCTTCGTGCTGCGCGTCATGAAGAGGCCGAGCACGAGCAGGCCCACGCCGACGACGGACTGCACATGCTTCGTCCACGCACGCGGCTGGGTCGAACCGCTGGCAGCCTGCAGCCGCATCGCCGCCAGCAACCCGCCGGCCATCAGTTCCCAGGCGCGAGACAGCGGCGAATAGAACGCCGCTGCGCGATGCGGCTGCACCGTCAGCACATTGACCAGGAACGAGATCGCGGCCACCACCAGCGTCACGCGCAAGATGGGCCAGCGCTTGCGCCAGGCCAGCCCGAGCATCAGCGGCCAGAAGATGTAGAACTGCTCCTCGATCCCCAGCGACCACAGGTGCAGCAGCGGCTTGGTCTCTGCCGTGGCGTCGAAGTACCCGGCTTCGCCCAGGAAGACGAGGTTGGCAAAGAAGGCGGCCCCACCCGTGGTCTGCTTGCCGAGCTGCGAGAACTCGCCCGGCAGCAGCACGTACCAGCCGAAGGCCAGCGTCGCGAGCAGCACGAGCACCAGCGCCGGAAAGATGCGCCGGATGCGCCGCGCATAAAAGTCGCGGTAGCTGAAATCGCCCGCCGCCAGGCTCTGCAGAAGAATGGTCGTGATCAGGAAGCCCGAGATCACGAAGAAGATGTCGACCCCGATGAAGCCGCCCGGCAGCAGGCTCGGAAAGGCGTGATACGCCAGCACCGAGCCCACCGCAATGGCGCGCAGGCCGTCGATGTCCGGGCGGTACTTGGGATGCATCGTTCGCTCAGCCTCGCTCAGCGCGACAGCTGTTGCACGGCGCGCACCGTGCGGTCGAAGTAGCTCGCCTCTTCCCGGGTGTAGCGCGGGCGCAGGTGGTCGGCGTCCTTGTAGGCGGGCGAACCGTCGGGCATCGTGCGGATGCACTGGTCGTCCTTGCACAGCGCCGCCATCGCATCGATGGCCTCGGCTCCGCTTGCCTGCGCGATCGCGCGCAACCGGTCATTGAGCTGCTTCTGGTCGGCCGGCAGCGGCGTCGTCGGCGTCGAGACCGAAGCCTCCATGTGCGTCAGGCGGCTGCCCTCGATCAGGCGCTTCGGCGTGAACTCCGGGCCACCGGGGTTGTCGAGCAGCAGAAAGACCTTCTTGTGCCGCGCCAGTTCGCGCAGCGTGACCTCCAGCGAAGCCAGCGAGCGCTCGATGCCGTCGCCCCCCTGAAACGGGTGGACCACGTTGTCTGCACCGCGGTAGTAGTACTCCAGGGCACCGTGGCCGACGAAGTAGCAATTCCAGCAACCGCCGATGACGACTGAATCGACCTCGGGGCTCAGCGCATAGGCCAGCAACGCAGTGCGCCGCTCGGCGCATCCGATGTTCTTGTCCGCGAAGACCCCCGGCACCGCCGGACACGCGCCCTGGGTCACGAACCAGGCCGACTTGTCTTCCATTGACAGCGTGCGGGCCAGTTCCATCACGCGCGGCGCGTACTGCTGCACGTGGCTGTCGCCCAGGAACAGCACCCGCTTGGGCCCACCGCCAACCTTGTAGACCAGCTGGTCGCCGATCATGTCGAGCTTGAAGCCCTGGTAGTAGTCGGCATCCAGTCCGGCGTTGGCGACGATCTGCAGTTGGGCGCTGTTGTTGCGCGGCTCGGGCACGCCGAAGAAGATCGCCGTGCCTGCAGCGGCCAGCAGCACCATCCCCGCGCCCAGTGCCTTGAGCGTGCCCGCGCCGGGGCGATTTCTCGCATAGCGCTCGACAAAGCGGTACGTGGCCCACGCGAGCAGCACGCTGGCCACCATCGCGCCGGCGCGGTAGACCGGCGACGGATGCAGCGGGTCGGCCTCCACGATGCGCACGTACGCAAGCAGCGGCCAGTGCCACAGGTACAGCGGATAGCTGATGAGCCCGAGCCACACCATCACCCGGTTCGACAGCAGGTACTTGTTCAGCACGCCGTTCGGCCCTGCGGCGATGCAGCTCACCGCGCCCAGCGTGGGCAGCAGCGCCCACCAGCCAGGGAACGCCTTGTTGCTGCGGATCATCACCAGCCCGAGCACGATCAACCCGACGCCCAGCACCGACTGCAAGTGGCTGCGCCACGCGCTCGGCGTCGGCGGCTTCAGCCGCATGCAGGCCAGGATGCCGCCCACCATCAGCTCCCAGAAACGGGAGGCCGGCGAGTAGAACGACGCCGCCGGCAACGGATGCACCGTCGTCACATTCACCAGGAACGAGACCACCGCGACCACCAGCACCACGCGCACGATCGGCCAGCGCTTGCGCCATGCGAGCCCCAGCAGCAGCGGCCAGAAAATGTAGAACTGCTCCTCGATGCCGAGGGACCACAGGTGCAGCAGCGGCTTGGTTTCGGCAGCCGTGTCGAAATAGCCCGACTCGCCCCAGAACACCAGGTTGGCGACGAACGCCGCGCCGCCCACGGTCTGCTTGCCGAGCTCGGCGAACTCGTCGGACAGCAGCAGATACCAGCCGGCGCACAGCGTCGCCAGCAGCACCACGATCAGCGCCGGAAAGATCCGCCGGATGCGCCGTGCGTAGAAGTCGCGGTAGCTGAAGTCACCCGCCGCGAGGCTCTGGAGAATGATGGTCGTGATCAGGAAGCCCGAGATCACGAAGAAGATGTCGACCCCGACGAAGCCGCCCATCAGTGCCGTTGGGAAGGCGTGATACACCAGCACGGACCCGACCGCGATCGCGCGCAGCCCATCGATGTCCGGACGGTACTTGGGATGCATCAATCAGTCAGTTGGCCGGCGCAACAGGCGCGACGACCGGCGGCGGCACGAACGGCAGGCCGCGCTCTTCCGACAGCCATTGCAGCACCGGAAACGCGCCCGGGAGCACCGGCGTCACGTCCAGCGGCAGCTGTTGCCAGGCCATCTGCTGGCCTTCGCGCATCTCGAACTCGCCGCTCCAGGCCGTCACCTTGCACCAGTGCAGGCGCACCAGCGCATGCGGGTAGTCATGCTCCGTGATCTTCCAGACCTCGGCGCCGTCGATGGTGATGCCGAGTTCTTCCTGCAGCTCGCGCCGCAGTGCCTCTTCAACCGTCTCGCCCGCCTCGATCTTGCCGCCGGGAAACTCCCAGAAGCCCGCGTAGGCCTTGCCTTCGGGCCGGCTCGAGAGCAGCAGCGCGTCGTCGGACAGGCGAATCAGCACGCCGACCGCGACTTCCGTGTGCTTGCGAGGCTCGCTCACGCGGCGCTCCGGCCCGCGTAGTCGCGCGCGAACTGGTAGGCCACGCGGCCGCTGCGCGAACCGCGCTCCAGCGCCCACACGAGCGCCTCGGGCCGCGCCGCCGCGATGGCTGCGTCGTCCACGCCGAACGACGAGAGCCACTGGCTCACGATCGTCAGGTATTCGTTCTGGCTGAAGGGATAGAAGCTCACCCAGAGGCCGAAGCGCTCCGACAGCGAGATCTTTTCCTCGATCACCTCGCCGGGATGGACTTCGCCATCGTCGGTGTGGGTGTACGTGAGGTTTTCCTTCATGTACTCGGGCAGCAGGTGGCGCCGGTTGCTGGTCGCGTAGATCAGCACGTTGGGCGTCGAGGCCGCGATCGACCCGTCGAGGATCGACTTCAGCGCCTTGTAGCCCGGCTCGCCTTCGTCGAAGCTCAGGTCGTCGCTGAACACGATGAATTTCTCGGGACGCTGCGACACAACTTCGACGATGTCGGGCAGGTCGACGAGTTCGGCCTTGTCCACTTCGATCAGGCGCAGGCCCTGCGGCGCATAGGCCTGCAGGCAGGCACGGATCAACGACGACTTGCCCGTGCCACGCGCGCCCGTCAGCAGCACGTTGTTGGCCGGCTTGCCTTCGACGAACTGCTGCGTGTTGCGCGCGATCTTTTCCTTCTGGACGTCGATTTCCTTCAGCGAATCGAGCGCCATCGCGGCCACGTGCTTCACTGGCTCGAGCACACCGTGACCCGAGTTGCGGCGGCGGTAGCGCCAGGCGATGGATGCGTTCCAGTCGGCGGGCGCGGCCAGCGGCTGCGGAAGGATCGATTCGATGCGGGAAATGAGCTGCTCGGCGCGCTCGATCAGCTTCTGGAACTGCTCGTTCATCGACGCCCGCCCGGCCGCCCGAAGGGCGTTGAGCTCCCCCTCGGGGGGCAGCGACGACACGAAGTGCGGAGCGTGGGGGTCATCACGATCTGTAGTCGGCGTTGATGGTCACATATTCGTGGCTGAAGTCGCAGGTCCACACCGTCTCGCTGGCCGTGCCGCGGCCGAGGCCAATGCGCACCGTGATCTCGCTCTGCTTCATCACGCGCTGGCCGTCTTCCTCGCGGTACGACGGGTTGCGCCCGCCCTTGACGGCGACGTGCACGTCGTCGAGGAACAGGTCGATGCCGGTCTGGTCGAGGTCGGCGATGCCCGCATAGCCGACGGCCGCCAGGATGCGGCCCAGGTTTGGGTCGCTGGCGTAGAAGGCCGTCTTGACCAGCGGCGAATGCGCCACGGCATACGCCACCTGCTTGCACTCGGCGGCATCGCGGCCGCCTTCGACCTGGATGGTGATGAACTTGGTCGCGCCTTCGCCGTCGCGCACGATGGCCTGCGCCAGTTGGCGGGCCACGTTCTGCATCGCGGCCACAAGCGCCTTACCGTCGGCCGAATCGAGCGAAGTGATGGTCGCGTGCGACGCCTTCTGCGTGGCGATGACCACGAACGAGTCGTTGGTCGAGGTGTCGCCGTCGATGGTCACGCGGTTGAACGAGGCGTCGGCCAGCAGCTTGGCCAGCGGCTGGATCAGCGACGGATCGATCTTCGCGTCGGTGGCCATGAAGCCCAGCATGGTCGCCATGTTCGGGCGGATCATGCCGGCGCCCTTGCTTATGCCGGTGATGGTGACGGTGACGCCGCCGATCTGAACCTGCTGGCTGAAGGCCTTGGGAATCGTGTCGGTGGTCATGATGCCTTCGGCCGCGCGCGCCCAGTGGTTCGCGTCGGCATCGGCCAGCGCAGCCGGCAGGCCCGCTTCGATGCGGTCCACGGGCAGCGGCTCCATGATCACGCCGGTGGAGAACGGCAGGATCTGTTCAGGCGCGATCTCCAGCTTGCGCGCGAGCGCGATGCAGGTGGAGCGCGTGCGCATCAGCCCGTCTTCGCCCGTGCCGGCGTTGGCATTGCCGGTGTTGATGACCATCGCCCGGATACCGTAGTTCGCGGCCAGATGGTCGCGGCAGACCTGCACCGGTGCGGCGCAGAAACGGTTCTGGGTGAACACCCCGCCGACCGCCGAGCCTTCGTCTATCAGCACGACGGTCAGGTCCTTGCGATTGGCCTTGCGCACGCCCGCTTCGGCCACGCCGATGCTAACGCCGGGCACCGCGAACAAGGCGGCAGGATCAGGGGCAGACAGGTTCACGGGCATGGGGTTTCTCTCGGTGAATGTGTTGCGGACTTCAGCTGAGCTTGCCGTGGCACTGCTTGTACTTCTTGCCACTGCCGCAAGGGCACGGATCGTTGCGGCCGACGCGGGCGAAGGCCAGGGCTTCGGCGCTCAGCGTGCCCAGACCGGCGGCCGCCAGGCGGCGCTGGCTTTCCTCGTCGACACGCACCTCGACTTCACCGGTTTCGGTCGGCGCGCTGTAGGTGATGTTGGCGACGTTCTCGCCACGGCTTTCGAGCGCTTCGGCGGCCTCTTCGAGCTGCTCGCCCGACTGCACGCGCACCGTCATCAGCTGGCGCGTGACTTCGTTCTTGACCGAGTCGAGCAACTGGCCGAAGAGTTCGAAGGCTTCGCGCTTGTATTCCTGCTTGGGCTGCTTCTGCGCATAGCCGCGCAGGTGGATGCCCTGGCGCAGGTAGTCGAGCGAGGCCAGGTGTTCGCGCCAGTGGGTGTCGATGCTCTGCAGCAGCACCATGCGCTCGAACTGGGTGAAGTTTTCCTGGCCGATCAGCGCGACCTTGGCGTCAAAGGTCTCGTTGGCGTTCTTCAGCACCTTTTCGACGATGTCTTCGTCGGCGATGGCGTCCGAGGCCTCGACTTCCTTCTTGAGCGGCATGTCGATGCCCCACTCGTTGAAGAGGCTCTTCTCGAGGCCGTCGAGGTCCCATTGCTCTTCGACCGATTCGCTCGGCACGTACTGGCGCACGAGGTCGGTGAAGCAGCCTTCGCGCAGCGCCGCGATCTGCGCCGTGAGGTCGCCCGCATCGAGGATGTCATTGCGCTGCTGATAAATCACCTTGCGCTGGTCGTTCGACACGTCGTCGTATTCGAGCAGCTGCTTGCGGATGTCGAAGTTGCGCGCCTCGACCTTGCGCTGCGCGCTCTCGATGCTGCGCGTGACGATGCCGGCTTCGATGGCTTCGCCGTCGGGCATCTTCAGGCGGTCCATGATCGCCTTCACGCGGTCGCCCGCGAAAATACGCATCAGCGGATCGTCCAGGCTCAGGTAGAAGCGCGACGAACCCGGGTCGCCCTGGCGGCCCGAACGGCCGCGCAGCTGGTTGTCAATGCGGCGCGACTCATGGCGTTCGGTCGCGATGATGCGCAGGCCGCCGAGCGACTTCACGAACTCGTGGTCCTTGGCCCATTCGGCGCGCACGTGCTCGATGTCGGCCTTCTTGGTGGCTTCGTCGCGACCTTCGTCGTTCTCGATCGCCTCGATCATCTTCTCGATGTTGC
This sequence comes from Variovorax sp. YR266, assembly GCF_900107295.1. Lineage (NCBI taxonomy): Bacteria > Pseudomonadati > Pseudomonadota > Betaproteobacteria > Burkholderiales > Comamonadaceae > Variovorax > Variovorax sp. YR266. Next base: position 29,562 of record NZ_FNPM01000016.1, read on the forward strand.
CGCCCAGCACGATGTCGGTGCCGCGGCCGGCCATGTTGGTCGCGATGGTGATCATCTTCGTGCGGCCGGCCTGCGCCACGATGTCGGCTTCGCGTGCGTGCTGCTTGGCATTCAGCACTTGGTGCGGCAGGCCCGCCTGCGTCAGCAGGCCGTCGATGATTTCGGAGTTCTCGATGGACGAGGTGCCCACCAGCACCGGCTGGCCGCGCTCGTAGCACTCGCGGATGTCCTGGATGGCCGCCTCGTACTTCTCGCGCGTCGTCTTGTAGACGCGGTCGAGCTGGTCTTCGCGCTTGCTGATGCGGTTGGGCGGAATGATCGTGGTCTCGAGACCGTAGATTTCCTGGAACTCGTAGGCCTCGGTGTCGGCCGTGCCGGTCATGCCGGCGAGCTTGCCGTACAGGCGGAAGTAGTTCTGGAAGGTGATGGACGCCAGCGTCTGGTTCTCGGCCTGGATCTCCACGCCTTCCTTGGCTTCCACGGCCTGGTGCAGGCCGTCGCTCCAGCGGCGGCCCGTCATCAGGCGGCCGGTGAATTCGTCGACGATCACCACTTCGCCCTGCTGCACCACGTAGTGCTGGTCGCGGTGGTACAGGTGGCGGGCACGCAGCGCTGCATTCAGGTGATGCATCAGCGTGATGTTGGCCGGGTCGTAGAGCGAGGCGCCCTCGGGCAGCAGCTTGAACTCGCCCAGGATGCGTTCGGCGTTCTCGTGGCCGTCTTCTGTCAGGAACACCTGGTGCGTCTTCTCGTCGACCGTGAAGTCGCCGGGCACCGTGACGCCCTCGCCCGTGCGCGGATCGGCTTCGCCTTCCTGCTTCTTGAGCAGCGGCACCACCTTGTTGATGGCAAGGTAGAGGTCGGTGTGGTCTTCGGCCTGGCCGCTGATGATCAGCGGGGTGCGGGCCTCGTCGATCAGGATCGAGTCCACTTCGTCGACGATGGCGTAGTTCAGGCCGCGCTGGACCCGGTCGCCGGGCTCGTAGACCATGTTGTCGCGCAGGTAGTCGAAGCCGTACTCGTTGTTCGTGCCGTACGTGATGTCGCTGCGGTAGGCGGCCTGCTTTTCCTCGCGCGGCATCTGCGGCAGATTGATGCCCACCGAGAGACCGAGGAAGTTGTAGAGGCGGCCCATCCAGGTCGCGTCGCGATTGGCCAGGTAGTCGTTCACCGTGACCACGTGCACGCCCTGGCCGGACAGCGCATTCAGGTACACCGGCAGCGTGGCGGTCAGCGTCTTGCCTTCGCCGGTGCGCATTTCGGAGATCTTGCCGTTGTGCAGCGCCATGCCGCCGAGCAGCTGGACGTCGAAGTGGCGCATCTTCATGACGCGCTTGGAGCCTTCGCGCACCGTGGCGAAGGCTTCCGGCAGCAGGTCGTCGAGCGATTCTCCCTTGATGACGCGTTCTTTGAATTCCTGCGTCTTGGCACGCAGCGCATCGTCGCTGAGCTTCTCGAACTCGGGTTCGAGCGCATTGATGCGTTCCACCGTCTTGCGATACTGCTTGAGGAGCCGGTCGTTGCGACTGCCGAAAATCTGGGTCAGGAAGTTGGTTGCCATGGGTGGAGATGGGCGGGCACCTGATACGGCAGGCACTTCGACCGGATTCCCTAAGATATGGTGAAAGCAGTTGGGCGCGCTTTCAATGAAAGCAAGCAGCCTTTTTCCGGCGCGAACGCCGGCAAACCGGGCATTTTAGCTGTCTTGTTTCTAACCCCTGGATTACGCATGTATCGCCGACTTCCCCCCGCCGTTTCACTGCAGCAAGCTGCAGAAGGCGCGCCCACCCTGGGCAGCCTGATGGCGCGCGCGCGCGACACCGCGGAGCGGCTCAAGGCCGTGGAAGGGCTGATTCCGCCGGCCATGCGCGGTGCCGTGCAGGCCGGGCCGGCCGAAGGCGACGTGTGGTGCCTGCTGGTCAAGGGCAGCGCCGCGGCCGCCAAGCTGCGCCAGCTGTCGCCGATGCTGGTGACGCGGCTCAAGAACCGGGGATGGGACGTGGCGACGATCCGGATCAAGGTGCATACCGGCCGCTGAGCAGCCAGTCTGCATTGCCTTTGATTTTTCGTCTGGAAGTAGATAATATTTCCAGATGACAACATCCCCCGCGCCTTCGGACGCCCAACTCCTGCTGCTCGACAAGCACCAGGTCGACACCCTCCTCTCCCCCGACGACGTTCTTCAGGCCGTGCGAGAAGCCTTCGTGCTGCACAGCGAACGCGAGGGCCGCGTCTTCCCGGTCGTACGAGAGCCGCTGCGCACGGGCGGGGTGTTCGGCATCAAGTCTGGTGACGTGCAGGCCCAGGGCCTGCTCGGCTTCAAGGCCGCGGGCTTCTGGCCGGCCAACCGGCAACGCGGCGGCGAGCCCCATCAAGCGACGATCCTGCTGATCGACCCAGCGACGGGCCGGCCGCTGTGCGTCATCGACGGCAACACGGTGACGACAGTGCGCACGGGCGCGGCAGGCGGGCTCGGCCTCCAGCAGCTTGCACGGCCCGACAGCACGCGGCTGTGCGTCTTCGGCACCGGCGTGCAGGCGCGCATCCAGCTCGACTTCGCGCTGCGCCTGGTGCCATCGCTGCGCGAGGTTCTTTATATAAGTACGAACGGCCAGCGCAATGCGGCGTTCGAGGCCCACTTCACCGGCCGCTGCGACATCGCGCCGGCCAACGACCGCAACACCGCTGTTGCCCAAAGCGACATCGTGATCACCGCCACCCCGGGCGGCGGCGCCCTCTTCGACCTCGAAGCAGTGCGGCCCGGCACACACCTGAATTGCGTAGGCGCCGACACCCGCGGCAAGCGCGAACTTCCCGAAGGCCTGTTGCCGCGCGTGCGGCTGTTCGTCGACGATCGCACGCAGGCGCAGCAGATCGGCGAAACGCAGTGGTCGCCCGACACGCCATGCGTCGAACTCGGCGATCTGCTGAGCGGCAAGACGGCTGTCGAACGAGCCGCCGACGACATCACCGTCTTCGACATGACAGGCCTCGCGCTGCAGGACCTGACCGTTGCGCGCCTGCTGCATGCGCGTGCGGCTGAAGCGGGCATGGGCACACGCATCGCCTGGCCCTGGTAGCGAGAAACCGGCACGAATTCCTTGAACGTGCCGAGGTGGCTTGTTCGGAGCCACCGCAGTTCCCGAAGCACCACGGCATCGGGGCTCCTGCGCTGAAAGCGTGAACTTTTCGATTCAAAGAAGAAAACGTTTTCAGCGCCGCCGAATGACTTTTTTTGCCAATTCTTGTCATTAATCGGCAACGAACAAGAGCGCGCACAACGGCCTTACGCGAATGCCGTTTGGAAAGCGCGAAATTCTTCCCAGTCCGAGATAAAAGCTCGCCCCTCAGCGGGCCGTTGAATCCATTGACGGCGGTCATTAATTGACAGCAAACGTCATTGTCCAACTCGAGCGTCAGTCGATACATTCCGCGGCCTGAGAGGTCCTGGCGGAGTACGGCAACACGCCTTGCGCCTGGAAGCACGAGGCGCGGGCTCTCCGGAATTCATGCCGCAAATCGAATCGCAATTTCGCGCGCACGCAAATCCGTCTTTGATCTCATGTTTTTAGATTTCCTTTTCCTCATCAATTGTTATGAATAATCTATATCGCGGTATCTGGAGCGAGTCGCCCGGCGCATGGCTAGCAGCCACCGAAATCACCAAGACTCATGGCAAAGGCAGCTTCAGACTGTCGGCAGTAGTTGCAGCAATTCTGGCTGCCGGCCTGCAGATGACGGCATCGGATGCCAGCGCATCCACCTACGCACCGGCCAACTGCAACTCCACAACCACGGCGACCATCGGGCAGGTGGCTGTTAGCGGAACAAGCGCTCAACCGGTCGATGGAACCGGGCCATGGTCCAACATCCTTGGCTGCAATACGAGTGGCAACGGTCTGGATGCCGTATCGGTGTTCGGAACCTACTCCCAAGGGGTTGGAAACGGAGCGGCCGTTTTCGGGTTCTCAAGCACAGCCGGCCAGTGGGCCAGCGCGCTTGGCCTCTCGGCAAATGCTTCCGGCACCGGAAGCACCGCGCTTGGCTTTGGCGCACAAGCTCAAAGCCTGAACTCGGTTGCAATCGGCGGAGCCGGTGGCGACGGAAGCACGGCTCTATCGGCGGCCAATTCAACGACCGCTTCAGGCGCCGGGGCCATTGCCATCGGCAGCAACTCGATCAGAGGGGCTCAAGCGACCGCCACGGACAGCATCGCGATTGGCGGGGCGGCTACCGCTGCCGGCCAAGGCAGCTTGGCTCTTGGCAATGGGGCTGACGCGAAATACGACGGCAGCGTAGCCATCGGAGCGGCCAGCAAGACGGCGGATTCGCTCGCCGCATTGCAAGGCGTAGCCGGCTACACACCTTCCCCGGGTGCTGCGATCTCCGGTGCGACGCCGGCTGGTGAAGTGTCTGTCGGGGCCAGCGGCAGCGAACGCAGGCTCACCAACGTCGCCGCAGGCGGTGCTCCGACGGACGCTGTCAATGTCAGCCAGCTGTCGACGGCGACTGCTTCGTTGTCCACCAGCCTGAACACGACGAACAGCAACGTGGCCAGCCTGTCCACCAGTTTGACCGCAACGAACGACTCCGTTGCGAGCCTGTCGACATCGACTTCCACAGGGCTGGGCATCGTTGCCGGCAACATCGACAGCCTGTCTACATCCACCTCGGCTAGGTTGAGCACTGCGACCAGCAGCATCGGCAGTCTCTCGACCGGTGTGGGCAATCTCTCGACGAGCCTGAACACAACCAATGGCAACCTCGGCAGCCTGAGCACGACGGTCAACACGATCAACGACAAGGGCACCAAGTACTTCCACACCAATTCGACGGCTGGCGATTCGGTGGCCAGCGGCCAGAAAGCGGTGGCGATCGGCCCGCTGTCTGTGGCCAGCGGCACCAACTCCTTCGCAGCGGGCAGCGGTGCGCAAGCCACGGGTCTGAACGCAATCGCCATCGGCACCGGGGCGCTGGCCACGGGCTCGCAGGCCATCGGCGCCAATGCCCGAGCGGGTGGTGGTGGCGTGGCGCTGGGTGACAACGCGGACGCCGGCGGCACGCCGCTGAGCCAGGCGCCGAACATCTCCAAGGGCACGGTCATCGGCTTCGGCGCCATCGCGCAGCAAAGCGGCGGCGTCGCGCTGGGCGCGGGCTCGGTGGCCTCCACCGCGGCGGGCGTGGCCGGCTATGTGCCGGCTGGCGCAGCAGCGCAGCACCGGGTGGCCATCCAGGCGACCACCAGCACGCAGGCCGCAGCGTCGGTGGGCGACGTGGCCAACGGCCAGTACCGCCAGATCACGGCCGTGGCCGCGGGTACGGCCGACAGCGATGCGGCCAACGTCGCACAGCTCAAGGCATCTGCAGCCACCGTGAAGGCCAGCAGCGTGCAGTACGCGACCAACCCGGACGGCTCGGTCAACTACAACCAGATCACGCTGGGCAACGGCCAGGCGCCGGGCGGCACGCGCATCGGCAACGTGGCGCCGGGCATCCTGCCGGGCGACGCGGTCAACGTGCAGCAGCTGAATCAGGTGCAGAGCCAGGTCGGCGACGTGGCCCGCATTGCCTACTCGGGCACGGCCATGGCCTTCGCGATGTCCGGCGCTTACTTGCCAACGCTGTCTCCCGGCGAGAAAACAGTGGGCGTGGGCCTTGGCAACTACAAGGGCTACAGCGCGGTGGCGCTGACCTTCAAGGCACTGTCCGACGACGGCAAGATGTCCTGGGGTGCAGGCCTGTCGACCACGGGCAAGGAGTGGGGCGTCAACGCCGGCGTCGGCTGGAAGTGGAAGTAACAAGCCACTGAATCAGCCTGCGGTGCCGGTGCCTGGCGTCGATGAACAGCAGTTCGCTAAGCGACGGCGGCAGCGCCGCCAAACAGCTCGGTCATGAACTGCGTCGACTTCAGACCGGTGCCGGTCAACAAGGCCACAGTCGCCTCGCTGGCCTTGATGTCGCCGCGCTGCGCCAGCACCTCCATGGCCGCCGCAGCCGAGGCGGAGGTCGGCTCCGCATAGAGCCCGCTTGCTGCCAGCCGGCGCACCGCAGCCGCGATCTGCTCCTCGGTCAACGCAACGGTCTTGCCCTTCGTCTCGCGCAACGCCTGCAGGATTTCCTGGAGCCGCACGGGCCGCTTGATCGCAGTGCCTTCGGCAATGGTCGGCTGCACGACACGGTCCACCAGCGTGTCGACTCCGGCGGTGAAGCTCGCATCGATCGGCGAGCAGTTCAGCGGCTGCGCGACAAAAATGCGCGGCAGCTTGCTGATCTGCCCCGCCGCCAGCAGCTCCTTGAAGCCGATCCAGCACCCGAGCACGTTGCTGCCCGCTCCAGTCGGAATGACGACGTTGTCGGGCGCGACAAAGCCCAGGTCTTCCCACAGCTCATACGCCAGCGTCTTCGTGCCCTGCAGGAAGAACGGATGCCAGTTGTGGCTCGCATAGAAGATCGACTCCGACTGGCGCACCGCCTCGTACTCCGACTCTTCGCGCGGCCCCGGCACCAACTGCACCTCTGCGCCGAAGGCCCGGATCTGCGCCACCTTCGGCGCGGGCGTGTAGCTCGGCGCGAGCACCTTCACGCGCATGCCAGCCGCCGCGCCTGCCGCGGCAATGGCTGCGCCGCCGTTACCCGAGCTGTCTTCCAGCACCGCGTCGACGCCGATCTGGCGCAGGAAGGACATCATCACTGCCGCGCCGCGGTCCTTGAAGCTGCAGGTCGGGTTGAACCACTCGAGCTTGAAGTACGGCTCGAGGCTGCCCCAGCGCTTCTGCACCAGCGGCGTGCAGCCTTCGCCCATGCTCGCGGGCTTGTCGATTGCCACGGGCAGCGCCGCGCGATAGCGCCAGAGCGAGCGGGTGCGCGAATCGATGTCGTCGCGCGAGATGCCGGGCAGCGGCGTGACCATCATCGGATGGCCGTCGTCCGAGCGCCATCGACGTTCGGACAGTTCGTAGTGCCTGCCGGTGCGTGGGTCGACATAGCGTGCGCGTTCTCTCGCGGTCATTCGAGGCTCCTGGTCAAAATTGGATAATACATCCAACACTGTACTTTTTGTACAAATTAGATTGTTCGTCCAGAGCTGGATACATTCCCCGGCATGAAGAAAAAGTCGAACAAGCAGGTCCTGGAGATGCTGCGCAACATGGCCGAAGGCCTGGGCCAGACCTTTGCGCCCTTCTGCGAAGTCGTGGTGCACGACCTGAGCAATCCGAAGAACGCGATCTACGCCATCGAGAACAGCCTCAGTGGCCGGGAGGTCGGCCAGTCGGTCACGGAGCTGGGTCTCGCGCGCATCCAAGACCCGGAGTTTCCGGCGGTGATAGCGAACTACGCCAACACCTTTCCCGACGGGCGCAAGGTCAAGAGCACATCCATCGGCGTCAAGGACGACAGCGGCGAGTACGTGGCCGCGCTGTGCCTGAACGTCGACCTGACGCTGTTCCAGAGCTTCCAGGCCGCGATCTCACAGTTCACGAAGATCGACGACAAGGAAGTGCACGAGCACATCGAGGCCGGCGGCAACCACTCGGACCGCATCCACGCGCGCATCGACGATTTCGCGGCCGCGCGCGCGACCACCTCGCGCTCGCTGAAGCCGGCCGACCGCAAGCAGCTGGTGCAGGAACTGAAGAAGGCAGGCCTGCTGGAAGTTCGCCGCGGCGCCGAGATTGCCGCCGCGCACATGGGCGTGTCGCGCGCCACGGTCTACAGCGACGCGAAGTAAGGCCCAACCTGTTCAGCCCGCTTACTGCGGCTGCAGGCCGATCTCGTGCGCGGCCTTCTGCCAGCGCTCGGCCTCCGAGCGCAGGAAGGCGCGCAACTCCGCCGGCGTCGAGCCCTTCATCTGCACGCCCAGCACCGACAGGCGCTCCCTCACCGACGGATGGTCGAGCGCGGCGATGGCCTCGCGGCGCAGCTTCTCGATCACGTCGAGCGGCGTGGTGGCCGGCGCGACCATGGCCCACCACTGGTCGATCTCCAGTCCCTTGAGCCCGTTCTCCGCGAGTGCGGGCACGTTCTGCAAGCCGGGGATGTTCGTCACGCGCTGCGTGCTCGTCACCAGCAGCGGACGGATGCGGTTGGCGCCCAGCAGGCTGGAGCCGCTGGCCAGCGTCGCGAAGTGCCCCGCCACCGTGCCCGCCGCCACGTCGGTGAGCGCAGGCGCCGAGCCGCGGTACGGGACCATGTTGAACCTGATCTTCGTGCGGCTCGCCAGCAGTTCGGCGGCAAGGTGGCTCACCGTGCCCGCGCCGCTGTGCGCGATGGCTGGCGGAGCACTCTTTGCAGCCGCGGTCTTCAGGAAGGTCTTGAAGTCCTTGCTGTCGTCGTCCATTCCCGCGAAGAACACCAGCGGCGAGGTGCCGATCATGGTCACGGGCGTGAAGTCGCGCAGCAGGTCATAAGGCAGCTTCGCCGTCACGGCCGGCGCAATCGCGTGCGGCAGTTCGACGATGGCGATGGTGTAGCCGTCAGGCGCGGCCTTGGCCGCCGCGTCGGTGCCGATCATGCCGGCGGCGCCGGGCCGGTTGTCCACGATCACCGGGCTGCCGATGGTCTGGCTCATGCGCTGCGCCATGGCGCGAGCAATCGCGTCGGTGCTGCCGCCGGCCGCCCACGGCACGACGAGCTTCACGGGCTTGTCGGGGTAGGCCGCCCACGCCGGTCGAAACGAAGCGAGCAGGGCCGTAGAGCCGGCGGCCAGAAAGGCCCGGCGTTGCATCGTCGGCATGGTGAATTCCTGAAGGAAGTTAGATCGGGCGGTCGGGCCAGCTCGGGTCGCCGGCCGCATTGGCGGTCAGCATCAGCACCACGTGCGCATCGGCCGCAATGGCATTGCTCTCGCGCAGCTGGCGCAATGCGGCCAGGCCGCCGGCAGCGCAGAGCTCGGCGCTGACGCCGAGCGAGCTGAGCAGCCGCCGGGCGGCGCGCGCTTCGTCGTCGCCCACGACCACCGCGCCGCCGCCCGTGGCGGTCGCGGCCTGCCACTGCAGGTAGGTGACGGTGGCCCCCGCGGTGGAAAACTGCGCGGTGTGGCCCGGGTAGCTGCCGTTGATGGCGCCGCCCGCGAGCACTCGCGCCAGGCGCGGGAACGGTTCCACCAGCCAGAGCCTGGGCAGGCGCCCGATGCGCCCCGCGGCCATGAGGTCGCGAAAGCCCGCGTAGATGCCCCAGGCCAGATCACCGCGCGCGGTGGGAATTACGATGTGGTCCGGCAGGCCGCCATCGGCCACGCATTCGAGTGCGATCGGCTTGTAGCCCTCGATGGCCAGCGGCGCGCTGCCCAGCGCGGGCAGGCGGTAGTTGGTCAGTGCGAAGTAGCCTGGGTGCTGCGAACGCTCGCGCACGAAGGCCCAGCGGCCCGCGTTGTCGGCGAACACATAGCGCCGCGCGCCAAGTGCATCGAGCTGTCGCGTGTAGGTGGCCGGCATGCCTTCGTAGGTTGCGACCTCGCAGCCCAGGCCCGCGGCCCATGCGTAGTGCGCCGCCGACACGGCCGCGTTGCCCGAGGAGGCAAGCACCAGCGTGTGGGCGTCGAAGTCGAGAGCCTGCGCCACGCCCACCGCTGTCATGCGGTCCTTGTGCGAGCCGGTGGGGTTGCGCGATTCGTCCTTGAGGGCCAGGCGCGCCACGTCGAACTGCTGCGCCAGCTCCGGCATGTCCTCCAGCGGCGTCTGCCCCTCCCCCAGCGCGAAGCCGGAGGTGTAGGGCATGGGCATCGCCTCGGCGCTGTCGGGCAGGTAGCTGGCACGCAGCGCCACGTGGAAGCCCGTGCGCTTGCATGCGGGGCAGCCGTCGTGCGACAGGGTGACCGGGTAGAGCGCATCGCACCGCAGGCATTGCAGGCCGCGCAGGTTCGGGTTGCGCACGGGCTTGGGTGCCTGGTCACGCACCAACCCCAAGGGATTACCCGGAGGATGAGCCAGGGGATCCGGGAGAGGAGCGGCGAACTTGAAGTCCAGAACGGGCAATGTCGTCACGGGTCATGCGTCAGAAGTTGTGACCAAATCTTATGCAATCGGAAATAAAATTATGCAGCCTCAGATACTCAACCGATAACAAGACTTATCGATGCGATTCGGCGAGATCGAAACCTTCCGGGCTCTCATGCGCGGCAGCTCCACCCGCAAGGCCGCTGCATTGCTGCATGTGACGCAGCCCGCCATCAGCCAATCGCTCAAGCGCCTCGAGACGCAAGCGGGGATGCTGCTGTTCCAGCGCACCGGCGGGCGGCTGGTGCCCACGCCCGAGGCACGCGCGCTGTGGGTCGAGGTGGAGCGGGTGTTCATCGGCATGGACGCCATCGAGCACCGCGTGCGCAGCCTGCGCGACTTCGGCGTCAGCCAGCTGGAGCTGAGCAGCTTTCCCGCCTACGGCCTGGGCTTCATGCCGCGCGCATTGGCACGGCTGAAGGCGCACCGCGGCGCGAGCCCCTGGCCGCAGGTGTCGCTGCAGGTGCTGAGCTCCAAGGACGTGCGCGACCGCGTGGCCATGGGCATCTCCGACTTCGGGCTGATGGCCGACGAGCTCTCGCTCGAAGGCATCGACCACTCCACCTTCTCGCGCTTTCCCGGCGTGGTGGTGATGCCGGCAGGCCACGCGCTGGCCCGCTTCAAGACCATCAAGCCTGAGCAACTGGCCGAAGCGCCCTTTCTCTCGCTCAACCCCGAAGACCCTTCGCACCAGCGGCTCGAAGCGGCATTGGCCCCGCACGGCGTGGCACTGCGGGTGCTGGTGCAGACCCCCTATGCGGCCAGCGTGTGCGAGATGGCGTTGCGCGGCCTGGGCGTGGGGCTGGTCAACCCGATCACCGCGCTCGACTACGCGGAGCGCGGGCTGGTGGTGCGCAAGTTCTCGGTCGACGTGTACTTCACCTGCCTGCTGGCGCTGCCGGCAGGAAAGGTGCTCTCGGCCACGGCGAGGGACTTCATTTCGCTGATGCGCCAGCAGCTGGCCGAGGACGAGAAGCGGATACAGCGCTACCTGCGCTGATCCCCCCACGGTTCACTTCCAGGTGAACTCGTGGTTCAGCCCGATCACGAAGCCGCGCACGCCCTGCGGCCCGGTGCGAGATGTGCTCACGTCCACGCTGATCAGCGGCGTGATGCTGAAGCGCCCGCCGATGCGCGAGGTCCACAGGCCCGCCGCCCGGTTGCGCTCCGCGATGAGCGACACGGTGTCGTTCAGCGCCCATTCGACGCCAATGCCGCCGCGCGGCGTGCGCGCACCGGTTCCGTTGGCCCAGTCGGCACCTGCGTTGGCGTGGATCTGCAGGCTCTCGAGTGGCCGCCACGTCAGGGGCACCACGAACTGCCCGCCCGCGCGGCCGCCGCGCTTCAGGTCGAACACCGCGCCCATCGACACGGCGGCGCTGAACGGCGCGTCGGCCGCCTGTCCGTAGAAATTCCACTTGAGCTGCGGTCCGCCGGTGACCGAATGAACGCCGCTCACCGAGGTGCGGTCGAAATTCAGGCCCAGCTCGACCGGCCCGACGCGGCAGGCGGGCCCGAAATGAAACCCCGTGACAGGCTCCACACCCGTGCGGCCCCACCAGGTCTCGTACTGGCATTGGCCCGGGTCGAGCGTGCTCGCGTCGTCCACGTCGAAATGCCCTGCGGCGTGTGCGCCCGGGCTCGCGGCCAGGTTCGCGAACAGGCAGGAAGCAGCAAGCATCCAGCCGCTGCATGGCGGTCGGGTTGTCGTTCTGTCGTGCCTGTTGTTCTTCATCGTGCGCGTCCCGGAGCCCTCGAACCATTCTAGGGACGCCGAAAGTAGTCGCCATGACGCAGGCGGCGCCGGCCTCAATCAACCGGCCTTCTTCAGATCTCGAACTGGGGCTGCAGCTCGCGGATGCGCTTGATGGCCACGCCGGCCGCGGCCGTGCGCGTCTCCACGCCGAGCTTCACGTACACCCGCTCCAGGTGCTTCTTGGCGGTGGCCGGGCTGCTGCCCAGGATCTCGCCGATGTCCTTGTTGGTCTTGCCCTTGACCACCCAGTAGAGCACCTCGGCCTCGCGCGCCGTGAGCTTCAGGCTCAGGCTCATGGCTTCGATGACGGCGGTGTCGGACACCTCGCGCATGATGATCATCCACTCGTCGCCGTCGTCGTCGCTGCTGGTCTGCTGGTGCAGCCGCAGCGTGAGGCTGCTCGCGCCCTGCACGATGGACAGCGCCGGCGGCTCGATGCCGCGCTGGCGCGCATCGGGCGTGTGGCTGCGCAGCCATTCGAGCACGGCGGGCGGCGTCTCGGGCGCGCGCGTGTCGCAGTAGCGCTGCAGCAGGTCGCGCGCCAGCGCGGTCTGCCAGATCAGCCGGCCTTCGGGCAGGCGCACAGTGATGCTCGCGTAGCCGAAGGCATCGAGCGCATTGCGCGCCTGACCGGCTTGCCGCGCGTCCTGCCGTGCGCGGCGCGCGCCCTGCAGGTGCACGTTCATGCGCGCCAGCACTTCCTTCGGCTTGATAGGCTTGGTGACGTAGTCGACCCCGCCGGCCTCGAGCGCGGCCACCAGGTGCTCGGTCTCGGTGAGCCCCGTCATGAACACGATGGGAATGTGCGCCGTCGCCGCATCGGCCTTGAGCCGGCGCGCCACCTCGAAGCCGTCGATGCCCGGCATCATCGCGTCGAGCAGCACGATGTCGGGCCGGGCCTGCGCGGCGCGCTGCAGCGCCTGCTCGCCATTGGTGGCAATGAGCACGGTGTAGCCAGACTCGTCGAGCGCGTCGTGCAGCACCGCGAGGTTGTCGGGCACGTCGTCGACGATCAGCACGAGGTCGCTGTTGGCGCCCTGCTGCTCGCGCAGGGTCTTGGCGAGCGGTGATGTTTCCATGGCGGGAGGTGGCGTCGTCGAAGTCATGCGGCGCTTTCGACGGCTTCGGCCAGCGCACGGCTCATGGCCTCGAACTGGAACTGGCGCGCCAGCACACGCTGGGCTTCGGTCCACGACGCGCACTCGGGCTGCGCGGCGTCGATGTCGTCGAGCTGGTTCATGATGCCGCGAAAGTAGCCCAGGCTCACGGCCTCGTCGAGCGCACGCAGGCGGGCCAGCGAAGGCGCCTGCATCACGCGCGGCGCCACGGCGGCAACCGGCTTCGCGGCGGCATCGGTCCATTGAAGCCCGAGCCGGCGTTCAAGCCAGTCGAGCAGCTCGGTGTGGCGCACGGGCTTGACGAAGAAATCTTCCGGCGCAATGCCCACGTCGTTGTCCAGCCCCTTGTCGAAGGCGTTGGCCGAGACGATGGCCACCGAGGCCTCGGTCAGCCCCAGCTTGCGCGCGCGGCGAATGGTCTCCCAGCCGTCGATGCCGGGCATCGCGAGGTCGACGAACATCGCGTCGGGCCTATAGCCGGCCGCGATGAGGTCGAGCGCATCGTGCCCGCTGGCCGCGCTGCGCAGCTCGAAGCCCAGCGGCGCGAGCACATGGCCCAGCAGGTCGCGGTCGGCCTCCTCGTTGTCGACCACCAGCAGGCGGCGACGCGGACCTTCGTAGCCGCGCCGCGCGCGCTGCACCGGCATCGGGCGGCCGGTGCCGGCCACCGTGTCATGCACGCGCGGCAGGAACAGGCGCACACAGAAGAGCGAGCCCTCGCCCGGCGTGCTCTGCACCTTCATCTCGCCGCCCATCAGGTCGGTGAGCATCTTGGCGATGGTGAGCCCCAACCCCGCGCCCGGTGCGGCCGACATGCCTGCCGCATTGCCGCGCGCAAAGGGTTCGAAGATGCGCTCGATGTCCTCGGCCGGCATGCCGGGGCCGGTGTCCTCGATCTCGATGGATGCGAACTCCCGCGCATAGGCCAGCCGCAGTGTGACCTGCCCCGCCGCCGTGAACTTGATCGCATTGCCCAGCAGGTTGATGAGGATCTGCAGCACGCGCTTTTCATCCGCACGCACCACCTCGGGCAGCGGCCCCGCCGCCTCGAAGCGAAACTGCAGCCCCTTCTCCGCGGCCTGCAGCTCGAACATGTCGGCCAGCTCGCGCAGCGTGTCGGCAAAGCGCATGGGCCGCGCATGCAGCGTGAGCTTGCCGGCCTCGATGTGCGCGATGGCCAGCGTGCCTTCGATGAGCGACAGCAGATGTTCCCCGCCGCGCTTGATGACCGCCACCGCCTGCTGGCGGTGCGGCGGCACCGAGTGGTCTTCGCCCATCAGCTGTGCATAGCCCAGGATGCTGTTGAGCGGCGTGCGCAGCTCGTGGCTGATGGCGCTGATGTAGCGGCTCTTGGCCTGGTTGGCCTGGTCGGCAGCCTGCTTGGCCAGCTCGGCCGCGAGCTTGGCCTGCTCCGCGATCTCGCGGGCTTCGTCGGCCGCCTGCTTGGCGGCCTGCAGGGCGCGGTCGGTCTCGCGGTGCAGCTCTATTTCGCGCACCAGCAGATGAGTCTGGCGGTTCGATTCTTCCTGCGCCACCTTGCGGCTCTGGTGCGCCAGCACCAGCCACCACGCGACGATGCCCGCGATGACCAGCAGCGCCATGTACGCCTTGAGGAAGCCCGAGCGCAGCGACAGCTTCTGCACGCCGGCCAGCGCCGCGGCCACGTCGGCCTCCGACGCCAGCTCCAGTGCGCCTTCGCCGAAGGCACGCAGCTCCTGCTGGTAGAGCACGCCGAACACCACGGCCAGCAGCGGCACGATGACGAGCATCAGCAGCAGGAAGTGCCCGAGCCCCGTGTCGAGGTAGCGCCAGCTGCGGCGCGGCAGCAGCCAGCGCAGCACCGTCGACCATTGCGAAGACAGGCTCGCATGCGGCTTGCACAAATCGCCGCAGCGCGCGTCGAGCGTGCAGCACAGCGAGCAGATCGCACCCTGGTACGCCGGGCAGTGCGCCATGTCCGGCCCCTCGTACTCGCGCTCGCAGATCACGCAGTGCTGCACCTTCAGGCGCTGGTAGCTGCCCGTTTCGACCTTCGCCCAGCGCACCGCACGCGGGCCCTCGGCAGGAGCGAAGGCCACCGCGCCATGCGCCTCGTCGGTGCCGCGCGCCAGGTAGTACTTGCCGCCCGTCGCCCAGGCCAGCAGCGGCGATGCCACCAGCGCCGTGCCGAGCGCGATCAGCGCCGAGAAGGCCTGCGCCAGCGGCCCGAACACGCCCAGGTGCGCGGTGATCGACAGCACCGAAGCCAGCGCCATCGCGCCCACGCCCACCGGGTTGATGTCCCACAGGTGCGCGCGCTTGAACTCGATGCCCGGCGGCGACAGCCCCAGCGGCTTGTTGATGACGAGGTCGGCCACCACGGCCATCATCCAGGCGATGGCGATGTTGGCGAACAGGCCGAGCACGTCGCCCAGCGCCTCGAACACGTTCATCTCCATCAGCATGAAGGCGATGAGCGCGTTGAACACCACCCACACCACACGCCCCGGGTGGCTGTGTGCCACGCGCGAGAAGAAATTGCTCCAGGCCAGCGAGCCCGCATAGGCGTTCGTCACGTTGATCTTGAGCTGCGAGATCACCACGAACAGCGCCGTGGCCGCCACCGCCCAGCCGTAGTTAGGAAACACGTACTCGTAGGCCGCGAGGTACATCTGGTTCGGATCGACCGCACGGTCGGCCGGCACCATGTGCGTGATCGCCAGGTAGGCCAGCAACGCCCCGCCCAGCATCTTGAGCACCCCCAGCACCACCCAGCCCGGGCCGCCGGCCAGCACCCCGGCCCACCAGCGGCGCGCCGTGGTCGCGGTTCGCGCGGGCATGAAGCGCAGGTAGTCGGCCTGCTCGCCCATCTGCGTAATGAGCGCAATGCCGACCGTCAGGGCAGCGCCAAACAGGTGCAGATCGAAGCCTTTGGTGCCGGAGCGAACCCCGTTGTAGTGCACGATGCCCGCAAACGCACCAGGATCGCGCACCAGCACGTAGGCAAAAGGCACCACCAGCATCAGCAGCCACAGCGGCTGCGTCCACAACTGCAGCCGGCTGATGGCCGACACCCCGTGCGTGACCAGCGGAATCACCACCAGCGCACACACCAGGTAGCCCCAGACCGGCGGGATGCCCAGCGCCAGCTCCAGCGCGTAGGCCATCACAGCCGCCTCGAGCGCGAAGAAGATGAAAGTGAAGCTCGCGTAGATCAGCGAGGTGAGCGTGGAGCCGATGTAGCCGAAGCCCGCGCCGCGCGTGAGCAGGTCCATGTCGACGCCGTAGCGCGCCGCGTACACGCTGATCGGCACGCCCGCCAGGAAGATGATGAGCCCCGTCGCCAGGATCGCCCAGAAGGCGTTGGCAAAGCCGTACTGCACCAGCAGCGTGGCGCCCACCGCCTCCAGGATCAGGAACGACGCCGCCCCGAAGGCCGTGTTGGCCACCCGCCATTCGGACCACTTGCGAAAGCGCTGCGGCGTGTAGCGCAGCGCGTAGTCTTCCAGCGTCTCGCTGGCCACCCAGCTGTTGTAGTCGCGCCGCACCTTGACGATGCGCTGCGGCGCGTCGTCGGGGGTGGTGGGTACGGCGTCGGGGTTCACACCGTTTCGGTGCATCTTTCATGCCACCCGTACGGCTTTTGGCGAACAGGGCACGACTGTTGCAAAGAAGCCGGCTTGCCCATAATGGCCGCCACTCTCTGCCACCCGATGCCGATCCCATGGAACTGACTCCGCGCGAAAAAGACAAGCTGCTGATCTTCACCGCGGCGCTGCTCGCCGAACGCCGCAAGGCCCGCGGCCTGAAGCTCAACTACCCCGAAGCCATCGCACTGATTTCGGCCGCCGTGATGGAAGGCGCCCGCGACGGCAAGAGCGTCGCCGAGCTCATGAGCGACGGGCGCGCCGTGCTCACCCGTGCCGACGTGATGGACGGCATCGCCGAGATGATTCCGGACATCCAGATCGAAGCCACCTTCCCTGACGGCACCAAGCTGGTCACCGTGCACCAGCCCATCGTCTGAAATTCAAAGAACAAAAGGACTTTCCATGCGCCACAACGCCTCCAGAACCCTCGCCCTGCTCGCCCTCCTGCTGCCGCTCGCAGCCAGCGCCCACACCGGCGTCGACGGCGGGCTGCACCACGGTTTCACCACCGGCTTCCTGCATCCGCTGACCGGCGCCGACCACCTGGCCGCGATGGTTGCGGTCGGCTTCTGGAGCGCACTGGCCGCGCGCCGTGCCTGGCCCGATCTGCTCTGGGCGCCCCTCGCCTTCGCCGGCATGCTGCTGGTAGGCGCGCTGATGGGCCTGGCCGGCGTGCAGCTGCCGGCGGTCGAGCCGATGATCGCGGCCTCGCTGCTGGTGCTGGGCCTGCTGGTCGTCACCCGCGTGCGTCTGCCGGCGGTGGTGGCCATGGCGGTGGTCGGCGTGTTCGCGGTGTTCCACGGCGTGGCCCACGGCTACGAACTGGCCAGCGAACAAGGCGCGGCCCTCACGCTGGCCGGCATGGTCTGCGCCACGGTGCTGCTGCACGCCGCCGGCATCGCAATGGGCTGGGCGCTGCGCCACGCCAACGCATGGCTGCCGCGCGTGGCCGGCGCCGCGGTGCTCGGCCTGGGCGCGACGCTGCTGGCCCAAGCCATCTGAGGCCGGCCATGATTCCCGGCGAACTCTTCACCGACGACGGCGAGCACGCGCTCAACCCCGGCCGCCGCACCCTCACGCTGGTGGTGCAAAACACCGCCGACCGGCCGATCCAGGTCGGCTCGCACTATCACTTCGCCGAGACCAATGGCGCACTCGGCTTCGACCGCGAGGCCGCGCGTGGCATGCGGCTGAACATTGCCTCGGGCGCAGCAGTGCGCTTCGAGCCAGGCCAGCAGCGCACGGTCGAGCTGGTCGATTTTTCCGGCGATCGCATCGTCTACGGCTTTCGCGGCCTCGTTCAAGGGAAGCTCTGAAACATGGCCACCATCGGGCGACGCGCCTATGCAGAAATCTTCGGCCCCACCGTGGGTGACCGCGTCCGTCTTGCGGACACCGAACTGCTGATCGAGGTTGAAGCCGACTACACCCTGCGTGCCGGCGGCTACGGCGAAGAGGTCAAGTTCGGCGGCGGCAAGACCATCCGCGACGGCATGGCGCAATCGCAGCGCACCCGCGCGCAAGGCGCCGTCGACACCGTGCTGACGAACGCACTCATCCTCGACCACTGGGGCATCGTCAAGGCCGACATCGGCCTGAAGGACGGCCGCATCGCCGCCATCGGCAAGGCCGGCAATCCCGACGTGCAGCCAGGCGTGGACATCGTCATCGGCCCGGGCACCGAGATCATCAGCTGCGAGGGCAACATCGTCACCGCCGGCGGCATCGACAGCCACATCCACTTCATCTGCCCGCAGCAGATCGAAGAGGCTCTGTCTTCCGGCGTAACCACCATGCTCGGCGGCGGCACCGGCCCCGCCACCGGCACCTTCGCCACCACCGCAACGCCCGGCCCCTGGCACATCGAGCGCATGCTGCAGGCGGCCGATGCGTTTCCGATGAACCTGGGCTTTCTCGGCAAGGGCAACGCCAGCCTGCCGCACGCGCTGCACGAGCAGATCGAAGCCGGCGTCATCGGCCTGAAGCTGCACGAAGACTGGGGTACCACGCCCGCAGCCATCAGCAACTGCCTGGACGTGGCCGACGCCACCGACACGCAGGTGGCCATCCACAGCGACACGCTCAACGAATCGGGCTTCGTCGAGAACACGATTGCGGCCGTGGACGGCCGCGCCATCTGCGCCTTTCATACCGAAGGCGCGGGCGGCGGCCATGCGCCCGACATCCTGCGCGTGGTGGGCGAAGCCAACTTTCTGCCCTCCTCCACCAACCCCACGATGCCCTACACCGTGAACACGCTCGACGAACACGTCGACATGCTCATGGTGTGCCACCACCTGGACGCCGGCATCGCAGAAGACCTGGCCTTCGCCGAGTCGCGCATCCGCAAGGAAACCATTGCCGCCGAAGACGTGCTGCACGACCTAGGCGCCATCAGCATGTTCAGCTCCGACAGCCAGGCCATGGGCCGCGTCGGCGAAGTCATCATCCGCACCTGGCAGACCGCGCACAAGATGAAGCTGCAGCGCGGCAAGCTGCCCGAAGACAACGAGCGCAACGACAACTTCCGCGCCAAGCGCTTCGTCGCCAAGTACACGATCAACCCTGCCATTGCGCACGGCATCGCGCACGAAGTGGGTTCGCTCGAAGTCGGCAAGTGGGCCGACATCGTGATCTGGAAGCCGGCCTTCTTCGGCGTGAAGCCCTTCACCATCCTGAAGGGCGGCACCATCGCAATGGCCGCAATGGGTGACCCGAACGCATCCATTCCCACGCCGCAGCCGGTGCACTTCCGCCCGATGTTCGGCGCGTACGGCGGCTCGCTGGCGAAGAGCTCACTGACCTTCGTCTCGCAGGCCGGGCTGGCATCGGGCATCAAGGAGCGCTACGGCCTGAGCAAGCACCTGAGCGCGGTGAAGAACATCCGCCACGTGCGCAAGAAGGACCTGATCCACAACGGCTATGCGCCAAAGATGGAGATCGACGCGCAGACCTACGCGGTGCGCGCCGACGGGCATCTGCTGACCTGCGAGCCGGCGAAGCTGCTGCCAATGGCGCAGCGGTATTTCCTGTTTTGAAGCCGGGGTATGCGCCTGCTTGACAGGCTGCGTATCCTCGAAGGTATTCATTCAGCCAACGAGCGCCCCGGGGCGCTCCCTTCGCACCATGCTCACCGCCAACAAACTCATGCCCCAGGGCCGCGGCCTTGCGCCCGTGCTGCTCAAGCGCGCTGCCACCATCGAGCTCGACTGGGACATCCGCCAGAAAAGCCGTTTCGACGCCACCGACTCGCAGGGCCGCCAGATCGGCGTGTTCCTGCCGCGCGGCACGGCCGTGCGGGGTGGCGATGTGCTGGTGGCCGAAGACGGCTCCCTGGTCCGCGTGATCGCGGCGCCGCAGCCGGTGCTGCGCATCACGCACTGCACGGCCCATGGCACGCCCTTCGACCTGACGCGCGCGGCCTATCACCTGGGCAACCGGCACGTGCCGATCGAGCTGAAGCCCGACCACCTCAAGATCGAGCCTGACCATGTGCTGGCCGACATGCTGCGTTCGATGCACCTGATCGTCGTGGCGGTCGATGAGGCTTTCGAGCCAGAGGGCGGTGCATACGGATCGCACGAGCATTCGCATGGCGGTGGTCACAGTCATGACCACGGACATTCCCACAGCAATGGCCCGAAGCCGCTCGTGCTCGCGCCGGAGTTGCTCGACGACCATGACCACTCGCACGGTCACGACCACAGTCATCACGGTCACTCGCACTGAGATGAAATTGCGTCGATGCGTTGTCCGTCATTCAGCGCAGCGGTTGATCCCGCGGCACAACGACTGCGCTCATGTGCGAATGGCGCCGGGTGCTCCCCGCAGCGAAATAAAGGAGGAGCCGAAGGCGGGGGACATTCGCGGAGGGGAGCACCCGGTGTCATTCGCACGCACCCCGGACACGCAAATACAGCGCGCGCTGAAAAGCTGACATGCCAGACCCAGCCGCTCAAAGCCTTCTCCAGCTAATCTGGCTGGCCTCCCCAGCCCTGCCCGTAGGCGGCTTCTCGTACTCCGAAGGCGTCGAGGCCGCAGTCGAATGGGCCGGTATCGACTCCGAACCGCGCGCCGCCGAATGGCTCGCCGACCAGTTGCACCTGAGCTTCGCGCGCGGCGACCTCGCCGTCTTCGCACAGGCTGTAGAAGCCTGGCGCAACAAAGACACCCCACGTGTCCGCGAGCTCAACCAATGGGTGCTGACCACCCGCGAATCCGCCGAATTCTTCCTGCAGACCGAGCAGATGGGCCGCTCCTTCGTCGAATGGCTCAAGCTGCACCACGCCGACACGGCTCAAGTGTTCGCCGACCTGCCCGCCAGCTACCCCATCGCCTTCGCCTTCGCGGCCAGCCGCACCGACGCCAGCGTGCACGACTGCTGCCTGGCCTTCGCCTTCGGCTGGGCCGAGAACATGGTCGCCGCCGCCGTCAAGGCCGTGCCGCTGGGCCAGAGCGCGGGCCAGCGCATCCTCGGACGGCTGGCGCAGGAAATTCCCGAGGCCGTGACACGCGCCATGGCCCTTGGCGACGACGAACGCCAGGCCTTCGCGCCCCTGCTGGCGGTGTTGTCGGCCCGCCATGAAACACAATATTCCCGCCTCTTCCGAAGCTGAACCGGACACCTCCTCCATGACCTCCGCCCTGCACCACATCCCCCATCGCACCAAGAAACTGCCCCCGCTGCGCGTGGGCATCGGCGGCCCGGTCGGCTCGGGCAAGACCACGCTGCTCGAAATGCTCTGCAAGGCGATGCGCGACAAGTACGACCTGATCGCCATCACCAACGACATCTACACCAAGGAAGACCAGCGCCTGCTGACCGTGGCCGGCGCGCTGCCGGCCGAACGCATCATGGGCGTGGAGACGGGCGGCTGCCCGCACACCGCGATCCGCGAAGACGCCTCGATCAACCTCGAAGCCATCGACCGCATGCTCGAAGACTTTCCGGATGCCGACATCGTGTTCGTCGAGTCTGGCGGCGACAACCTCGCGGCCACCTTCAGCCCCGAGCTGTCGGACCTCACGATCTACGTGATCGACGTGGCCGCCGGCGAGAAGATTCCGAGAAAGGGCGGCCCCGGCATCACCAAGAGCGACCTCTTCGTGATCAACAAGACCGACCTTGCACCCTACGTTGGCGCCAACCTTGACGTGATGGAGCAGGACACGCAGCGCATGCGCCGCCAGCGCCCCTACGTAATGACCAACCTCAAGACGCTCACGGGCGTGGCCGAGGTGGTCGCGTTCATCGAAGAGCGCGGCATGCTCGCCGCGGGCTGAGGCCTCCGGAAAGAATCAAGGCAGGCCGAAGTAGACCCGCAGGTCGTCCTTGCCGGTGCCCGCCGAGGCCACTGCGATGCGCAGGCGCTCTTCGCTCACGCCGAACCACTGGGTCCAGTAGTCGACCTCCTTGAGGTCCGTGACGTCGATCCGTTCATCGTCCTGGGGAATGCGGATCTCTGTGTCTTCGCGCATCGTCTTCTCCTGAAGAGCCAAATTAAGAAGGAAGGGGCGGCGGGAGCCGGTAAGGCAGTTTCTCCATCCGCCCTACCCGGCCAGCCGGACGATTCCGCTGCCCCGTGCAGGACATTTCCCATAGTCGCTCCCCGTGGCGCGCCATGCGGCGCCGTCCTGCACGCGGCCCCACGGCTTCGATGTTTGAATTTGGCATTGACCTCATTCACTCATGGAATGGAGAAGCCACCATGGAGCCTGATCACCAGCGACTGCTGAGCGTGGGCGTACCGGGCCTGAACGACGTGCTCGGCGGCGGCCTCGAGCCCAACCGGCTCTACTTGCTCGAAGGCACGCCGGGCGCCGGCAAAACGACCATCGCGATGCAGTTCCTGCTCGAAGGCGCGGCGCGCGGCGAGTCGGTGCTGTACGTGACACTGTCCGAAACCGAGCACGAGCTGCGTGGCGTGGCCGTCTCGCACGGCTGGGACATCTCCGGCGTCCACGTGCGCGAGATGCTGCCCACGCAGGACAGCCTGCAGCCCGAGGAGCAATACACCATGTTCCACCCCTCCGAGGTGGAGCTGAGCGAAACCACGCTGCGCATCCTGAGCGACGTGGCGGCCATCAAGCCCTCGCGCATCGTGTTCGATTCGCTCTCCGAGTTGCGGCTGCTCTCGGGCACCTCGCTGCGCTACCGCCGGCAGATCCTGGCGCTCAAGCAGTTCTTCGCGGGGCGCCAGTGCACGGTGCTGCTGCTGGACGACATGACCGCCACCGAGCACGACCTGCAGGTGCAGAGCATCGCGCACGCGGTGGTGAGGCTGGAGCAGTCGAACTCCGACTACGGCTCCGCGCGCCGCCGGCTGCTGGTCGTGAAATACCGGGGCCAGTCGTTCCGGGGCGGCTACCACGACTACAAGATTCACCGCGGCGGCCTGCAGGTGTTCCCGCGCCTGGTGGCGGCCGAGCACGTCAACGACACCGCGCTGACCAAGCTGCCCAGCGGCATCGAGGCGCTCGACGCGCTGCTGGGCGGCGGCCTCGAGAAGGGCACCAGCACCCTGTTCGTCGGCGCGCCGGGCACGGGCAAGTCGTCCGTGGCGGTGCGATTCGCCATTGCGGCGGCCGAGCGCGGCGAGACGGCCGCGCTCTTCGTCTTCGACGAAAGCGTCAACACCCTGCGCACGCGCAGCGCCGGCCTGGGCATGGCGCTGGATCCCCACCTGCAATCGGGCCGCATCCGCATCAAGCAGGTCGACCCGGCGGAACTCTCCCCCGGCGAGCTGGTGCACGAGATCCGCCAGGCCGTGACGCAGCACGGCGCGAAGGTGATCGTCATCGACAGCCTGAACGGCTATCTCAACGCGATGCCCGACGAGCGCTTTCTCATCGTGCAGCTGCACGAGCTGCTCACCTACCTCGGGCAGTCCGGCGTGGCCACGCTGCTGGTCGGCGCGCAGCACGGGCTCATCGGCATGCAGATGCAGACACCTGTGGACGCCAGCTACCTTGCCGACGCCGTGGTGCTGCTGCGCTACTACGAAGCCGAGGGCGAAGTGCGCCAGGCCATCTCGGTGCTCAAGAAGCGCGGCGGCGCGCACGAGCGCTCCATCCGTGCGTTCTCGATGGACCGGCGGGGCCTGAACGTTGGAGAGCCGCTGCGCCATTTCAGAGGCATCCTGACTGGCGTGCCCGTGCCGATCGACGGCATTGCCACGCCCCCGCAGTGACCGACGGCCCCACGATCCAGCTGCCGCAGCTGCGAGACCCGCAGCTGCGCGTGCTGATGAGAACGGCCACCGCGAAGGACGCCGTGATGGCCGCCGCCGTGCTCCTGCAGGCGGGCATCGAGACGCAGGTGTGCGCCGACCTCCCCGAACTGCTGCGCGAAACCGAACGCGGCGCCGGCGCGCTGCTGGTGTCCGAAGAAATGCTCACGGGCAGCGGCGCCACCGAACTCGCCGCGGCCGTGGCGACCCAGTCCCCCTGGTCCGACCTGCCGGTGCTGATACTCGCGCGGCAAGGCGCCGATTCGCGCGCCATCACCACCGCCATGGAAGGCATGGCCAACGTCACCGTGCTGGAGCGCCCGATCCGCGTGGCCTCGCTGGTGAGCGCACTGCGCAGCGCGCTACGCGCACGGCGGCGGCAGTACGAGCTGCGCCGCATCCTGGAAGACCTCAACGAGGCCGACCGGCGCAAGACCGAATTCCTGGCCACCCTGGCGCACGAGCTGCGCAACCCGATGGCGCCGCTGAGCACCGCGCTGGCCATCCTCAAGCGCAAGCCGCTCACGTCGGAAGCCGCCCGGCCCTACTACGACCTCATGGGCCGCCAGCTCGACCACATGGTGCGGCTGGTGAGCGACCTGATGGAGGTCTCGCGCATCACGCGCGGCAAGATCGAACTGCAACTGGACGAACTCGCGCTCGACCAGGTGATCCGCGGCGCGGTGGAGCTCAGCCGCCCGCTGATGGACGCCGGCCGCCACACGCTCGGGGTGCACGTCGCCGATGCCTCGCTGGCCTTGAAGGGCGATGGCGTGCGCCTCACGCAGGTGTTCGCGAACCTGCTGAACAACGCCGCCAAGTACACGCCCGAGGGCGGACGCATCGACGTGTTCGTCGAGCACGACGGCCACGGCCATGCAGTGGTGCGCGTGAAAGATAGCGGCGTGGGCATTCCATCCGCCATGCTGGGCGCGATCTTCGACATGTTCGTGCAAGTGAGCGGCACCGCGCGCGCCGCTCAGGGCGGCCTGGGCATCGGCCTCACCCTGGTGAAGAGCATGGTGGAGCTGCACGGCGGCACGGTCAGCGCCAGGAGCGACGGCGCGAACCAGGGCAGCGAGTTCACCGTGTCCCTGCCGCTGCTCGACCACGGGTTGCGGGCCGGCGCGAAGGCCGGAGCCTCGGAGGCCACGATGGCGGTGCAGCACCGCATTCTGGTGGTGGACGACAACCGCGACGCGGCCGAGTCACTCGGGGCGCTGCTGGGCCTGCTCGGCGCGCAGGCGACCGTGGCTTTCAGCGGCCTGGATGCGCTGGCGAAGGCCGAGCACTTCCAGCCTTCGGTCGCCATCCTGGACATCGGCATGCCCGGCATGGACGGCTGCGAACTGGCGCGCCGCCTGCGGACGCATCCGCGGCTGCATGGCATCGGGCTGATCGCGCTCACGGGCTGGGGCCAGCCCGATGACCGGCTGCGCATTGCGCAGGCCGGCTTCGACCATCACCTGCTGAAGCCGGTCGATGTAGAGGAACTGGCGGTGGCGCTGAAAAAGCTCGATCAGCGCGGCGCCGCCTGAGGCACCCCGTTCAGAGCTCGCTGCCGTCGCGCAGCTGCCGCGCCTTGTAGACCAGCCGCACGCTCGCACGGCGCGGGTCGCTGACCTGCTGCACGTAGACGTCGGTGTCGTTGCTCACCCAGGCGGCGTATGCGCTGCCCGGGTCGCGCGATGCGAGTTCGTTGCCGAACGCCCCGCGGCCCCATTGCACCAGCGCCGCGAAGGCCGCGGCGCCGTTGTCGGGCGTGGCCTGCGCCGCCGCGACGTATTCGACGCGCCGCAGCTCCGAGGCGGCGAAGAAGAAGGTCGGCTCGAACAGCAGTCCTGCGATCTCGACGGGCGCCGCGCGCCAGTTGCCGACGAGGCCGCCGCCGAGGCGCTGCGGCCGCTGCACGCGCTCGGCTGCGGGCAATGCGGCCTGCAGCTCTTCGGCCGTCATGCCCAGCCGCACGCCCGGCGGCAGGGCCTGCGCATGCAGCGCACCGGCGGCGAGAAGGGTCGCGCTCGCAGCGAGCGCACGGAGAAAAGTCGTCAGGGAAGCAAGAGATCGCACGTCTGGCATCGGGGAAAAGCGGCGGCACCGTGGGACCGCGAGTATGACGCGGAGTTCCACGAGGCCCGTCCCTGCCGGCCTTGCGTCGATCAGTGAGCGCGCTCGTCGGCCAGCAATGGCAGGCGCAGTGTCAGTCCCAGCACGCCGCCGGCATCCGGGGCTGAATAGATGCGTCCACCATGATGGCCGGCAATGCGTTCGCAGGCCTTGGCACTGGCCCCCGCAATCGCGGCCTGCGCGGTGTCGAAAAACCGCGCGAGCGGAGGGCGCACGTCGACGGCATCGAGGTCGCGCCAGTGAATCACGGCCTGCGTGCCTTCCGCATGCGCGCGAACCTGCAGCGTGGCGCCCGCGCGCATCACGCTGGCCGCGTAGTCCGTCACCTTGGCGAGCAGCTCGCGCAGCTCGGCCTCGATCGCCAGCACGGGCACGGCTTCAGCCGGCAGCTGGATGTCGAGACGGATGCCCTGGCAGTCCGGGGCAGCATCGAGCAGCGGTCGCAGGTCCTGCACGCGGCTCGCGCTCATTCTTTGCCGCGCCTCGCTGCGGGCCTGTGCCGCGAGCTCGCGCGCCTTTGCGCCGTTCCGCATGTTGGCGATGAACAGCGAGGCCATCAAGCAGACCACGCCACCAAGGCCGAGAAGGATCACTCCGGCGATGATGGCGCCGAGGTTGCCGGAATGCAGTTGTCCCCCGCTCATCAGCGTGCTCCCGGGGCTTGTTGCATCCCGGGTTCGCCCGGCATGCCACGCGCGCAGCCGTCCCGTACGCCATCGCAGGCGTCCCATCCTGGAGGGGGCGGCCTGCGGGCGCCATAGAACATCGGCGGCGGCCCTTCACCGCGAAAGCCTGGCGGGGGCGGACGGTAGGGCATGGGCGGCGGGGGCAGCATGATGCAGCCGGTCAGGCCGGTGGCAGCCAGCACGCCCGCGAGGAGTGCAATTCGGTTCATTGGAAGAAGCTCACTGCTGGGTAGAAACGAAAAAGCCGCGCGGGAGAAAAAGAGCACTGAGGCCCCTTTCTCCCGCGCGGCGCGCGTCCTGCATCAGAACGCGTGGCGGATACCGAAGTCGTAGCCGGTGGAAGAGCGCGGCAGGCCCGTGTAGCTGGTGCCCGTGCTGCCGTAGCCCGTGGTGCTGGCCGACACCAGGCTGCCCGTGTAGTTCACGTCGTTGCGGTTGTTCACGCGCGCCACCGTCGCATACAGCGCCGTGCGCTTGGACAGGTTGTGCACGTAGCCAACTGCGAACTTGCGCGCCATCGGGTCTTCGCCCGTGATGCCGGCCGTGCCTTCGTTGTAGCGCACTTGCGAGTACGCCACGCGGATCAGGCCTGCGCCCACCGGCACGGTCGCGCCGATCAGGTAGCCGTTGTAGGTGTCGTGCGTGTCAGCCGCTGCCGCGTAGTCGAACTTGTTCTTCACGTTCGACAGCTCGCCGAACAGCTTCACAGGACCGAAGTCGTACGAAGCGCCCAGGTTGATGGTCTGCACCCTGCGCTCCAGCGCGGTGGTGTCCACGACGGTGCTCTGGCCCACGGCCAGTGCCACGTCCAGGGGACCGTTGGCGTAGCCGAAGCGGCCACCGACGTAGCGCCCAGCCGTGCTGCTGGAAGCTGCAGTGGTGCTGGTGGCGTCGGTGCTGGCGTTCTCGTGCAGGCTGTACTGCACCTGGCCGTAGAAGCCGCCCAGGTTCGGCGGCAGGAAGTAGCCGATCGAGTTGCTGGCACGCACGTAGTTGGCGTTGTTGATGGTGGTGTTGCCGCTGACGGTGCTGATGACGTTGGTGCCCGAACCGTTGGTGCCGAACGGGTCGAACACGGTGTCGTTCCAGAAGGTGGCGGTGTAGTCGCGGCCCAGGCGCAGCTCGCCGAAGCCACCCGACAGGCTCACGGTGGAGCGGCGCGCGAAGGTGG
The DNA here is from genome assembly GCF_900107295.1 of Variovorax sp. YR266. Lineage (NCBI taxonomy): Bacteria > Pseudomonadati > Pseudomonadota > Betaproteobacteria > Burkholderiales > Comamonadaceae > Variovorax > Variovorax sp. YR266. The sequence continues at coordinate 57,273 of NZ_FNPM01000016.1, forward strand.
AGATGCCGGTGGCGCCGTCGTCGTTGGTGATGGGCGCTTCGAGCCAGAAGCTCGCTGCCAGCCCGCCGCCGAGGTCTTCGGTGCCGCGGAAGCCGATGCGGCTGGAGTTGTAGGCCGAGTTGCCCAGGCTCGTCTTGCTTTGCTTGACCGACGCGCCGGTGGTCGTGTCGCGCGAGGTGCTCGACTGGTAGGTCAGGCCAGCGTCCACGACGCCGAACAACGTGACGGACGATTGGGCAGAAGCCAGGCCGCAGACGGCCAGGGCAGCGAATGCCGTGAGGGTTTTCTTCATTCAGGGTTCTCCAGTTGCAGCGGCTCTCCATCGAGCAGCAGGCACGCATCGTCTCGTTCAAATTCGGAGGAATCTTGTGAATGCCTCTGCTTTGCGTGAACTGTTGTTTGCGTGCACTGCGCCGGGAGAAGCCCCGCACGACCGGAGGAAACACCTCACACAAGAAGTCTCCCAAAAGCAGCGCAATGCTCGGTGACCGAAGGAGTCATCCATGACCATTGCCATGCCAAGCACCGTCGCCACCTCGCTGGGTGTGCAGCAGCTGACCAGCGCATTCAGCCCCGCCTTTTCCTACCTGCGCATTCTTCGCAACCTCATCATTCCGATGCCCGAGGGGCATGCGGTGCGCACCGCGCGCATCGACGCCGTGGTGGTGTGCGAAACCGGTCTCTACCTGTTCGAGATCAAGGCCTGGCGCAACGCCTTTGTCTATCGCAAGAAGTCGGACCAGTCCCCGCCGCGCTGGTTCCTGCGCCTGAACGGCGGCAAGAGCGCGCGCGAGGTGAAAGACCCGGCATGGCAGGGCGGACGCAAGACCACCCAGCTGCGCAGCCTGCTGCCCGACGACCTGCGGCTGCAATACTTCGTGCTGCTGCCGTGCGAAGGCATCGAGCTCGAAGGCGTGATGCCGGCAGCCGTCATTACCCAGCAGGACCTGCCCTACATCGCGCGCCTGGTGCGCAACAACGGCCGTACCGCGCGCACCTACCGGCTGCTCGACGAAGAGGCCGTCGACCGCACGGTGGAGCGCCTGCTGCAGATACAAGGGTCCCTGTCGCTCGAAGAGCATCTGCAGAACTGCCGCGAAAGAGCCGGGTTCGTCGCGGGCGAACAGACGGCGCCGGCATGGCCAGCCTCAAACGCCATGGGGTTGCAGTAATGTAAAGACCAAGGTAAAGACCCCGAGCGGCCCGGGGCAGCCGGAGAAAAGTCCCAAATTTCTCCGACATTGGCAAAGACCATCCGTCGATGCACTTTCCCAAGTCCCTCGCAGCGGCCAGCGCGCTGCTTGCCTCTCTCGTCGCCCCTCTCGTCGCTCTTCCCGCCTGGGCCGTCGAACCGTTCACCGTCAGGGACATCAAGCTGGAGGGCCTCCAGCGCGTCGAACCCGGCACCGTCTTCGCCACCATGGGCCTTCGCGCCGGCGACACCTACAGCGACGAGCGCGGCAGCGCCGCCATCCGCGAGCTGTTCAAGCTCGGCCTCTTCAAGGACGTGCGCATCGACGTGAACGGCAACGTGCTGGTGGTGGTGGTGGAAGAGCGCCCCTCCATCGCCGACGTCGACTTCGTGGGCACCAAGGAGTTCGACAAGGCCGCGCTGCAGAAGGCGCTGCGCGAGGTGGGCATCGCAGAAGGACAGGCCTACGACAAGGCACTGGCCGACCGAGCCGAGCAGGAGCTCAAGCGGCAGTACATCAGCCGCAGTCTTTACAACGCGCAGGTCATCACCACCGTCACGCCGCTGGAGAACAACCGAGTGAACCTGACCTTCACCGTGACCGAAAGCGAGTCCGCGCGCATCAAGGAAGTGCACGTGGTCGGCAACAAGGCCTTCAGCGAAAGCACACTGCTCGACCTGTTCGACCAGGACACCGGCGGCTGGCTCGACTGGTACACCAAGTCCAACCAGTACTCGCGCACCAAGTTCAACGGCGACCTGGAGACGCTGCGCTCCTACTACATCACGCGCGGCTACCTGGAGTTCCGCATCGAGTCGACGCAGGTCGCCATTTCGCCGGACCGGCAGACGCTGACCCTCACCATCAACATCATCGAAGGCCAGAAGTTCGTGGTGGCCGGCGTGAAGCTCGCGGGCGACTACGTGGGCCACGAGGACGAGTTCAAGACGCTGGTGACCATCCGCCCCGGCGCGCCCTACAACGGCGAAGACGTGGCCGCCACCACCAAGGCCTTTACCGACTACTTCGGCACCTTCGGCTATGCCTTCGCACGCGTGAAGGCCGAGCCCGAGATCGACCGCGAGAACAATCGCGTCACGCTGGTGCTGAAGGCCGAGTCCTCGCGCCGTGCGTACGTGCGGCGCATCAACATCGGCGGCAATGCGCGCACGCGCGACGAGGTGATCCGCCGCGAGTTCCGCCAGTACGAGGGCGCCTGGTACGACGGCAACAAGATTCGCGCCTCGCGCGACCGGGTCGACCGCCTGGGCTTCTTCACCGAAGTGAACGTCGACACCGTCGACGTGCCCGGCTCGCCCGACCAGGTCGACCTGGTGGTGAACGTGGCCGAGAAGCCGACCGGCTCGCTGCAGCTGGGCGCGGGCTACTCGTCCACCGACAAGGTCTCGCTGAGCTTCGGCATCACGCAGGAGAACGTGTTCGGCAGCGGCAACTACCTGGGGCTGAACGTGAACACGAGCTCGTACAACCGCACCATCTCGGTCACGGCGACCGACCCGTACTTCACCAAGGACGGCATCTCGCGCACGATCAACGTGTTTCACACCACCACGCGGCCGTACTACGAGGCCGACGGCAACTACAAGCTCGCGAGCGAAGGCGGCTCCATCCGCTTCGGCTTTCCGGTGGGCGAGCAGGACACGGTGTTTCTCGGCATCGGCCTGGAGCGCTGGTCGTTCACGCCCGGCACCAACGGCACCTACACGCTGGTCGACGGCTCGTACGTGTACACCGCCACGCCGCAGGCCTACCTCGACTATTTCAAGTGCACGGGCACCGCGCCGAGCGTGACCTGCGCCAAGTCGAGCGTGGTGGGCATCCCGGCCACGCTGGGCTGGTCGCGCGACGACCGCGACAGCGCACTGGTGCCTACGCGCGGCCGGCTGCAGAGCGCCAACCTCGAAATCGGCGTGGGTAGCGAACTGCGTTACCTGAAGACCAACTACCAGTACCAGCAGTACTTTCCGCTGTCCAAGCAGTACACGCTGGCCATCAACGGCCAGCTCGGCTATGCGCGGGCGCTGGGAGACAGCACCTACCCGATCTTCAAGAACTTCTACGCCGGCGGCCTGGGCTCGATCCGCGGCTTCGAGCAGAACTCGCTCGGCCCGCTCGACTCGGTCACGGCCGGTGCGCTCGGCGGCACGCGCAAGGCGATCTTCAACATGGAGTTCAGCACGCCCTTCCCCGGCGCAGGCAACGACAAGACGCTGCGCCTGTACACCTTCTTCGACGCGGGCAACGTGTTCGCCGACCGCACCGCCAGCATGACGGACGCGCAATGGAAGGCGCAGAACCGCATTCGCGCGTCGACCGGCATCGGCATCAGCTGGATCTCGCCGCTCGGCCCGCTGCGACTGGCCTACGCGGTGCCGCTGATCTACCAGAAGGAAGACACGGCCAACGGCATCTCGGCCGACCGCACGCAGCGCTTCCAGTTCCAGATCGGAACCTCCTTCTGAGCGGAGTACCCTGGCCATGGCTCGCATCCTGCTGGTGGAAGACGGACGCGACAGCAGCGCCCCGCTGCTGCTCGGCCACCTGCAAGGCGCAGGCCACGAGGTCGAGCAGGTCGAAGACGGCTCGGCGGCGCTGGAGCGCATCCTGAGCATGCCGCCGGCGCTCACCCTGCTCGACATCGTGCTGCCGCGCATCGACGGCATCCAGGTGCTGGAGACGGTGCGCTCGTACGGCAACCACCCGATCATCATGCTGACGGCGCGCGCGCAGGAAGCCGACCGGCTGCTGGCGCTCGACCTGGGCGCCGACGACTATGTCTGCAAGCCCTTTTCGCCGCGCGAGGTGGTGGCGCGCATCCACACGGTGCTGCGCCGGCATGCGCAGTGGCGCGATACGGCCGCCCGGCCCTCGACAGCGGTGCGCTTCGACGATCCGCGCGGCAACGCCTGCCTGGAGGGCCGCGCGCTGAGGCTGACGCGCCGCGAACTGCTGCTGTTGCGGGCGCTTTCACGCGACCCTGGCCGGGTGTTCACGCGCTCCAAGCTGCTCGAAGCCGCGTTTCCGGAGGCGTTCGACGTCAACGAGCGCGCGGTCGACGGGCACATCAAGAACCTGCGCAAGAAGCTCGCGGCCGCCGTGCCTTCGCACGACTGGATCCGCTCGGTCTACGGTGTGGGCTTCAGCTTCGCGGAGCGGCCGGCCTGAGCCCGCACGCCCGCTGCAAGCGTGGCTTGCGAGGCTCAGCCTTCGGCGCGCGGCGGCACCAACGCGCGGGCGCGCGCCGTGCCTTCCAGCGCGCGGGGCCGCACCGGACGCATGCCACCGCCACCGGGGGGCGGCATCCCGCCGGGCGGCGGGCCACCAGCGCCCCCAAAGCCAGCACCCGGCCGCGGCGGCCGGTCAGTCACCGGGTTCGCCGCCGGGTCCACCACCAGCGCGAGCGTGGCAACGTAGCGCTGCCGCTCCTCGCGCACCGCGCCGAGCACCGTTGCGCCAGCCTTCAATGCGATGCCGTCCACGCTGTTGAGCGTGTCGCGCAGCCGCGCGCGCTGATAGAGCGGCATCTGCGTGTAGAGAAACTCGCTCAGCGCATCGGGCAGGAAGAACTGCGAGGTGAGCACGGCGTGCGCGCCCTTGATCACCTTGAAATGGATGTGCGTGGTGCGCCCTGCATACCAGCCCGGGTACACGGTGCCGAAGGACACGGCGCCCTCGCTGTCGGTGTGCTGGCTGCCGCGCAGGAAGGTCTTGCCTTCGAACGACTGGGCGCGGTCGTCGCCCTGCTCGCCGAAGCCCGAGTAGCGCCCCTGCGCGTCGCAGTGCCACAGGTCCACGCGCAGCCTGGGCAGCGGCCGGCCGGCCGCGTCGCACACAGTGAAGCGCACGTCCAGCGGCACGCCGTCGAGCCCTTCGGTGATGTCGCGGCGCTCCAGTGCGAGGTCGAGGTAGTACGGTCCTTCGGTGGCCTGCGCAGTCAGCGGCAGGCGGCGCGGCGCGGCCAGTGCCGGGCGTGCCGATGCCGACAGGCCCGCGGCGCCGAAGGCGGCCAGCAGGCCGCGGCGCCCGGGGAGCAGCGAATCGGGGGGTGTCATGGCGTCTTTTCCTTGTCGATCGGTCCGGTGCCGGACGCGGAGGGCCGCGTGGCGCATCCCTCCGCCCAGAAGACGAACAGCGTCCACGCCTGGGCGATCAGCCAGAAAAAAACCGTGATCGCCAGCTGCAGCGGCAGGCCCATGTGAGGAGGGTTCATGGCCTGCATCGTGCGGGCCGATTCAGGAGAAATGGTGGAGAAATTTCCTCCCAATTTCCTCCACATTCGGCCGCAATGATCGGCCGCTTGCCCATGAAGTACCCCTTCGCCTGCCCGCCATGCATGCCGCAGAATGCGGCCATGCCTCCCCCCAGTCCATGCCTCACCTGACACTTTCCAGGAAGATCTTCCTGGCGCTGGCCGCCCTGTTGATCGTGCTGTTGATCAGCTTTGCGGGCCTGTCGATCATCGCGCTGCAACGCGGCCTGGGCTCCTACGTGGCCGAGATCGAGATCCGGCGCATGGACTGGCTCACCGATCTGCTGCTGAAGCACTACGTCGCCAACGGCGACTGGAAGAGCCTGCGCGACAACGACGACGCCTGGCGCCGCCTGCAGATGGGTCGGATGGCTGCCCTGCTCGACAGCACCAGCAACGGCAGCAACGCCGGCGACGAGCGGCGGCTGCCGCCCTGGTATGACTACCGCGCCATGCGCGGCGGCAATCCTTCCGCCCCTCCACAGCACGACAACGGTGCCGACGGCAGCCCGCCACCCCCGCCGCCGTCGGAGACGACGCTGTCGTCACCACAGCTCGACCTGATGCCGCGCCGGCTGCCGACCATGCCGCCGCCGTGGTTCTTTCGCGATCCACGGGAATCGCCCGACTCCATCTTCCAGCGGCTGGCCGTGCTCGACGCGCACGGAGCGCGCGTGGTGGGCGCCGACGTCGACCTGGCGAACGCCGCGCGCACGCCGATCCGGCGCGACCGCACGGTCATCGGCTATCTGGCGCTCACGCCGCTGCAGGGCCTCGAAAGCGAGGCCGACCGCGCCTTCGTGGCGCGGCAGTCGGGCGTGATCGTGCTCACGGGCCTGTGCGGCCTCGGCTTCGCACTGGTGCTGTCGTGGCTGCTGGCACGCCGCTGGTTCAAGCCCATCGACGAACTCACGCAGGCCGCGCAAGACCTGGCGCGCGGCCGGCTCTCCACCCGCGTCGCGGTGCAGGGCTCGGACGAACTGGCGCTGCTCGGGCGCACCTTCAACGACATGGCACAGCGCCTGGACACGGTCGAGGCCTCGCGCCGCGCCTGGCTGGCCGATGCCGCGCACGAGCTGCGCACGCCGCTGGCCGCCATGCGTGCGGAAATCGAGGCGCTGCAGGACGGCGTACGCACTTTCGACGAACGCACCGCGCTGCGGCTGCACCGGCAGGTGATACGGCTCGGCCAACTGGTCGACGACCTGCGCAGCAGCATGCGCGAGCCGCAGAGCGACCTGCTCACAGCCACGGTGTTTCCGCTGTCGCTGCTGAAAGAAGCGCTCGACCACACGCGCGACCGCTTCGCCGCGCGTGGCATCACGGTGGACCGGCGCGCCATCGACCTCATCGGCGCCGCCGCGCAGCCGACCATCGACGGCGACGCGCACCGGCTGCACCAGGTCTTCATGAACCTGCTGGAGAACACGCTGGCCTACACCGACCAGGGCGGACAGCTGCGCATCGACGTCACGGTCGAGGGCGCATGGACCGGCAACTGCCTCACCCTGCTGTTCGACGACAGCGCGCCGGGCGTGCCCGAGGCCGAGCTGCCGCGCCTGTTCGACCGCCTGTTCCGCGGCGAAGCCTCGCGCAGCCGCGAACACGGTGGCTCCGGGCTCGGCCTTTCGATCTGCCGAGCGACCATCGAGACGCACGGCGGCACCATCGATGCGTCAGCCTCGCCCCTGGGCGGGCTGCGCGTGACCATCACCCTTCCACTGGGGACATCCTCATGACACGCATCGTCATCGTCGAAGACGAAACCGACATCGCCTCGGTGGTGCAGGACTACCTGCGCCACGCGGGCTACGAAACCGAGCACTTCACCGACGGGCAAAGCGCGCTGGAAAGCATCGTCGCCGCACCGCCCGACCTCACGCTGCTCGACATCATGCTGCCGCGGCTCGATGGCATCGAGGTGCTGCGCCGCGCGCGCGAGCACACGGCGCACCCGATCATCATGCTGACCGCGCGCATCGAGGAAGTCGACCGGCTGCTGGGCCTGGAGCTGGGCGCCGACGACTACGTGTGCAAGCCTTTCTCGCCGCGCGAGCTGGTGGCGCGCGTGCGCGCCGTGCTGCGTCGCACCGCACCGGGGCTGGCGCAGGGCTCGGCCTCGCAGAGCGACGCGCCGGGGCTGGTGCTCGACGACGTGCACTGGCGCGCCTCGCTCGAAGGCACGCCGCTGAACCTCACGCGGCGCGAGTTCGGGCTGCTGCAGGTGCTGTCGCGGCACCCAGGGCGCATCTTCTCGCGCTCCCGCCTGCTCGAACTGGCCTACGACGACACGGTTGACGTGACCGAACGCGCCATCGACAGCCACGTGAAGAACCTGCGCCGCAAGCTCGGCTCGGTCACGCCCGAGCACGACTGGATACGGTCGGTGTACGGCGTCGGCTTTGCGTGGGAAGTACCGGGCTAGCCGGTGGCTATCGGCTGGCGAGAAGAGTCTTGAGCTCCCCGCTGTCGATGAGCTTCTGCAGATCCGCGGCGCCGCCGACCAGCATGCCCTTGACGAACACCATCGGAAAGGTCGGCCACCCGGTCCACATCTTGAGCGCGTTGCGGTCGCGCCATTGGCTCAGGTAGCTGCCGTACCCGAGGTACTTGTACGGCTGCCCGATCCGGTCGAGGGCCTGGCGCGCTTTCTTGGGGAACGGGTTGATGCCCATGCCGACCACGACCACGTCGTGCTCGGCAACTGCCGCCATGACTTCGCGCACGAAAGTCTGGCGGCTGTCGGCCAGCCTTGCGCGGATGGCGGGGTGGATGCGGGCTTCTTCGAGGACGGGGCGGGGCATTGGGGAGCTTTCAGTGGTTCGTGTGAATGTAAGGGCCCGGGGGCGGCGCTTCCTGACTGCCAGCCAGCCAGTAATCCATCGTTGCAATGGCAAGCTTCTTGCTCGACGCCCCTGTGACTTGCTCATCCCCAGGGATCGCATATCGGCATCCGCCGTCGTCGAAACGACGAGATCGAGTGTTCTTTCGACGATCTGGTCTCTACCTTCGGTCTCCTGTCGTACCTACGATCACATCCACCGAAGACTGTCATCGCTTCAAGTCGAAGCCGATGCCTTGTTTTTTCCTTCCCCCCGAGCCCTGAAAACGGAGTATTCATCATGAAGCGTCGCGATTTTGTTGCTGGTTCAATGTTGGCGGCGGGTGCCGCTTCGTGGGCGACCGCGTTGGCGCAGGCGAGCGAATCGACATGGGAGCGCGTAACGCGCACCAAGGTCATGCGCGTCGGCGCGGTCGATGGCGGACTGCCCTATTACAAGAAGGACATGGTGAGCGGGGAGTGGCTCGGCTGTATGGCCGATTTCTATCGCGGCCTGGCCAAGAGCCTGGACGCAAAGCTCGACATCACGCCCACCAGCTGGGGCAATTCCGTGCTCGAGTTGCAATCGCAAAAGATCGACATCTTCTTCGGCCTGAACCCGACGCCCGCGCGCCTGCAGGTGATCGACTTCACTGACCCGGTTTTGAACATCGCCTTTGCCGCGGTCTGCAAGAAGGGCTATGCGCCCAAGACCTGGGCAGAGCTCGACCAGCCCACGATCCGCGTCGTGGTCGACAAGGGCTCTTCGCACGACACGCTCGCCACGCGCCTGCTCAAGAACGCGGAGATCACCCGGCTGGACAGCGCCGTCGATGCAACGCTTGCGCTGCAGGTCGGGCGCGCCGACGCGCAGATCCTCGTCCTGCCGCTGGCCCTGAGCCTGGCCAGCAAGAATCCCGCGGTGGGCCAGGTGGTCATCCTGACGCCTGAAGAAGTCGCAACCTCCAATGGCGGCGTTCGCAAGGAGGCCGACACGCGCTGGCTCAAGCACGTCAACGGATGGCTCGCCAGCGAACGCGCAAGCGGAAACATCCGCAAGACCTTCATCTCGAACCTCAAGTCCGTCGGGGGCGTCAGCGAAGACAAGATCCCGCCGCAAATCAAGGTCTGACGATCACTCCCGGGCACCATCATCATGAAGATCCAGAACATCGAAGTTCATCTGCTCGAATCGCCCATCAAGATGAAGCGGTCGCAGGGCGTGGGGAGCATCCAGGCCTCCATCAAGCGCGTGGTGGTCCGCGTGCGAACCGACCAGGGCATCGATGGCATCGGCGAGGGGCAGGCGTGGGAGGTGTTCTCGGGCACCAACGAGAACCTGTTCCACGGCATTGCGCAGTACTTGCGCCCCGTGCTCCTGGGCACAGACCCGCGCGACATTCCGCAGCGCATGGCCGATTGCGACCGGGCGCTGGTCGGCAGCCCCGAAGCCAAGGCCGCGGTGGAGATGGCCCTGTTCGACCTGTGCGGCAAGGCGGCCAACCTGCCGCTGTATTCGCTGATCGGCGGCAAGGTGCGCGACAGGATTCCCTTTTCTTTCTCCATCGCCAATCCCGACATCGACGCCGACATCGAGCTCGCCAAGCAGATGCTCGGCGCCGGGCATCGCATCTTCAAGGTGAAGACGGGCTTTGCCTCGCATGCGGAAGACATGCGCCGGCTCTCGCTGCTGAGAGAGCATCTGGGCTTCGAGTTCGATTTGCGCATCGATTACAACCAGGGCCTGCAGCCCTACAACGCGCTGCAGCAGCTGCGTGATGTCGAGCAGTTCAAGCCCACCTTCATCGAACAACCGGTGCCGCGCGACGCCATTGCGGCCATGGCGCAGATTGCGGCGGCACTCGACACACCCATCATGGCCGACGAAAGCGTGTTCTCCCCGGCCGAGGCGCTGCGCACGGTGCAGGAGCGCGCCGCCGACATCATCAGCATCAAGCTCATGAAGGCCGGTGGCATCGGCAAGGCCATGAAGGTGAACGCGATCGCCGAGGCGGCGGGTCTTCCCTGCTACGGCGGCACGCTGTGGGAGGGCGGCGTTGCACTGGCGGCCGCGTCGCACTTCATTGCGGCAAGTGCCAACGTCTCTCTGGGCTGCGAGTTCTACATGCCGAAGTATGTTTTCCAGGAGGACATCCTGATCCGCATGACGCCAGCGGAAGCGGGGCACGTGCATGTACCGAGCGGTCCGGGTATCGGTGTCGAGATCGACTGGAAGATCGTCGAGAAGCAACGCATCGCGTTCTCGGCCTGAAGCGCCGGCTTTGGCATGAACACCGTCATCGTGACCGGCGCGGGCTCGGGCATCGGCGCCGCAACCTGCCGGCTCCTTTCAACGCAGGGCGTCGACCTTGTGATTCACACCGGCAGCAACCGTGCGGCGGCCGAAGCGGTGGCGCAGCAATGCGGCGCGGTGCGAAGCACCGTCGTGGTTGGGGATGTAGGCACGCCGGAGACGATCGACACCCTGCTGGATGCCGCGCAAGCCCAGGGCGGCCTGCGCGGCGTGGTGGCCAACGCCGGCTTTGCCGACCGGCGCTCGCTCGCGGAACTGGACGACGACAGCGTCGAGCGTTCTCTGCACGTCATGGTCGTTTCGCTGGCACATCTCCTGCGCAGAAGCCTGCCTCTGCTGGAGGCGAGCGGGCAGGGCCGCTTCGTTGCGGTGAGTTCGTTCGTCGCGCACCGCTTCCGGCTGGGCAGCTCCACATTTCCCGCGACGGCGGCTGCCAAAGCCGGCGTGGAAGCTCTGGTGAAAGCCGCGGCCGCCGAAATGGCGCCGCGCGGCGTGACCGTCAATGCAGTGGCGCCGGGCTATGTCCGGAAAGACAGTGCGAAGGCAGGCGCGCTCAACGAGCAGCAATGGAAGGCGGCCCTGGGACAGGTGCCCATGGGCAGGCTCGCAACCCCCGACGACATCGCGGCCCCGATTGCCTTCCTGCTGAGTCCGGCGGCAGCCTTCATCACAGGGCAGGTGATTCATGTGGACGGGGGAATGACGCTGTAAAGGCTAGAGCCGGGTCCCGAGGCGCGGATCTGCGTCGCGGTCTTCGCCCAGGTCTTCTCCAGCATCCGCGACAGGTACGAGCCCGACTCCCAGCCCACCTGCAGGGCGATGGACAGCACCGACTCCCGCGTGTGCGCCAGCAGGTAGGCCGCGCGCTCCAGGCGCCGGCGCTGCAGCCAGGCCAGCGGCGATACGCCGTACTTCGCTCGGAAGATGCGCTCCACCTGGCGGCGCGAGAGGCGGTGCTGCTGGGCAAAGGCTTCCAGCGACAGAGGCTCTGCCAGGTCGCTTTCGATGGCTTCGGCCAGCAGTTCGGCCACCAGCAGGGCCGATAACGGATCGCCGTCCGACAGGGGGTTGCCGCTGAGCCGCGCCGCCTCCATGACGAGCGCGCCGCACAGCGCGTAGTTTTCGCCAGCGCCGGTCTTCGCGGACTCGAACATCCGCTGCGACAGTGCTCGCAGCGCAGTGCTGCCCGCGCGCATGCCCTGCGGCGGCCCCGAGACACCCTGCGCCTGCAACGCGGTCGCCCACAACGCGGGATCGACATAGACAGCGATGTGCGTCTGCCCCGCCGTGAGCGTGGTCGTCGAATGCGCGCTGCCGGCGGCAAACCACACGAAGTGCCCAGGACCGAGTCGCTGCGCCTCGCCCCGCGCATCGCCGACGCTGAAGCGCCCCGCGAGGGGCACGAACAGCATGTCGCAATCGTGCACGTGGGTGTCGGTGGCATAGCGGTCGCGGGTGTTCGCGACCATGGTGGCGTGGTGCGACAGCCGCTCGACGAACAGCGACTGGCGGGGCGTCGAGGGCGCGTTGTTCAGCTGCATGGCCGCTCCTTGTCGCATTTGAATTCGTGCATGTCGCAATCGGTCGCGCGCATTTGTGCACGCTCAACAGAATCGGGAAACACCACTCCCGCAAGCAAGAAGCATGACCTCAAAACCTCTGCGCCGCGCGCTCCTCGGTCTGGCAGCCGCCGGGCTTCTGTACGGCCCTGCAGCCTCCTGGGCAGCCCCGGACTATCCAGGCAAGCCGGTCACGATCATCGTACCCTTCCCCGCCGGCGGCGGCACGGACGTGATCTTCCGCTCGGTGCAGCAGCGGCTGCAGGCCGCGCTCGGCGTGTCGGTGATCATCGACAACCGGTCCGGCGCCGGCGGCACTGTGGGCACGGGCTTCGGCGCGAAGGCGAATCCCGACGGCTACACGCTCGTGGCCACCACCACGTCGACCATCGCATCGGCCGACGCGGTGTACCCCAAGCGGCCCTACGACCCGATCAAGGACCTGGTGCCGGTCGGCACCATCGGCACCACGCCCTTCGTGCTGGTGGTGACGCCTTCGCTGGCGGCACGCGACGTGAAGGGCTTCATCGACTACGCCAAGGCGCATCCACAGGCGCTCAACTACGGAAGCATCGGCAACGGCAGCCTGAGCCATCTGACAGGTGAACTGTTCAAGCAGCGCACCGGCATCGAGATGACGCACGTGCCCTACCGCGGCGCAGCGCCCGCGCAGGCCGACCTGATGGCGGGGCAGATCCAGGCGCTGTTCGACAACCCGCCCGCGCTGCTGGCGCAGGTGCGCGGCGGCCGCATGCGGGCGCTGGCGATCAGCGAGCCCTCGGCCGGCTTCGACGGCGTGCCCACTTTCGAGCAGGCCGGCATCAAGGACTTCAAGCCGCAGCTCTGGTACGGCCTGATGGCCCCGGCAGCCACGCCGCAGCCGGTGATGCAGCGCCTGCGCGCCGCGCTCGACACGGCAATGAACGACCCGGCCCTGCGCGCCGACATGCTCGCCAAGGGCGTGACGCCGTGGAACGTGCAGCCCGACGCGTTCCAGGCGCAGATCCGCGGCGACATCAAGCTCTGGGGCGGCATCGCGCGCTCGGTGAACGCGAGGGCCGATTGACGATGGCCAGCGTTCACAACATCCGCGTCTTCGTGGGGCCCGACCCGAAGGTCGGCGGCAACCCCGCGCCGGTCTGGCTCGATGCCGACGACCTCTCCAGCGCGCAGATGCAGGAATACACGCGGCGCAGCGGGCATGAATCGGTCTTCGTGCTGAAGCCCGCGACGCCCGCTCATGCCCTGCGCATGCGCTACTTCGTACCGAACCACGAAATGGAAATGTGCGGCCACGCCACGGTCGGCGCGCTGTGGCTGTTGCACCAGCGCGATGAATGGAACGGCGCACCGGTCGCCATCGAGACGCTGAGCGGCACCGTGACGGGACGGCGTGTCGATGGCACGGTGCAGATCAGCCAGCCGCGCGCGGTGGTGCAGGAGGTGACGAAGCAAGCACTGGTCGAAGAGATCGCGCAATGCCTGGGCATCGACGCATCGCAGATCGCGGGGCCGGTGCTCAATGCCGCCACCAGCCGCGTGAAGACACTGGTGCGGCTGGCGGACACGGCGCAGCTGCATGGCTTGCGCGTGGATTTCTCGCGCGTCGAATCGCTGTGCGAGCGGCTCGGGTCCACCGGGCTGTATCCCTACGCGATGTCACAGGACGCAGCCGACACAGTCAGCGCGCGGCAGTTTCCGAAGTCTTCGGGCTATCCGGAAGATGCTGCCACGGGCATCGCCGCGGCCGCGCTCGCGTGGGGGCTGCGCCATCTGGGCCTGGTCGGCCGCGGCGCGCTGTCGGTGACGGTGCGCCAGGGCGAGGCCATGGGGTCGCCCTCTGCCATCCACGTCGGACTGCCTTCGGAGGCGATGGCGCAGGAAGGCTGCTGGGTGGGCGGCGACGCCGCAGCGGACCGCCCCTGAAGCAGCACGGCTGGTCCTGCCTTACTGGTACGCCGCCAGCTCCTGCTTGGCAATCGCGTTGCGGTGCACCTCGTCGGGACCGTCGGCCACGCGCAGGTGGCGCTCGTAGGCGTAGAAATGTGTGAGCAGCGTGTCCTGGCTCAGGCCCATGGCGCCGAAGGCCTGCATCGCCCAGTCGATCACCTTCACGCAGTTGTTGGGCGTGAGCACCTTGATCATCGCGATCTCCCTTGCGGCGACTTTGTTGCCCACGGTGTCCATGCGGTAGGCCGCGTTGAGCACCATCCAGCGCGACTGCTCGATGAGCATGCGCGACTCGGCAATGCGCTCGCGCCACACGCCCTGCTCCGACAGCGGCTTGTGGAACGCGACGCGCGACACGAGGCGCTGGCACATCATTTCCAGCGCAGCCTCGGCCATGCCAATGGCACGCATGCAGTGATGGATGCGCCCAGGCCCGAGGCGGCCCTGTGCAATCTCGAAGCCGCGGCCTTCGCCGAGCAGGATGTTCTCGACCGGCACGCGCACGTTGTCGAACACGATCTCGGGGTGGCCGAACGGCGGGTCGTAGACGCCGAGCAGTGCCATGTCGCGCACGATGGTCACGCCGGGCGTGTTCTTCGGCACGAGGATCATCGACTGCTGCTTGTGGCGATCTGCGTTGTCGGGGTCGGTCTTGCCCATCAGCACGAAGATTTCGCAGCGCTCGTTCATCGCGCCGGTGATGTACCACTTGCGCCCGTTGATGACGTACTCATTGCCTTCGCGGCGGATGCTGCAGCGGATGTTGGTCGCGTCGCTCGACGCCACCTCGGGCTCGGTCATCGCGAAGGACGAGCGGATCTCTCCAGCCAGCAGCGGCTTGAGCCAACGCTCCTGCTGGGCCTTGGTGCCGTAGCGCGCCAGCACTTCCATGTTGCCGGTGTCGGGCGCAGAGCAGTTGAAGATTTCGGAGGACCAGTAGCGCCGGCCCATGATCTCGCACAGCGGGGCGTATTCGACGTTGCTCAGCCCCGGGCCGTGCTCCGACTCCGGCAGGAACAGGTTCCACAGCCCGCGCTCGCGCGCCTTGGCCTTGAGGCCGGCCATCATCGGCAGCTCGGCGTAGGGGCGGCCTGCGCGGGCGTTGGCGGCCAGTTCTTCTTCATGGCGTTTTTCGTTCGGGTAGACGAACTCGTCCATGAACTTGAGCAGTTCCTCGCGCAGCGCGATCACCCTGGGTGTGAATTCGAAATGCATGGTGCGTCCTTCAGCAACAGTCGATGTGCCTTGAAGGTACGTCGCGCACCGCATTCCGGACGGTCTTCCGCGCGACAGCCCGAGGCCCCTGCTGTCGCCTTCGCAGCAGCCACCGGCGCGACAATGCGTGCATGACAGCCAGCACTCCGGATGCCACGCCACAACCCGCTTCGCCGCCGCGCCCCGTGCGCTCGGCAGCCACCCTCATCGTTCTGCGCGACGCAAGCCACGGTCTCGAAGTGCTGATGCTGCGGCGGGCCGAGAAGGCCAACGACCAGAACAGCGGCGCCAGCGTGTTTCCGGGCGGCGTGATCGATGCGCACGACCGCGGCCTGCACGTGCACTGCGCCGGCATGGACGACAGGGCCGCGAGCGAACGCCTCGCGGTGCCTGATGGCGGGCTCGACTACTACGCAGCCGCGATCCGCGAATGCTTCGAGGAAGCCGGCGTGCTGTTTGCGACCGACGGCGGCACCGAACGGCTGGTGTCGCTGGACAGCCTGCCGCCCGACCAGCTCGCCGCCATGCGCCATGCAGCGGAGCAAGGCACCGATGCGCTGCTCTCGCTGTGCGAGCGGCACGGCTGGCGGCTCGCGGCCGACCGACTCGCTTA
Organism: Variovorax sp. YR266; assembly: GCF_900107295.1. Classification (NCBI taxonomy): domain Bacteria; kingdom Pseudomonadati; phylum Pseudomonadota; class Betaproteobacteria; order Burkholderiales; family Comamonadaceae; genus Variovorax; species Variovorax sp. YR266. Next base: position 73,208 of record NZ_FNPM01000016.1, read on the forward strand.
TTTCGCTTACTGGCTCACGCCGCCAGGCATGCCGCGCCGCTTCGACACGCGCTTCTTCATCGCGCCGATGCCCGAGGCGCAGCGCGTGCAGCCCGATGGCCGCGAGACGGTCGAGCACATGTGGCTGCGCCCCGCCGAGGCCGTGGACCCGGCGCGCGGGCTCAAGCTGATGAACGTGACGCGCCGCATCCTCGAGCAGCTCGCGCAGTTCGCGAGCACGGCCGAGCTCATGAGCCATGCGCGCGGCCTGAAGCACATTCCGCGCGTCATGCCCCGGCTGGCGGACGGGCCCGCGGGACGACGGCCGGTGAACATGGACGAGCCGGCATACGAAGAAGTGGCGCATCTCGACCCGGAGGGCAAGGGCGGTGGCCGCTATGCGCACGAAGCCGGGCTGGTGACGCGGCTGTCGGCGCGGGTTCTGCGGGTTACGGGCGAAGCATCGGGCGAACTGGCGCACAGCTACTTCGTAGGAGCTGAGGGCGGCGATTGCGCGTTGATCGATGCGTTGCCCGCGAGCCCCGGGCACACCGCGGCCCTCGTTGCAGCGGCACCCGGGCGCGTGCGATGGATCCTGTCTACGCAGGCGTCGCCGGAAGAAGCCATGGGCGCCCTCGCCGGCCTGCTCGACATCTGGCCCGATGCCTCCACGGTGCTGCCCACGCCGGGCGAACGGATCGACCTGGGCGGCGCCACGCTGCGCGTGCTGCCGGGTACGGACGGGGCGCAATCCCGCCAGTTCCTGCAGGTCGAGGACGAGATGCTGCTCACAGGGGTTGCCCCCGCAGCCGACGACGCCCGAGCCCGGTGGATAGCCCCGCGCCACGGCTTCCTGCGCAGCCGGCCTGCGCCCTAGCCACAAGGCGCCACACGGCCGTGGCATGCATCGTGCAAGATCAGCCCATGCTTCCCCTGTCTCCCGACGCGCTGCGCCAGCGGCTGCGGTCTTTCGCTTCCCGCGCGCAACCCGTTCGCATCCTTCTCACCCTCGGCAGCCTCATGGCGGCCTGCGCCTGGACCGGCCATCCTGATGCGGTGATTCCCCTGTTCCTCGGCGCCATCGCCAGCGCGCTCGCCGAGACCGACGACAGCTGGCGCGGCCGGCTGCGCGCGCAGGTGGTCACGCTGGGCTGCTTCGCGGCCATCGCGTTCGCGGTCGAGGCGGCGTTCGGCCTGCCGCTGCTGTTCATCACCGGGCTTGCGCTCGCGGCCTTCTGCCTCACGATGCTTGGGGCGGTGGGGGCGCGCTACAAGGCGATTGCCTATGCGACGCTGATCCTCGCGATGTACGCCACGCTTGGCATCGAGAACATGGGCGCGCACGGCGTGACGCACCGCGGGCGCGAACCGCTGCTGCTGCTGGCGGGCGCTGCGTGGTACGGCGTGTTCTCGGTGTTGTGGTGCGCGGCCTTTCCGGCGCAGCCGGTGCAGGCACGGCTCGTGACGCTGTTCGCGGTGCTGGGCAATTTCGTGCGCTTCAAGGCATCGCTGTTCGAGCCGCTGCGCGGCATCGACATCGAACGCAAGCGGCTCGCACTGGCGCAGCTCAATGCCGAAGTGGTGGCGGAGCTCAACGCGGCGAAGGAAAGCATCTTCCTGCGCATCGGCGCGCGCGCGCCGACCGGGCGCCTCTCGCGCTACCGCGGGCTCTACCTGATCGCGCAGGACGTACACGAGCGCGCCAGCTCCTCGCACGACGACTACAACGCGCTGGCCGACGCCTTCTTCCATAGCGACCTGCTCTACCGCTGTCAGCGCCTGCTGGGCCTGCAGGGCCTGGCCTGCCAGCGGCTGGCCGATTCGATCGCTCGGCGCGAGCCCTTCGAGGTGGGAACGGAGACGGTGCAGGCGCTGGCCGACCTGCGCAGCGCCATCGAGCATGAGCGCGCGCGGGCCGATACGCCCGGGCGGCTGGCGCTGCTTGCGTCCGTCGAGGCGCTGGCGCGCAACCTCGCGCTGCTCGACGGGCAACTCGCCGGGGCCAGCCAGCCGTCGGCGCGCGCGGGCCGTACGGAGATGGGCCTGTTCGACCGCTCGCCGCGCTCATGGCGCGATGCGATCGAGCGCGTGCGGCGCCAGCTCACCACGCGCTCGCCACTGTTTCGCCATGCGCTGCGCCTGTCGGTGGCGCTGGTGGCGGGCTACGGCGTGATGCGCGCCATTCACCCGGCGCAGGGCTACTGGATCTTGCTGACCACGCTGTTCGTCTGCCAGCAGACGTATGGCGACACCATTTCGCGCATGGGGCAGCGCATTGCCGGCACCGCGCTCGGCGTGGTGGCCGGTTGGGCGCTGCTGCAGCTGTTTCCGCAGCCGCTGGTGCAGTCGGTGATCGCGGTGGTGGCGGGCGTGCTGTTCTTCGCGACCCGCGCCACGCGCTACCTGCTGGCCACAGCCTCGATGACGCTGCTGGTGCTGATGTGCTTCAACCAGGTCGGCGACAGCGGCGTGCTGCTGGTGCCGCGGCTGGTCGACACCGCCATCGGCAGCGCGATCGCCGGGCTGGCCGTGCTGCTGGTGCTGCCGCACTGGCAGGCACGGCGCATCAACGAGCTGGCGGCGGCCGCCATGCGCGGCCATGCCGGCTACCTGCGGCAGATCGTCGGGCAGTACCGCACCGGCGCGCGCGACCACCTCGACTACCGGCTGGCGCGGCGCAACGACCACAACGCGGATGCAGCGCTGTCCACGGCCGTGTCGGACATGTTCCGCGAGCCGGGCTACGTGCGTCCGCGCGCGGGGGTGGCGCTGCGCTTCCTGATCCGGTCGCACACGCTGCTGAGTTACCTCTCGGCCCTGGGCGCCCACCGTGCGGCGCTGCCAGACTCGGCGCAGATGGCGGTGCTGCGCACGGCGGCCGAAGGTGCGATCGCAGCGCTGGAAGGGCTGGCGGCCGGGCTGGAAAAGGGCGTGATCGAGGCGCCGGGCGATGCAGTTGCGGAATCAACCGCGCGCGCCGCACTGACGCAGGCCGTTGCCGCCAGCGGCGAGAACGGGGACGGCGGCGACCCGCAGGCGCGAACTTTTCATACCGAACTCGGTCTGATCTGGCTGCAGATAGACGCGTTGCGCACCCATGCACGCGAATGGCTGCAGTCCGAAGGCAGCGAAACCACGACCGCGCCAGCCTGAGCGAACATCCATGCGATCCGGTCGGTTGAAAGCACCCGCCGTGAACACCCCACGGCGCGGCAGGTAAGATTACCCCTACATGTCCCGCTGGTTTGTCGCCACTGTCCTGTCCATCATGCTGTCCTGCTACGGCTTTGCCGTGCTTGCCCACAGCGTGATCGGTGGCGGCCATTCGCACGGCGAACAGCAGGAGTCCGCGCTGGTTGTCAGTGCTGACTTCTCCGATGCAGCAACGCCGGCAAGCGATGCCGACAAGGCGTCGGACGATTCCCTTTCCGTCGACGAAGCCGGCTCCGAGCATGCCGAACTGGTCGACGCACGCAACGGCGCCCCCGCGCTGCTGCGCTTTACGGAACAGCCGCCGAAGCTCGGCCTGACCACCTCCGTCGCGCCGTTCCTCGCTCGACCCAAGCGGCCACCCCGCGCCGCTGCCTTCGTCGCCTAGGCCCCTCAAGGCCTTGCGCGACCGGGAGCCGCCATGGCTCCCGCCCTTTCGATCCGGGCTCCCGCCATCCGGCGGCACCCGCATCGCAGCAACGACATCTCTCATTTCCGGCCCTGTGCCCCTTGCGCGCCATTGCGTGCAGCCGGCACCGGTCCAGCTTCAAGGAATCAACACAATGAACAACAGTCCCTCCACCTATCACGACGGCTTCGACCTCCCGCTCGCCTCGCCGCAGGAACGCAACCGCGTGCTGCGCAACACCTACTGGCTGCTCGCGCTGTCGATGGTGCCCACCGTTCTGGGCGCCTGGATCGGCGTTTCCACCGGCTTCTCGCGCGCCATGTCGCCGGGCATCGGCCTGATGGTGTTCCTCGGCGGCGCCTTCGGCTTCATGTACGCCATCGAGAAAACCAAGGAATCGGCCGCCGGCGTGCCGGTGCTGCTGGCCTTCACCTTCTTCATGGGCCTGATGCTCTCGCGCCTGGTGGGCTCCGTGCTCGGCCTGGCCAACGGAGCTAGTCTGGTGATGACGGCGTTCGCCGGCACCGGCGCGATCTTCTTCGGCATGGCCACGCTGTCGTCGGTCATCAAGCGCGACCTGTCGGCCATGGGCAAGTGGCTCTTCATCGGCGCCATCCTGCTGCTGGTGGCTGGCATCGCCAACTTCTTCATCCAGTCGAGCGCGCTGATGATGACGCTGTCGGTCGCGGCCATCGGCATCTTCTCGGCCTTCATCCTGCACGACCTCAAGCGCGTGAAGGACGGCCTGGAGACCAACTACATCTCCGCCACGCTGGGTGTGTATCTCAGCATCTACAACGTCTTCCAGTCGCTGCTGGCCCTGCTGGGCATCGCGGGCGGCCGGGACGAGTAATTCCCCACGAAGGAAGGAAAGGAACATCCCATGCGTCTCACCACCAAGGGCCGCTTCGCGGTCACCGCGATGATCGACATCGCCCTGCACGGCCGGTCGGGCCCCGTCACGCTGGCCTCGATCAGCCTGCGCCAGCGCGTGTCGCTGTCGTACCTGGAGCTGCTCTTCGGCAAGCTGCGGCGCGCCAGCCTGGTCGAATCGACCCGCGGCCCCGGCGGCGGCTATTCGCTCAGCCGCAAGGCGGCGGAGATTTCGGTGGCCGACATCGTTCTCTCGATCGAGGAACACGATGCCGAATCCACCCGCCGGCGCGACGCCGACGCCCCGGGCGAGACCGGCCGCTGCGAAATCGACGAGCTCTGGGCCACCGTGAACCTGCGGGCGGTCGAGTTCCTCAAGTCGATCTCGCTGCAAAGCCTGGTCGACGAACAAAAGGCCAAGGGCGTGCAAGCCGCAGTACGGACCGAAACCCGGCGTACGCCGACCGGTCAGCCGGCCACGCGCAAGCCTTTTGTGGTCGACGCGCCGAACTCGGTGTTCGCACTGGGACGGCGTCAGCAGAGCGCCAGCTAGCCTCAGCCGGTCAACGCCATCACGGACCATGCGGTCGCCCGGCGCGGCCGCACGCGACGACGTCCTGACTCAGCGCTCTTCGGTGGCGGGCGAGCGCCTCGGCACGCCGGGCAGGGTCCATCCGAAAGTCATGCCCGCCGCGGCTATCAGGATGGCCGCGGCGCCCACCACCTGCAATGCGCCCAGCCGCTGGCCGAAGGCGACATAGTCGACGCCGATGGCCACCAGCGGATAGATGAACGACAGCGCGCCGGCCACGGGCGTCGACAGCTTCTGCAGCGCCCCGTACAGCAGCACGAAAACCAGGCCCGTGTAGACCACGCCCATGGCCAGGTGCACGCCCCACGTGGCCGCATCGGTGGGCAGCGTCTTCAGATGCGCGAACGGCGCGAGCATCACGATGCCCACGCAGACCTGGATCAGCGCGATGAGGTGCGGGGCGATGCCGTCGAGCTTCTTCGCAATGATCGCGGCCACCGCGTAGCAGAAGGCCGCGCCCAGTGCCATCAGCACGCCGACGAAATAGGCCGAACCGTCGGCCCCGCCACCAGGCTTGGCCTGCGCCACCAGCACCACGCCGGCGAACGCGATGCACAGCCACACGGCCTTCATCGCGGTCAGCCGTTCCGACAGCAGCAGTGCGCCGAGCGCGACCAGCATGAAGGGCTGCGTGTTGTAGACCGCCGTGGCAATCGAGATCGACGCGCGCGAGAAGGAAGCGAAGATCAGCACCCAGTTGACGACCAGCGCCACGCCGCCCAACGCGGCCAGCGCAAAGCTGCGCAGCGTCAGGCCGCGCCGCAGCAGGCCCAGAGCGAGGCACACAATGAGCAGCGTGGCCGCGCCGAACACGCAGCGCCAGAACAGCAGGTCGGGCAACGGCTGTCCGGATCGCACGACGAACCATCCGATGGTTCCGGAAATCACCATGGCCGCGCTCATTTCCAGCGCACCGCGAAGCTGTGTCTGCATGTCTGTCTCGAATGGCAGAAAGGAAGGAGCAAGCGTGCCACGTCCGGCGCGGATTGGATATGCTTTGAATAAGGCAATTACCGCTGATGACCTTTCAAAACAAGCCATCGCGGCCCATTCACCGGAGATCGGCAACATGCTCGACGCAATCGACGAAACCATCGTGCAGGCATTGGCCGGCAACGCGCGGATGTCCCTGAAAGAACTGGCCCACCACGTGGGGCTGTCGTCGCCCAGCGTGTCGGAGCGGCTGCGACGACTTGAAGAGCGCGACGTGATCCGCGGCTACACGCTGGACGTGAACCCGAAGGCGCTGGGCTACCAGTTCCAGGCCATCGTGCGCATCCGCCCATTGCCGGGGCAACTGCAGGCAGTGCAGAAGCTGATCGAGGCCACGCCCGAGTTCTGCGAGTGCGACAAGGTCACAGGCGAAGACTGCTTCGTCGCGCGGCTGTTCCTGCAATCGCTCGAACAGCTCGACGGCATTCTCGACCGCATCGCGAGCAAGGCCGAGACCAATACCTCCATCGTGAAGGCGCAGACGATCCGCAGGCGGCTGCCGCCCTTTCCGGCTCAGTGAAGGTCAGGGCCAGAACTGCTTCAGTATTTCCGGCAGCATGCTCTCGACAAAATCGTTCGTGCACGCGCTGCCGGCCTGCTCGCCGAACTTCTCGTCCAGCGCAAGATGCGCAAAGCCGTGCACGACGGACCAGGCGCCGAGCGCGGCGGCCTGCATCGCGCGGTTCGGCGGCTTCTTGCTGCTCCAGCCGTTGTAGTCGCGCACTGCCTGCTCCAGTTCGGCGAATGCCGCATCGCCGGCCGCCTGCAGCCGGAGGTCTTGCGTCAACCGGTCCTTGCGGAACATGAGCTGAAAGCGCGCCGGGTAGGCCAGCGCGAATCGCACATAGCCCATGCCCTGCCCACGCAAGCGACGCGCGGGGTCGGTGCCACCCGTTTCCGTGCCGGCACGCAGGCAGCGTGTGAGTTCCTCGAAGCCCAGGATCGCCACCTCGGTCAATAACCCGGCTGCGCTGCCGAAGTGATGCATGGGCGCGGCCGCCGACACGCCGGCGCGCCGCGCCGCTTCGCGCAGGGTGAAGCCCTCGATGCCGCGCTCGGCGAGCAGGGCTTCGGTAGCCCCGATCAGCGCCGCGTGCAGATCGCCGTGGTGATAGGGCGCGGGGGCTTCCTCTGTTTTCTTTGCCGCCATGGCTGGTTGCTGCTTTCGGTCTTCAAAGGAGGGAACTCTACCTTCTAAAGAATCTGCTGGCGTTTTTATCTAAACAGTGTAAAGATCATGCCATGCCAATCCCGGCATGCCTTTTTTGAACGCGAGGCTCTTCCATGTTCGACTCACTTTTCAGCGCAGGCAGCACCGTCGCCCTTCCTGCCTGGGCCGCGCTCGGCGCAGCCCCGTGGCTCGGGCGTGCCAAGCCGGTGATATGGGCAACGACGGGCATCGTCATTCCCGTTGGCCTGGGGCTGGCGTACTGGTGGCTGATGGCGACGTACTGGTCCGCGGCCGGTGGCGGCTACAGCTCGCTGTCGGCGGTGCATGCGCTGTTCCAGCATCCGGGCCTGCTCACCGCCGGATGGTTCCACTACCTCGCCTTCGACCTGTTCGTGGGCACGTGGATCGCACGCGAGGGAGAGCGCGCGGGCATCGCGCCAGTGCTGCTCATTCCTTGCTTCGGTCTCACCTTCCTGTTCGGGCCAGTCGGCCTATTGGCCTTCCTGGCGCTGCGGGTCGCGCCCGCATGCATGGCGCTGGCGCGCGAAGTGCATCGGCGGCAACCGCAGCTGGCCTGGTTCGGCGGCCTGCTGCTCGCAGTGATGGTGCCTGCCCTCGTGGCTGCTTGGCTCGATCCGCGCACGCTGAACGGCGTAGGCGTGTGGGTCAAGCCGTTGAAGTTCATGGCTTCGGTCAGCCTCTACGCGCTGACCACTGCATGGCTGCTCGGCGACCTGCCGCGCGAGCGACGCGGCAGCCGCATCGAACGTGCCATCGTCGCGGTGGTGATCGCCACGGGCGTCTTCGAGGTCGGCTACATCACCCTGCAAGGTGCCCTCGGGCAGGCCTCGCATTTCAATGAAGACTCGACCTTCCACATCGTCATGTACAGCCTGATGGGTGTGGGTGCGCTGTCGCTCAACGCCACGGCATTGCCGCTCGCGTGGCTATTCGCGCGCCACGGCGACGCGCTGGCGGCGCCTTACCGGCTGGCCGTGGTGCTGGGGCTGGTCCTGACCTTCATAGCCGGAGCGGGCGCGGGCATCGCGATCAGCCAGCACGGCGGATCGACCATCGGCGCCATCGCAGGCGGCACAATGCTCCCCCTGTTCGGCTGGTCAGCCACCGGCGGCGATCTGCGCGTGCCGCACTTCCTCGGCGTGCACGCACAGCAGCTGCTGCCGCTGGCGGGCGCGCTCATCAGCGTGTCGCTCATGCCATGGGGCCGTGCGGCAGTCTGGCTCCTGACGGGCCTCTACGCGGCGCTGATTCTGCGGATGTTCAGCCTTGCCTATGCGGGCGTGCCGCTGATTGCGCTCGGCGTTCAGGCCGCGGCATAGCTCTCTCGGTCAGTCGCTCTTCGTGCGCAGCGCCTGGCCGGGCTCGGGGCCAGTCTCGGGCGCATTGCCCGTCATCATCTGGCTCAGCAGGCTCGAGAGCACGTCGCGCTGCGGCGCATCGAACATGCGCAGCAAATGCAATTCGGCTGCCGCGTGGCGCGGCATCGCTTCATCGGCCAGGCGAATGCCCTTGGCGGTTAGCTTGACCAGCACGCCGCGACCATCGTTCGGATCGATCGAGCGCTTGATCCAGCCCTCCTTCTCAAGCCGCTTCAGCAGGTTCGACAAGCCACCCGAAGTGAAGAGCAGCGTGCTCTGCAGGCGCGACGGCGACAGCCTGTAGGGCGCGCCCGCCACGCGCAAGGTAGCGAGCACCGCGTACTCCTGGTACTTCATGCCGAAGGGCTCCAGCACCTGGTTCAGCGTGCGCAGCACCACCTCTTCGAGCCGCAGCAGCCGGCCGACCACGGACTTGCCGCTGCTGTCGATGTCAGGCCGCTCGCGCTTCCATTGCTGGATGCCGCGCTCGACCAGGTCGGCACCGCCTTCCATCGGCGCTTCATCGGCCGGTGCAACGGGCTTGGCGGCCTCAGCGGCCTCAGCAGCATCGTCGCGATGCCTTGCATCGCCTTGGGGCGGACGTCGATTCGACGCTTCTTTTTTGTGCGGCATGACGTGCTTTCCATCCAGGTTGATGCCCCATGCGCTGCCATTGTGGTGCGGCGCGATGGCGCGGGTTGGTCCCTATCTTAAATGCCTTGCATTTATCTTTTGCGAAAGATAAAGTGAATTCCAACGCGGCCATCCGGCCCTTCGTTCCGGGTTTTGCCCACAGGAGCTCTTCATGAAAACCATGTTCTCTCGCTGTCTCGTTTCCGGCTTGGTGGCCGCTCTTTTCGCAGGCGCTGCACAGGCCGAGGAGCTGGTGGTCGGCATCTTCGGCGGCTCCTTCGCCGACGACTCCAAGACCTGCCATATCGCGTCGTTCGAGAAGAAAACAGGGGCCAAGGTCGCGCTCAAGCTGGGCAGTTCCTCGCAGTTCGCGGCCGCGATCCGCGCGACCGGCGGCAAGTCGGACTTCGACGTGGTCTACATCGACAACTCGCTCGCTGCGCAGCTCAAGAACGAGAAGCTGCTCGAGACCATCGACAAGAGCAAGCTCACGAACGCCGCCGAAGTGTCGCCGCGCGCACTCGACAAGGACGGCCAGTACGTCGTGTTCATGACCGGTGCGACCGTCATCGTCTACGACACCAAGCAGATCAAGACACCACCCACCTCCTGGTCCGACCTTGCAAAGCCCGAGTACGACGGCAAGCTCGCCATCGGCGACATCAGCGGCACCTCGGGCTCGCAGTTCCTGATGGCGCTCAACCGCATGAAGGGTGGCACGCTCGCGAACATGGACGCGGGGTTCACGGCCATCAAGCCGATCGCGAAATCGTCGGTCACGCTCTACACGCAGGCCGACCAGATCGTGTCGCTCTTCGAACGCCAGGAGATCGCCGCCGCCGTGTGGTACCCCGACCGCGCCGGCTCGGCCATCGACAAGGGCCTGCCGCTGGCCATCGTCTATCCGAAGGAAGGCGCGGTGGGCATCCTGCCTGCGCTGGTGATCCCGAAGGGCGCGAAGTCGCCTGCGCTCGCGCTCAAGTACATCGACGAGGTGCTGTCCAAGGAAGGCCAGACCTGCTTCGCAGAACGCAAGTACGCGGGCCCGGTCAACACGCAGGTCAAGCTCAGCGACAAGGCCGCGAAGATCGTTCCCTACAAGGAGACTTTCGACAACCTCTGGTTGCCCGACCCCGAGGCCGTTGCCAAGTCGCTGCCGGAATGGACCAAGCGCTGGCAGCGCGAAGTGGCTCGCTGAGCCGCTGCAATTCGCCACCGCAACCTCCAGGACCGAACGACATGCCGGCACTCACGCTCGACCGCCTCGAGAAACGCTACCCGGGCCACATTGCCGCACAGTCCGTGTCGCTGTCGGTGCACGACGGCGAGTTCATCTCACTGCTCGGCCCTTCGGGCTGTGGCAAGACCACCGTGCTGCGCATGGTGGCCGGCCTGATCGAGCCGACGGGCGGGCGCATCCTCGTCGATGGCCGCGACGTCACGGCGCTGCCCACCAACAAGCGCAACATCGGCCTGGTCTTCCAGTCGTACGCACTTTTCCCGCACATGAGCGTGTTCGAGAACGTCGCGTTCGGCCTGCGCCGCCAAGGCCTGCAAGGCAGCGAATTGAAGCAGCGCGTCGACCAGGCGCTGGCCAGCGTGCGGCTTTCCGCGCTCGGCGACCGACTGCCGCGCCAGCTCTCCGGCGGCCAGCAGCAGCGCGTGGCAGTGGCGCGTTCGATCGCGCCGCGCCCCAGCATCCTTCTTTTCGACGAGCCGCTGTCGAACCTCGACGCCTCGCTGCGCGACGAGATGCAGATCGAGCTCAAGCGCCTGCAGCGCGAAGTGGGCATCACCACGCTGTTCGTCACGCACGACCAGGGCGAGGCGATGTCGATGTCCGACCGCGTGTGCGTGCTCGCGCACGGCGTGGTGCAGCAGTTCGACACGCCCGAGGCCATCTACCACCGTCCCGCCACCGGCTTCGTCGCGAGCTTCATCGGCCGCCCCAACCGTCTCGCGGGCCGCGTGGTGCGCTCGCCCGAAGGCGCGGCTGCGGTGCAGTTGAACGATGGCCCGGTGCTTGCGGCCACGGCTGCCGATGGCATGGCACAGGGCACGGCGGTCGACGTGGTGGTGCGCCAGGAGGACATCCGCTTCGCCGACGCGGCGGCGTCGAACGGCCCGACGCTCTCGGGCCGCGTGGCCATGCGTTCCTTCGTCGGCTCGCGCGTGCAATATCTGCTGGCCTTCGGCAGCACCGAGCTCATCGCCGAGGCGCTCACCAATGGCCCGCACGCCGGCCTGGCGGTCGACGCGCCGGTGCGGGTGAGCGTCGAGCCGCAGCACGTGTACGTGACACCCACGGCAAGCCAGGCCACCGCATGACGCCGCGCAAGATCACCGGCACTCTGCTGGCGTCGCCGCTGCTGCTGCTCCTGCTGCTGGCATTCGTCGCGCCAGTGCTGCTGATGGTGCCGCTGAGCCTGCACCCCTACGTGCCCGGCACCGGCATCGCCGCCGGCTGGACGCTCGAGAACTACACCAGCATCCTCACCGACGAGTACTACCGCGAGGTGGTGGTGCGCACGCTGGTACTGGGCTTCGGCGTCACCGCCATCTGCCTGCTGCTGGGCTACCCACTGGCCTACTACATCGCGAATGCGGGCCCGAAGATGCGCCTCACGCTCACCATGCTCGTCATCTTCCCGATGCTGCTGAACCTGGTGGTGCGCTCCTTCGGCTGGATCGCATTGCTCGCCAACCGCGGGCTGGTGAACAACCTGCTCATCGACATCGGCCTGATCGAGCGGCCGATCAAGATGATGTTCAACCTGTTCGGCCTGCTGGTCGGCATGTCGCACATCTTCCTGCCGTTCATGGTGCTGATGCTGGTGCCGGCGATCCAGGCAATCTCCAAGGACGTGCAGGCGGCCGCGTACACGCTGGCCGCAAGCCGGCTGCGCGTGTTCTGGTCGATCACGCTGCCGATGAGCGCGCCGGGCATCCTGTCGGGGTCGATCCTGGTGTTCGTGCTGACCATCAGCGCACTGGTCACGCCGCGCATGCTGGGCGGGCCTACCTACAAGGTGATGGCCACGCTGATCTACGACGACTTCCTGCAGACGCTCGACTGGCCCGCAGGCGCCGCGATGTCCTTTGCGCTCACCGCGCTCACGCTGGTGGTCATCGGCCTGTCGAGCCGCGTGCTCAGGCGCTGGGGAGGCAACGCATGAGCATCGAAGGCAAGAAGGCGCCGTTCCTCGCGGCCACGGCCATCGCGGTGGTCGTGTTCCTGCAGATTCCCGTGCTGGTGGTAATGCTCGCGGCCTTCAGCAAGACGGCCTACCTCACGATCCCGCCCAAGGGCCTGACCTTTCACTGGTTCGACGTGGTGCTGCGCGACCCCGAGTACCTCAGCGCCGCCTGGACCAGCCTGTGGCTCGCCACCGCATCGACCGCCGCCGCGCTGGTGCTGGGCCTCATTGCCGCCTATGCCATTCACCGCCGCATGGTGCCCGGCGCGGGTGCGCTCACCTCGCTCTTCATGGCGCCGCTGATCCTGCCTTCGGTGGTGCTCGGCGTGGCGCTGCTGCAGTACTACACGATGACCGGCCTGCGCGGCAACTCGCTGGGCCTGTGGCTCGCACACGTGGTCATCACCGTGCCCTACGTGGTGCGCGCGAGCCTGGGCAGCCTGTCGGCGGTCGACGAGTCGCTCGAGGACGCGGCGCGCGTGCTGGGAGCCGACGGCTTCACGAGCTTTCGCCTGGTCACGTTGCCGCTGGTGAAACCCGGCCTCGTCGCTGGCGGCCTCTTCGCCTTCATCACCTCGCTCGACAACGTGCCGGTGTCGGTGTTCCTGCTCTCCGCGAGCCAAACGACGCTGCCCGTGAAGATCTTCACCTCGGTCGAGCAGGGCGTGGACCCGAGCGTGGCCGCCGTCTCCACCCTTCTGATCGTGACCACCGGCGTCGTGCTGCTGCTGGCCGAGCGATGGACGGGCTTCCACAAGCACGTCTGAGCACACCCCCTTTTCACCTCATTCGCCAAGGAGTTTCTTGATGCCGACCACGAGCAAAGGCTTCCCGCTCATGCTGACCTTCGACCTCGACGCGGAGACCATGTGGACCGGCCGCGACCCCGCCAACGCGCAGCGCCCCATCCTCATGTCGCAGGGCGCCTACGGCTGGAAGGTCGGCATGCCGCGCATCCTCGCGCTGCTGGCGCGCTATGACATCAGCGCCACCTTCTTCATTCCCGGCGAAGTGGCCGACAAGCACCCGGACCTGGTTCGCGAGGTGGTCGACAAGGGCCACGAGGTGGCGCACCACAGCTACAGCCACCGCTGGATCGTCAACCTGAGCCCCGCGGAAGAACGCGAGGAGATGGAGCGCGGCATGGAGACGCTCACCCGCCTGGCTGGTACTCGCCCACGCGGCTGGCGTTCGCCGGCGGCGGAGTTCAGCAGCATCACGCTCGACCTGCTCAAGGAGTACGGCTTCGACTACTCGTCGAACTTCTTCGATGACGACTCACCCTACTTGCTGGAAATCGGCGGGCAGCGCACCGACATCGTGGAGCTACCCTTTCGCTGGGTGCTCGACGACGCGCCCTTCTTCCAGTACTCGATCACCCTGCCGGGCCGCACGCTGCAGGCGCCCTCTGCCGTGCTCGAGGCGTGGACGAGCGAGTTCGACATGCTCTACGCCGAAGACCGGATGATGATGGTCGGCATGCACCCGCAGATCATCGGCCAGCCATCGCGGCTCAAGGTGCTCGAAGGGCTCATCGAGCATGCGCTGGCGCACTCGGGTGTATGGATCGACCGCTGCGACCGCATCTCCGACGACATGCGCCCGCGCCTGAAGGCGGCGGTCAAGGCATGACCACCGCCTTGCGTTTCGTGGTGAGCGGCGGCGCGAGCGGTATCGGCTTCGCGGTGGCGCGGCTCGCGGTGGAACGTGGCGCACGCGTCGTACTGCTCGACCTTGATGCGCCACGGCTGCAGGCATGTGTCGCGGCATTGGGCGATGCGGCGCTGCCACTGGTGTGCGACGTGACCGACGCACCGGCCGTGAAGGCGGCGGTAAACCATGCCGCCCAGTGGCTCGGCGGCATCGACGCGCTGGTCAACTCGGCCGGTGTCGATTCGCTGAAACCGCTGGAGCAGACCGACGACGCCGAGTGGGCCCACACGCTGGCCGTCAACCTCACGGGGCCGATGCTGATGTGCCGCGCCGCCATGCCGCACCTGCGCGCGGCGGGCGGCGGCAGCATCGTCAACATCGCCTCGGGGGCAGGGTTGCGGCCGCTACCGAATCGCACCGCCTACTGCGCCACCAAGGCGGCCGTGATCATGTTCGGCAAGGCACTGTCCATTGAAGCGGCGGCGGACGGCATCCGCGTCAACGCTGTGTGCCCCGGCGCCATCGACACGCCTCTGTTCCGCACCAGCTACGAGCACAGCGACGACCCGGCGCGCACGCTCGACGAGATCCGCCAGCGCTATGCACTGGGCCGTGTCGCCGCGCCCGAGGAAGTGGCCGAGGCCGTGCTCTACCTGAGCGGCCCGGGTGCCAGTTACATCACGGGCACCGCACTGGCCGTCGACGGCGGACGCACCTTCCACTGAAGGATCAGATGCCATGAGCTTCGACCATCGCATCGCCGTCGTCACCGGAGGTGGCCAGGGCATAGGCGCCGCCACGGTGCTCGACTTTCTGGACCAGGGTGCGCGCGTTGCCGTGCTGGACCTCGACTGCACCCCGCTCGCGCAGCAACTCGCAACCAGGCCCGAAGCCGCCGCGCGCTGCCTGCGCGTGTCGGGCGACTGCACCGATGCCGCCGTGGTCTCGGCCTTCTTCGACAGGGTCGAAAAGGAACTGGGCCCGGTCGACATCCTGTTCAACAACGTGGGCCAGAGCGCGCGCGAACGCGGTGGCCTGTTCACCGAATCGGACGAGGCCGTGTGGCGCTTCGTCATCGAGGTGTCGCTGCTCACCACCATGCGCGCCGCGCGCCGCATCGCGCCTGGCATGAAGGCGCGCGGCTTCGGGCGTATCGTCAACATGAGCACCGACGCAGCCTTTGCCGGCGACGTGGGCCTGGCCGACTACGCCGCCGCCAAGATGGGCGTGGTGGGCTTCACGCGCTCGCTGGCGCGGGAGCTCGCGCCGCATGGCGTGACCGTGAATGCGGTGTGCCCCGGCGCAATTCGCACGCGCGCGCACGACAGGCTGCGCCCCGAGGTGCTCGCGAAGATCGTGGCCGACACACCCGCCGGCTTCGTCGGCTCGCCCGAGGACGTGGCCGCCACGGTGCGTTTCCTCGCGAGCGACGAAGCGCGCTTCATCACCGGCCAGACGCTGCTGATCGACGGCGGCCGCTGGATGCTCTGACCGCTTTTCAAGGACACGACCATGGATCTGATGGACCACAGCGCACGCGAGCTCGCCGCACTGATCCGCACCAAGGAAGCCTCGCCCGTGGAGGCGGTGCGCGACGCGCTCTCGCGCATCGAGGCGCGCCGCGAGCTCAATGCCTTCATCACCGTGACGGGCGAGCAGGCGCTCGATGCCGCGCGACGCGCCGAAGCCGCCGTGATGGCCGGCGAGACGCTCGGTCCGTTGCACGGCGTACCGTATTCGGTGAAAGACCTGACGCTCACGGCCGGCGTGCGCACCACCATGGGCTCGGCCATCTACGAAGACTTCGTGCCGAAGGAAGACGCCGTGGCGGTGGCGCGCGCCAAGGCCGCAGGCGCCATCCTCATCGGCAAGACGACCACGCCCGAGTTCGGCCACAAGCAGGTGGCGACCGCACCGATCTTCGGCCGCACGCTGAACCCGATCGACGCGCGCTACACGCCCGGTGCGTCGAGCAGCGGAGCGGCGGTGGCGGTAGCGGCGGGCCTCGGCTCGCTCGCGCTCGGCACCGACGGCGGTGGTTCCATCCGCATTCCGGCTTCGTGCTGCGGCATCGTCGGGCTCAAGGCCACGCTGGGCGTGGTGCCGAACCTGCAGGCGCCCGACCTGTTCTCGGCGAACTCCTTCACCGGCCCGATGGCACGCGACGTGGCCGACACGCAGTTGCTGTTCGATGTCATCAAGGGCTTCGACGCGCGCGATCCCTATGGGTTGGGCGGGCCGGTGCCGCAGCGTGCGATGCCAATGTCGCTGCGCGGCCTGCGCGTGGCGTGGTTGCCCACGGCGGGCAACCCGATCGACCCCGAAGTCGAGGCCGTGACGACGGCCGCCGTGCAGGCGATGGAACGCGAAGGTGCCATCGTCGAAACCGTGCAGCTGAACTTCGTGGCGCTCGAACGCCACTTCCTCGTGGTGCTGCAGTCGATGCTGGCCGCACGCGTGGGCGCCAACCTCGAGCGCTTCGGCGACCGGCTCGACCCCACGCTGATCGACGCCGTGCAAAAGGGCCGCCGCCACAGCGCGGTGGACCTGCACGACGCCACCTTCGCCAAGACCCGCTGTTTCACTGAATTGCAGACGCTCTTCAAACGCTTCGACGTGCTGGTGTCGCCCACCGTCTCGGCGCCGCCGTTGCCCATCGACATGGACGTGAGCGGCGAAGTGGAGATCGGCGGCCGGCCCGCCGGCACCATCCGCGGCGCCTGGTATCCGTACACCTACCCGATGAACCTGACGGGCCATCCCGCGCTCTCGATGCCCTGCGGCAAGAGCGCGATCGGCCTGCCCATCGGGTTGCAGCTGGCGGGCCGCTGGTACGACGACGACCACCTGCTGGCCATTGCACGGCTGGTGGAGCGCGCGCTCGGCTGAAGTTTTCTTCTCTTCCGCCTCGCGCACGAGGCCTGGCGGGCGCCAGGTGGGTTCTGTCCTGTTTTTGCGTAGATGCGTACGGTTGGGCAGCAGTTCGCCGTCCCAGAATGAACCGGCCGTGCGGGGTACAGCACGCGCATTTCTTCATAGAACAAGGAGACCCTCATGATCACGTCCCGTCGCGGCCTGCTGGCCGGTTCCGCTGCCATGGCCACGGGCGCCATTGCCGGTTGTGCATTGCCCGCAGGCGCCAGCCGCACGCAGGCAACGCCTTTCGATGTCGCCGCATCGACCATCCCGATCGTGGGCAGCGAGCAGGTCTATCCGGTGCGCCGCATCTACTGCATCGGCCGCAACTACGAGGCCCATGCGCGCGAGATGGGCTCGGACCCGAGCCGCGAGCCGCCCTTCTTCTTCCAGAAGCCGGCCGACGCGATCCAGGTCGTGACACCCGGCGTGGTGGCCGACCATCCCTATCCCACGCTCACGAAGAACTACCACTACGAAGTGGAGCTCGTGGTGGCGCTGGCCAAGGGCGGGCGCAACATCCCGGCGAGCTCGGCGCTCGACTACGTGTACGGCTATTCGCTCGGTCTCGACATGACGCGCCGCGACCTGCAGCGCGAGATGGGCGACCAGAAGAAACCGTGGGAAATCGGCAAGAGCTTCGACCATTCGGCGCCCATCGGACCGATCCACCCGGTGGCGAAGGTCGGGCACTTCACCGACGGTGCGATCTGGCTCAAGGTGAACGGGCAGACGAAGCAGAGCGCCACGCTCAAGCACATGATCTGGTCGGTGGCCGAGCAGATCAGCCGGCTGTCGCAGGCCTTCGAGCTGAAGCCGGGCGACATCATCTACTCGGGCACGCCGGAGAACGTCGGGCCCGTGGTGCGCGGCGACCTGATCGAGATCCACATCGACCGGCTGCCGGAGCTGTCGGTGCGGATCGTCTGAGGGCGCGGAGGCCGTCGCACCATTTTTCCTACCAGATTGGTGCCGATCATCGGGGCTCCTGCATCTCCAGAGCCACCATGTCCCAGCCTCCGCAAGCCACCTACATCGACGATCTGCACGCCCCGCAGGTGTTCGCGGACGAAGTCTCGGGATACTGGGTCAACGCGGGCTGCGTGCACATCACCTTCGATGCCAGCCGCGTCGACCACAGCTCCGACCGGTGCCCGGTCCATCGGGCCGCCGTGCTGCGCGTGACGCTGCCGATACCCATTGCACAGGTGCTCGCGGTCAGCCTCTATGACTTCCTGAAGCAGCGCGGGCTGGCGCCGGCGCCTGGCAACGGGCACTGACGAGGGCAAGCAGCACCCGGCGGCGGGTGGCCTCCAAGATTTCTCCGAGATTCAACTTTAAAATGAGAAGCATTCTTATTTGCGAAGTGAGTCAACGTTGAATCCTGGACGCCAGAACACCGCCGGCACCGTCACGGTCCCCTCCCCGACCTCATTCAGGCGCAGCGCATTCGGCCCGCCCGCGCGCGCCACGCTGCTGGTGCTGTGGGCGGCCGCCCAGATCGGCCGCGCGCATGCACAGGAGGCGCAAAACAAAGAAACCTCCTCGCTGCCGACCGTGACTGTCACGGCCGAATCGCAGGACGACTCGCAGCAGCACCTCGGCGCCAAGGTGAGCAGCGGCGCGCTCGGTGCGCGCTCGCAGCTTGAAACGCCCTTCTCCACCACCGTCGTGACCAGCGAGGACATGGCCGAGCGCCAGGTGTCGAAGCTGGGTGACGTGTTCGCGCTCGACGCGTCGGTGTCCGACAACAGCGGCGCCTACAGCAGTTGGGCCAGCTACATCACGGTGCGCGGCCTGCCGCTGGACTGGCAGAACGCCTACCGCATCAACGGCCAGCCCTTCCTGAGCTACGCCATCACCATGCCCTACGAGCACTTCGAGCAGATCGAGCTGCTCAAGGGTTCGTCGGGCTTCATGTACGGCTTCGGCTCGCCGGGCGGCATCGTCAACTACGTGACGAAGAAGCCGACCGACACGCCGGTGCGCAGCATCGAGGTCGGCTACAAGACCGCCGGCATCTGGAGCGAGCACGTCGACCTGGGCGGGCGCTTCGGCACCGACGACCGCTTCGGCTACCGGCTCAACGCCACGCACGAGGAAGGCAAGACCTACAACGACGGCAACATCCGCCGCGACTCGGTGTCGCTCGGGCTCGACGCGAAGCTCACCGACAAGCTCACCTGGACCTTCGACTCGCTCTACCAGAAGCGCACCTCCACCGGCCAGACGCCATCGATCTACCTGGGCAGCTACACGGGCACGAGCCTGCCGTCCACGATCAGCGCCAACAACGCGAGCCTCGTCGGCCCTGGCCAGCACCTTGCCACCGACTTCAGGCTCTATTCGACCGGCCTGCAATACCAGCTATCGCCCGACTGGACGCTCAGCACCAGCTACAGCCACAGCAGCGCCACGCGAAGCCGCAACGAAGGAATCTCCTACCTGCAGGACGCCAGCGGCAGCTACGACGACTACCGCTCCGACAGCGAAGAAGGCCACCGCTTCAACCAGTGGCAGGCCATGGCCACGGGCAAGCTGCGCACCGGCGACTTCGAGCACCAGGTGACGCTGGGCGCGTCGTGGCAGAAGCAGGTCAACTACTACAGCAGCAACGCCGTCTACCAACTGGTGGGCACCGGCAGCATCTTCGGTCAGAACACCAACAGCTACAACAGCGTGACGAACCTCACGCCCTACCGCAACAGCGACATCACGCAGCGCGCAATATTCGCGAGCGACACGATGAAGCTGTCCGAGAAGTGGTCAGTGCTGGCCGGCCTGCGCAGCACCACCTACGAACAGGTCGGCTACGACACCACCGGCCTGCAGAACTCCACCTACCGAAAGAGCGGCGTGATCACGCCCACGCTGGCGCTGATGTACAAACCCGCGCCCGACACCACGCTGTACACCAGCTATGTCGAATCGCTGGAGCCCGGCAGCACGGTGAGCAACCTCTACGCCAACGACGGCGCGCTGCTCAACCCGCTGAAGAGCCGCCAGTACGAACTGGGCGTGAAAACCGAACGTGAACGCTGGAGCGCCACGGCCGCGCTGTTCCGCATCGAGCGCGGCGCCGAATACGCCAACAGCTCCAACGTGCTGGTGCAGGACGGCCAGTCGATCTACCAGGGCCTGGAGCTCGGCGCTTCCACGCGGCTGGGCTCGCAGTGGCAGATCGGTGGCAACCTGATGCTGCTCGACAGCTCCTACGAGCGCGGCAGCAGCTATGTCGGCAACCGCGTGGCGGGTGCGCCGAAGCTGGTGGCAACGGCGCAGGTGTCGTACACGGTGGCGCAGGTGCCGGGCCTCAAGCTGTCGGCCGACATGAAGTACACGGGCAACACCATGCTGAACGCGGCGAACCAGCTGACCGTGCCCGGCTACACCATCGCCAACATCGGCGCGAGCTACACGACGCGCATCGGCGGGCGCAACACGACCTTCCGCGCGGCCATCAACAACGTGGCGAACCGGAAGTACTGGGAATACCAGTACGACAACTACATCAAGCCCGGCGACCCGCGCACCTTCAGCCTGAGCGCCAAGCTCGACTTCTAGGCCTTCTCGCAGTCTTTGCTTCCTTGGCCGGCCGCCGTCTTCGACGGCGCGCCGGCTTTTGGATTTCTGCAGCGGCCGATGGCCATCGAGGGAGCCGTCATCCAATTTTTCTCCCCCTTTGAAGTTCACGATACGGGTCATGAACACCATCCCGCATCGCAACCCGCACGGCGCATCGCACGCGCTGCGCTTCACCGGCCTGCCGGCGTTGGCGCATGCGGATCGCCACTCCCCGGAACTCACCATGCAAGCACGCTGGAGCAGAACACAGCCCGCCCTCGTCGCTGCGCCGCGGCTGAAGAAGTCCTTCTGGCTGTCGCTTCTCGCGGGCCTGTTGGCCTTCGGCGCGCTGGCGTTCGGCGTCCTCGTGGCCGCGAGCGACACCGGCTGCGCAGCGCGTGAAGCCGGCGCTTCGGGCAACTACAGCCAATCGACGCTCGCGCCGATCACATCGGCCGGCGGCAGTTGCAAGCGCAAGCAGGAGCCCGGCCGCCTCGAGCATCCGAAGACGATGCTCTAACACGCCCACTTGCGACAGCCCACTTCAGAAGAAAGCACATCCGTGTTCGATACCAAGCTGCCCGGTGGCGCCTCGCGGGTGTTCCGGCCACAGCCTTTCTTCAGTGCGCTTGTAGTGGAAAGCGATCCCGCCGTGGCGAGCCGCCTGAATAGCGTCCTGGGGGTCCTCGCGCCGGGACGGTGCGTGGTGCTTGTGCCCACGCGCGAAGAGGCCGATGCGATGCTGGACACGCTGTCCTTCGACCTGGTGTTCGTCGACATGCAGCTCTATCCGATCGGCGACGGCGCATCGCTGATCGCCGACGTGCGTGCGATGCAGCCACGCGCCCGGATCATTGCCCTGTCGGACACGGACGACCGGGATCTGGCCCTGTCCGCATTCGCCTCCGGGGCGACGGGCTACCTGCTGAGCGAGGCGGAAGACGCCGAGATCGCCTACGCGTTGCGCGCCCTGGCGAACGGCGGCGCCGTGCTGGACCCGCGCGTGGCGCGCCACGTGGTGGCCATGTTCGCCGAGACGCTGGCGGAGCCAATCCGCGCCGGCGACTTCCACGCGGACGGCGCCTTCCGCAAGCTCGAGCTCAGATCCCTGACCCCGGCGATTCCCGAGGGAACACGCCACGGTCTTCCAGGCTGACACCGACACGAAGGCGCTTCCTCTCGCGCGGCAGCTCGTGCTCGACGATGCAACGCCGGGCAAGGAGGAACGCCAGCCGCCGGGCATCCCAGGCCAGGAACATCGCCAGCAACGCGACGTCGCACACGGCCAGCGCGATCAGGGTGCGCCAGTCCCACAGCCAGTCGAACGAAGTCATGAGTCGGTAGAGGTGATGAATGCGAAGCCCCGAGATTGAGGTCTTCGCATTGCCTGCGAATTTCACCGTGTTACGGTGATCGCGGTTCAGGCTTCGCGCGTGCGCGTTACGGCGGGCACGAACATGTAGCCCTCGTTGCGCACGGTGCGGATCAGGTCGGCGCGCGTCTCGCCGGAAGCCAGCTTGCGTCGCAGGCGGCTGATCTGCACGTCGATGGCGCGGTCGTACGAATCGCTCTCGGCGCCGAGCGCGTACTGCACCAGCTGGTCGCGCGTCAGCACCCGCCGCGGGTGCTGCACCAACGCGCGCAGCAGGCGGAACTCGCCGTCGGAGAGGTCCACCGGGCGGTCTTGCGGGTCATGCAGCAGCCGGGTTTCGAGGTCCATGCGCCAGCCTGCGAAGTACAGCACCTCGGGCTGCTGCGCTTCTTGCGCCGCAGGCGTGCCAGAAGGCGGCGGCACGGATTGTTGCGCCGGTAATCCGACAGCGGCCGCATGCGCAGTGCGGCGCAGCACGGTGCGGATGCGCGCCAGCAGTTCGCGCGGATTGCAAGGCTTGGCCAGGTAGTCTTCCGCGCCGATCTCCAGGCCCACGATGCGGTCGATGTCCGTGCCCACGGCCGACAGCATGATGACGGGCGGCCCGCCGATGCGCTGCAGCTCGCGCAATGCGCTCAGGCCGTCTTCGCCGGGCATCATCACGTCGAGCACGATCAGCGCGTAGTCGGCCTGCGCGAGCCGCTCGCGCATCTCCGCGGGATGGCCGGCCGCATCGACATGGAAGCCGTGCTTCTCCAGGAAGGACGCCACCAGGCTGCGGATGCCGGCGTCGTCGTCGACGATGAGGATTCGGGTAGACAGGTTCACGTTACGGCGGATCGGGTAGCGGATCATAGGCTGGGCGCGGCCTCCGCCCGAAGCCCCGCGAGCCTTGAAATAATTTGCAATGCGCTGAAATCCGGCTGCAACATCCGCTTCACAGACTCGTGCGCTCGAACGTTTGCGCATGCCCCCCCGCCTCGCGCATGCGCGCTGACAGCTGGGAGAAAAAAGATGGGAACGCAAAGATCGAGCCATGCCGGCGTGACATCGCTTCCCGTCCGTGCCAGCATCAACCCATGAACTCCCAAGGTACCGCGCGCCGCTGGTCGGGCCCGCCGCTCGCGTGGCAAATCATGGGCCTGCTGCTGGGCGGGCTGGTGGTGGCGCAAGTCGTGACACTGGCGCTGACCGTGCTTCTCCCGCCGCAACCACAGCGCCAATGGGAGATGGGCGACATCGCGCGCGTGCTGTCTGGCCGGAGCGCCGAAGGCCGCAACGCGAACCTGCTGCAGCGCACGCTGCAGGCGAACGCGCCCCAACCCAAGGGACAAGGCTGGCTGACATCCGAACGCTCGCGGCGCGACCTGGCGCAACTGCTGACGCGCGACGAAGCCGAGGTGCGGCTGTACTTCTTCACACCGCTGCCGTTTGCAGGCGCCACAGGGCCTGTCGCGGCGACGGAGAACGGGCATGACGCAGCGCAGCCGGTGCCGCGCCGCATCGCCGATACCTTCGCCGGAGCCGGCTTTCTGCGGGTCCAGGCGAGAGGTGGGCCGGGGGGCGGTGGACCGGGAGGACCCGGTGGGCCTGGAGGCATGGGATTCCCGGGGGGAATGGGAGGCCCGAGGGGAAACCAGATGGGCACTCCTCCGCCATCACCACCACCCGGCAGCGCGACGACGAATCCCGCGCCGGGCAATGCGCCAGCCACCGCACCGGATGCACCAGCCGGTACATCCGCCCCCACGCCCGCGGCCGGAAACCCTCCAGGCAGCACGGTAGCGGCGCCCCCTGGTAGCGGCGCAGGCCCCGTCGGCACACCGCCATCGCCCGGGTCGGCGGCACCGAACACGGCGACCACGCCGGGCTCGGCGACTGCACCAGGCTCAACGACCGCGCCGGGCGCGCCCGGTGCCGCCCCTCCACCGGGCCTCTCGCCCACGGCGCCGCCATCGGGCCCCGCCCAAGGCCAGCCCGGAGCCCCTTCCATTCAGTCGGGCCCCTCCATGCGAGCCTTGCCGCCGGTCATCGAAAGCCCCCCGCGCCGCGAAGCCCCTGACAGGGCTGAAGCACCAGTTGCGCCCCCTATCGCGCAGTCGCCGCGCGCCGAGCCCGCTACGCGCCCGTCTTCGGCCAGCACGCCACCGGCGACTGCGGCTGCACCGCCACGCGTCGTCACCCCCGCCGAACCGCCCCGTGCGTCCAGAGACACCGACACGACGATCACGACGCCCATTGCGACCACCGACAACGAACGCCCCGCCGCACGCGGCCTCTTCGGGCTCGCGCCCGCGCCGTTCGTCGAAGGCGACTTCATCGCCGCGGTCTACACGCCCGAAGGCAGTTGGGTGGTCGTGCAGCCGGTGCCCGAGTCTTTTCCGAACGCATGGCAGCGCCGCGTGCTGCTGTGGTTCCTGATCGCCGCGGCAATCGTCGCCCCCGCGGGCTGGCTGTTCTCGCGCCGGCTGGTGCGGCCGATTGCCGGCTTCGCGCGCGCGGCCGACCAGCTGGGGCGCGACCCTGCGGCGCCGGTGCTGGCACTGGAGGGCCCCGCCGAAATCGGCCGCGCAGCACAGGCCTTCAACCGCATGCAGGCGCGGCTGCGCAGCTTCGTCGACGACCGCACGGTGATGATCGGCGCCATCAGCCACGACCTGCGCACGCCCCTCACGCGGCTGCGCTTTCGCATCGAGGACGTGCCCGACGATGTGCGCGCCGGCATGCTCGAAGACGTCCAGGAGATGGAGCTGATGATCGGCTCCGTGCTCAGCTTCATCCGCGATGCCTCGGTGGTGAGCGCGCGAGAGCGCATGGACCTCGCGAGCCTTGTCGAGGACGTGGTCGAGCAGGCCATCTTCGTCGGCAAGAACGTGCAGCTGCGACGCGTCGAGAGCGCGCAGGTGGAGGTCGACCCGATCGGCATGCGCCGCGTGCTCGACAACCTGATCGAGAACGCCGTCAAGTACGGGCACCTGGCACGCGTGCGGCTGTTCACCGATGGGCACGACGCCGTGGTCGAGATAGGCGATCGTGGGCCGGGGCTGCCCGCAAACGAAATCGAGCAGGTGTTCAAGCCGTTCTATCGCACTGCGCAGGCGCGGTCCTCGCGTGCTGCGGGCAGCGGCCTTGGTCTGGCGGTATGTCGCTCCATCGCGCGCGCGCATGGCGGCGATGTCGTGCTGAGATCCGGCTCACACGGGCTTGTTGCGCAGGTTCGCGTACCGCTGGCGCTCGAGGCACAACGGCTGGCGTCTGCGGCGCACTGAGCAAAGCCGGCGCACACGCGCGATGACACCACCCTTCAGATGCCATGGCACGCGCCGCCGCGCGTCATAGTGAAGCGGCACGAACGGGTCCGCGCCTTTACCTCCTGAAACACCTGTCGAAACACGCATGAACCACCGCAGGACGGGTGGCATGCGGACTGCAGAAAGAAGCTCGTCCCGGTGAGTTTTTCCGGGCGCACTTTTCTCAACAGCAGGAGTTTCACAATGAACCATCGTTCCTTCGCACGCAACGTGCAAAAGGGTTTCACCCTCATCGAGTTGATGATCGTCGTGGCGATCATCGGCATTCTGGCTGCCGTGGCGCTGCCGGCCTATCAGGACTACACGGTGCGTGCGCGTGTGACTGAAGGCCTCGGGCTCGCTCAGGGCGCGAAGACCATGGTGGCTACTGACGGCACCAGCACTACGGAACTGGCCAATGTGCTGACGACGTGGAACGCGCAAAACAGCAACACCGGCGCGAACTCCAAGTTCGTCAACAGCGTGCAGATCGCGGACGGCGGCATCATCACCGTGACGTTCAACGCGACCGCGACCGGTGTCGCGACGGGTGCCAACACGATCATCCTTTCGCCCTATGTGCGCTCGGCCGGCGCAGGCACGGCGGTCACGCTGGCTACGGCACTGTCCACGGGAGTGAGTGGCGCTATCGACTGGGCCTGCACCAGCGCCACCAACGTCTCCGCAACGAACGCCAACATGTCGGCCACCGCGGGCACGCTGCTCGCCAAGTACGCCCCCGCGACCTGCCGCTGATTCGCGAGCGAATCTTGCATCAGCCACCCTCGGGTGGCTTTTTTGCGTTTGCTTCAGAACGATGAGTCTCTTGCGCACTGGCCTTCAGGTACGCAGCCTCCACCATCGCCTCGCACTTTTCCGCGCCCGCCGTCTCGTAGCAGCTCCGCTGAAAAATCCGGTACACATCGAGCGCCACACGCGCCGCCATTCGCTCGCCGGTCTTCGATGATGGCGCTTCAGCGCATTCATAGAGATCAGGCACTCCCGCTGTATTGCATTTCTGCTGCGCGACGATCACGTAGCGAGCCACGACGCTTGCGCCGAAGTCGGCCTGCTCGTCATCCGGCACATGCGAGCCCCCACAACCTGCCAGCACCACAAGCATGAGAGCGGAACATGCGATCAAACCAGGCAACCGCATGCCTACGGTTCGCCGCATCCCGCCCTCATGCCCTGAATCTGCTGGCAAGCCACCGGATGCCCCAACGACGCCGCCTTGGCAATCCACATGATGGCTAGGCTGTCGTCCTTCGGCACGCCCAGGCCCGATGCATGGCAGTTGCCGAGCCACTGCATGGCGTCGGCATTACCTTGCGCGGCCGCCAGATCGAGCCAGTAGACGGCCGCATTGAAGTGGCCCGCGACGAAGAACATCCCGCCGACATCGGCCTGCGCATTCGCATCACCGCTGTCGGCCTTCACGATCATGTGCAGGTCTTCGTCAGACAGCTCGAGCTTGATCAGACCAACGATTTGCGCGAAGGCGAGCATCGCCCGTCCCCGTGCGTCTTCCTTGTGCTTGGCGATGGTGCCGTCGGACACGCGACGCCACAGCGTGCGCTTGCTGATGCCGGTCATCGCGATGGCGGCCTCGAGGCTGATGGCGTCCGACCTCAGCTCCGGGCCGCCCTCGGGCTCGAGGCCGTCGTGCACATGCGGCAACGTCTCGCTCTCAGTCGCCTTCCGGCGTCGGCTGCTGCGAGGCAGCCGCTGCCGTACCGTCATTTCCGGGATGCACTGCCAGGGGGTGGTGGCCTGCCGCCGTCCTGCGCGGGCTTGGTGAAGCCTGCCTTGGTCATGCACGCGGTCATCGCGGTCTCGTCGGGGCCGCCGTTCGAATCCTTGGCCACGCTGGCCGCGCAGGTCTTCAACGCAGCATCAACCGCTGAATTGCCGCCAGTGCTGCCGGTGCTTGCACTGCTGCTTTCCGTGGTCGTCGACGCAGCCCAAGCCGCGGCCGAACATCCCACCAGACACGCCATCCCAAGGGACAGCAACATCTTCTTTTTCATCGATCACTTCTCCTGAACATCGGTCGATCCGATACAGCAGTGATGCTGGGCAACAAAGTCGGAGAAACGTCGGATTCACTGCACCCGCGCGCACACAAACCCCAACGCATCAGCCAGCTTTCTCCCAAATTGCATGTTCGACTCGGCGTCCAGGAAGTTTCTGATTGCTTCCGGTACACGAGGAGAAGAACCACCATGACGCGGCTGCAGAAGAAGCCTCCAGAGCTCCGTGCGCGAGCACCCGGCTTCACCTTGATCGAGGTGATGGTCACCGTGGCGATCGTGGCGATCCTGGCGTCCCTCGCCCTGCCCTCCTACACGGACTACGTCCGGCGCGGCCGCATCCCGGAGGCGACCTCCAATCTCTCTGCCAGCAACGCAAAGATGGAGCAGTGGTTCCAGGATGCCAAGAGCTACTACGCCACCGGGTCCACCAGTGCATGCGGCGTGAGCATCTCGAATACCAACCTGAAGTACTTCACGCTCACCTGCTCGCCCAGTTCGTCCACGAGCTACACCATCACTGCCACCGGCACGTCTGCCATGGCCGGCTTCGTCTACACCATCGACCAGGACGGCACGCGGACTACCACCATCACCGGCGTGTCCGGATGGACCGCAACCTCATCGAGTTGCTGGATCACAACCAGGGGCGGGAGTTGCTGATGCGCATGCGGCAGCCTTCGTCGGCGGGGTTCAGCTTGATCGAGTTGATGGTGGCTATCACGCTCTTGGCGATCCTGACTTTGCTGGCCGCACCCGGGTTCAGTGACTGGACACGCAACAACCGCCTGCGCAGCACGGCCGAGTCGCTGCGCTCCGATCTGCAGACGGCCAGGGCGGAAGCCATCCGCCGCAACACCGGCACGCGATTGCAGTTCGTCAGCTCACTGGACGCCAGTTGCGCGTTGAGTACCAGCGTGGCGATCTGGGTGGTGAACGCCGGCATCTCCCAGACACCGGCCGGCGCCTGCGGCAATGCCCCGAGCGCCACCAGCACGCCCTACCTGATCAGCAAGAGCCCGATCGAATCCAGCAAGAGCTCGGATCTGGTGCTCACCGCAACGCGCAGCACCGTGGGCTTCGATGCATTGGGCCGCCAGTCGGCCACGAGCAACCCGACCACGTCGGTCGCCACGCTGACGGTGCAGCTGACCAGCGCCAGCAGCACCTGCGTCGCCTCCGGCGGCTCGGTGCGCTGCCTGAACGTGATCGTCTCGCCGGGCGGTGATGCCCGCATCTGCGACCCCGCGCGCAGCGGGAGCACCGACCCCATGACCTGCTGACCATGCCGCGCCGCCAAACACCTTCATCCGCCATGGGCGGCTTCACCCTCATCGAGGTGATGGCCGCGCTGCTCATCTTCGCGATCGGCCTGCTGGGCATCACCGGCCTCTATGCCAGCGCAGCGCGCACCGCTACCGGTGCCGAATTCCGTACAACCGCCGCCATGCTCGCCAGCGACCTGATCAGCCGCATGTGGATGAGCGACCGCACGGCGGCCACCCTCCAGGCCAACTACGGGAGCACGGCCGCCGGCACGGGCTACACGAGCTGGAAGGCCACCGTCGACAAATCGAACCTGCCGGGCATCAGCAGCCTGCCGCCGACCGTCACTTTCAGCACGGTAGCCGGCGGCGGCAGCTCGGCCGTCAGCAGCAGTCTGGCCACCATCACCATCTACTGGAAGGGCCCAGGCGACAGCAGCGCCCACCAGTACGTGGCCATGGCCCAGATGAAGCCGTGAGAACCTTCATGCCCGTCCCACGCCCCATTCGCAGCCAGCACGGCTTCAGCATCATCGAACTCATGGTCGGCCTGCTGGTCGGCATGCTGGCGGTGCTGATCGTTGTGCAGTTGCTGTACTCCACAAGCACACAGCAGCGGCTGACCAGCACCAGCGGCGACGCTGAAATCAACGCCGCCACGGCCACCCACATCCTGACGCGTGAACTGAGCCAGGCCGGCCTGGGCATCAGTGCCTACACGCTGCTGGGCTGCAGTCTCACGTACACCACGACCTCCGACAGCAAGAGCGTCACGCTGTCGTCGCTGGCCCCGGTCACGGTCAATCCCGGCACTTCGCTGGTGCCCGCGGGCGACACCGGCACCGACACGCTGCTGGTCGTCAGCGGCAGTTCAGCCAGCCCCACCGAGGGGGACGCTCTCGCGGGCACCAGCACCGCCACCAGCTACACCGTGACCACCCCGTCGTCCTTCGCCACGGGTGACTGGGTGATGGCCGCCTCGACCACGCGCGACAGCACCTCTTCATGCGCCATGACTCTGGGCAAGGTGACTGCCATTGCGAGCTATGTGCTGACTGTGTCCAGCGGCACCGCAGGCCTGGCGTCAGCGGAGGCCGCCGTCTACAACCTGGGGGCTGCCCCTGTCATCCATGCCTATGCGATCCGCAACGGCAACCTCACCGTGTGCGACTACGCGGCCTACAACTGCGGCAACACCAGCTACACCACCACGCTCAACAGCAGCGTCTGGGTTCCGGTGGCCAGCCACGTCGCCAGCCTGCGGGCCCAGTACGGCCGCGACACCAGCGACCTGAGCACGCCGAAGATGGACGGCGTGGTCGACAGCTACGACCAGACCACCCCCGGCAGCACGAGCGACACCTCGGGCCTGTCCAGCTACTGTGGCTGGCTGCGGGTGGTTGGCCTGCGGCTCGCGGTGGTCGCGCGCAGCCAGCAATACGACAAGGACTCGGTCACCACCACCGCACCCACCTGGTCCGGCAGCAGTGCCAACACCAGCACCACCAGCACGCTGACCACCGTGACGCCCACCGCCCTGGCGATCGACCTCAGCACCAACTCGGACTGGAAGCACTACCGCTACAAGACCATCGAGACCACGGTGCCGCTGCGCGACATCATCTGGAACGGCAACCAGGTCACCTACCAGAGCGGAGACGTCGCATGCTGAGCCCGCAGCGCAGGCAACGCAGGCAGAGTGGCTTCGTCATGATCATCGTCCTGATTGCGCTGGCAATCATGAGCATGGCCGCTATCGGCCTCATGCGCACCGTCTCCAGCTCGGCGAGCATCGCCGGCAACCTGGCCTTCGAACAGGCGGCTGCCACCTCTGCCGACCAGGCGGTGGAGACGGCGGTGACCTGGCTGGAGAACAACAGCGGACAGACCAGCTCCAGCACCGCCAGCACCTGTTCGACAGGAACCTCCGTGCTGGCCTGCGACCAGGCGAGCCATGGCTACGCCGCCACGCGCACCGACCCCGGCAGCACGCAGTCCTGGTCGCAGCTGTGGACCCAATTGGCCAGTGCGGGTTACACCGCCATCCAGCTGAGCCAGGACAGCTCGGGCAATACCGCTGCCTACCTGATCCAGCGCATGTGCGCCAGCACAGGCGATGCGTCATCCACCAACGGTTGTGGCAGTTCACCCCTGACCGTGAACACCGGTGGAAGCAAGAAGTCCGGCAGCACCCAAACGTCCAGTACCCAGGTCTATTACCGCATCACCGTCAAGGTGAGCGGGCCGCGCAACACCGTCTCCTTCACGCAAGCCATGGTCGCCCTATGAATATGTTCCTTCCCGGCCGCAGGTCGATCGCCGGCCGCTGGCGTGCCTGCATGGGCGCCCTGGCGCTGATCCTCGGAGCACCCGCCTTCGGTGCTCTCACCGACCTGGCCACGGCCCCGCTGGAAACATCCTCGGCCACGCTGGTCAAGCCCAACATCATGTTCATCCTGGACAACTCCGGCAGCATGGCCTCCGCCTACCTGCCGGACTGGGCAGACGACTACAGCGCCAGCAGCTATCCGTACCTCTACCGCAACAGCCGCTTCAACGGCATCTACTACGACCCGTCGGTCACCTATTCGCCGCCTGTCAACTACGCCGGCACCAGCTACACCAGCATGACCTCTGCCAACACGTCGGCATGGGCCAAGGTGCCGACCGACGGCTTCGGCATCATCTCCACGGGCACGACCGACCTCACGGGAACAACCACCCCCGCCACGTACTACACCTTCATTCCGGGCGAGTACTGCTCCTCGGCCAACCTGCGCACTTGCAACAAGCAGAGTGCGGCCACCACCGCCTATGCCTACCCGGCCTACCTGCGCTGGTGCACCACGTCCGCACTGAGCACCTGCCAGGCCGCATACATCGACAGCACCTCCGCGCCGGCCACCTACAAGTACCCGCGGTATCCGGGCATAAGCTCCACCGCAACGATCGTCATCAGCGGATCGAGCAGCACGAGCATCAGCGGCATCACTGTCAACGGCGTGCAGATTATCTCGGCCACGACCACGGCCAGCACGTCGTCCACCACGGTGGCCACCAACATCGTCACGGCCATCAACAACTGCACCAGCAGCAAGACCGGCAACTGCGGCATTGCCGGCTACAGCGCCAGCCGCAGCGGCAGCACCGTGACCATCACCTCGCCCAAGGGCACCGATGCCTATGGCTATTCGCCCGTGGTCACGCAATCCGGCAGCATGACGGCCACCGTCACCGCCTTCAGCGGCGGCACGCCGGGCAGTTGGGTGCAGACCACCATCAGCAGCAGCACGTCGACCTATGCCTACCCCGGCACAAGCGCCCGCTCCACGACGCGCACCGACTGCACCACCAACAGCACCACCTGCACCTATGCGGAGGAGATGACCAACTTCGCCAACTGGTGGGCTTACTACCACACCCGCATGCAAACGATGAAGAGCGCCACGACGCTCGCCTTCAGCGGGCTGACCTCCAGCTACCGGCTGGGCTACATGACCATCAACAAAGTCAGCAGTTCGACGGATTTCCTGAACATCGCCGACAACACCACCACCAGCGGCGGGCAGAAGTCGCTGTGGTACGGCAAGCTCGTGGCCGCCCAGGCCAGCAGCACCACGCCGCTTCGCACTGCATTGTCGAATGCCGGGCGCTACTTCGCCGCCAAGGTTTCCTCCATCAATGGAGTCACAACCACCGATCCGATGCAGTACGCCTGCCAGCGCAACTACACGCTGCTGTCGACCGACGGTTACTGGAACGAGACCGCGACACCCTACAAGGCCGACGGCTCCACCGCAATCGGCGACCAGGACAGCAGCGAGTCCCGCCCCTATCTCGATGGCAACAAAGTGTCCAACACGCTGGCCGACGTGGCGGAGTACTACTACGTCACCGACCTGCGCTCATCCTCCCTGAGCAACACGACGAATTCGAGCGGCACGGATGTCTCCAGCAACAGCTATTCCAACAAGCGCCAGAACATGGTGACATCCACCATCGGCCTGGGTGCCTCGGGCTACATGCTGTTCGATGCGGACTATGCAAATGCCACGAGCGGCGACTACTACGACGTCGCCAACGGAACCACCACCAGCAGCACGACGCAGACTTCCGGAGTGTGCGGCTGGCAGAGCTCCGGCAGTTGCAACTGGCCCACGCCGGTCAGCGACACGCAAACCGCCATCGACGACCTGTGGCATGCCGCCGTCAACGGCCGGGGCAGCTACTACAGCGCGTCCAACGCGGCCGATATCAAGACCGGCCTGACCAACTTCCTCAATACCGTGGACGCCACGACCAGCAGTTCCGCAGCCGTTGCGCAAAGCGCGCCCGTGCTGACCTCCACCACGGCCGGCTACACCTTCTCGACCACCTATTGTTCCGGCAAGTGGTTTGGTGAATTGGCGCGCTACGCGGTCGATTCCAGCACCGGAGTCACCTCTACCACCGCCGACTGGGCCGAGTCGGGCGCGGGCTCCGACTGCTCGAGCACTTCGGGCAGCCTCACCACCACGGCACTGCTGGACAACGTCGGCTACGCCTCGCGCACCATCTTCACCTACGACCCCAGCACCGCGACGAAGCTCAGTTTTTCCTGGGATGCGCTCACGACAACGATGCAGGGCTACTTCAAGATCGCGTCGATCAGCTCGCTGTCCCAGCTGTGCAGTTCGGGCAGCGCCTGTCTGGCGACGGCATCCCAGGTGAACAGTTCCACCGCCGGCACCACCACCGGTGCGGGCGCAGTGAACCTGGTGAACTACCTGCGTGGCGACCGCAGCAACGAAGGCTCCACCAACACCAAGTACTACCGTTCGCGCACCCACGTCCTGGGCGACGTCGTCAACTCCACGCCGGTGTACATCAAGGCCCCTTCGCGCAGCTACAGCGACTCGGGTTATGCCACTTTCAAGTCAACCTACGCCTCGCGCCAGGGCATGGTCTATGTGGGTTCCAACGACGGCATGCTGCATGCCTTCAACGCCGACACGGGCGCCGAGACCTGGGCGTACATCCCCTCGGTTCTGCTGCCCAACCTGTACAAGCTGGCAGACAAGAACTATGCGTCCAACCACGTCTACTTCGTGGACGGCCAGATCACGCAGGCCGACGTCTACTACAACAGTGCCTGGCACACCATCATCGTGGGCGGCCTGGGCGATGGCGGCCGCGCGTACTTCGCACTGGACGTGACAGACCCGGCCTCCCCGACGGTGCTGTGGGAGTTCAGTTCGAGCAGCACGCTCACGCCCAATCTGTACGACGTGGACCTGGGCTACACCTATGGCGCCCCGGTGATCACCAAGCTGTCGGACGGGACCTGGGCGGTCATCCTCAGCTCCGGCTACAACAACGTCTCCGACGGCGACGGCGAAGGCCATCTGTGGGTGAGAAACGCCATGACCGGCGCGCTGATCAAGAAGATAGACAACGGCATGGGCACCACCTCCAGCGGTGGCACGGTAACCGGCTGTTCCGTCGCGCCTTGCCCCAGCGGCCTGGCGAAGATCAGCGGCTGGACCAACAGCTCCACAGACAACACGACCACACAGCTTTACGGCGGCGACCTGTTCGGCAATCTCTGGCGCTTCGACATCAGCGCCCTGGCTTCCAGCAGCGGCAGCGCCACGGTGCAGCTTCTGGCCACGCTGTCGGACAGCTCGGGCAACCGCCAGCCCATCACCACCGCGCCGGAACTGGGGCTGGTGAGCAGCCAGCACGTGGTCTTCGTCGGCACCGGCTCCTACCTGGGTGTGACCGACATCACGACGACACAGGTGCAGTCCATGTACGCCATCAAGGACTCGCTGAGCGGCAGCTCCACCACCAGCGCCATCTACAGCAACCCGCGCAGCAATGCGTGCAGCACGGGAACGGTGACCAACTGCTTCGTGAAGCTGACGCTCACCGACACCTCCGGGGTGCGCACGGCTGCCAGTTCAGTGAGCTACACCACCAATTTCAGCACCATGTACGGCTGGTTCGTGGACATGCCCGAGTCGGGCGAACGCGTCGACGAGGACCCGGTGCTTTCTTCCGGCACGCTGGTCTACGTCTCCAACACGCCCAGCACCTCGGGCGCCTGCAGCACCGGCGGCTCCAGCTACATCAACTACGTCAACTACGCCACCGGCCTGGCGGTGTCGGGCGCCAGCAATACGGGCGTTCTGCTGTCGAGCTCGGGCTTGTCGAGTTCGGCTGCGCTCGCGGTGACCAGCAGCGGCAAGACCGTCGCCACCACCAAGGACTCCACCGGTACCGTGACGACGACCACCATTCCGGTTTCCTCCTCGAGCAGCACACGCCGCATCTCGTGGCGGCGGCTGACCGATGGGCAGTGAGGAAGGGCACAAGGGCATTGCCAACCTGACCGTCGGCGTTGGAAGACAACACCGGCTGCACACAAGGCGCTCCCCTCAAGATGTCTCCCACATCGCCGCGCAGACTCGCCGGCATGTGCACTCCCGCAGCTTCGCGCCCATGGATCCGCCTGCGCTGGCGATTGCCGTGCGTGGGCCTGTTCGGGCACCCCGTCGAGGGCCACTGGCTGTGGGAGCCTGACACGCCGTCGGTGCGCGCCGCATTCCAGGCGGCCGTGGAGGCCGGCAACAAGGCACATGGCGCCGGGACGCACTGGATGGAGCAGGAAGAAGCCGAGGCGGCGCCGGACAGGACGGCCATCCGGCAGGCGCCAGGGGCGGATCACATGATCGGGTGATTGCAGCCGGACGGCACTCTTCGAGAATCGCGAGCGGGACGACGGCCTCCATCGCACTTCGAGGAGAACAGCGATGCCACCCTATGTTTGCAGCTGCGGTCTGAAATGCTGGGACCCGCACACTCCCCCGGTCTATTGCACCCAGCGCCCAAGGTGCGGCCCCTTTGTTGACGAAGGCACTCTGCCGGAGAACTTGGCGCCTGACTCTCCTCACCCGCCTCCCGATCTGCCACCGCCCCCAGGCGGCTCAGTGGCCGTTCAGTCTGCCTCCAACACCATCACGATAGTTCCCATCGCACACCAGCCCATGCCGGTCGGCCTGCTGTCGATGCCCGTGGAAATACTCCACCTGATCCTGACCAACATCGGGCCCGGGCTGGTGCCGGTACTCGGTGCGCTGCACCGAACGAGCAATCGGACGCACCACCTGACCCAGCTGGCCCTGGGGTCCGACATGCATCTGGCGACCGTACCGATCTTCACCAACATGCTCTTCAGATTCCAGACGCAGTGGCAGCCACATGCGGCAGAGATCACACAACAGCTCGCGGTCGGGTTGACGGGGAACCTGGAGACCCTCAAGGCGCTGGTGAAGAAGCTCACTTTGCTGCGCAAGGAATGCCTGTTCCTCATCACCCAGCTGGAAGGCCTCTTGTCGGGCATAGAAAACGTGTGCCGTCTGATCGACGGAGCCGACACCGTGCGCCGAGCCACCATCACGGCGAATCTCGTCGCGCTCAGGGACCGGGTGAGGGCCCTGAGAGACCAGATTGCAGCACAGGCGACAGCGTTGGGCCTGAGACTGCAGGCCGCGAAGAAGGCCGAGAGCCAGAAGCGATCCCTGATGCGCCTGTAGCGATCAGGCTCAACGCGCCGCGTTCCGATCCGAAATCATCTTCGGGCTGATGAAGATCAGCATCTCGGTCTTGTTGTTGACCCGGCTGCGGGTGCGGAACAGCGCGCCGACCATCGGCAGTTCGCCCAGCACCGGCACGCGCGATTCCGAGTTGGTGTCCGTCAGCTCGAAGACCCCGCCGATGACGACGGTGCCGCCGTTCTCCACCAGCACTTCGGTCTGGATGTGCTTGGTGTTGATGGCGTAGCCCGCGGTGGTCGATTGGCCCACGGTGTCCTTGTTGACGTCGAGCGCCAGGATGATGTTGCCCTCGGGCGTGATCTGCGGCGTTACCTCGAGCTTGAGGTTGGCCTTGCGGAACGCGATGGACGTGGCGCCGCTCGATGTCGCTACTTGGTAGGGCAGCTCGGTGCCCTGCTCGATCAGCGCCTTGGTCTGGTCGGCCGTCACCACGCGCGGGCTCGACACCACCTTGCCTTTGCCGTCCGCCTCCAGCGCGGAGATTTCGAGGTTGAGCATCTTCGTCAGGCTCGAATTGAACAGCGACAGCGCGAAGGTGCCGACCGCGTCGCCGGTCGTGCTGGTAGCCGGCAGGTTGACGAAGCTGGTGCTCGAGTAAGTGTTGGTGCTGGTGGTGGTGGTCACGCCGCCGGTCGTGGTCGAGCTGACGGAAGGCGTCACGCCCACCGACGAGTTCGAATTGACGGAGCCGCCGCCGAGCTTGACACCCAGCGACTTGCTGAAGGTATCGGTCGCCTCGACGAAGCGCGCCTCGATCAGCACCTGACGCACCGGCACGTCGAGCTTCTGCAGGAGGTCAGCCACCTGCGACAGCCGCGAGGGAATGTCGGTCACGAAGAGCTGGTTGGTGCGCACCTCGGCCAGCACGCTGCCGCGCGAACTCAGGATGCGGGTGGTCGAGCCTGAGCTGCCACCGCCGCCTCCACTGCTTCCGGTGCCCGTAAGGCCCTGCGCCACGGTAGCGGCCTTCGCATAGTTGAGCTGGAAGGACTGCGTGCGCAGCTGCTCCAGTCCCTGCAGCGTGGCCTGCGCCTCGTACTTGATCTTTTCCTTGGCATTGAGCTCGTCTTCCGGCGCAATGCGCAGCACGCTGCCGCTCTTGCGCATGCCGAGGTTCTTCGCCTCCAGGATGATCTCGAGCGCCTGGTCCCAGGGCACGTCCTTGAGGCGCAGCGTGAGCGTGCCGCTGACGGAGTCCGAAGTGACGATGTTGAAGTTGGTGAAGTCCGCAATCACCTGCAGCAGCGAGCGGATCTCGATGTTCTGGAAATTCAGCGACAGCTTCTCGCCGCTGTAGCCCGTGCCTTGCGCGAGCTTGTTGGGGTTTTCCTTGCGCGGACGCACTTCCACCACGAACTGGCTGTTGCTCTGGTAGGCGCTGTGCTCCCATTCGCCGCGCGGGTCGATCACCATGCGCACGCGGTCGCCGGACTGCTGCATGCTCACCGACTGAACCGGCGTGCCGAAGTCGGACACGTCGAGCCGGCGGTTCAGCCCCTCGGGCAGCGACGACTTGGTGAACTCGACCACGAGGCCCTTGCCCTGCTGGCGGATGTCCACGCCCACCTGGTCGTTGGGCAGCGACACGATCACGCGGCCGGCACCCTCGGTGCCCAGGCGGAAATCGACGTCGCGCAATGGCAGCACGTCGCGGTTGCGGTTCTCGGCAAACTCGAAGGGTGTGGAAGCCACCAGCGCGGGGCCCGCCGCGGGTTGCAGCACCACCAGCAGCGACTTGCCGCGCAGCTCGGTCGTATAGGCGGTCGCCTGCTTCAGGTTGAGCACGAGGCGCGAGCGCTCGCCCGCCTGCACTACGTTGACGGAGCGCAGGTTGCCCTGGCTGATGTCGATGGCTTCCCGGCCCAGGCGGCTGGTCATGCCAGGAAAGTCGAGCGCGATGCGCGCCGGCGACTGGATGGCGAAGCCGTTGGGCGCTGCGGCCAACGGTTCGGAAAAATCGACACGCAGCACTTCGCTGCCTGCCTGCACGGAGCCCGTGACTGATTCGATTCTGTTCTGTGCCTGTGCCTGCGCCGCTGCGAGCGACCCGAAGGCAACGAGCAAGAAGACGGACGCGCGCAACCAGCGCGCGAGCACGAATGACTGTTTTTTCATTTCACCTGCCTTGAAACTGCGGCTCCATCTCCTCGCTGCCCTGAGGTCCCTCCCGAGCGCAGCGATGCCCCGGCGCCGCGCAGTCCATGCTGCGCAGCGGGGGCGAGCAGCGCGGCCGCTTGCTGGCCGCGCTGCCCCCTTCACGTCCTCACGTCATCAGAACGCGTGGCGGATACCGAAGTCGTAGCCGGTGGAAGAGCGCGGCAGGCCCGTGTAGCTGGTGCCCGTGCTGCCGTAGCCCGTGGTGCTGGCCGACACCAGGCTGCCCGTGTAGTTCACGTCGTTGCGGTTGTTCACGCGCGCCACCGTCGCATACAGCGCCGTGCGCTTGGACAGGTTGTGCACGTAGCCAACTGCGAACTTGCGCGCCATCGGGTCTTCGCCCGTGATGCCGGCCGTGCCTTCGTTGTAGCGCACTTGCGAGTACGCCACGCGGATCAGGCCTGCGCCCACCGGCACGGTCGCGCCGATCAGGTAGCCGTTGTAGGTGTCGTGCGTGTCAGCCGCTGCCGCGTAGTCGAACTTGTTCTTCACGTTCGACAGCTCGCCGAACAGCTTCACAGGACCGAAGTCGTACGAAGCGCCCAGGTTGATGGTCTGCACCCTGCGCTCCAGCGCGGTGGTGTCCACGACGGTGCTCTGGCCCACGGCCAGTGCCACGTCCAGGGGACCGTTGGCGTAGCCGAAGCGGCCACCGACGTAGCGCCCAGCCGTGCTGCTGGAAGCTGCAGTGGTGCTGGTGGCGTCGGTGCTGGCGTTCTCGTGCAGGCTGTACTGCACCTGGCCGTAGAAGCCGCCCAGGTTCGGCGGCAGGAAGTAGCCGATCGAGTTGCTGGCACGCACGTAGTTGGCGTTGTTGATGGTGGTGTTGCCGCTGACGGTGCTGATGACGTTGGTGCCCGAGCCGTTGGTGCCGAACGGGTCGAACACGGTGTCGTTCCAGAAGGTGGCGGTGTAGTCGCGGCCCAGGCGCAGCTCGCCGAAGCCACCCGACAGGCTCACGGTGGAGCGGCGCGCGAAGGTGGAGATGCCGGTGGCGCCGTCGTCGTTGGTGATGGGCGCTTCGAGCCAGAAGCTCGCTGCCAGCCCGCCGCCGAGGTCTTCGGTGCCGCGGAAGCCGATGCGGCTGGAGTTGTAGGCCGAGTTGCCCAGGCTCGTCTTGCTTTGCTTGACCGACGCGCCGGTGGTCGTGTCGCGCGAGGTGCTCGACTGGTAGGTCAGGCCAGCGTCCACGACGCCGAACAACGTGACGGACGATTGGGCAGAAGCCAGGCCGCAGACGGCCAGGGCAGCGAATGCCGTGAGGGTTTTCTTCATTCAGGGTTCTCCAGTTTCAGGTCTGATGCGGCCGTTCGGTATCGACCGGCTGTACGCATGGTTTCGCCCAAATCAGGAGGAATTTGGTGGTTCCGTTTTCTGCGGCTTCGAGTGTTGTGCGCGTACATCACACACGCGCAGGCCTCATGCGGCAGGGCCATTGCAGCGTCCTTCAAATTTCTCCCAGATCGCCTGAAAAGATCCACGCATGACGAAGCTGGAGACTCACAGGTGAAGCGCTCACGAATCCTGATAGCGGCGATTTGCGGCGCCTTGGCCATCGCATGCGCCAGCACGAGCATCGCGATGGTTCACTCCACCTCCGTGCTTGCGGCGAGCATGTTCGTCGACCACAAGGTGCGCACGCAGGCGCCGGCAAACACGCAGCGGCAACACTGGTGGGCCAGCTTCGAGGACACGGCAATGAACCGGCTGATGGCCGCATCGGGCGGCGCCAACGAATCGGGCGTGGCCGCGACCTACATCGCGCTCAAGGTAAAGACGCTCGAGCTTCTCTATCTGGAGAACACGCGTTCCGCCGTCGTGCGGCAAACCATGCTCATCCAGGGCACCACGCAACCGTATGACGACTTTGCGAAGCAGCTCGCGGCGCGGCACGCCAGCGCGGAAACGACCATCGGCAAGCTGCAGGTGCAGCGCGCAAGCTACATCTCTTATCTGGCAAAGCAGTGCCACATGCAGGAAGTCGCATTGAACGAAATGCTCGCCGACGCATTGCAGGACAAGTCGCTGCCCCGCTTCGCAGCCGAGGTGCCGCGCGAGCTCCCGATGGCAGTGCTTGCCAACAGGAACGACGTCAACCTGGCCGCCGCACTCTACGGCGCCGACGCGAGCGCGATGCCCGACGGCGTGATCGAAGCGACGAACGAGGCGACGAACGAAGCACAACAGGACATCGACATGCCCGGCAATCCCTTCTACGTGCACGCGGTCGCGCAGGCACGAGAGCAGGTTTCAGAGGCACTGCGCCGCCTGCAGGCGCAGAGCGACATCGCGAACACCGCGTACGCGCGCGTCGCGAATGCAAGGGCCGAGTTCGAATCGTCGAAGCAGCGCCGCGACCGCGGCGAAATCTCCGAAGTGCAGCTGATGGAGGACTTCCAGGGCCTGCTGCTCGACCTGCACGTGCTGGCCGCAGCCAACGGCGAGCTGGCGCTTGCGTGGGTCGTCTTCATGGGAAGCATCGGAAACAGCCCGTCGATCGACTCGATCGCGGGCCCGCAATCCGCGCAGGCCGAACAAACGGATCAATTGCCGTTTCTGCACAAAGTCTCCCGAAAGTTGCGCAATCCTTGAAGTTCGAAGGAGCCTTACATGACCACTGCCTTGCATAAAGTCCCCACCCGCCCCGTGCTGAAGCTGGCCGGCCACGGACACCCGAAGCCCGACACTGCCGCACCCGTGCGCCGCGCGTGCCCGGCGGAGGGCGAGCAAGCGAACAACACCACGGCGACCACGCTGGCCATCCAGCAACTCGTCAGTGCGTTCCAGCCCGCATTCGATCGGATGCATGTGCTTCGGGATCTCGTCATCCCCATGTACGAAGGCAGCGCCGTGCCTACGGCCCGCTTCGACGTGGCACTGGTGTGCGAGGCCGGCGTGTACCTGTTCGAGGTGAAGGGCTGGCGCAACGCGGTGGTGTATCGCAAGACCGCCGCCCAGGCGCTGCCGCGCTGGTTCCTGCGCCAGAACGGGCATTCGCTGGCGCGCGAGGTGAAAGACCCGGCCTGGCAGTGCGGTCGCAAGACCACGCACCTGCGCAGCCTGCTGCCGCCCGACCTGCGGGTGCAGTACTTCGTGCTGCTGCCGTTCGAGGGCGTGGAACTGCAGGGCGTGATGCCGTCCGTCGTCATCACGCCGCAGGACCTGCCCTACATCGCGCGCGTGGCGCGCAACAACGGGCGCACCGAGCAGGGCTATCCGATGCTCGACGACAACGCCATCGACCGCACGCTGCGGCTGCTGACCGGCCTGCAGGGCAACCTGACGGTCGACGACCACATGAGGAACAGTCGCGAAAAGAGCGCGCAGGCCCCGGTCAGGCCGGCGCATCCGGGCGTCCTGAAGCTGCAATGACGCGATGAGCCGGATCCTGCTGGTGGAGGAAGGGCGCGACGCCGCGTCGGTGCTGCTGGACGAACTGCATCGCGCCGGGCACGAGGTCGACCACATCGACGACGGCGCGGTCGCGCTGCATCGCATCCTGACCTCGCCGCCCGCGCTCACCCTGCTCGACGTTCAGCTGCCGCACGTCAACGGCCTGCAGATCCTGGAGAAGATCCGCGCGCGCAGCGACCACCCGATCATCATGCTGACGGCGCTTGCGCACGAAGCCGACCGGCTGCGCGGCTTCGAGCTCGGCGCGGACGACTACGTGTGCAAGCCCTTTTCTCCGAGGGAAGTCGTGGTGCGCATCCACACGGTGCTGCGGCGCTATGCGCAGCGCCGCATCGTCGCGCGCCCTTCGGTGCCGATCACCTTTGGGGCCGTGCGTGGCTGCGCGATTCTCGACGGGCACTACCTGCCGCTGACGCGCCGCGAGTCGCTGCTGCTGCGCGCGCTTTCGCAGGAGCCCGGGCGGGTACTGACGCGCTCGAAGCTGCTCGAAGCCGCGTTCCCGGAGGCGCTCGACGTCAACGAACGCGTGGTCGACACCCACATCAAGAACCTCAGAAAGAAGCTCGCCACCGTCTCGACCGAGCACGACTGGATCCGCTCGGTCTATGGCGTCGGCTTTGCATGGGAATCGCAGGCCAGGCAAGACGCCTGACCCGACGCCGGCTTGCTTCCTGGAAATCCTCTCACATGAAATTACGCTGGCGCGGTTTTCCGCGGCCGCCGATGGTGTTGCTGTCGCTGCTCCTGCTGCGTGCACAGACGGCCCCGGCACAGGAAACATGGACCGAGGCGCCAATGACGCTGCGCCGCACGCCAGAGCTCGCGGAGACCATCGCGCCGACCGAACGCAGCACGCGCCCGAGCCTGGTCGACGGCGACAAGCTCAGCGGTCGGCCCGACCTCGAAGTGGTGGTCGAAGGCAATGCTTCGCTGCGGCGCGGCGACACGCGCATCACGGCTGACCGGCTCGAATACCAGCCGCC
Source organism: Variovorax sp. YR266 (assembly GCF_900107295.1). Taxonomy (NCBI): domain Bacteria; kingdom Pseudomonadati; phylum Pseudomonadota; class Betaproteobacteria; order Burkholderiales; family Comamonadaceae; genus Variovorax; species Variovorax sp. YR266. The sequence goes on from NZ_FNPM01000016.1 coordinate 115,889, forward strand.
GGGCGACCTGGCCACGGCCACAGGCAACGTGCACCTGAACCAGGCCGGCAACGTGTACGAAGGCCCCGAGCTGCACCTGAAAGTCGAGAGCTTCGAGGGTTTCTTCAACCACGTGCGCTACACGCTGCTGGCCAACGGCGGACATGGCGAGGCCGACCGCATCGACTTCGTCGACCCGAAGGTGTCGATCGCGCGGCACGCCACCTACACCACCTGCCTGCGCGAGAACTATTCGAGCTGGGTGCCTGCGTGGATGCTCACGGCCGTGACGATGACCACCGACACCGACACCAACCTCGCGACAGCCACCGACGCGCAGATCAGCTTCCTCGGCGTGACCACGCCCTCGATACCGTCGGTGAGCTTTCCGCTCAGCAACGCACGCCAGAGCGGCCTGCTGCCGCCGGTGATCGGCTACGACACCACCAACGGCTTCGAGTACCTGCAGCCCTACTACTGGAACATCGCTCCCAACCGCGACCTCACGCTGTACCCCGAGATCATGACCAGCCGCGGCGTGAACCTGGGCACCGAGTTCCGCTACCTCGAGAAAACCTACAGCGGCCAGATCCGCGTTGACGAGATGCCCAGCGACAGCCTGCGCGGCATCAACCGATGGGGCCTGTGGGCTCAGCACAACCAGCAGTTGGACCCCAAGCCCTTCGGGCTCGATTCGCTAAGCACCTCGTTCAACATCAACCGCGTGAGCGACGACGACTACTGGCGCGACTTCTCGCACACACCCACGCTGACCTCGCGCACGCTCACCAACGAGTTCGACCTCAACTGGACCAAGGGCGACTGGAGCGGCCAGGCGCGCACCCTCGCCTACCAGACGCTGCAGTACGCGGCCTCGCCCATCACGCCTTCGTACAACCGCGTGCCGCAGATCACGGCAAACTACAACAAGTACGACTGGCACGGCTTCGACGTGTCGGGCACGCTGGACTACACACGCTTCGAGATCGATTCGGCCTACTCGCCCACGCTCAACGGCATCAAGCAGCCCAACGGCGAGCGCATGGTCGGCAACCTGCAGATCAGCCGGCCGTGGGTCACACCAGGCGGCTACGTAATTCCGAAGCTGCTGCTGCACACCGCCGCCTACCAGCTCGATTCGGCGCTGGCCAGCGGCGCGACCTCCATCACCAGCGTGGTGCCGACCGTGAGCCTCGACAGCGGCCTGGTGTTCGAGCGCGACACCAACCTCTTCGGGCGCGCATGGCGGCAGACGCTGGAGCCGCGCGCCTTCTACGTGCACACGCCCTATCGCGACCAGAGCCAGCTGCCCGTGTACGACACGGCCGCCAATGACATCAGCTTTGCCACGCTCTACACCGAGAACGCGTTCTCGGGCAACGACCGCGTTTCGGACACCAACACGCTGACCACGGGCGTGAGCACGCGCCTGATCGACCCGACCACCGGCGCCGAGTCGGCGCGCTTCGGCATCGCGCAGCGCTTTCGCTTCAGCGACCAGAACGTCACGCTGCCCAGCGGCACCGCCGTGACCGACCGCACGGGCGACTTCATCGTCGGCGGGCTGGTGCACTGGAATCCGAAGTGGAGCGTGGACGGCATCGCGCAATACAACATGGATACCGGCAAGAGCTCGCGCGACGCGCTCACCCTGCGCTACACGCCCGCGCCGTACCACACGCTCACCGCGGCCTTCCGCTACCAGGCGGACAGCAGCTCGACCGCGGACGACGGCACGAAGACGGTGGACTTCAACTGGCAGTGGCCGCTGAGCGAGCTGACGAGAGGCCTCTTCGGCAACAAGTCGCCCACAGACCCGGGGCGCTGGTATGCGGTGGGGCGGCTGAGCTACAGCCTGCACGACCACGCGATGTCCGACAGCCTGATCGGCGCGGAATACAACGCCTGCTGCTGGGTGGGCCGCGTCGTGCTCGAGCGTCTCGTGTCGGGCCGCACGACGCCCGACACGCGGCTGATGTTCCAGATCCAGTTCAACGGCTTCGGCAACATCGGCTCGAACCCGACGAGCACGCTGCTGCAGAACATTCAGGGTTATCAGCCGTTGAATGCCCCTACGCAGGAGCCGAGCCGGTTCACGAACTACGACTGAGGGGCTTCAGGTCGGTTCAGGGCAGCAGTTCGAACTTCAGGTCGGCCAGCGGCGTGACCTTCTCTTCGCGCACCATCTTGTATTCGGTGTTCGGGCCCAGCCACTTGGCCCAGAGACGGTCGAGCTCACCCGACTTCTCCAGCGCGTAGAGGGCAGCGTTCACCTTGGACAGCAGCACGGGCTCGTCCTTCTTCATGCCGATGCCGATGGGCTGGAGCACCATCGGGTCCTTGATCATCTTCAGCGCGACGCCTTCGGTCTTCGACTGGTTGACCAGCTTGGTGATGGTCATGGTGTTGGCGACCATGCCGACCGACTTGTTCTGCTGCACCGCCATGAAGGCCGAGCCCGTGTCCTGGAACGTGACCGGCTCCGAGCCGTTCATCTTGATCGACATCTCGGAGGTGGAGCCCTTGGTCGAGCTCAGGCGCTTGCCCTTGAAGTCTGCCTTGGCCGTGCCGGGGTCGGAGGCTTTGACGGCCAGCATTTCCTTGGCCACGTAGTACGGATCGCTGAACTGGATCTGCTCGCCGCGGCTCTTGGTGTAGGCCAGGTTGGCGATGGTCACGTCGACGCGGCCGAGCTTCACTTCGGGCACGCGCGCTTCCACCGACAGCGGCGTGACCTTGGCGGTGAGGCCGAGCTCCTTGGCGAGCGCATTGCACAGGTCGACGTCGTGGCCCACCATCTCGCGCGTCTTCGGGTCGGGTGCCGCAAAGGGAGGCACGTCGGCGAAGGTGCCGCACTTGAGCTCCTTGCGCTGGCTGATGTCGCTCCACTGGTCGGCGTGCGCGAGCAGCGAGGCCGCGCTGAGACAGGTGCCAAGAATGGCGAGGCGGAAGACGGTCTTGTTCGACATGGTGAGCTCCTGGGAGATTGCGAAAAAGTGAACGACGGGGACTGGACTCAATGCGCACGCAGGTCCGACAGGAAGCGCTGCGCGCGCGGATGCTGCGGACTACCGAAGAAGGTCTCGGGGTCGGCCTTCTCCAGGATGCGGCCCGCGTCCATGAACCAGACGCGGTCGGCCACCTCGCGGGCGAAGTTCATTTCGTGGGTGACGCACATCATGGTCATGCCGTCGTTGGCAAGCCCGCGCATCACCGACAGCACCTCGCCCACCATCTCGGGGTCGAGCGCGCTGGTGGGCTCGTCGAACAGCATGGCCGGCGGCTCCATCGCCAGCGCGCGGGCAATCGCCACGCGCTGCTGCTGGCCGCCCGAGAGCTGCGCCGGGTACGCACCCGCCTTGTTCGACAGCCCGACGCGTTCGAGCAGCTGCCCGGCCTTGGCCTTCGCGTCGGCACGCTTCACGCCGAGCACGCGCATCGGCGACAGCATGATGTTCTCCAGCACCGAGAGATGCGGAAACAGGTTGAAGCTCTGGAACACGAAGCCGATGCGGCTGCGCAGCTTGTTCAGCGCCGCGCTGCCCATGGGCGCATGGATGTCGTGGCCGTCGAAAAGCAGCTGCCCCGACTTCACTTCTTCCAGCCGGTTCACAGTGCGGATCAGCGTGGACTTGCCGGAGCCCGAGGGCCCGCAGACCACGACGACCTCGCCCTTCTTCACCTCGGCATTGATGTCGGCCAGCGCCTGGTAGTCGCCGTACCACTTGTTGATGTTCGAGAACAGGATCATGGTGTCGTCCTTGGCGGCAGCGGGCCGCCCTGCGGGGTGTGGAGCGGGCGTTGTCATGGCTGGGTCACCACAGGGGTTGGAAGCGGCACGCCGTCTTCGGCGGCCTTCACCGGCGCGGCGCCGAGCCGCTTGTGCGCGATGCGCCGCTCCAGCCATTGCGCCAGTTGCGTCAGGCTGAAGCAGACCACGTAGTACGTCATCGCCAGGATGAAGAACACCTGGAACGGCTTGGTCAGCAGCTGGTTGTTGATCTGGTTGGCCGCGAAGGTGAGTTCCTGCACGTTGATCACGTAGCCCAGCGTGGTCTCCTTGATGGTGGAGATGAACTGGCTCAGCATGCTCGGCAGCATGTTGTAGAGCGCCTGCGGCAGGATCACGAACCACATGGTGCCCAGGTGGCTGTGGCCGAGTGCACGCGCCGCCTCGCTCTGGCCCTTGGGCAGCGACTGGATGCCGGCGCGCACCACCTCCGAGAGGTAGGCTCCTTCGTAGATCACCAGCGTGCACAGCATGGTGGTGAAGCCCGACACCTCGCGCCCGATGAGGATGGGCACCAGAAAGTAGACCCACAAAATCACCATGAGCAGCGGCACGCCGCGCACCACGTACACCAGCACGGTGGCGGGCCAGCGCAGCAGGCGCCATGGCGAGAGCCGTGCCAGCGCAAGCAGCACCGACAGCGGAAAGGCCAGCACGATGCCGAGCACCGACAGGATCAGGGTGGCGACGATGCCGCCGAGCGGTCCGGTGGGGTACTGGCCGACCAGCAGCAGCAGCCAGTTGTCGCGAAGAATTTCGTAGACGCTGAACATCGTGGCTCCTGCTTAACGTGCACCGACGATGCGATAGCGCCGCGACAGCCAGCCGCCCACCGCCATGATGAGCAGCGAGCACACCAGGTACAGCACGGTGGCCACGCTGTAGGCCTCGAAGGTGCGAAAGCTCTGGCTCTCGATTTCCTTCACCGCGTGCGTCAGCTCGGCCACGCCGATGGCCATGGCCAGGCTGCTGTTCTTGAAGAGCGACACGCTGTGGTTCACCAGCGCCGGCACCGCGTTGCGGATGGCCTGCGGCAGCATCACGTGGCGCATCGAGCCGATGTAGCCGTGACCGAGCGCGCGCGCGGCCTCGGCCTGCCCCGACGGAATGGCGCGCAGGCCCGAGCGCATGTCTTCGCTGAAGTAGGCGGCCTGGCACAGGCCGAGCGCGACAATCGACAGCAACCTCTCTGCGTTGTGCACCGACAGCCAGCCCTGCAGCGCATCGGGCAGCAGGCTGAAGATGCCGAAGTACCAGAACATGAGCTGCACCAGCGTGGGCACGTTCCGGTGGTAGGAGACATAGCCGGCCACGATGCGCTCGGCAATGCGGTTCGGCGTGAGCCGCACCACCAGCAGCACGACGGCCATGGTCATCGCCAGCAGCCAGGAGCCGGCCGCGATCTTCAGCGTCTCCAGCAGGCCATGCAGCAGCATGTCGCCGAACTCCGGCTTCAGCAGGATCGCCAGCAGGTCGAAGTCCTTCATGCGCTGTTCCTTTGCGTGGCGTGCATGGGCCGGGGGCTCAGTCGCGCGGCGTTTCCGGCCGCGTGGTCGAGAGGCCGCCGGGCACCTGCAGCGTGGGCGTGATTTCCATGTGGCCCACGTTCACCGCGATGGGCGCGGCAATGGCGAAGGCGATGGCGTTGGCGATGTCTTCGGCCTGCGGCAGTTCATAGCCTTCGACGAAGCGCTTGTAGGTGTCTTCGGAGTCGCCGTGCACGTGCGCGAAGATGTCGGTGGCCACGCGGCCCGGGCAGATTTCGGTGACGCGCACGCGCTTGCCGAAGCAGTCGATGCGCAGCTGGCGCGACAGCATGCTCACGGCCGCCTTGGTCGCGTGGTAGGTGCTGTTGCCGCCGAAGTTGTAGGCCGCCGCAATGGAGCTGATGTTGACCACGTGCCCACGATCACGTGCGGCCATGCCAGGCACCACGAGCCGGCACAGGTGCAGCACGGCGCGCAGGTTGACGTCCACCAGCAGGTCGATGCCTTCGGCGTCGGCCTTGAGGATGGAGCCGGGGCGGTCCACGCCGGCGTTGTTGACCAGCACGTCGAACTCGACTTCCTTCGCGAGGCGCGTGACGGCGGCGAGGTCGCTCACGTCGATGGCGTGCGGAATGCAGCCGGTGCGCGCGGCCAGGTCGGCCAGCTTGTCGGCGCTGCGCGCAAGCGCGTGGACCTTGAGGCCTTCCTTGCTCAGGCGTTCGACGACGGCGGCGCCGATGCCTGAAGAGGCTCCGGTCACCAGCGCGGTCTTGTAGTCGGAAAACGGCATATCGGGTTCTTTCGTTAAGGGGCAGATGACTGCCTGGATTTCACTGTAGCCAGCGCCTGCGGGCGGCGCCAAGACGGATTGACTGTGGAGCGATAAGCCCCCCTTATGTCGCCCGGCATCTGTGCATATGAGTAAGGGTAAGCACCATGTTCGTGCCCCGATGCATCAGGTCGATTGTTTTGAGATGGGCACCACGCGCCCCGCCTGCTCGACCACGCCACGCACGGCGCGAGCCAGGTCGACGGCGCCGGGCGTGTCGCCGTGCAGGAGGATCGAATGCACGCGCATCGGGATCTTCTTGCCGGTGCTGCTGGTGACGGTGCCCTCTTCGAGAAGCTGGCGCACGCGCGCCAGCACCGCGTCGCGCTCGTGGATGACCGCGCCGGGCAGCTTGCGCGGCACGAGCAGGCCGTCGTCGCCACAGGCGCGATCGGCCAGGAAGGTGGTGCGCACGCGCAGGCCGCAGCGCTCGGCCGCACCTTCGATGGCGCGGCTGGCGGAGGTGCTGACGGTGAGCGAGGGATCGAAATCGGCCACGGCGCGCACCAGCGGCTCGGCCAGCGCGGCGTCGGCCGCGGCCATGTTGCCGAGCGCTCCGTGGAAGCTCATGTGCGTCATGCGGTGGCCGGCGGTGCGGGCCATGCCCTCCAGCGCGCTCAGCTGGTAGAGCACGTATGCCACCAGTTCCTTCGTCTCTATCTGCATCGGCCGGCGCCCGAACCCCATGAGGTCGGGAAAGCCCACGTGCGCGCCGACGTCGACGCCGCGCTGGCGCGCCATGCGCACGGTGCGGTCCATGATGACCGGGTCGCCCGCGTGGAAACCGCAGGCCACGTTGGCAGAGGAGACGATGTCGAGCAGGGCTTCGTCCTCGCCCATGCGCCAGGGGCCGAAGCCTTCGCCGAGGTCTGCATTCAGATCGATGTCCATCGTGAATCCTTGTCTCGTTCGTCAGAGGGGTTGCAGGTCGAACAGCGGTGTGCCGTAGCCGACTGCGAGGCCGTCGGCTGCGTGGATGCTGTCGACGATGCCGGCTTGCGGGGTTGTCACGGGTAGCAGCAGCGGGCCGATCTTCAGCAGGCCGATGGTCTGGCCGGCTTCAACGCGCTGGCCGATGCGGACCAGCGGTACAGCAGCCAGCGGGTGGCTTTGCAGGAATACGCCGAGCGAAGGAGCGTGGATCTTCAGGAGTTCGGGCTCGGCCTCTTCATCCAGCAGTTCGATGATTTCATCGCCCTGCCTTCCGAGGCGCAAGGTGCCTTCTGGCGTGCGCAGTTCGAGCAAGCCTATGTCGGTGCCTCTCAGCCAGTCGGCGAGTTGCGGAGTGCGCAGTGCTGTGTCCTGCATTTTTCAGGCCTTCGCTTTTTGGTGCTCTTGTTCGGGGTGATGCACAGGCCGCCGGGTACTCCCCTCCGCGAATGTCCCCCGGGCTTCGCCCTCCTCCTTTATTTCGCTGCGGGGAGCACCCGACGCCCTGTGCACGAGGCACGCTGCTGGCGTTCGGCGGATCAACCTGCGCTCAGTCCAACGATCACGTCGATGGGGTGCCTTGCGCAGCGAAATAAAGGAGGAGGCCGCAGGCCGGGGGACATTCGCGGAGCAAGGTACCCCGTCGGCGTGATCGCGCCCCGAACGACAACAACGCTCAAACACGAGGCGCCCCCCGATGAAGAGCCACCACACGCGCCACCTTGTCGAGCCACGCACGCACTTCGTCGAGCGCGGCCAGCGCCTCGTCCCAGGTGGTTTCGATGAAGCGCATGCGGCTGCCGATGGGCGCCTGGCCGAGGCGCCACATGTCGGCCTCGATCACGGTGCCGAACTTGGGGTAGCCGCCCGAAGGCTGGGCGTCGCGCATCTGGATGATGGGCTGCCCGTTGTGCGGCACCTGGATCACGCCGGGCACGATGCCGTGGGAGCGCAGTTCCATCGGTGCAATGGGCCGCAGCGCCTCGCCGTCGAGACGGTAGCCGTAGCGGTCGCTCTGGGAGGTGATTTTCCATTCGCCGGCCCAGAAGGCTTCGCGCGAAGTCGGCTCGAAGGCCAGGTACTCGGCAGCGGGCAGCACACGTACGGCGGCAACGCCATCGCGCTCCAGCGGCAGTGCGAGCGCGGGTGGCACCAGACCGAAACCGGTGCGGCACGCGCTGCCTGCATCGGCTGCGCGGAGCACGTCGCCACGACGCAGCGCGCGCCCTTCATGCCCGCCGAAGGCACCGCGTAGCTGGGTGCTGCGCGAGCCCAGCACCTCGGGCACGTCGATGCCGCCGGACACGCACAGCACGGCGCGGCTGCCGCGCTGCGCACCGCCTTGCGGCAGGCCCAGCGTGAGCACCTGGCCGGCGCGTGCCTGGTGCACCCACCAGGGCAGCAGGGGCTGCTCGTCGAGCTTGGCTGCGCAGTCGGCGCCGGTCAGTGCGAAGGCGCAGTCTTCGTCGAAGCGCACCTTGAACGGAAACACCGGCACCTCGATGGCAGCCGCGCCAAGCGCGTTGCCCAGCAGCAGGTTGCCGGCGGCCAGCGCCAGGTTGTCCATGGCGCCCGAGGTGCCGACGCCCCAGCGCAGGCTGCCGGTGCGGCCCAGGTCCTGCACGGTGGCGAGCGCGGCGGATGAAAGGATTTCGATCATCGGACGATGCCCTCCACGCGAAAACGGATCATGTCGCCCGGCTGCAGCATGGCGGGCGGATCTTGCGCGGGGTCGAAGAACACCATCGAGGTGCTGCCGATGGTGTTCCAGCCGCTGGGGCCAGCCGATGCCGACACGCCCGTCTGCGCGCCGCCGATCGACACCGCGCCGCCCGGGATGCTCAGCACCGGCGTCTTGCGACGCGGCGTGGCAATGCGCGGGTCCATGCCGCCCAGATAGCAGTAGCCGGGATGGCTGCCGAGCGCATACACCGGGTATAGCGGCGCGCTGTGCAGTTCGACGATGGTCTCGACGCTCAGGCCCGTGTGCGCCATCACGTCGGCCATGTGCGGGCCGCCCTCGCCGCCGTAGACCACGGGGAGCTCGACCACGCGGCCTTCGCGCGGCACGGCGGTGGCCGCGCTCCAGGCGTTGCACAGGCGCTCGCACAGCGCATCGAGATGGCGCGGCGCGCGCGTGAAGGTGAGCATCAGGTTGTTCATGCCCGGCACGGCCTCGCGCACTTCGGGCCAGCTCTCGGCTTCGTGCGCAAGGGCCCAGATGCGCTGCTGAGACGGCAGGTTCATGTCGCCCGGCGCTTCGAACAGCAGCGCCGTGGTGCCCAGAAGGCTGATGGACGGTTCGGTACGGGATGCCTGTGCGCTCACGCCGCGCTCCTTTGCTGCAGCCAGCGTTCGAGGTGATGGATGTCGACGCCGCCGGCGGCAAAGCCGTCGTCGCGCAGCAGCGCGCGGTGCAGCGGCACGTTGGTGGCAATGCCTTCCACATGCGTCTCGGCCAGCGCCAGGTGCATGCGGTCGAGCGCATCGGCGCGGGTGTCGCCGTGCACGATGAGCTTGGCGATCATCGAGTCGTAGTACGGCGGCACGCGGTAGCCGGCGCCCGCGTGCGAATCGACGCGCACGCCGAAGCCGCCAGGGACCTGCCAGCCGGTGATGCGGCCAGGCGCGGGCGCGAAGGTGTCGGGGTTCTCGGCATTGATGCGGCACTCGATGGCATGGCCCTGGCAGCGCACGTCGGCCTGCGCCAGCGACAGGCGCTCGCCGAGCGCCATGCGCAGTTGCTGCTGCACGATGTCGATGCCGGTGGTCATCTCGGTCACCGGGTGCTCCACCTGCAGGCGCGTGTTCATCTCGATGAAATAGAACGCACCCTTCTCGTAGAGAAACTCGAAGGTGCCTACGCCGCAGTAGCCGATCTGCCGGCACGCGGCCGCGCAGCGCTCGCCCACCTCGGCCATCAGCGCGTCGTCGATGCCGAGCGCGGGCGCCTCCTCGATCACCTTCTGGTGGCGGCGCTGCAGCGAACAGTCGCGGCTGCCCAGCCACACGGCGTTGCCGTGGCTGTCGGCCAGCACCTGGATCTCGACATGACGCGGATGCAGCAGGAACTTCTCGATGTAGACCTCGGGGTTGCCGAAGGCCTGGCGCGCTTCTTCCCGCGTGAGCGCCATGGCGTCGAGCAGCGCGGCTTCTTCGTGCACCACGCGCATGCCGCGCCCGCCGCCGCCGCCCGCGGCCTTCACGATCACCGGATAGCCGATGTCGCGCGCCAGGGCCAGCACTGCGGCCGGGTCGTCCGGCAGCGCCTCGTCGGGGCCGGGCACGCAGGGCACGCCGGCCTTGCGCATCGCGCGCTTGGCAGAAACCTTGTCGCCCATGGTGCGGATGCAGGCAGCGCTGGGGCCGACGAACACGAGGCCGGCCTGCTCGACACGCGCGGCGAAGCCCGCGTTCTCCGAGAGAAAGCCGTAGCCGGGATGAATGGCCTGCGCGCCGCTCACCTCGGCGGCGAACAGGATGGCGGACTGGTTGAGGTAGCTCAGCCTCGGCGCTGCCGGCCCGATGCACAGCGCCTGGTCGGCCTGCGCGACGTACATCGCGTCGCGGTCGGCCTCGGAGTGCACGACCACCGTTCGCAGGCCGAGGCCCCGGCAGGCGCGCTGGATGCGCAAGGCGATTTCGCCCCGGTTGGCAATGAGCACGGTGTCGAACATCGCGCGCGCCTCCTCATCCGAAGCGGAACAGGGGCTGCCCTGCTTCCACTTCCTGGCCCGAATGCACGAGCACCTGCTGCACGGTGCCTGCACGATCGGCGCGGACTTCGTTGAACATCTTCATCGCCTCGATCACGCACAGCAGCTGGCCAGCTTCCATGGCCTGCCCCGGTTGCACGAAGGGCGGCTCGCCGGGCGCGGGTTGCAAGTGCACCACGCCGAACAACGGTGCAAGGCACTCGGTGCTGGCAACCGCCGTTGTTTCTTCCAGGGCCTGTCGTGGCGCCTTCCGTGCGCCGGACGGGCTTCGCATAGCGGGTACGGCAGTTGAGGCGCCCAGCGCCGACAGCTTCACCAGCCGCAGCGTGCTGCCGTTCTCGCTGTACTCCAGTTCCGCCAGGTCCGATGCGGCCAAAGCGTCGATGAGCGTCTTGATCTGTTCCTGCTTCATGCCGATGGCTGTGATGGCCGACGCATTCCGCGAACGCGTGACGGCATGCATGAAAGGTAACGGGCCGCGAGCCCGAAGCCAAAGACGGATTGGCTGTGCCGGGATAAGGGCGCCTTATGACGGGCGCCTTGCGGCCTTACGACAGGGCGGCGAGCTCGGGTTCAGGCGTCGATGCGACAGTGCGGGCCAGGTCGACCACGAGTTCGAGCAGGATGTCTTTCACCGCCTGCGCGGGTTCGGACAGCGGCAGGTGGTCGGACTGGCACAGCGCCAGCGGCGCCTCGATGACCGGGTCGACGATGGGGAATTGCCAGGCCCCGCAGCTCGCGACCACCTCGCGCGCCATCGACGCCGGCAGGATGGTCGCGCCCAGCCCGTCGGCAATGGCCGCAGTGAGGGTAAAGGCCGATTCGATCTCCGCCACCACGCGCGGCACCATGCCCGCACGCACGAAGGCCGCGTCCACCAACTTGCGCACCACGTTGTACGGGCGCGGCAGAAAGAGTTCGATGTCGCGCAGGTCGACCAGCTTCACAGGCTGCGAGGGCGCCGGCATCGATGCGGGGCCGACCAGGAACAGCGGCTCCTTGAGCAGCGGCAAGAACGTAAGCCCGTGAATGGCCTTGTCGCCGTAGAGCACGGCGAGGTCCATGCGGCCATTCATGATGAGCTCGCTCAGCGTAGTGCCGTAGTTCTCGTTCAGGTAGAGCAGGATGCCCGGGTGGCGCGCGCGCACGGTGCGCAGCAGCGGCAACGACAGCGCCGATGCGGCCGTGCCGGGCGCGAGCCCCACCGACACCTGGCCCGAGAGCCCTTCGCCGGCAGCCTCCATGTCGACGCGGGCCTGCTCGCACTGGCGCAGGATGATCTGCGCATGGCGGTACAGCACCTTGCCGGCTTCGGTGGGCGTCACGCCGCGCTTGGTGCGCACGAGCAGCTGCTGGCGCACTTCGCCCTCGAGCGTGGCCAGTTGCTGGCTCAGCGCAGGCTGGGCGATGAAAAGGACCTCTGCCGCCTGCGTCAGGCTGCCGATGTCCACGATCTTCACGAAATATTTGAGGCGTCGCAGGTTCACGCCTTGTCCCCAAGCAAAAGCCAAGCCTAGCACCGGCCCTGCACAGCCGGTATCAGGGCTCACCATAAGCTGCGCCTATACAACCAGTGAAAAGTCGTCTTGGCCTCGGCTGTTCGATGTGCGTACCGTTCGGTCCATGCAAGCCTCTGCACAGCAAGAACAGGAAGTCATGTGACCACGTCCCGCATTGCCGCCCGCGTGCGGCGCATCAAGCCCTCGCCCAGCACCTCGGCCGCCGACCGCGCCAACGAACTGCGCAGGCAGGGCAAGTCGATCGTGAATCTCGTAGTGGGCGAGCCCGACTTCGACACCCCGCCCCACATCCGCCAGGCCGCGGCCGCCGCCATCGAGCGCGGCGCCACGCGCTACACGCTGATGGCGGGCACGGTGGAGCTGCGCGAAGCCATCGTCGCCAAGCTCGAACGCGAGAACGGCCTGCGCTATGCGATGAACGAGATCATTGCCACCAGCGGCGCGAAGAGCGCGATCTACAACGCCTTCGCGATCACGCTGGAGCCGGGCGACGAGGTGATCATTCCCGCACCCTACTGGGTGTCGTACCCCGACATGGTGCTCGCCTGCGAGGGCACGCCCGTTACCGTGGCCTGCCCCGAATCCCAGGGCTTCAAGCTCGCGCCCGCGCAGCTCGAGGCCGCCATCACGCCACGCACGCGCTGGCTGCTGATCAATTCGCCGAGCAACCCGACCGGTGCGAGCTACACGGCCGCCGAATACCGCGCGCTGGCCGAAGTGCTGGAACGCCATCCGCACGTGATGGTGATGACCGACGAGATCTACGAGCACATCCGCTTCGACGGTGAGGCGACGCCGCACCTCCTCGTGGAGGCGCCCGCGCTGCGCGATCGCACGCTGATAGTGAACGGCGTCTCCAAGACCTATGCGATGACCGGCTGGCGCATCGGCTATGCGGCCGGGCCGGTGGACCTGATCAAGGCGCTGGACACGCTGCTGTCGCAGTCCACCGGCAACTGCTGCTCGGTGAGCCAGGCGGCCGCGGCTGCTGCATTGAATGGCGACCAGGGCTTCGTGGCCGAGAGCGTGGCCGTGTACAAGCAGCGGCGCGATCGCACGCTGGCGCTCATCAACGATATTCCCGGCCTCAGCTGCGCCACGCCGCCCGGCGCCTTCTACCTGTACATCAACTGCGGCGGCCTCATCGGCAAGACCACGCCCGAAGGCAAGCGCCTGAACGAGGACGGCGACGTGGTGATGTACCTGCTCGAAAGCGAAGGCGTTGCCGTGGTCGCGGGCACCGCGTACGGCCTGTCGCCCTACTTCCGTCTTTCCATTGCCACGTCGATCGAGACGCTGGAAGAAGGCTGCACGCGCATCGCCCGTGCAGTGGCCGCACTGCGCTGACGCGCGCCGAAGAACTCACAAGGACCAGTCATGCCCTACAAAGCCATCCGCAAGAACCCGTCGGCCCCGCAAGTGGCGCCGGCCATCATCGCCGCGCTGCAGGACATTCCGGTGGCCGCGCTCAGCGACAACCTGCACCGCAACATCGGCAGCGTCGGCCTGCAGCCCTACCACCGCCCCGGGCGCAAGACCATGGCGGGCACGGCCGTCACCGTGAAGACGCGCGGCGGCGACAACCTCACGCCGATGCGCGCCTTCGAGTTCTGCCGGCCCGGCGACGTGCTGGTGATCGATGCGGGCGGCGACATCACGAACGCCGTGATCGGCGGCATCCTGTCGTTCTATACCGCGACCATCGGCACCGCGGGCCTGGTGCTCGACGGCGCCATCCGCGACGTGGCCGAGATCCGCGAGCGCGACTACCCGGTGTATGCGCGCGGCGTGAACCATCGCGGCCCCTACAAGGACGGCCCCGGCGAGATCAACGTGCCGGTGTCGGTCGGCGGCATGATCGTGAACCCGGGCGACATCGTGGTGGGCGACCAGGACGGGCTGCTCGCCTTCTCGCCCGACGAGGCCGAGTTGTTGATCGAGAAGGCCCGCGCGCACCTGGAAACGGAAGCGCGCACGATCCAGGCGATGAAGGAAGGTCGCTGGGACCGCTCGTTCCTCGATGCTCTCGAGGCACGCTGCGCCAATTGAAGCGGTCAGGCGCCTGAGGCGCCGCCGCTGACCAGCGCCCACAGCGCTTCCGCCACCGGCGCCATGTGCGCCTGCTGGCGGTACAGCCGGATGTCCACCGGCACGCGCCAGCCACCCGCGCCGGCATCGACCAGCGTGCCGCTGCGCAGGTCTTCAGCCACCAGGCTCATCGGCAGCCACGCAAGGCCGCGGCCTTCGAGCGCCATGGTGCGCAGCAGCGCGGCATGGTGGGCCGTGAAGACGATCGACAGCGAGGCGGCGAAGTCCTTGCCGAATTCGCTGTCCTGCATGGCCCGCATAATCCGGCCCAGTCCCGAGGCATCGCTGTAGGCCAGCACGGAAGGCGACTGGCCTGCGCCCAGCACATGCAGCGGAGCGCCGTTTGCATCGGGCGCGCTCACGGGCACCAGCACGTCTTCGCTCAATCGCTGGACCGGGTAGCCGGTGTCGTCGAGCCGCCCCGGCGCGCCTGCGTGTCCGTGGCACAGCACGAACTGCACGCGGCGCTGCAGCATCAGGTCTTCGCAGGCGTACGAGCTGTCGGAAACGGTCTGGATCGGGCCCATGCTCAGGCGCGATTCCACGCTGCCCAGCCAGCGCGGGAAAAAGGTGAGCGACAGCACGTGCGTGGCGGCGAAGCTCAGGCTGGCGGCGTCCAGGTCGTGCGCGGCGCGGGCCTTGATGCGCGCGGCTTCGAGGCCCGCGAGCACTTCCTGCAGCAGGGGCTGAAAGCGCTTGCCCGCCGCCGTGAGCGCGGTCGGGTGCCCGCTGCGGTCGAACAGGTCGACGCCCACCCACTCCTCCAGCGAGCGGATGTGGCGGCTGAAGGCGGGCTGCGCAATGGAGCGCGCCTGCGCGGCACGCGAGAAATTGCCGGACTCGGCCAGGGCCAGGAAATCTTCCAGCCATTCGAGGTCGAGGGGTCGGTTGCCGGGGCCCATGCGCAGCGCAGTTGAATAGTTGTATGCGATTCGAGTATTGGACGGCTCGCGCCCCGCCGGCAAAAGATGCACCCATTCCTGCACCTTGAACCACAACGGAGACACAGCATGCCTTCCATCGCGAATTATCGCGGGATCATCCCCGCCATTTCCTGCCCCTTCACGGCCGACCACCGCATCGACGAGCCGGCGCTGCGCAAGCTGGCCTCGTGGCTGGCCGGCCATGACGGCGTGGTGGCGATCATGACCAATGGCCACACCGGCGAAGTGTTTTCGCTGACGCCCTCGGAACGCGCCGAGGTGACGCGCATCGTGGCCGACGAACTGCGCGGCCGCACGCCGGTGATTTCGTCGATCGTTTGCGAAGGCCTGGCCGAGGCTGCCGAGCATGCACGCGCCGCGCAGGCTGCCGGCGCGGTGGCGCTCGACGTGATGCCGCCGCACCACTGGCTGCGCTTCGGTTTCACGCCCGGCCATGCGCTGCAGTACTTCGAGGCCATCCACCGCGCCGCGCCGGAGCTGGACCTGGTCTGCCACGTGTATCCGGCCTGGACGCGCGCCTCTTACTCGTCGCAGCTCCTGGCCGAGCTGGCGCGCCTGCCCTACCTGCAGGCCTTCAAGGTAGGCCAGCGCGACATGAACAAGTACGCCCGCGACATCCAGGCGATCCGCGAGGCCGATGCATCGAAGGCCATCCTGACCTGCCACGACGAGTACCTGCTGGCCTCGATGGTGCAGGGCGTGGACGGCGCGCTGGTCGGCTTCGCGACCTTCATTCCGCAATTGATCATCGACCTGTGGAATGCGGTGAAGGCCGGCGATCTGAAGAAGGCGATGGCGGTGCAGGCGCTCATCACGCCGCTGAAAGATGCGGTGTACGGCGGCGGCGAGCCGACCGGCGAGGCGCACGCGCGCATGAAGGGCGGCATGTTCCTGGCCGGCGTGCTCGACAACGCCACCGTGCGCCCGCCGACGGAAGCGCCGAATGCGCGCGAGATGGATGCATTGCACGCCGCCGTGCAGCAGGCCGGCCTGTCGAAGCGCTGAGCCCACGGGGCCGCGACACCCGCGATGCCCCGATGAAAAACCACAAGGAGACAAGAGACATGCAACGCAACCATTTCCTGCGGGCCACGCTGGCCGCCCTCGCGCTGGCCGCGGCATCCACCGCCGGCTTCGCCCAGACCTGGCCAAGCCGCCCGGTGCGCATGGTGATTCCGTTTCCGCCGGGCGGCACGCTCGACACCATCGGCCGCCTACTGGCGCAGAAGCTCGGCGAGCAGACGGGCCAGAGCTTCATCGTGGAGAACCGCGCGGGCGGCAACGGCGTCATCGGCGCCGACGTGGTGTCGAAGGCGCCGGCCGACGGCTATACGCTGCTGTTCAATGCATCGACCTTCACCACCGCGCCGATGACCATGAAGGCCGTGCCCTACGAGGTGGTGAAAGACTTTACCCCCGTGGCGCTGGTGGCCAAGGCGCCGCTTTCGGTGGCCGTCAACAAGAACCTGCCTGTGACGGACGTGAAGTCGCTCATCGCGTACGCCAAGGCGCACCCGGGCAAGATGACCTTCGCAGTGGGCTCCATCGGATCGGCGGGCCACCTGTCGACCGAACTGCTCAAGCGCGCGGGCGGCGGGCTCGACTACCTGATCGTGCCGTACAAGGGCACGGCGCCCGCGTTCCAGGACCTGATCGGCGGGCAGATCGACGGCTTCATCGACCCCATCCTTGGTTCACTGCAGTACCACAAGAGTGGCATGGTGAAGGTGATTGCCGTGACCTCGGCCACGCGCGCCGCGAGCCTGCCAAACGTGCCTACCGTGGGCGAGAGCATCCCGGGCTACGAGTTCTACAGCTGGTATGGCCTGTGGGGGCCCGCGAAGCTGCCGGCCGCCGTCACGCAGCGGCTGAACGCCGAGGTCAACAAGGCACTGGGCACCGACATGCGCGAGACGCTGGGTGCGCAGGGCTTGCTGCTGACACCGGGCAGCGTCGAAGACTTCGTGAAGTTCCAGGCCGAGGACATGGCGCGCTCGAAGAAGATCATCGTGGAGGGCAACATCCATGTCGAATGAGGCTGCCCCGCATGCAGTGGTGACGGGCAGCAGCGGCGGCATCGGCCGTGCCATTGCGTCGCAGTTGCTCGAAGCGGGTTGGCGCGTGAGCGGGCTCGATCTGGCCGCGCCCACGTTGTCTCACGCGGGCTTCGTGCATGTAGCCGTCGACCTGTGCGATGCCGATGCCATCGCGCGCACAGCCGCCGCGCTTCAGAACGCCGATGCGCTGGTGCACGCAGCCGGCGTGCTGCGAGTCGGCCCGCTGGGTTCACTCGACCACGCGAGCGGCGAACTCATGTGGCGCCTGCACGTCGACGCGGCCACGCGGCTGGCCGACGCCCTCGTGCCCGCGATGGCCGCGCGCGGACACGGCCGCGTCGTGTTCGTCGGCAGCCGCGTCGCACAGGGCTTGCCCGGTCGCGGCCAGTACGCCGCGACCAAGGCGGCGCTGAGCGCGCTCGCGCGCAGCTGGGCCGCGGAGGTCGCGGCCCAGGGCGTGACCGTCAACGTGGTGTCGCCCGGTGCCACGCAGACCTCGATGCTGCAGGACCCGGCACGCGCGGGCAGCGCACCGCGCATGCCGCCCATCGGCCGGCTGATACAGCCCGAGGAAATCGCTGCGCTCGTGGGCTTTCTTCTGTCGCCGCCAGCGGCGGCCATCACGGGGCAGGACGTCGCCATCTGCGGCGGCTCGTCGCTGCACCGCTGAACGTCTTTCGCTTTCTCCATCCCCCGAACCCGACCATGAAAATCGTCAACATCCTCGAATCCACCCGTCCCATCAAGTCGGACATCCGCAACGCCTACATCGACTTCTCGAAGATGACCCTGAGCCTCGTGGCCGTGGTCACCGACGTGATCCGCGATGGCAAGTCCGTCATCGGCTATGGCTTCAACTCCAACGGCCGCTATGGCCAGGGCGGGCTGATCCGCGAGCGCTTCCTGCCGCGCCTGCTCGAAGCCGAGCCCGCGTCGCTGCTCGACGAAACCGGCGACAACCTCGATCCGCACAAGATCTGGGCCCGCATGATGATCAACGAGAAGCCCGGCGGCCACGGCGAGCGCTCGGTGGCCGTGGGCACCATCGACATGGCGGTGTGGGACGCCACCGCCAAGATCGCGGGCAAGCCGCTCTACCAGTTGCTGGCCGAGCGCTACGGCAACGGCACGCCGAACCCGCGCGTGTTCGTCTACGCAGCGGGCGGCTACTACTACCCCGGCAAGGGCGTGGAAGGCCTGCAACGCGAGATGACCAGCTACCTGGAACGCGGCTACTCGGTGGTGAAGATGAAGATCGGCGGCGCCACGCTCGCTGAAGACTGCGAGCGCATCGAGTCGGTGCTGAAGATCCTCGGCCCCGGCCAGCAACTGGCAGTGGATGCCAATGGCCGCTTCGACCTGAAGACCGCCGTCGACTACGGCCGCGCGCTGTCGCAGTACCCGCTGTTCTGGTACGAGGAAGCCGGCGATCCGCTCGACTACGAGCTGCAGGCGAAGCTCGGCGAGGTGTACGCCGGCCCCATGGCCACGGGCGAGAACCTGTTCTCGATGCAGGACGCGCGCAACCTGATTCGCCATGGCGGCATGCGGCCCGACCGCGACTGGCTGCAGTTCGACTGCGCGCTGAGCTACGGGCTGGTGGAGTACCTGCGCACGCTCGACATGCTGAAAGCGCACGGCTGGTCGCCCTCGCGCTGCATTCCGCACGGCGGCCACCAGATGTCGCTCGCCATTGCGGCCGGCCTCGGGCTCGGCGGCAACGAGAGCTACCCCGACCTGTTCCAGCCCTACGGCGGCTTCCCCGATGGCGTGAAGGTGGACAACGGCTACGTCACGCTGCCGCCGCTGCCGGGCATCGGCTTCGAGGGCAAGGCCGATCTCATTGCGGAGATGCGGGCGCTTGCGAGCTGACGAAAGAAAGTCTCAGGGCTGGAAGCCGGAGCGCCGAACCACTGGCTCCCACTGCGCGCGAAAGGCCTTCAGCATCTGAGCCGTCTCGGCCGCATTGCTGATCACGGGCGTGATGTATAGCGCGTCGGCCGCCTTCTGCAGGCCCGGGTCTTTCATGACGTCGCGGATCGCGTTGGCCAGCAGTTGCACCTTGGCGTTCGGCATGGTGCTGGGCGCGAAGAAGGTGTTCCAGCCGTCGGCATCGATCTTCATGCCGGCTTCGCGGAAGATGGGAATGTTGGGCGCGAAGCTCGCGCGCTTCTTGCCCGAGGTGGCCAGGATGCGGATCTTGCCGGCCACGTGCTGCGGATAGAGCGAATCGAGCGTGTCGATGGCAATGGGCAGGCTGCCGCCGCTCAGGTCGGCCGCCAGAGGCGCCGAACCGCCGTAGCCCTTGATCTGCGGCTGCACGCTCAGCGCATCGCCCACCATCAGGCCGAAGAAGTGAGGCAGGCTGCCAGTGGCGGGCACGCCGAAAATCGCCTCTTCCGGATGTGCCCACAGCCGGCTCACGAGAAACATCGCGCGGTCGAGCTGGAGCTTGTTGCCGACCGCCAGCGCAAAGTCGTAGCTGCTGACTTGCGACACGGGCACGAAGTCCTTGTCGGGGTCATAGCCCGCGTCCTTGAAGACCAGCGGCGCGACCACCATCACGGCGGGGTTGCCGAGCATCAGCACGTTCTGCCCGGCGGGGGCGCGCTTTACTTCCTTGGCCGCGAGCCGGCCGCCCTCGCCCGGACGATTTTCCACGCTCACCTGAACGCCGAGCTTGGGCGTCAGCCGCTCGGCGATCAGGCGCGCGATGCGGTCGGTGCTGCCGCCCGGCGCATAGCCGACCACGAGGGTGAGCGGCCCGCCGTCCAGCGCCTGGGCGTGGACCATGGGAGCGCAAGCGGCCAGGGCAATGCCCCACGCCATGATGAGCTTGCGCCTGGAAAGGAATGCGGGCATCGGATCTCCTGCGAGCGGTTGTCGTGAACGGGGCGCGCGAGTTTTCACGGCGAAAATCGCGCGCCAAGACTGTTTCCGTTCGTTCAAATTTGTTACCGGTTTATACGTATGGGCAAACAGTTGATCTAATCAACTACCAGTGCTCCGAGGCGGGCGAACCACACTCCCCATCCCATTTTTCATACGTATGCAACAAGCTTTTCCCGATGCAGCAGCGTTGCGCGCGCCCCGTTCCCTGAACGACCTGCTGCTGTACCGCCTGGCACGAGCCATGCGCTCGGGCAACGGCATGGCGACCCGCCTGGTCGAAGGAGGCTTCGGCATCACGCGCCGCGAGTGGGGAATGATCGCCACGCTGGCGCAGGAGGGCGAGATGACTGCGTCGACGCTGGCCACGCACCTGCACCTGGACCGCGTGCGCACTTCGCGCGGACTGCGCAGCCTGGTCGAGAAAAAGCTGGTGGTGCGGCGGCAGGACGCTCAGGACCGCCGCGAAGTGCACGTGCGGCTGAGCGCTTCAGGCCAGCAGTTGTTCGGCAGGCTGTTTCCCCGGATCGCGGGGCTGAACACCGAATTGCTCGAAGGCATCGAGCCTGCGGATCTCGATGTCTTTCTTCGCTGCCTGCAGCACCTGGAGCAACGCGGAGAGCAGTTGCTCGTGCAGGGCGTTGTCATGGAGAAGGCGGACCGGCGCTCGGGGGGCACGCGGCACCGGTGGCCGGAACGCGGAGGCTGAGTCAGGCCTTCACGTCCAGCATGCTGCCGATCGAAGTGCTACCAGCGTTGGCGCGCTGCGATGTGCTGCTGCCGCTGCTGCTGCTCTCTTCCATTGAAGCCATCGCGCTCTTTTGAACGCTGGCCGTGCGCAGCGCGTTCATCTGCTGCTGCAGCATGGCAAGCCGGGCCGCCAGCGCTTCGAGCTGCAGCCGGATCGCATCGCGCGCGTCGCCCTCGGGCGTGCCGAGCAGCTGGCCCTGCGTTTTCGCGATCTGCTTCTGAGTCGTCGTGATCTGGCGCTGGATCTTCGCGATTTCGGCGTTGACGTCGCCTCCGCTTCTGGCGCTGCCGGTCGCACTGATGGCATTCAGCATCTGGGTCCTCTGTTGTGTCCTCAGGAGGGTTATCGGCAACCGAGGCGAAAACTGAAGGGCCTTGCATGACCGCGATCGCGAACTAGACTGAACATGAGGGCACCCGCGGTGCCGGGGGCCAAGGAGCCTGCCATGTACAAGCGTGTTCTTGTCGCAACCGACGGCTCCGCGCTGTCGGAGCAAGCAGTCAACGCCGCCATCGACCTGGCCCTGTTGACCAACGCGGAACTGGTGAGCGTCACCGTCGCGCACATCGAGCCGGTCGGCTACTTCGAAGGCTCGATGATGCTGAGCCAGCGGGACATCCAGGCCTCCCAGGAGCATACGGACCGCGCCGCGCAGCAACTGGTCGACAAGGTCGTGGCCACTGCGGTCGCCAAGGGCGTTCGCAATCCGCAGGCCATCGTCATGAAGTCGAACCAGGTGGCCGAGGCCATCATCACGACCGCGAAGAACCAGCAGTGCGACCTGATCGTGATGGCCTCGCACGGACGGCGCAGCCTGGCGCGCCTGCTGATGGGCAGCGAGACGCTGCACGTGCTGACGCACTCGCACATTCCGGTGCTGGTGCTGCGCTAACGCGGCGGCGCGACCTTTCGCAGGCACTCCATCAGGAGCTGACTGGCGGGCGTCTGCGAACGCCCCCGCAGCGTGATGATGCCCACCGGCGGAAGCTCGATCGGCACGTTGATCTTCAGGATGCACAGCTGCCCCTGCTTCGCGAAGTGCCGGGCGACGCTTCGCGCGAGGAACCCCACGGCCGGCCGCTCATGCATGACGGACAGCGTGACAAGAAACGACGCTGTCTCGACGATGTCCGCCGGCGGCACGAGGCGGTGCTTGTAGAACATCTGGGCCAGCTTCGAGCGCGATGAAGCCCACGGCGGGGGCACCACCCAGGGCAGCTCGGCGAGCATCTTCCAGCTTGGCCTGGAAGCCTCCGCCAACGGGTGGCCGGGGCTCACCACGATGCACATCGGCTCCGTGTAGAGGGCTTCGGTCTCCAGGTCCGGCGAGGCATAGCCGGGCTCCAGCCGGCCGACGATCAGGTCGAGTTCGCCCACGCGCAGACGAGGCAGCAGCCGCGTGAGATCGCCCTCTTCCACCATCACGGTGGTCAGTGCCGACTGCTTCTTGAGCTGCTGGATGGCCTTGACGAGCAGGCTCGGCGTGGCCACCACCATCGCGCCCACGCTGGTGCGGCCTGCGCCGCCGCTGGCCACGGCGTCGATCTCGTCGCGCGTGCGCTGGTAGTCGGCCAGCACCGAGCGCGCAAAGCGCACCACCGTGACGCCGAAGGGCGTGGGCTCGGTGCCGCGCGTGGAGCGCGTGAACAGTTTCAGATCGAACATGCGCTCGATCTCTGCCAGCATCTTCGAAACGGCCGGCTGCGTGATCGAAAGAAACTCCGAGACCCGCCCCAGGTGGCGAAACTCGTCCAGCGCCACCAGCAGTTGCAGATGACGCAGCTTGAGGTTGGAACGAAGAACGCGATCGATCTGGCTCATGGCGCTTTGAGCGGGCTTTCTCCTTCATAACCTGGAGCTCATGAAGAGAGTCCGCTATTTCATTGGATGGCCATGATTGTCTCCGGAAGAATCCGCTGTGCTTGCCGAACAACGATTTCTGGAGACAACGATGAAAACCCCTCGCAACATGGCGCGGCGCCAGCTCGTGCTGGGCGGCCTCGGCGCCGCAGCTCTCGCCACCGCCCCCGCTCGCGCGCTGGCCGCCGACTACCCCGAACGCCCCCTCACGTTCATCTGCCCGTGGCCCGCAGGCGGCACGGCCGACCGGTCGATGCGCATCATCTGCCAGATCGCCGCACGCGAACTCGGGCAGCCCATTGCGCTGGAGAACCGCGCAGGTGCCTCGGGAATGATCGGCACCAAGGCGCTGGCCTCGGCTCGGCCCGACGGCTACACGATCGGCCAGATACCGATTTCGGTCACGCGCTTCTCCCAGATCGGCACGGTGCAGCTCGATCCACTGAAAGACCTCACCTACCTCGCGCGCACTTCGGGCCAGACCTTCGGCATCGCGGTGCCGGCACGCTCGCCGTTCAAGTCGCTGCGCGACGCCGTGGCGCAGGCCAAGGCCCATCCCGGCACCGTCACCTACGCACACGCCGGCATCGGCGGCGCAACGCACGTGGGCATGGAGCAGTTCGCGCAGGCCGCCGGCGTGAAGTTCAACGCCATCGCCTACAAGGGCGGCTCGGCCGCGCTGCAGGACGTGCTGGGCGAACAGGTCGACATGCTGGCCGACAGCAGTTCGTGGGCGCCGCACGTCGAAAGCGGCAAGCTGCGCCTGCTCGCCACCTGGGGCGAAGCGCGCACGCCGCGCTTCAAGGACACGCCCACGCTAAAGGAGCTCGGCTTCGACGTGGTGGTGGAAGCGCCCAACGGCATCGGTGCGCCCAAGGGCCTGCCTGCCGCAGTCGAGAAGCGGCTGCGCGATGCGTTCCGCACGGCCGTCAACAGCGAAGAGTTCCGCAAGGTGGCGGAAAGCATCGATGCGCCGGTCATGTACCAGGACGGCCCCGAATACCAGAAGTACGTGCAGACCGTGTACCGGCAAGAGACCGATCTGATCCGCAAGCTCAACCTCAAGGAGCTGATGGAAAAGGGCTGATGAAGCCCTCGCCCACCGGCATCCGAACCTGCTCGAAGCAACCCCAAGCCACGCCATGAACGACAGCCCCCTGCTTCGCCTGCACTCGAACGACAACGTGCTGGTCGCCAAGAGCGCCATTGCCCTGGGCGAAACAATCGCCGAGTTCGGCGTGCGCGCCAGGGCGCAGATTCCCGCCGGCCACAAGATCGCGTCGCGCGCCATCGCGGCCGGCGAGGAAGTGAAGAAGTACGACACGGTGATCGGCGTGGCCTCGCGCGACCTGCAGGCTGGCGACTACGTGCACAGCCACAACCTCACGCTGGTCGACAGCTACCGCGACCCGGCCTTCTGCCAGGACGTGCGCCCGGTGGACTTCGTGCCGGTTGCCGAACGCGCGACCTTCATGGGCTTCGAGCGGCCCGGCGGCGGCGTCGGCACGCGCAACTTCATCGGCATCCTGTCGTCGGTGAACTGCTCGGCCACGGTCATCAAGCGCATCGCCGCGCACTTCACGCCCGAGCGCATGGCCGCCTTTCCCAACGTGGATGGCGTGGCCGCCTTCGCGCAGACCAGCGGCTGCGGCATGTCGTCGCCGAGCGAGCATTTCGACGTGTTGCGCCGCACGCTGGCGGGCTATGCGCGCCACCCGAACCTGGCCGGCGTGCTGATCGTCGGCCTGGGCTGCGAACGCAACCAGGTCGATGCGCTGGTCGATTCGCAAGGGCTCGAAACGGGCCGCCTGATGCGCACGCTGGTGATGCAGGAAGTGGGCGGCACGCGCCAGACCATCGAGGCCGGTATCCGCGCAATCGAAGAAATGCTGCCCGAGGCCAATGCCGCACGGCGCACGCGCGTCGGCGCGCACCATCTGAAGATAGGGCTCGAATGCGGCGGCTCCGACGGCTTCTCGGCCATCACCGCCAACCCCGCGCTCGGCGCGGCGATGGACGTGCTGGTGCGCCACGGCGGCACAGCCATCCTGTCGGAAACGCCCGAGATCCACGGTGTGGAATTCATGCTCACGCGCCGCGCCGTAACACCCGAGGTCGGGCAGAAGCTGCTCGACCGGCTGGCTTGGTGGGAGCGCTACGCGGCCGGCCAGAACGCACAGTTCAACGGCGTGGTGGGCCATGGCAACCAGGCCGGCGGCCTGGCCAACATCTTCGAGAAATCGCTGGGCTCTGCGATGAAGGGCGGCACCACGCCGCTTCGCGCGGTGTACGAATACGCCGAACCCATCGACGAGCCTGGCTTCGTCTTCATGGACTCGCCGGGCTATGACCCGGTGGCCGCAACGGGGCAGATCGCCAGCGGCGCGCAGTTGATCTGCTTCACCACCGGACGCGGCTCGATGTTCGGCAGCAAGCCCGCGCCGACGATCAAGCTCGCGAGCAACACGCCGATGTTTCGCCGCCTGGAGGAAGACATGGACATCAACTGCGGCGTGGTGATCGACGGCGAACTCTCCGTGCCCGAACTGGGCCAGCAGATCTTCGAGCAGATCCTGCGCCACGCTTCGGGCGAGCCGACCAAGAGCGAGACGCTCGGACTGGGCGACCACGAGTTCGTGCCCTGGCACCTGGGCATCGTGAGCTGACCGCCTTCTTTTCTCCTTTCTCCTTCTCTCCATGCCCCTGACCCTTTCGCGCCCCGACCTGCAACGCACGGCCAACTTCATCGCCGGCGAATGGCTGCGCTCCGCTTCCGGCCGCACGCTCGATGTGACCGACCCGGCCACCGGCGCCCTCATCGCGCAGGTGCCCGACTCCAGCGCAATCGACGCGCACGCAGCCGTCGATGCCGCGCATGCCGCCTTTCCCGCCTGGCGCAAAACACCCGCCAAGCAGCGCGCGCAGATCCTCAAGCGCTGGAACGACCTTGTGCTCGCGCACCAGGAAGACCTGGGCCGGCTCATCTCGCGTGAGCAAGGCAAGCCGCTGGCCGAAGGCCGCGGCGAGGTTGCCTATGCGGCCAGCTACATCGAGTGGTTTGCCGAGGAAGCCACACGCGCCAACGGCGACGTCATTCCGGCGCCCGTACCGGGCCGGCGCATGTTCGCGCTGCGCGAACCGGTCGGCGTGGTCGCGGCGATCACGCCGTGGAATTTTCCCGCCGCGATGATCGCGCGCAAGATCGCGCCGGCGCTTGCCGCGGGCTGCACTGTGGTGTGCAAGCCGGCCGAGGACACGCCGCTGACTTCGCTGGCCCTCGTGGCACTGGCCGCCGAAGCCGGCGTACCGCCGGGCGTGCTGAACATCGTCACCGCATCGCGCGAGCGCACGCCCGAAGTGGTCGATGCCTGGCTCGACGATGTGCGCGTGCGCAAGATCACTTTCACCGGCTCCACGCCCGTCGGCAAGCACCTCGCGCGCCGTTCGGCCGACACGCTCAAGAAGCTGTCGCTCGAACTCGGCGGCAATGCGCCGTTCATCGTGTTCGAAGATGCAGACATCGAGGCCGCGGTGGAAGGCCTGATGGCCGCCAAGTTCCGCAACGGCGGCCAGACCTGCGTGTGCCCGAACCGCGTCTTCGTGCATGAGGCAGTGCACGAACGTTTTTCCGAACTGCTGGTTGCACGCGTGGCGGCATTGCGCGTCGGACCTGCCGCCGACGCGGCCTCTCAGATCGGGCCGATGATCAATGCACGCGCGGTCGAGAAGATCGAGCGCCATGTGCAGGACGCGGTGGCGCGCGGCGCGCGCGTGCTCACCGGCGGCACACGGCTGCCCGAGCTCGGCTCGAACTACTTCGCACCGACCGTGCTCGCCGATACAGACGCCACCATGGCCTGCGCCTGCGAAGAGACCTTCGGCCCGGTCGCCCCGCTGACGCGCTTCTCGAACGAGGCCGAGGTGATCGCGCAGGCGAACGACACGCCCTTCGGCCTGGCCGCGTATTTCTATTCACGCGACGTGCGCCGCATCTGGCGCGTGGCCGATGCGCTGGAGACCGGCATCGTCGGCATCAACGAAGGCGCGCTGGCAGCCGAGGCTGCGCCCTTCGGCGGCGTGAAGGACTCGGGCTACGGCCGCGAGGGCTCGGTCCACGGGCTGGACGACTACCTGCACACCAAGTACGTGTGCCAGGGGCAGCTGGACTGACGGCCGGCGCCCATTCATCACCACTCTTCGACAGATCCCACATGCCCGCTCACAACCCCTTCAAGGCGGCCCTGGCCGCAAACCAGCCGCAGGTCGGCCTCTGGCTCTCGATGGCCGATCCGTACATGGCCGAGGTCAGCGCAACCGCCGGCTTCGACTGGCTGCTGATCGACGGCGAACACGCACCCAACGACTTGCGCTCGACGCTGGCCGCGCTGCAGGCGGTGGCGCCGCATCGGGCCCAGCCGGTGGTGCGCGCCGTGCAGGGCGACACCGCACTCATCAAGCAGTTGCTCGATATCGGCGCGAAGAACCTGCTGGTGCCGATGGTCGACACCGCCGAGCAGGCGCGTGCGCTGGTGTCTGCCACACGCTATCCACCGCGCGGCATTCGCGGCGTGGGTAGCGCAGTCGGACGCGCGTCGCAGTGGAGCGCGCGCACCGACTATCTCGACGCGGCTGACGACGAAGTCTGCCTGCTGGTGCAGGCCGAGACGGTGCAGGCACTGGACAACCTCGCCTCGATCTGCGAGGTCGACGGCGTGCACGGCGTGTTCATCGGCCCCGCCGATCTCGCGGCCTCGATGGGCCATCGCGGCCGGCCTGGTCACCCCGAGGTGCAGGCGGCCATCGAAGGCGCGATGCGGACCATCGTGGCTTCCGGCAAGGCTGCCGGCACGCTGACTTCAGATCCGAAGCTGGCGCGCCGCTACCTCGAACTCGGCTGCACCTTCGTCGCCGTCGGCGTCGACGTGCTGCTGTACGCGGGCGCCGCGCGCAAGTTGGCGGCCGACTTCCTCGGTGCGCCGGTTGCCACCCCCGTGCCGCCTGAATCGCGCGGGGCGTACTGAGTCACGGCGGCAGTTAGCGAGATAGAGAACCCCTCGCTACGAGGAAGCAGAAGCCACGCGCGCAGTCCCCGCCCGAAACGCGTCCTCGACCGCCGCCGCGTCCGGCGCGCCATCGAGCTGCGCCCGGAAACGATGCTCGGAGAACAGGCGGGCCATCAGCGCGAGCAACTGCAGATGATCGTCCTTGGCGCCGTCCTCCGGCACCGTGATGGCCAGCATTTGGGAGACCGGCTTGCCGTCCGGGGCATCGAAGGCAATCGGCCGCCTGGTGCGAATGAACAGGGTGGTCGGCCGTTCGATGCCGTCGATGCGTGCGTGCGGAATCGCGAATCCGTCGCCGAGCGCGGTCGATCCGGCCTGTTCACGTCGACACAATGCGCGAAAGACCGGTGCCGGGTCGAGGCCGCGAGCACCGCAGATCGTCGCCGCAACGAGGTCGAGCGCGTGCGTTCGATCCCGGACATCGGCGTCGAACAGAATGTCCTGCGGTTGCAGCCAGGCAGCAATCTGCGCGATGTCGTGTGTCATCGAAATCGTTTCCTCGAATTTCATGAAGATGCGCCCGGTTGGAGCGCATCTACCGCAGTTCGTCCAGACGCAACACGTAGCGATGCGATCCGAGGTAGCGCAGTTGCGGCGAACGGTGCACCAGCCCTCGATCACCGCCTTGCGCATCCACGCCACGTCCCTGAAGGAGCGCGACGGCCTGGAGCGGCATGCGCTCGAAAGGTCCCGTAAAGCACTTCGGCATCCGCAGTGCCGTGTCTGCGTGCGGAGATGCCACCCACTCCGTGCCCAGGCCGCTGTAGCTGCACAGCAGATGCAGCCCGGCATGGTCAAGGTGCCAGTTTTCATCGATGTCACAGCCGCGAACCTGCAGCGTAAGGGTCATCCGGGGGCTGCCAGTGATCAGCGCGAAGCGTGTGGCGAGCATGTCGATGTCTGCCAGCAGAGCGTCTCGCCCGGGTCCACGCGGCGTGCGCGAGGTCTTGCACGCTGCCTGCAACGCAGCCGCTACATCGGCCGCGCGCAATTGCAGTTGCGCCGTGGGATGCCTGGCCGGAGGCAAGGCATCCAGCCATGCAGCAATCGGAGCCTGCGATTCGCGCCGCCACAGCGCCAGGTCGATGCCCGGTTCCAGAATGCGTTCGAGCACGTCGATGTCCTGGCCGAGCAGGATCTCCGGCGGGAGCCGCAAGGGCGCTGGCCGACTCAGGCAATCGTGGACGAAGGTCTTGCCGGAATCGACCGTCGCATCGGCGACCGCGCTCTCCAGGTCAGCCGCCATTGGCCAGACCACAACGCTGGAGATGCTCGCGCCAGCTTGTGAGGTGGCCGATCTCGCCATCGGGCGCGCATTCGAGCAGACAGTGCACCACGGAGGCATAGCTCTCCAGGGGCAGACGAATCATGAGACGGGCGCGCGGAGCGCCATTTGCGCACGTTGCATTCACACGCATCAGGGGCTCGCAGCGCAGCACGCCGGCACCCTTGCATGCGGCGATGCCGCGCCGCACGCGGCACGCGTCGACCGACGGCACCGTGACGTCGAGCACCTTGAAAACCGTCTCGCTCTTGGCACGCACAGTGCCTGCGTATTCCCGATAAGCGGCGTAAGCCATGAAACTCCTGCAATGGAAAAGAACACGGTGTCAGTATCGGCAGGCGCGTGTGAAAACGGTGTAAACAATGCACCCTGCGGTGGAAATGCCGCGTAAATATGCTGGCCTCAGCGCTGGCCCGAACTGGAACCGGCCGTGGACGAGCAAGAGATTTCCCAGTAACCCGGGCAGCCCTCTTGCGGAACAACGCTCATCCAGCGCGCTCCGCAATGACCGCAGGAAGCCAGGAGAACTTCGGCGCCGTCCTGGCTTTCCAGGCTCTCCTGCGCGGGATCGAGCATGGGCGTGCCGCAGCAGGACCAATGCAGGCTCATGTCAGGCAAGGCGCGAGCAGCCCGAACCCACGCAGCAGCGCGGGACCAGAGCGTTTCTTCTGGAGGCATGGTGTGCACGAAGGCGGGCCGCGGCCCGCCTGTCGCCTTGAGGATCAGAGCGTCTTCGTCAGCGTGAGGATGAAGCGCGCCTTGTTCGGCGAGTAGGTCGTCTGGCCGAAGGTGCCGAAGCCCAGGTCGACGCCGGGGTTGGCCACTGCCAGGTACGAGCTCTTCTTGTTGGCGCCCTGCACCGAGCCGGTCAGCGACAGGCCGTTGCCGAAGTCGTAGCTCGCGCCGAC
>NZ_FNPM01000027.1:0-30439 GCF_900107295.1 Variovorax sp. YR266
GAGCAGGGTTCGGACGCCGTGTTCGTGCAGTACGCCTTCCAGGCCGCGAAGGTGAAGCAGCAGTACTGGGAACAGACCGACAAGGGCGGCAAGGGTGCCGAGACGGTGCTGGGCTGGAACATCAAGGAAAACAAGGAAGCCTGATTTCCTTTTTCCCCGATGCGCGGCCGGCCCAGCGGGCCGGCCGCGACGTTTTTCCCGACGGCCTCCACGGCCGTCCTTCGCACACAGGCCTTTCGCGCCGTGTGCCATTCAGTCAGCGAGGAAGCTTCATGGGCGATGGGTTTGCAGTGCTGGGCGAACGCTCCGTGGCCGAGCACACCGAATGGGTACAGAGGCAGATCCGCGCCAATCCCCAGAATGCAAGCTTGCGTCTTGCCCTGTGTCACTTCCTCGCGCTGCGCGGCGAATGGCAGCGGGCTGAAGACCAGCTCAAGCTCGCCACCAAGCTCGACCCCACTTTCACTCCCGCCAGCGTCACCTGTTCGATGGCGCTTTCGGGCGAACGGCACCGCAGCGACTTCTGGTCCGGCGGACGCGCTCCGGCCATCGTCTGCGGCAACGCGGAATGGGTCGAACAGCTGATCGCCGCCGCGGCCCTGCCGGCCGACCGGGCCGAGGAAGCCGCCGCCCTGCGCGAGACCGCGCGGCAGGCCGCGCCCGCCTTGCATGGCGCGCTCACCAGCGTCGACCGCTCCGATTCGCGCGCCGTGCAGGCGCTCGACGGCGAACCGGTGGAGCGCAGCATCTTCGCGTGGCTGTGCGACGGCGACGTGCGCATCGGCGCGGTGCTGGAGTTGCTCACGCCCTCGGGCTATGCATGGCTGCCCCTGCCCGAAGTGCGTCGCATCAAGTTCTCGCGGCCGCAACACCTGGTCGACCTGCTGTGGGCGCCAGCTGAATTCGAGCTGCACGATGGCCGCGCGCTCAACGGCCTGGTGCCGGTGCGCTATCCGGGCTCGCTCGAAGGCCTCGACGACGAAACCACACTGGGCCGCCGCACCGACTGGCTGCCGCTGGCCGGCGAAGATCAATACGCGGGCCTCGGCCAGCGCACGCTGATCAGCGAGGCCGGTGACCATTCGCTGCTCGACCTGCGGCTCATCGAGTTCTCGCGCGAGGACGCGACCTGATGAGCAGCATCATGGACACCGACGGCGACCAGCAGGAAAGCGTCGCGCGCGACCGCCTGCAGCCGGTGCTGCTCGACCGCCTCACCGACAAGACGCCGCAGACCCGCCAGGAGCGCGCGGGCGCCTTCCTCATGAGCGGCAGGCTGTTGCGCGACTCGGTGTTGCGTGACCTGCAGTGGCTGCTCAACACCACCAACTTCGGTGCGGACCACAACATCAACACCATGCCGCGCGCGCGCCGCTCGGTGCTGAACTTCGGCGTGCGCGGCTGGGCCGGCGGCCGCATGTCGGAGGTCGACTTCGCGGACGTCGAAGCGGCCATCCGCTCGGCCATCATCGACTTCGAGCCGCGCATCATGAAAGACAGCATCGACGTGCGCTGCGTGACCGACGCCACCGATCTCGAACACCACAACCTGCTCGCGCTGGAGATCCGCGGCACGCTGTGGTCGGTGCCGTACCCGATCGAATTCATCCTGCGCTCGGAGCTCGACCTCGAAAGCGGGCACATGGTGCTGCGGCCCACCGGAGGCCTCTGAATGGATGCCAGGCTGCTCGACTACTACAACCGCGAGCTCACCTACATGCACGAGCTCGGGGCCGAGTTCGCGCAGCGCTACCCGAAGATCGCGGGCCGCCTCGGCATGCGCGGCATCGAGGTCAGCGACCCGTACGTGGAGCGCCTGCTCGAAGGCTTCAGCTTTCTCACCGCGCGCATCCAGCTCAAGATGGACGCGGAGTTTCCGCGCTTCTCGCAGCGGCTGCTCGAAGTGGTGTACCCCAACTTCCTCGCGCCGCTGCCCGCGATGGCCGTGGTGCAGATCGACGGCAACCTCAACGAAGGCTCGCTGAAGGCTGGCTACGAGCTGCCGCGCCACACCATCCTGCGCGGGCGAATGATCAAGGGCGAGCAGACAGCCTGCGAGTTCCGCACCGGCCATGCCGTCACGCTGTGGCCCATTCGCATCGCCGACGCGGGCATCGGCCCGGTGCCCGCGGAAATCGCGCATGCGATGCCCATGGCTGCGCGGCAGGCGAAGAGCGCCATCACCATCAAGCTCGAAGCGGTGGGCGGTGCGCGTTTTGCCGACATGCCGCTCGACCGGCTCGAGTTCTTTCTTTCGGGTGCGGAGCTGCATGCGCTGCGCGTGCTCGAACTCGCGGCGCACCACAGCATCGGCGTCGTGTGCCGCAGCGGACCGGGCAGCACGGCGCGCATCGTGCCGCTGGGCGACGAGGCCATCAGGCACGAGGGCTTCGACCCCGACCAGGCGCTGCTGCCCTACGACGCGCGCTCCTTCCAGGGCTACCGCCTGCTGCACGAGTATTTCGCGTTTCCCGACCGCTACCTGTTCTTCAGCGTGAACAAGCTGCGCGCGGCGGTGCAGGCCATGGGCGGCACCACGATGGAGATCGTGATCCTGCTCGACCGCGCCGACGGCGACCTCGAACGGCTGGTAGACGCCAAGCATTTCTCGCTGTTCTGCACGCCCATCATCAACCTCGTGCCGCGCCGCAGTGACCGCATTCCGGTGGGGCCGGGCCAGCACGAGCACCACGCGGTGATCGATCGCACGCGCCCGCGCGACTTCGAAATCTTCACCGTCGAGCGCGTCACCGGCCACATGGCCAACGGCTCGGAAGAGCGCGAGTTCCGGCCCTTCCTCGGTTCGTTCGCGGCGGACGACGGCGACTTCGGCGCGTACTTCTCGCTGCGCCGCGAGCCGCGCCTGGTGTCGGACCGCGCACGCGCCCAGGGCACGCGCACCAGCTACACCGGCAGTGAGGTCTATGTGTCGCTGGTCGACCAGCACGACGCGCCGTTTCCGCACAGCCTGCGGCACATCACGCTCGACGCGCTGTGCACCAACCGCGACCTGCCGCTGCTGCTGCCGACCGGGCTCGAGTCAGATTTCACGCTGCGCGTATCGGCGCCTGTGCGATCGATCCGCATCCTGCGCGGGCCTTCGCGGCCGTACCCCGCACTGGCCGAAGGCGCGCTGACGTGGCGTCTCATCAGCCACCTCGGCCTCAACTACCTGAGTCTTACCGACATCGATGCGACGCAGGGCGCGGCCGCGCTGCGCGAGATGCTCGACCTGTACGGCAACCTCGCCGACCCTTCGGTGCGCCGCCAGATCCAGGGCGTGCGTTCGATGGCGCTGGCGCCGGTATTCCGTCGCCTGCCGGAGCCGGGCCCCATCGTGTTCGGGCGCGGCGTGGAGATTGCGCTGAAGATCGACGAGGTCGCGTTCTCGGGCGCGAGCCCGTATCTTTTCGGCGCCGTGCTGGAGCAGTTCTTCAGCCGGCATGTGTCGCTCAATGCGTTCACCGAGTTCGCGCTGTCCAGCCTGCAGCGTGGCGAGATCGCGCGGTGGACTCCGCGCGTGGGACGCCGCCCCGCCGTATGAGCGAAACCGGCTTCACCGACGGGATGCAACAGGCCGCAGCGCTGACTGAGGAGGCCCAGGAGGTGCTGGATGCGGCCGAGGCTCGCCACGACATCGCGCAGCCTGTGCAACCTGCGTACGGTGCCGCGGCGCGGCGCGGCGTACCGCAGGCCGATCCAGTGCTCTGGGCCAAGCTGGTCGAGCAGCCCTTCGAGCACGACCTGTTCATGCTGCTGCGCCGGCTCGACGCGCAGGGCGATCATCCGCTGCTGGGCCGCGCGCCGCGCCCGCTCGACGAACCGCTGCGCCTCGGGCAAGAGCCCTCGATGGCCTTCGCGCCCTCGAATGTGTCGGGCGTCGATGTCGACAGCGACGGCCCGCCGCGTATCTCGATCTACGGCTTCGGCCTGTTCGGCCCCAACGGTCCGCTGCCGCTGCACCTGACGGAGTACGCGCGCGAACGCAAGCGGCATCACGCCGACAACACCATCAGCGCGTTCGCCGACCTGTTCCATCACCGGCTGATCCTGCTGTTCTACCGGGCCTGGGCCGATGCGCAGTCAGTCAACAGCCTCGACCGCCCCGACGGCCATCGCTTCGTCGACTACGTGGCCAGCCTCATGAACATGGGGCAGCCCGGCCTCAAGGAGCGCGACCGCATCGCCGACCATGCGCGCACCTTCATGGCGGGTCATCTCGTGCGCCAGACGCGCAACCCCGAGGGCCTGATCCAGATCCTCAAGCTCTACTTCAACGTGCCCGTGCGCGTCGATGAGTTCGTGAGCGACTGGGTGATGATCGACGAGCGTCAGGTCAGCCGCATCGGCATCACCGGCCGCAACCACCGGCTCGGCGGCGGCGCCACCATCGGCCTTGCGGTGCGCGATGCGCAGAGCAAGTTCCGCCTCGAACTCGGGCCGCTCTCGCAGGAAGAGTTCCGCGAGTTCCTGCCGGGCAGCAAGCGACTGCAGCAAGTGGTCGACTGGGTGCGCCAGTACGTCGGCATCGAGTTCGCGTGGGACCTGCGGCTCGTGCTCAAGAAGCAGGACGCGCACGGCATGCGGCTCAACAGCAACCAGCGCCTCGGCTGGGGCAGCTGGCTCGGCACGCGCCTGTCGGACACCGACGCCGGCGACATGGTGTTCCAGCCCGAAGCATTGTTTTCCCGTTCCGCATCGGCGGCACCCGTTGCCGCGCCCGCATCTTCCTCCATGGCTCTATGACCGACATCCGCCGCGTCTCTCTCTTTTCGAAACTCAATCCGATGCTCTACAAGGCATTGGAGACCGCTACCGCCTTCGCCAAGCTGCGCGGCAATGCCTACGTCGAGCTGGTGCACTGGCTGCACCAGATCCTGCAGCTGCAGGACAGCGACATGCTGCGCATCATCAAGCGCGCGGGGCTCAACCTCGACGCGGTCGAGCAAGACCTCGTGCGCGCGCTCGACCGGCTGCCGCACGGTGCCACGTCGATCAGCGACATCTCCGAGCACGTCGACAACGCCGTCGAGCGCGCGTGGGTCTATGCGAGCCTGCGCTTCGAGGCTACCTCGATCCGCGGTGCGTATTTGCTCGCGGGCATCATCAAGACGCCGGGGCTGCGCCAGGTGCTCTCGGGCATCTCGCGCGAGTTCGACAAGATCGTGCCCGACGTGCTGGTGGCGCAGCTCGCTGCGTGGACCGAAGGCTCGCCTGAAGACGACTTCGATGCCGCACCAAGCGGCGTCGCGGCCGGCGGCGCAGCCGCTGCCGCGCACCACCAAGGCGATAGCCCCGCGGCAGGTGGTTCGGCGCTCGCCAAGTATGCGAGCGACCTCACCGCCAAGGCACGCGCAGGCGAGCTCGACCCGGTCTACGGCCGCGACGACGAGATCCGACAGATCATCGACATCCTGATGCGCCGCCGCCAGAACAACCCGCTGCTGACCGGCGAGGCCGGCGTCGGCAAGACGGCGGTGGTCGAAGGCCTGGCCTCGCGCCTCGCCGCGGGCGACGTGCCGCCTTCGCTGAAAGACGTGTCGCTGTGGGTGCTCGACCCCACGCTGCTGCAGGCTGGTGCGGGCGTAAAGGGCGAATTCGAACAGCGCCTGCGCCAGGTGATCGACGAGGTCGAGAAGAGTCCCAAGCCCATCGTGCTTTTCGTCGACGAGGTGCACACGCTGGTGGGCGCAGGCGGCACGGCCGGCACCGGCGACGCGGCCAACCTGCTCAAGCCGGCGCTGGCGCGTGGGCGGCTGCGGACCATCGGCGCGACCACCTGGTCGGAGTACAAGAAGTACATCGAGAAAGACCCGGCGCTCACGCGGCGCTTCCAGACCATCCAGGTGCACGAGCCCACCGAGCCCAAGGCGGTGATCATGCTGCGCGGCATCTCGGCCGAGCTGGAGAAGCACCACGGCGTGCTCATTCTCGATGCCGCACTCGAAGCGGCCGTGAGCCTGTCGCACCGCTACATTCCCGCGCGGCAATTGCCCGACAAGGCCGTGAGCCTGCTCGACACGGCGTGCGCGCGCGTGGCGCTGAGCCAGCACGCACTGCCCGCCGCCATCGAAGACCTGCAGCGCCGCATCGAGGTGCTGGGCATCGAGTCGGGCATCGCGGGGCGCGAGGCAGCCATTGGCGTGGGCGAGCATCAGCGCGTGGAAGACATCGCGGTCCAGGTGGCTGCGGCGCAGGCCGAGCTCGATCTGCTGGAGACGCGGCGCGTGGAAGAAAGCGCGCTGGTCGAACGCATCGTGGCGCTGCGCAAGCAGCTGTCGCCGGCGGCGGTGCCGGTGCAGGCGGAGACGGCAGAAGCCGGCGAGGCGAATGTCGATGCGGATGTCGACACACCGCCCGCTGAACCCCAGCGCACGCCCGAGGAAATCCGCGCCGAACTCAACGAAGCACAAGACAAGCTCGTGCAACTGCAGGGCGAATCGCCGCTCATCCTCGCCGCCGTCGATGCGCAGGCGATCGCCACCGTGGTTGCCGACTGGACCGGGATCCCCATCGGCCGCATGGTGCGCGACGACGCGCAGTCGGTGCTGAAGCTCGGCGAAATTCTCTCGGCCCGCGTGGTCGCGCAGCCCGACGCGCTGGAGACCATCTCACGCCGCATCCGCACCGCGCGTGCACGGCTCGACAACCCCAACAAACCCGTCGGCGTGTTCCTGCTGTGCGGCCCCTCGGGCGTGGGCAAGACCGAGACCGCGCTGGCATTGTCCGAAGCGCTGTACGGCGGAGAACAGAACCTCGTCACCATCAACATGAGCGAGTTCCAGGAGTCGCACACCGTCTCCACGCTGAAGGGCGCACCGCCCGGCTACGTGGGTTATGGCGAAGGCGGCGTGCTCACCGAGGCCGTGCGCCGCAGGCCTTACAGCGTGGTGCTGCTCGACGAGATCGAGAAGGCGCACACCGACGTGCACGAGATCTTCTTCCAGGTCTTCGACAAGGGCTGGATGGAAGACGGCGAGGGCCGCCACATCGACTTCCGCAACACCGTGATCATCATGACCTCCAACGTCGGCACCGACCTGGTCATGCAACTGTGCGAAGACCCGACCCTGCGCCCCGACCCCGAGCCGCTGGCTGCCGCACTGCGCGAGCCGCTGCTCAAGGTGTTCGCGCCCGCGCTGCTCGGCCGCCTCGTTGTAGTGCCTTATTACCCGTTGCACGCAGAGGCGTTGCATCGCATCATCCGTCTGCAGCTCGATCGCATCGCGACGCGCCTGCAGGCGAACCACGGCATCGCACTGGCCTACGACGACAGCGCCGTCGAACTCGTCGCGCGCCGTTGCACCGCCATCGAATCGGGCGGCCGGATGATCGACGCGATCCTCACGCACACGATCCTTCCGAGGCTGAGCGAGGAAGTCATCGGGGCCACGGTCAGTGCGCGCAAGCTCGCGAGTGTGCAACTGAGTGCGGCGGATGACGACTTCCGCTACGAATTCTTCGAACATTGAGCGCAGAAAGGGAGCACCACATGGCCAGAGTCGTCACTGCACACACGCCGCTTGCACCGGACCAGTTGCTGTTCCGTTCGATGCACGGCAAGGAAGGGCTGTCGGAGCTCTTCGAGTTCGAAGTGGACCTGCTGAGCCCCAACACTTCCGTCGACATGAAGGCGGTGCTCGGCAAGCCGCTCACTCTCGAGATCGTGACGATCGACGGGACGCCGCGCTACCTCAACGGGCAGATCACGCGTTTCACGATGATCGGCCGCGAAGAGAGCTCGTCGCGCTATGTGGTGTATCGGGCTCTGGTGCGGCCCTGGCTCTGGTATCTCACGCGCACCAGCGATTGCAAGATCTTCCAGAACAAGTCGGTGGTCGACATCCTGGACGAAGTGCTCGGCGAGTACGGGTTCGCGTTCGAGAAGAAGCTCAGCGCCACCTACCGCCAGCGCGACTATTCGGTGCAGTACCAGGAGACCGACTTCGCATTCGTGAGCCGCCTGATGGAGCACGAGGGCATCTACTACTACTTCAAGCACGAGAAGAACCAGCACACGCTGGTGCTGGCCGACGACATGGGTGCGCACGACACGCTGCCGGGCTACCCGCGCATCGGCTACCTCGCCACCGATCGCGCGGGCGAGACGGGCCGCGAAGTGATCGACCAGTGGGAGGTGACCGAGGAGATTCGCCCCGGCACCTTCGTGGTCGACGACTTCGACTTCAAGAAGCCCAAGGCCGACCTGCTCAACACGCGCAGCCAGCCGCGGGAGAACGATCACGGCCGCTACGAGATGTACGAGTGGCTCGGCGGCTACAGCGACGCCGGGGATGGCGAGCACTACGCGCGCATACGGCTCGAGGAAGCGCAGGCGCAGGCCGAGGTCGACACCGGTCACTCCAACGTGCGCGGCATGGCGCCCGGCTACCGTTTCAGCATGCAGAACGCGCCGCGCGACGAGGACAACAAGGAATACCTGATCGTCTCGGTGACGTACAACCTGCGCGAGGGCGGCTATGCCACCGGCAGCCCCGACGGTCTCTACAGCTTCGACTTCGACGTGCAGCCCACGTCGTTTCCGTTCCGCGCGCCGCGCGTCACGCGGATGCCGACCACGCACGGCCCGCAGACCGCCACGGTCGTGGGCCCGCCCGGGGAAGACATCTGGATCGACAAGTACGGCCGCGTGAAGGTGCAGTTCCGCTGGGACCGCTACGGCCAGCGCAACGAGGACAGCTCGTGCTGGGTGCGTGTGTCGAGCGCGTGGGCGGGCTCCAACTTCGGCGCGGTGAACCACCCGCGCGTGGGGCAGGAAGTGATCGTCGATTTCATCGCCGGTTGCCCCGACCGGCCGATCATCATCGGCCGTGTCTACAACGCCGACCAGATGCCGCCGCTCGAACTGCCGGCCAAGGCGACGGTCAGCGGCTTCATCAGCCGCACCATCAAGGGCGACGGCGAACTGGCCAACCACTTCGTGATCGACGACGACCCCGGCAGCGAGTCGATCAAGATGCACGCGCAGAAGGACTTCAGCCTCAGCGTAGAGAACAATGAAACGCACACCGTGGACGGCACGCGCGAGACGCTGATCGAAGGCGCGGACACCTACACGACCAACACCTCGCTCAACGAGACGGTCAACGGGCCGCACACGCTGACGGTGAACAAGGGCGGGCCGCAGACGATCACCGTCAACGGCGGCAACCAGTTCATCAAGGTGGATGGCGGCGACCAGCAGGTCGACGTCATCGGCAACCAGACCATCCATGTCACCGGCAAGCGCAAGGACACGGTCGACAGCGGTGAAGAGCGGATCATCGGTACGTCGCTCAAGGAAGACATTGCCGGTCCCCAGACCACCAAGGTGGTCGGCCTGTACACCGAAGAAACCAAGGGGAAGAAGGTGACGGTCCACGGCGACGAGGACTATCTCGTCGAGGGGGCACAAAAGGTGCACGCGAACACGTCGTTGAGTGCGACGACGGATGGCCCCATGAACCTGGAAAGCACCGCGGCAGACATCTCGGTCAAGTCGCCGACCAAGATCATCCTGGATGCCCCTCACGTGGAGGACAAGTCGGCCAAGAAGGTGACCTTCACGGACTGGGGCATTGCCTTCAAGGGCTTCAACATGGGGATCAACGGGATCAACGTGAGCATCAACGGGCTCGCCGTCTTCGCCAACGGAAGGGTGGTCAGCGTTGCCGCGCAGAACCTGGGCTTCAACGCCTACTCGCTCACGGGCGCCATCAACAAGTTCGACATGTATTCCGCCAGCGGTGCGATCGGCCTCTATACCGCCACCCGGACGCTTTTCACGACGGACAACCCGGCGACAAAAATCGACTACTCCCAAATCAGGGTGAACCCCAGGGGCATCACCGTCTATCTCTGAGCCTGGAGCGCGTGTTGGATCTTTTCGTCGTGTGGTTCACCAAGTATTGGTATCTGATCGTCATCATCGCTGTCGTCGTGCTGCTGCCGTCCGTGCTGACTACGCTGGCCAAGCGCTATGTATTCCGCGTGATAGATCAGCAGAGTGTGGTCAACCGCCAGGTGATGGGGACGGATCGCGCCGAAAGAGTGCTTCGCACGGGCCAGCCGGCCGTAGGGGTGGTGCTCGAGAGCTATGACACGGCCATGCGGGTCGAGCGCATCTATATCCTCGTGCGGCTCAAGTTCCAGGTACGGCCTGAGGGCGGACTGACCGCCTACGAGACCGAACTGGTCGCCCCGATCAGCCCGGTGAAGCTCGCCGACTTCGCACCAGGGCGCTCCGTGAAGCTGCGCTTCGACCCGGTCTCGCGCGAGATCGCCATCGATCAGCCGGTGCGCTGAAGCAGGTGCGCTGCCCCCGATGAAGACCATCAAGCCCTTTCGCCTGAGCATCATCACCCGGCCCTTCCGACGGCAGCGGCGAGACTTCCTGGGCGTCTCGGTCTTCGCGATGGCCAGCCTGGCGCCCGAGCCCCTGCTGATGCCCGACCAGGATCTCTGGAAGCTGGCGGCCGACGAGATAGGGCCCGGCAACGTGCTGGACATGGGCGTGCCCAAGATCGAGCCGGAGTGGCTGGTCAGCGGCTATGCGTACACGGCGCATCAGGACGACAAGACACTGTGCGCGGCCCAGGCCGTCTTCCATGGCCAGGCCAAGTCGTTGCTGGTGAGCGGTGATCGCTACTGGCTCGACGGCCGCGCCACGCCCGCGCAGCCTTTCGAGCGCCTGAGGCTGGATTGGGCGCATGCCTATGGCGGCCCGGGCGAGCCCGAAAACCCGGAAGGCATCGGCAGCTTCGATGAAACGATCAACGGCGTACAGACGCGCCGGCTTCCCAATGTCGAGTTGCCCGGCGCGCGTCAGGACGTACCCGGGCGGCGCATCGTGCCTGCGGGTTTCGGCGCCATACCCCCCGACCGGCCGCAGCGGCTCGCGCTGATGGGGCGCGCCTACGACCAGCAGTGGCTGCAGCACGAGTACCCGGGTTTCGCCGAGGACATGGACTGGCGCTACTTCAATGCCGCACCTGCCGACCAGCGCCTACCTGGCCAGAGCGAATTGCCTCCGGGCGCCGCCTACGAACTGTGGAACATGCACCCCCGGCAGCCGGTGATGCGCGGCCAGCTGCCCGATTGGCAGGCGCGCTGCTTCGCCAGCTTTCAGAAAGATGGTGGCGCGCTGTCGGAAATTTCGCTGCGCATGAGCACGGCTTGGTTCTTTCCGCACGCCGAGCGCGTCATCCTGGTCTGGCACGGTGTATCG
The DNA here is from genome assembly GCF_900107295.1 of Variovorax sp. YR266. NCBI lineage: Bacteria > Pseudomonadati > Pseudomonadota > Betaproteobacteria > Burkholderiales > Comamonadaceae > Variovorax > Variovorax sp. YR266. Next base: position 11,228 of record NZ_FNPM01000027.1, read on the forward strand.
CCCATCGCAGAGGATGACGCGGCCGACGTCAAGCACATCATGCCCGCGCTCGAGTTGCGCGGGCAGCCGCGGCCGCTCGCCCACTACCAGCAGGTGCTGCAGCAGCGCATCGATCCGGCCAAGGCGGTGCTGGTCCTGCGCGACAGCGACCTGGTCCCCAAGGCGATCATGGGGCCATGGGCAGGCGACCAGATGCCCGATATCGCTTCGCTTCCGCTGGTGCGCAACCTGCGCGCAGGCCGGCAGCGCGAGCACGAACGCCTGAGCGCCCGCCTGCTGGAGCAGGGCCTGGATCCCGAGCAGTATCTGCCGCCCCTGTCCGAACCGGATTTGCATCCGCCTGCCTCCATGGACGATCTGCCAGACTTCGCCGAGAAGGCCGATCGAGCCCTCGAGCAGATGCGCGAGTCGGCCCTTGCCCGCGGCGCCGAGGGGCGCGCTCAGGCCGTCGCGCGCGGGATGCCCGCTGCCGTTCAACCCGACGTCGATATCCCACCGCTGTCGCAGATGGAACCGCGCCAGCTGTCCGACGAGATCAAGGCGAGCATCGACAAGGCCATGACCGAGGTGGAGGCGCGGACCGGCAAGCCTGTGCAGCGCCGATTCGACCCGGACCGCCTGCTGCGTGACCTCGCGCGCCTCGAGGAAGAAGCGGCGCGAGAGCGCCGGACCCCCCTCACATCCGACGAGGCCGCCGAAAACGCGCGGCTGCGCGAGCAGGCCGGGCGCAGCGCGCGCATGGGGCACCTCTACGGCGCACACCTGCTCGAGCCGGCGCCGCCGGCCAGCAGCCTGCGCTCCAGGCGGCTGCGCCGGCGCCTCGAGGCCGCAGCCAGCGGCGAGCGTCGTTTCGCAGGCATGAACTTCGTCGGCGCCGACCTCTCGGGTCTGGATCTGCGCGGTGCCGACTTCACGGAAGCGAACCTCGAAGACGTCGACTTCAGCGACGCGCGGCTCGATGGCTGCAACTTCACGCGCGCGGTGCTTGCGCGGGCGCGGCTTGTCCGGGCTTCGCTCACCGATGCGCGGCTGGACGAGGCCAATCTGGGCGGCGCGCAATGCGAAGGGGCGAACTTCACGGCGGCCAGCTTCGTGCAGACGCGTTGCAGCAAGACCATTTTTCGTTCCTGCGTGCTGGCGAAGGCCGCGTTCAATCAAGCCGATCTGTTCGAAAGCGAATGGGCGCGCTGCGATGCGCGCGGCTCGCACTGGGAGCAGATGGCGATGGTGAAGCTGGCACTGGAAGACATCGCTTTCGACGACGCCGCGTTCAAGCAGGTGAGCTGGGTCGAGTGCAGCTTCAAGGGAACATCCTTCGTACGCGCCTCGCTGAACGCCTGTGCTTTCGTCGCCGTCGATGCGCGGGAGGGGGTCGACTTCACCGAGGCCAGCCTCGTCACCTGTTCCTTCGTCCATGGCTGCAGCCTGGTGCAGGCGGTGTTCTGCGCCGCTTCGCTCAGGCAGTGCGGCCTGCGCGGAGCCATATTGGTCGGCGCCGATCTCGCGAGGGCGCGCCTCGAAGGCTGTGATTTCTCCGAGTGCGACCTGCGGCGCGCGCGGCTCGAGGGACTGCATGCCGGCGAGAGCCTGTTCATTCGCGCGGACTTTCGCGAAGCCTCGTTGCGCGGTGCCAATCTCATCGACGCCAATCTTTCCAAGGCCGACCTGCGCTTTGCCAGCCTGCAGGATGCCAATCTGTTTCGCGCCGACGTGTCGCAGGCCGCCATCGACGGCTCGACCACTTTCATCGGCGCCTACACCCAAGGAGCCAAGACCTTGCCCGCACGAAGGACTGAGCCGGTTCGATGACAGTCGAAGAACTTCTGGACAAGATTCGGCATGGCGAACCGGTGGTCAAGGCGAGTCTCGCGGGTCAGGACCTCAGCGGCGTCGACTTGTCGGGGGCGCAGATGGAGCACGTCGACCTGAGCCTGACGAATCTGCGTGGCGCCAGCCTCGACGACAGTTCGCTGACGCAATGCAACTTCGACCGGGCAGACCTGTCGGCGGCCAGCTTGAGAGGCGTGCGCGTGTTTCGGTGTCGGTTGGAGGCTGCGCAACTCGGCCGCGCGTTCATGCAGGACACCAACTTCTTCGAATCTTCGCTGGCTCATGCGGATTTCGGGAAAGCCCAAATGGAACGCGTGGCCTTTGCCAGATGCGAACTCGGGAATGCCGTGCTGAAGCCGAGCATTTGCGATCAGATCGTCGTCACCGAATCAAGGGTCGATCAGCTCGATTGCCGCGGGGCACAGCTGTTGCACCTGATGTTGTTTCGCATGGATCTGCGCACGGTGGAGTTCGCTCAGGCCCGATGCGATGGTTCGATCTTGATGGAGTGCAATCTCGAAGGTCAGCGCCTGCCGCACACCGCCTTCCTGCGCTGCCAGTTCACCGACAGCGCGATGGCAGGCGTCGATTTCAGCGGCGCCGTGCTGACCCAGAGCAATTTCAAGGGCGCCACGCTGACCCATGCGAACTTCAGTGGAGCGGATGCCGCCCAAGCCATGTTCCCGCAGGCCGATCTGCGTGGAGCGAATTGCAGCGATGCCGTCTTCGATCAGTCGATCTGGTCCGACGCCAAACTCGAAGGTACCGATTTCAGCCGCTCGCGCCTGCCGCTGAGCGTGTTCCATCGCGCGCGGGCGAGGGGTGCCAGCTTTCGCGACGCGGATCTGCACGATGCCGATCTCTCCTATGCCGATCTTCATGGCGCCGATTTGCGCAATGCACGCTTTTTGCGTACTCGCTTTCATCGGGCCGCGCGCGAAGGTGCGCGTTTCTCGGGAAGCGGTGGCATCATCGAAAACGATTCGGAGCTGTTCAAGGCCCAAGAGATCCGTCCGCCGAGCTGATGCCGCCAGGCCTGCCCGTTCCACTGTTTACCCATCGAAACAAGGAGATCTCCATGTCAGTCGTTTCACTGCGCAAAGCCTCGTTGCTGACGGCTCCGGTTCACTTCCAAGGGGTGGTCGCCGCATTGCTGCCGGATGGACGTATCAGCGTCGATGACGAGCAGGGTGCTGTCTGGGTTTGCCGGCGCGCGGCTAGCTGCCTGCTCAAACCGGCCAGCGGCGATACCGTGCTGGTGTCCGGTCCCGACAGCGCGCGAGCCTACCTGATCGCCGTGATCGAGCAGGCCGATGCGTCGTCAAGCTGCATCGAGGCGGCGGGCGACGTCACCTTCGCGTCTACCGGCAACGGCCGGGTGACCATCGCGAGTACTTCGGAGCTCAGGCTTCGCGCGGACAAGCGCTTCGTACTCAAGGCAGAAGAGGGCGAGTGTGACATCGGTGAACTGCGGCTGGTGACGCGCTCCGTGCAGGCCGCGGCAGGAAGCGTCCGGCTGGTCGGCAAGGTATTCGAGACCGTGGCCGATCGCATCGTGCAGATGGCGCGTCAGACGCTACGCCTGACGGATGAAGTCGACCAGGTGCGTGCGGGCCACATGGACTACAAGGCCAGCGAGACGGTGCGCATTCATGGCCACCACACGATGGTCACCGGCCAGGAACTGGTGAAGGTGGACGCGGCTCAGATCCACATGGGCTAAGCGAGGAGGTACCAGATGTTTGCCAATTGTCAGCTCATGGGAATGGACATGGCATTCCCCGACGTCTGCAAGACGCCGGTGCCCATTCCATACCCGAACATGGCTATGGGGCCGATGGCTGTTCCGAATGCTTGGAACATCCTTTTCATGGCGATGCCGGCACACAACATGGCTACGACCACGCCAATCACCCTGGGGGATCAGCCCGGGGCGCTGGGCGGCGTTGTGTCGCAGACGTTCATGCAGCAATCGCGTCATATGACAGGCGCGTTCACCGTGCTTCTCAAGGGTACGCCGGCCACGCGGGTCACCAGCATCACGACGCAGAACCGTTGCAACATCGTCGGCATGCGCATCGTGCCGAGCCAGTTCAAGGTGCTGATGCTGGCGCCCTGAGGGCGCGTCGATTCAGACCGGCCCTGCCAGCGTCACCTGCTGCGGAAAGCCCACCCACACGGCCAGCGCCGAGTAGTTGTCGCGCGATTCATCAGCCTTGGATTCGGCTGCGCGGCGAATCAGCGCGAGCCATTCTTCCGCGCTGTCGGCCAGCTGCAATGAGCGTTCCATCACTTGCTGCGAGATCAGCTGCCAGAGCCCGTCGGTGCACAGCAGGAAAGCATCGCCATCGGCCAGGCGTTGTGGCGCCGTGATGGTGGCTTCGGCCGTGGCGCGTGCACCCAGCGCGCGGTAGAGCAGGTTGGTCTTCACCAGGCGCTCGCCGCCGTTCTGGTGGCTTGCGGCCGCATCGCCCGACCGCTCCGACAGGCTGTGGTCTTCTGTGCGCTGCATCAGCGCGCCGCGGCGAAACCAGTAGAGGCGGCTGTCGCCCACGTGGGCCCAGCAGGCCTGGTTGGTGATGCGGTCGATGAACAGCGACACGAAGGTCGCGCTCATGCGGCTCTGCTCGGTCAGTTCGCGCTGCTTCGCGAGGATGGCGTCGTTGGCCGCCTTCACGCAGCGCTGGATGTTGTCGGCGGCCAGCGAAGGGGCGTCGACAAAGGTGTTGAGGGCGGTGTCGACCGCGATGCGCGAGGCCAGTTCGCCGCCTGCGTTGCCGCCGACGCCGTCGCTCACTACGAAGCAGCCGTTGCGCTCGTCGAGGTGGTAGCCGATGGCGTCCTGGTTGCCGCTGCGTTCGCCCACGCAGGAGAACTGCGAGGTCGAGATGGGTACGGCGAAAGAGCGGGTGGCTTCAAGCACGGCGCGCCTCCTTCAGCCGTTCCATTTCCTTGTCGTAGGCCTGCTGGAAGGCGCGGCCGAAGACGGCCTGGAAGTCGTCTTCGACGGCTGCGGTCGTTTCGGTGTGCAGTTGCTGGAGCTCGCGCCACAGGCGCGCCTCGCGGCCGCCGGGCAGCAGCTTCTCGCCCAGGCTGCCGTCGTGCGGGGTTTCGCGGCTCAGCGCGGCGGGGTCGAAGCGCTTGAGCAGCGTGAGCAGCGCGGCGCGCATGCCGGCGACCATGCCGAGCTGGTGCGACTGCAGGTCGCCGAGCGCGTCGTGCACGGCGGCTTCGGGCGGCAAAAAGCCGGGCATGCGCGCGCCGAACATCTGCATCAGCACGGCGCGGCCGTTCGGCAGGATCTTGAACGGGTTGTTCTCCTCGTCCACGATCATCGTGATTTCGGCGCGCACCTCGCGCTTGAGCATGGCGCGCGAGGACAGCAGCTCGATGGTGCCGTCGGTGAAGGCTCGCATGATGCGGCCCAGGCGCTGCATGGCTTCGATGTCGAGCGGTTGCTGGCCAGCGACTTCGGGGACGCCCGCGCCTTCGAGAAAGGCCTTGAAGAGGGCTTCCGATGAGGACGATGGGGCTGCGGCGGGTTGTGTTGCTGCTGTGACGGGTGCAGCCGCAGGTTCAGCAACTACGGGCGGCACTGCGACAGGTGGCGGCTCGGGCGGGCTCTCTTGCACCACGGGCGGTGGTGCAGGAGGCGGCGGCGGAGGTGGTGGTGGCGGAACGGGCGCAGGCGGTGGTGGTGGCGGCGGCGGCGGTGCCTCCACCTTCACAGGTTCGACGGCGGGCACGGGTGCCGGCGCAGGTGCTGGCACCGGCATCGCCACCGGAGTCGGCGGACGGAACTGAGCCGCCACTTCCCGCGTATGGTTCGAATGGCTGTACCCCTGCACGGCCGGCCTGTTGTTCTGCAACAGGTCGAGCGCGGGGTGCGTGTCGCCCGGCAGCATCGGGTCGGTATGCGTCAGCGCGGTGGGGCGCGGATCGGTCAGCGGCGAGTGCGCGCTCTCGTCGGCTGCGAAGAAAGAAAGCGGATCGACACCGCGCTTGAGCGCCATGTCCGACATGTCGTTGGCCGCGTCGGGGTTCAGCTCCGCGAGCGGATCGACCGGGTTGCGGCGCGCCTGCGACGGCAACTCGAAGGGCTCGTGCGCCATCGGGTCGGGCATCGGCGCGGGCGTGCTGTCGACGCGGCGCGGTGCGTTGGCGAGGATGGCGTCCCAGTCAGCCGCAGAAGGGATCTGCGACGAGGCGAGGGTCGGGTTCACCTTGGGTTGCGGCGCCGGCGGTGGCGCGGACGGCTGCAAAGGGGCAGCGAAGGACTCGCGCGGCGCCGGAGCGAATGCGGGCGGCTGCATCGGTGGCGGCACGGGCGTTGCCTGCCGCGGCGGTGGCATCGCCACCGTGGGTTGCGTGTCGCCGATGGGCAATGCGCCTTCGCCGAACAGATCGGAGAACACGTCGGATGCGCCGGAGGACGGCAGCAGTGCGTCGATGGGGCTCGCCGACATCGGCGCGGCCATTGGCGGCTGCATCGATTGCAGCGGCGGCGGGGAAGGAGGTGGCGGTGGCTGAACCGCAGCCGCTACGGGCGCCGCGCGCTGCGCGCTCGCGGCCTCCAGCACATAGCTTCCGATCGCGACGCGGTCGCCATCGGCCACGCGCGCTTCCTGCTCGTGCGCGAGCGTGTGCCCGTTCACGCTGATCGGCAGCACCGCGCTCATGTTGCGCAGCACCGCCACGCCATCTTCGTCGAAGCGCACGGTGGCCTGCAGGCGCGAGATCTGCCGCTGCTCGTCGGGCAGCACGAGGTGGTTGTCGGGGCTGCGTCCGATCGTTCCGCCGGGCGCGGCGAGCAATGCCGAGGGGCCCACGGTCACCGGCCTGCCGGCATGTTCGATCACTGTCCAACGCATGGCTTCTCCGTGTTCGTCGTCTCGCGCCGCCGCACTGGTGCGGCCGCGATGTTCTTCATCAACGCTTCATTCGCTTGGCGGCCTCGAACGCGGGGCCCCACACCGGATGCTTGCGCTCCGCCACGTTGAGCTCGAAGGTCGGGAACGCATCGAGGATCTTGCGGAACTGGTTGCGGCACTCGGCGATCTGGTTGGCCACGCAGTAGCTGAAGGCCTCGAGCTTCATCGCATCGAGCCGGGTGCCCGGCTCGGCACCTTCGAATACCGACACGCCGCCGCTCTTGAGCGTGCTGACGGCCTTGGCATAGTCGCCTTCGTCATACGCTTGCTGCGCCTTCTCGAGCGTGGTGCGCGCCACTTGCTGGCTCAGTCGTTCGGGTTGCGGCGCGGGCTCTGGCGGCGGTGTGGTCGTGCAACCCGCGACCACGAAAAGAGCGAACGCCAAAGCAGGCAGACATGACTTCAATCTTCTCTCCTACCTTGCAAAAGGAATGCTTGAGATAGTGTGCCGCTGTGTTGCGACATGCACGTTATGCGCCATCGTAAGTGCGCATGACTTCGATAATATAGGCCGCGAACCCTCGGGGAGATTTCAATGCATCGACGAAGCTTGCTACAAGGCGCACTTGCCACCACACCGTTGTTTGCGGGCCTCATCGGCGGATGCGCATCGACAGCCAAGTCCATGCCCACGCCCTATGCCGTCACAGTCAAGATCGACGACGGCGTCAACCCCGACGGACGCGGCCAGGCCGCACCCATCCTCGTGAAGGTCTTCGAACTGAAATCTTCCGGTAACTTCGAAACCGCAGACTACTTTGCACTACAGGACCGTGACCGCGAGACGCTCATGACCGAGCTTGTCAACGCCGACCAGGCCATCATGCGCAGCGGCGAAGAGCGCGTGTTCAAGCGCGAGGCAGGGCTCGACTCGCGCGCCATCGGCATCATCGCGGGCTATCGCAAACTCGAGGCCGCACGCTGGCGCATCGTGTTGCCGTTGAAGGAACCGAAGCAAACCAACCTGTACAAGGTGTGGCAGTTTTCGCCGAGCGAGCAGGCCGTGCACGTTGCCGTGCGCAAGACGGGCATAGAGCTGCTACCAAGTCGTTAACTTTCGGCTTGGGGTGCTGGCCTGCTAGTACGAAAGTGCGAGAAATTCTTGAGCGAAATGCGGTGCAAAACGTAAGACGCGCCGTGTAGCATCAGGAGCAAAACAAGTGGACCGGGAGGCCGCTCCTCAGCGCATCTCCCGCTTCGATGTGAGCACTCCCCAGGAGGTCTTTTGGTGACAGTTCGCAATTCGGGCGCCGCAAAGAATGGCGCCCATCCGCAGGCATTGGCGAATCGTGTGGTGTGGTCCGAAGGGATGTACCTGCGGCCGCAGCATTTCCAGCAAATGGAACGCTATGTCGAGCAATACGTGACCCGGCGCACCGCAGGCCTGCAAGGCGCCTATTGGGGTTGGCTGAGTCTGGAGATCGACCGCGACGCGTATGCGCTGGGCCGCGTGTCTCTGCTCGGCGGCGCGGGCGTGATGCCCGATGGCACGCCGTTCTCGTTCGGCGCCGAAGACGCGCCGCTGCCTTACGAAGTGCCGACCGATCTCACCGACGAGCTCATCGTGCTCGCGCTGCCGCTGCGCAGGCCCGGCAGCGAAGAGGTCATCTTCGCGGAAGACGAAGGTTCGGCCGCGCGCTTCGGCGTGATCGAGCGCGAAGTGAACGACGGCAATGCGGTGGCACTCGGCCCCGCCGTGCTGCAGCTCGCAGCGCCGCGCTTGCGTCTTGCGCGTGCTTCTTCGCTCACCGCTGAATGGCAAGCCATCGGCGCGGTGCGCGTGATCGAGCGGCGCACCGACCACAAGCTGGTGGTCGATGCCAACTACATTCCGCCGGTGCTCGACGCTTCTGCGCACGCAATGCTGCGTAGCATGATCGCGGAGCTGCACGGCCTGCTAACGCAGCGCTCCGAGGCATTGGCCTCGCGGCTGTCGCAGCCGGGGCGCGGCGGCGTGAGCGAGGTCTCTGACTTCCTCTTGCTCGAGCTGGTCAACCGCTACCTTGCGCTCACGTGGCATTCGCAGCAGGCGGTGCAGGTGCACCCAGAAAACCTGTTCGTCGACTGGCTCAAGCTGGCCTGCCATCTGGCCACGCACACATCGCCCACGCGCCGTCCGGTGCTGTGGCCGATATACGACCACGACAACCTCAACGAGTGCATCCGCCCGCTGCTTGAAGAGCTGCGGCGTTCGCTGTCGGCCGTGCTCGAGCAGAGCGCGATCGCCATCGAACTTGAAGAGCGCAGCCACGGCGTGCGCGTGGGCCGCATGCCCGACCCGGTGCTCGTGCGCAACGCGGGCTTCGTGCTCGCGGTGCATGCCGACCTGCCGGCCGATGCCATTCAACAGCGCTTCCCCACGCAGGTGAAGATCGGCTCGGTCGAGCGCATCCGCGATCTTGTGCAGCTGCAACTGCCCGGCGTGGTGGTGCGGCCGCTGCCGGTGGCGCCGCGGCAGATTCCGTACAACGCGGGCTACCACTATTTCGAACTCGACAAGAGCGGCGACATGTGGCGCCAGCTCGAAAAATCGGGCGGCGTGGCGATGCACCTGGCCGGTGACTTTCCCGGGCTGGCCATGGAGTTCTGGGCCATCCGTCCGTGAGGGACTCTATGAACGGTGTCAACGACATGGCCGTCGGTCCGGGAGGCTTCGTGCCGCCGAATCCCGGCGGCGGCAATGCAATGGGCGACGCAGGCGGCATGCCGAATGCCTCGCGTGGTGGTAGTGGCCTTGGCGCGCAGCCCGAGTCCTTCACCGCATGGCACGACGCGCGGCGCCCGCATGCGGGCGACACGGCGCTCGCGGGCAACAACCCGCTGGTGGCGGCCGCCAATCCGCTGCTCGACCTGATTCCGCAGATCCGCGCCACCGGCCACCATCCCGCGCCGGCGCAGCTGCGCGAGCACCTTGTCGATGAAGTGCGCCGCTTCGAAACGCGCGCGCAGCAGGCGGGCATTTCGCCCGAAGTGATCATCGGTGCGCGCTACTGCCTGTGCACGGCAGTCGACGAGGCCGCCGCGCTCACGCCGTGGGGCGGCAGCATCTGGTCGTCGCAGAGCCTGCTCGTGATGTTCCACAACGAGACCTGGGGCGGCGAGAAGTTCTTCCAGCTGCTGTCGCGCCTGGTGCAGAACCCGCAGCAGCACCTGCACCTGATCGAGCTCATCTACTTCTGCCTGGCCATGGGTTTCGAGGGGCGCTTCCGCGTCATCGACAACGGCCGCACGCAGCTCGAAACTCTCAAGCAGCGGCTGCTGCAGATCATCCGGCAGACGCGCGGCGAAATCGCCGTGCCGCTGTCGCCGCACTGGCAGGACGCGAGCGCACCCGTGCGTCGCACGCGCAACTGGCTGCCCGTGTGGGCGGTGGGCGCGGTGGCGGCGGTGCTGCTGCTCGTCGTGTTCGCGCTGCTCACCTTCAACCTTGCTGGCCATTCCGACGGAGCCTTCGCGGCCGTCAACGCGGTACGTCTGCCGCAGACCGCGCGCGCCGTGGTCATGCCAGCGCCAACGCCGCGCCTGCAGCGCTTTCTCGAGCCAGAGATCCGCGACGGCCTGCTGACCGTACGCGACGAGGCCGACCGCAGCGTGGTGGTGCTGCGCGGCGATGGCCTGTTCGCCTCGGGCTCCGACCGCGTGCTCGATCGCTATGCGCCGGTGCTCGCGCGCGTGGCCGATGCGCTCAACGCCGTGGACGGCAACGTGCTGGTCAGCGGCTTCAGTGACGACCAGCCGATCCGCAGCGTGCGCTTTCCCTCCAACTGGCAACTCTCGCAGGCCCGCGCCGACGCGGTGAAGAAAATGATCGCCACGCGCCTTGCGCGCCCCGAACGCCTGCGAGCCGAAGGCCGCGGCGATGCCGACCCGCTCGTGCCCAACGACTCCCCGGCCAACCGCGCGCGCAACCGGCGCGTCGAGGTGACGCTGCTGGTAGCGCCCGTGGCCGGCGTGCCCGCCAACTCCGCGCCACTTGCCGCTCCAGCAGCACCGCAGCCCGGAGGCACCCGCTGATGCTGCGCGCCATCTTCCGTTTTCTCATCAGCCGCGATCTGTGGGTCTTCCTGGGCCTGGTCGCGCTCGCCTTCCTGATCTGGATCATCGGTCCAGCCATCGCGGTGGGCCGCTACCGCCCGCTCGAAGACGAGATCGTGCGCATCGTGGTCATCGCGTTGATGTTCGCGATCTGGATCGCACGCGTCATCTACCGCAAGTGGCGCGAGCGCCGGCTCAACGCGCAGCTGCTCAACCAGCTGCGCACCCCTTCCAAGAAAGAGAAGGAAGCCAAGCCCGAGGACGCGCCCGAGATCAAGGAGCTGCAAAGCGGCTTCACCGACGCCACGGCCATCCTGAAGAACATGCGCTTCGGCGAAGGAGTCGACGGCAAGTCCGGTGGGCGCTTCTCGCTGTTCGACCGGCAGTACCTGTACCAGCTGCCCTGGTACATCTTCATCGGCGCGCCGGGCTCGGGCAAGACCACAGCGCTGGTGAATTCCGACCTCGACTTTCCGCTGGCCGACCAGCTCGGCAAGGCCGCCGTGCGCGGCATCGGCGGCACGCGCAACTGCGACTGGTGGTTCACCAACGAAGCAGTGCTGATCGACACCGCCGGCCGCTACACCACGCACGAGAGCAACCGCGAGACCGACGAGGGCGAGTGGAAGGGTTTCATCGATCTGCTGAAGAAGTTCCGTCCGCGCCAGCCGATCAACGGCGCGATCCTCACCATCAGCATTGCCGACCTGCCGCTGGCCGACGACGCGCAGCGCGCGCGCCATGCGATGGCGCTGCGCAAGCGGCTGCTGGAGCTGCGCAACGACCTGGGCATCGACTTCCCGGTGTACGTGCTGGTCACCAAGACCGACCTGCTGGCCGGCTTCAACGAGTACTTCGGCTCGCTGGGCCGAGCTGAGCGGCAACAGGTGTGGGGCTTCACCTTTCCGATCCAGGGCAACCCGGCGAACAAGGCCGGCAAGGGCGCGGCACCCGTGGGCAGCGGCGACCTGCGCGAGCGTTTCCACCAGGAATACAAGCTGCTGCACCAGCGCCTGGACGAGCGCCTGCCCGAGCTGCTGGCGGCCGAGTCCGACCCGATGCGCCGCGCGCAGGCTTACCTGCTGCCGCAGCAGTTCGCGAGCTTCGAGGACATCCTCGGCACCTTCCTGGCCGACGTGTTCAACCCGTCGAAGTTCGAGGCCGCGTCGATGCTGCGCGGTGTGTACTTCACCAGCGGCACGCAGGAAGGCACGGCCTTCGACCGCGTGATGGGCGCCATCAAGCGCTACCTTCAGGTCAACGCGCCGCCGGCGCCGCCGCCGGGCCCGGGCAAGAGCTACTTCCTGAAGGAACTGCTGCAGCAGGTGATCTTCCGCGACGCGGGCGTGGCCGGCACCAACCTGCGCTGGTACCGGCGCAAGCGGGCCATCGACATCGCGGGCTACAGCGCCATCGGCGTGCTGCTGGTGCTGTTCCTGGGTGCCTGCGTGAACAGCTGGCGCAACAACAAAGACTACGTGGCCGAGGTCGACACCAACGCCAAGGCCTTCAACAAGGCAGCCGCGCGCGGTGAGCTACCCACGGTGGTCGATTCGAGTGGCGACATCGCGAGTTCGCTGCTTATCCTCGACAAGCTGCGCGACCTGCCGAAGTCCAGCCACTTCGACATCGGCGATCCGCCCACGTCCTACCGCTTCGGCCTCTACCAGGGCGAGAAGCTGCAGGCCGCAACTGATGGCGTGTACCAGCGCGCGCTGGAGACAGTGCTGCTGCCGCAGGCCGCGCAGCGCGTCGAGCAGTCGCTGCGCGACGCCGCGAAGATCGACGCCGAATACAGCTACGAGGCGCTCAAGGCGTATCTCATGCTGTATGACGCAGAGCGCTACGACGCCGACTTCCTGCAGGCTTGGCTGCTCGCCGACGTGGACCGCAAGATCGGTGCCTCGCTCACGCGAGAGCAGCGTGCGAACCTCGAGTCGCACCTGAAGGCGCTGTTCGTGGGCCGCGTGCTGACCTCGCCGTTCGCAAAGGACGACCGGCTCATCACGCAGACGCGCGAGCGCCTGGCCGGCGTGCCGCTGGCCCAGCGCTCGTATGCGCGGCTGCGCCGCATCCTGCTGCAGACCAGCCAGCCCAATGCCTTCACCATCGCCGAGGCGGGCGGGGCCGAATCGGCACTGGTCATCCGCCGTGCGAGCGGCAAGCCGCTGACCGACGGCATTCCCACGCTGTTCACCTACCGCGGCTACTGGGACATCTTCGACAAGCGCATCGCCGAGACCACGCTGTCGCTCGAGCAGGAAGACCGCTGGGTGCTGCAGATCCGCGCGCCCGGCATCACCGACATCACCTCGCGCGAGTTGCTGCTGCGCGAAGTGCGCCGGCTCTACCTCACCGACTACATCAAGGTGTGGGACGACTACCTCGTCGACATCCGCCTGGCCGACAGCCGCTCGCTGCTGCAGAGCATCCAGATGACGCGCGTGCTCTCGACCGCGGAGTCGCCGATGTCGCGGCTCATCCGCGGCGCGGCGCGCGAGACCGACCTGCTGCGCAACCACGACGAGGCCGCGCGCAGCCTGCTCGACCAGGCGCAGAACCGCGTGCAGAGCACGCGCGAGCGCATCGAACAGCTCATCGGGCAGCCCGACGGCAGCCAGCGCCGCAACACGCGGGTAGACCGCCCCGAGTCGCTGGTGGACAACCACTTCGAGCCGCTGCGCCGCATGGTGACCGCGCCCAAGCAGGGCGGGCAGGCCCCCATCGACGCGACGGCCGCGCTCATCAACGAGCTCTACAACTACCTCACCGCCACCGACACCGCGCTGCGCAGCGGCAACATCCCGCCGACCAGCGATTCGGTCACCAAGGTGCAGGCCGAGGCCGGGCGCCTGCCGGTGCCGTTCCAGGGCATGCTGAACGATCTGTCGGCCACTGCGTCGTCGAAGGCGGCGGCGGTAACGCGGCAGAACATCGGGCAGAGCGCGGCGGCGAGCATCGGCTCGTTCTGCAACCAGGCGATCGCGGGGCGCTATCCGTTCACGCGTGGATCGAACCGCGACGTGGCCTCGGGCGACTTCGCGCAACTGTTCGCGCCGGGCGGGATGATGGACGACTTCTTCCAGAAGAACCTCGTCACGCAGGTCGACACCTCGGTCAATCCGTGGGCCTTCAAGCGCGGCGTGGACGGCAGCGCGGCCGGCCGCTCGGCGTACCTCGATTCGTTCCAGAAGGCGCAGGCCATCCGCGACGTGTTCTTCTCGGGCATGGCGGGTGGGCGCACGCCCTCGTTCACCATCGACATCCGGCCCGAGGACATGGATGCGGCGCTCACGCAGTTCACGCTCGACGTCGACGGGCAGACGGTGCGCTACGCGCACGGTCCGCAGGCGCCCAGCACCATCAAGTGGCCCGGCCCGCGCAACAGCAACCAGGTGCGCCTGCAGGTGACCACCGCCAACGGCACGCCGGCCGGCGGTATCGTGACCGAAGGGCCGTGGGCGCTGCACCGGCTGTTCGACAAGGCCTCGATCTCCGCGGGCAGCTCGCCCGAATCGTTCAACGCCAGCTTCGACCTGCAGGGCAAGAAGGTCGTGCTCGCGGTGACGGCCAACAGCGTCTACAACCCGCTGCGCCTGCCGCAGATGAACGGCTTCTCCTGCCCGGGGAAATCCTGAAATGAACAGCAGCATTCCTCCTCAGGCCTGGGTGCCAGTCGACGAACAGATCGGCTGGTACGGCAAGCTGCCGGCAGCCGGCGACTTTCTCTACCGCCGCATGCCGCGCGAGCTGCAGGCGTGGTGGGACCGCTGGATGCAGAACGGCCTGGGCAGCTTCAAGCGCTGGCCTGACGCGATGACGCGGCACTACGCCGTTGCGCCGGTATGGAACTTCGCGATCCCCGCCACGCAGGGCGTGGACGCCGTGCAGTTCGGCTGCATCGCGCCGAGCTGCGACCGCGTGGGCCGCTACTACCCCGTGTGCATCACGCTGCAGGTGGCCGCGCAGAACTACCGCCCATCGGTGCTCGAAGGCTCGGCCGCGTGGTACCGGCAGTGCGGCACCGCGCTGCTCCAGGCCATCCGCCACGGTGTGGCGCCCGACCAGTTCGACAGCCAGGTGCTGGCCGCGGGCCGCGCCGGCTTCCAGACCGCCAGCGGCGGCTCGGACGACATCCTCTCGATCCTCGGGCCTACAGCCGGTGGCGCGAGTGCCCAGCAGCCCCTGGGCTGGCCAGAGCTTCCACTGTGCTTCGACCCTTTCGGCAGCACCAGCTACTGGTGGACCAATCAAGCCGACGGATCGCCGTTGCGGACCGCTGCCCATGGCGGCGGCCTCAACACACCGCTGTTTTCCAAGTTGTTTTCGCAGGGGCATGTGCCATGGGCATGAAGAAGAGCCAGACCGGCCATAGGGGCCACAGCAGTCCCGCAGGAGGAGAAGCATGACGACGACGCACGGCATCGGAAGCCCGCCGGCCGAGACGGATGACGAACGGCCGCACCCGCTGGGCGTGAACCACCGGCTGGCCGAATTCGAGCTGCTGGAGGTGATCGGCGAAGGCGGCTTCGGCATCGTCTACCGCGCCTACGACCACTCGCTGCAGCGCGAGGTGGCCATCAAGGAATACATGCCTTCGATGCTCGCGCGCCGCGTGGGCGACAACAGCGTGCATGTGCGCTCCGAGCGGCTCACGGCCACCTTCCAGGCGGGCCTGCGCAGCTTTATCAACGAGGCGCGCACGCTCGCGCAGTTCAGCCACCCGGCGCTGGTGCGCGTGCATCGCTTCTGGGAGGCCAACTCCACCGCCTACATGGCGATCCAGCTCTACAAGGGCCGCACGCTGCGCCGCCTGGCCGAGGACGAGCCGGGCAGGATCACCGAGCCCTGGCTGCTCGGCATGCTGGGGCCGCTGCTGGGCGCGCTGGAGACGCTGCACCGCAGCCAGTGCTTCCACCGCGACATCGCGCCCGACAACATCTTCATCCAGCAGGACGACCTGCCGGTGCTGCTCGACTTCGGCGCGGCGCGCAAGTCGATCGCCGACCTCGTCGACGAAGTGGCGGTGATGGTGAAGTCGGGCTACTCGCCCATCGAGCAGTACGCCGACGACAACACGCTGCTGCAGGGCGCGTGGACCGACATGTATGCGCTGGGGGCAGTGCTGTACCGCGCGGTCACGGGCCATCCGCCGCCTTCGGCCGTGGTGCGCAGCGTGCAGGACGCCTACGTGCCCCTGTCGTCGATGGGCCGCGACGACCTGAGCCCGAGCTTCTGCACCGCGGTCGACCACACGCTGGCCGTGCACAGCAAGGACCGCACGCAGACCGTGGCTGCCTTCGCGGCCGAGCTGGGGCTTGTGAAGCTCGGCGACATCTACGTGAGCGGCATGAGCGCCCCGACGGTGATCATTCCCGCGGCGCCCGTTTCGGCGACGCCGCCACCTCCGCCGCTGGTGCCGCAGCAGTTCTCGCCGATGTCGGCACCGGTGCCGTTGGAGCCGATGCCGGTGGCAGCGCCGGAGCAGCCGAGGGCCGCGCCTACACCAGTGCCGGCGCCCGCACCGCGCGTCGCACCGCAGGACCGCAGCAAGGCGCAAGGGCACAAAGCCGCAGCACCAACCGCGCCGAAGAACAAACTCAAGCGCCCGCCGTGGGGCATGGTGGGCGCGCTGCTGATCGCGCTAGTGGCCGTGGGCAGCTGGATCGGCCTGCGCCTGACCTCGGGCATGCAGCCGCAGGAGACCAAGACCGCGATGGTGCCGGTGCCGCCTCCGGCCGCGCCGATGTCGAGCAACACCGCGCCGCCGGCGGCAATGCCACCGGCCACCACCACCGATGGCGTGCCGGCCGCGCCTGGAACGCCTGCGGCCGGCGGTAGTGCAGCAGCGCCGCTGCCCGCCGCACCGGCCAGTGCGCCCGCCGCGACGGCCACGGCGCCGCTGACACCGCTGGAGAACGTCCCGGTCGGCCCACCGGCCGCGCCGCCCGAATCCGCGCTGGCCACCGCCGAAGCCGAAGACTGGAACCTCGCGCAGACCGAGAACACGCGCGAAGGCTACGAGGCTTACCTGCGCCGCTACCGCCGCGGCGTGCATGCGCGCGAGGCGCGCAATGCAATCGCCGAAATCAACCGGCTCTCGCCGCCGTCAGTGCCCGTCGCGCCTGGCACGTTGCCGCCGGGCACCACGACGACGACCGTGGCGGGTGCCACACCCGCCGGCACGCCGGGCGCACCTGCTGCCGCTCCCGCCACGCCTGCGGCCTCGCCCGGCATGGGCCGGGTGCTGTTCAACGTCCGCCCCTGGGGCCAGGTGTTCGTCGACGGCGCGGACCGCGGCGTGAGCCCGCCGCTCAAGTCGCTGTCGCTGCGCCCGGGCATCTACAACATCGAAGTGCGCAACGGCGATCTCGAGGTGTTCCGGCAGCGCGTGACGGTGCAGGACAGCAAGTCGGCGCCTGTGGTGAGCCACGAGTTCAAGTAGTACGGTCTGCGCCGCGGCTGGGCTCCTGCGTTCATTTGGCGCCGCGCAGTGCCCTGCGGTACTGCACCGCCTCCGCCACATGCGCCGCTTGCACCGCATCCGCCCCTGCCAGATCGGCGATCGTGCGCGCCACCTTGAGTGCGCGGTGCGTGCTGCGCGCCGACCAGCCGAGCTTGTTCGCCGCGTTGAACATGAACTTGCGCGCCGCGTCGTCGAGCACGGCATGCCGGTCGATGGCAGCGCCTTGCAGCGACTGGTTGGCGTGGCCTTGCCGCCGTATCGCACGCTCGCGCGCATCGACCACGCGGGTGCGGATGCTGTCGGTCGATTCACCGGGCGGCGCTTCGAGCAGCAGCTGCGCCGACACCGCTGGCACTTCGATGTGCAGGTCGATGCGGTCCAGCAGCGGGCCGCTGAGCTTGCCCTGGTAGCGCGAGACCTGGTCCGGCGTGCAGCGGCAGGGTCTCGACGAAGAGCCCAGGTAGCCGCAAGGGCAGGGGTTCATGGCGGCAATCAGCTGAAAGCGCGCCGGGAATTCGGCGCGCCGCGCGGCCCGGGCGATGGTGATGGTGCCGGTCTCCAGCGGCTCGCGCAGAGCCTCCAGTGCCGAGCGGGCGAACTCGGGAAATTCGTCGAGAAAGAGCACTCCGTGGTGCGCCCGCGAGATTTCTCCGGGCCGGGGCGGAGAGCCCCCGCCGACCAGCGCCACCGCGCTCGATGTGTGATGCGGTGAGCAGGTAGGCCGGCTCATCCACCGCTCGGTCGCAAAGCGCCCGCCCAGGCTGGCCACGGCCGCGCTTTCCAGTGCCTCGTCGATGTGCATCGCCGGCAGCAGGCCCGCGAAGCGCTGCGCGAGCATCGACTTGCCCGAACCCGGCTCGCCGACCATCAGCAGGCTGTGGCCGCCGGCCGCCGCGATTTCGAGCGCGCGCTTGGCGCCGGCGTGTCCCTTCACTTCAGACAGGTCCGCGTATTGCGGCGGAATCGCGCCGGGCGCGGCCTGGACGCGCGCCCAGCCACTGTCGTCTGGCGATTCGGGCAGCTGCGATGCGGCATCGCTGCCTTCGGCGATGAACTGGCGCACCACATCGAGCAGGTGCTTCGCGCCATACACCTCACCGCCCGGCACCAGTGCGGCCTCCTGTGCACTCTCCAGGGGCAGCACCAGCCGCGTGGCAACGCCGCGCGTGTGCAGCGCCAGTGCCATGGCCAGCGCACCACGAACGGGCCGCAGCTCGCCGGACAGCGACAGCTCCCCGGCGAACTCGTGGCCGGCGAGCCGGGCGTTGTCGATCTGCCCGCTGGCCGCGAGGATGCCCAGCGCAATGGGCAAATCGAAGCGCCCGGAGTCCTTCGGCAGGTCGGCTGGCGCAAGGTTCACGGTGATGCGCTTGTTGTTCGGAAACTCCAGCCCCGCGTTCTGCAGCGCCGAGCGCACCCGTTCGCGCGCCTCCTTGACCTCGGTTTCCACCAGCCCGACCAGCGTGAAGCTGGGTAAACCGTTCGCCAGATGCACCTCGACAGTGACACTGGCCGCTTCCAGGCCCAGCAAGGCGCGGCTCTGCACCAAAGACAACCCCATTCTTCTCCCTCTCCCCAAGATGGTGCGCCTATCTTCGACATGTCCGCGGTGGTGCGGCGCACCGGATATCTGCAACCACTCGCAACAGACGTTGTAACGATTTGGCTCTCAACCAATGCGGGGGCGGGGGTGGTTATGACCGGTATTTGTGCAGTTTGGCACGCTCCCTGCTTTGAGCCTCACAGGTCCAACAACACACTTGCGAGGAGTTCCCTGATGACGCACCGTACCGCCGCCCAGGCGCTGATCGTTCTGGCCGCTGCATTGACCGCTTCGGGCGCAGCCCTGGCGCAGACAGCAACGACGGATGCCGCAGCAGCACCGGCAGCCGCTCCCGCCCCGAATCTCACGGGCAACGTGTCCATCACCACGAACTACAAGTTCCGTGG
>NZ_FNPM01000003.1:0-599553 GCF_900107295.1 Variovorax sp. YR266
TGGGGCAGCTACGACGCGTTCAAGGAAGCCTTCGTGAAGTCGGCCGTGGGCAACTTCGGTTCGGGCTGGACGTGGCTGGTGAAGAAGGCCGACGGTTCGGTGGACATCGTGAACACCGGCGCCGCGGGCACGCCGCTGACCACTGCAGACACCGCGCTGCTGACCGTGGACGTCTGGGAACACGCCTACTACATCGACTACCGCAACCTGCGCCCGAAGTTCGTCGAGACCTTCCTGGCCAAGCTGGTGAACTGGGACTTCGCGGCGAAGAACTTCGGCTGAAACTTCGGCTGATCGATCAGCCGTTGATCAGGTTCAGGATGTTCCCGTCCGGGTCCTTGAACCACGCAACCTTCATGTCGCCCATGACATGGAGGTCGCCCACGAGCTTCGTGTCGGGCATGTCGTAGTGCTCGAAGCGCACGCCCTTGGCCTTGAGGGCGGCGGCGAGGCGCTCGATGTCTCCGCCCACCTGCCAGGTGACGGCCGTCGCCTGGTTCGTTCCGGCGAACTGCGAGCGGTACACGTTAATGCGCGTGTTGCCGCTGCGGTAGACGATGACTTCGTCGCCCTCCGCATCGACCTGCGACAGGCCCAGCGTGTCTTCGTAGAAGCGGCGGGCAACCGCGAGGTCTTTCACCGCGAGATTGGCCACTGCGTTGATGTTTCCGAGCATGCGAGTCTCCTGGGTTTCCTTCGGGGAGGCCCGGCGTGCCATCGACGCATGCCGGGCTTGCCAAAAATACTCAACCATACGGTGCAGTATTTGCGTCAGACAGGGCCCTGTCAAGGCATCGGAAAATGGCACCCCGCAAGTCGATACGAGCCCCATCGCAAATGAAGAAATCCTTCTTACCCGGCTTCCGGCACACTGCACCCCCGGTGCAGTGACGACGGCAACGACTGCAACCCCGAATCGACCCCGACAAAGAGACAACCCATGATCCGCAGACACCTCGGCAAGCTGGCCCTCGCGCTGGCATTCCCCCTGGCCTTCACGGCCACCGCTCATGCACAGACCGCGGCCTACCCCGCCAAGCCCATCCGCATGGTCGTGCCCTTCCCGCCCGGCGGCGGCACCGACATCCTGGCGCGCCTGGTGGCCCAGAAGCTCACCGAGGTGAACCACTGGACCGTGGTGCCCGACAACCGCGCGGGTGCCGGCGGCACCATCGGCATCGCCGAGGCCGCGCGCGCCGCGCCCACGGGCTACGACATCGTGATGGGCCAGAAGGACAACATGGTCGTCGCGCCCTGGCTCTACAAGAACCTGAGCTACAACCCGGTGAAAGACCTCACCGCGGTGGCCCACGTGGCCTACACGCCGGTGGTGATCGTCACGCAGGCCAACTCCAAGTTCAAGACGCTCGACGACGTGGTAAAAGCCGCGCGCGCCGCGCCAGACACCGTCACCTACGGCTCGCCCGGCAACGGCACCACCATCCACCTGGCCGGCGAGATCTTCAACAGCGCCGCCAAGATCAAGATGCGCCACGTGCCCTACAAGGGCTCCAACGCGGCCATGATGGACGTGCTCGCGGGCAACGTCGACCTGATGGTGTCGTCGGTGCCCTCGGCCATGGCGCAGATCAAGGCAGGCAAGCTGCGCCCGCTGGCAGTCACCTCGGCCAGGCGCAGCACCTCGCTGCCCGACACGCCCACCGTGGCCGAGCTCGGCTACAAGGACTTCGACGTGAGCACCTGGTATGGCATCTTCGTGCCGGCCGGTACGCCGAAGGACGTGGTGACGCTGCTGAATGCCGATATCAACAAGCTGCTGGCCACGCCTGAAATGAAGGCGGCCATCATCGCGCAGGGCGCGGAGCCGCAGAGCATGACGCCGGAGCAGTTCGGCGCGCTGCTGAAGACCGACTACGAGAAGTGGAAGGGCATCGTGCAAGCCTCGGGCGCGACAATCGAATAAGCCTGCGCGCCGCAGAATGGTGCCTCCAGAACAAGCCGCAACGACGGCATGGAGACACCGATGGTTCCTTCCTTTTCCCTGAAGACAGCTGCCAGCGCGGCGGTTGTCGCCCTCGTCCAGGGCTGCGCACAGACGCCCGCGCAGAAACCTTCCGACGCAACCGTGGCTGCCCACGTCGCGGCAGCCACACAGGCCGCGGGCACCGACCTCGGTCCGCTGCTCACGCTATGCAAGCCCGCCCCAGCCACGCGTCCGCCGCAGGAGGAGCTCGACAAGGGCCTCCCGCTGCTCATCAACAAGCCGGCGCCACCGCCCGCCAGGGCCTTCGACAACCTGTATTTCGTGGGCGCCGACTGGGTCAGCGCCTGGGCCATCAAGACCTTCGACGGCATCATCCTCATCGATGCGCTCAACAACCAGATGGAGGCCGCCGCGCTGATCGAAGGCGGCATGCGCAAGCTGGGCCTCGACCCGGCGCAGATCAAGTACGTGATCGTCACGCACGGCCACGGCGACCACTACGGCGGCGCGCCCTACCTCGCGCAGAAGTACCGCGCGCGCGTGGTGATGAGCGAGGCCGACTGGACGATGACCGAGACGAAGCTGGAGTTCGCCACGCCCATCTGGGGCGCGCCGCCGAAGCGCGGCGCGGGCGACATCTCGGCAAAGGACGGCGACCGCGTCACCCTGGGCGACACCACCGTCACGCTGTACCTCACGCCGGGCCACACCATGGGCACGCTCTCCCCGGTGTTCGACGTGAGCGAGAACGGCAGGAAGCACCGCGCCATGCTCTGGGGCGGCACTGGCTTCAACTTCGGCAAGGACGTGCCTCGGCTGGACAGCTACATCGCGTCCACCCGGCGCATGGACTCCCTGGTGAAAGCACAAGGCATCGACATGATGCTGTCGAACCACTCGAACGTCGACAGCTCGCAGGCCAAGATGGCGGCGATGCGGCAGCAGCCGGCCGGCGCGGTGAACCCCTTCGTGATGGGCACGCCCACGGTGGAGCGCGCATTGAACGTGATGGGCGAATGCGCGCAGGCGCAGCGCGACAGGTTCGCGATGCAGTAGTCGCAGTTCAGTCCGGCACGAACTTCGTGTTGAAAATGGCGACGTCCGACGCATCCTCGAACGTCGCCACCTGCCCCATCTTCCCGTCGCTCAGCCTGCAGGCCGAGAACAGGCTGTAGCGGCCCTTGAAGTAGAACTCGTCCATCACGATCAGTGCGTACGGGTAAGGCACGAAGACCTGGTGCTCGAAGACGATGCGGTGCACGTTCCTCGGCGACGGAAAGAGCTTGTACTCGAGGGTGTCGATCGACTTGGCAGTAGCCATGGCGTGCGTGTCCTTCGTTTCGATCAGGCAGGGTCGCGCACGTCGGCCACGGGGTTGTTGCCGAAGTCTTCGCGCGCCAGGTACTTGAGTACCTTGGCCGCCGCAGTGGTGGGACTGTCGAGCCGGCCGTCCTCTTTCATGCTCACGAAGCGCGTGCGGTCCGGGAACTTCTCGGCCGACGCACCGCGCAGCTGCACCTGCATGTCGGTGTCGATCACGCCGGGCGCGAGAGAGACGATGCGTGCACCGTTCGTTGCATTCGCTTCCTCGAGCGCCACGGCGCGCGAGAAGTGGTCCATGCCGGCCTTGGCCGCGCAGTAAGGCGCCTGGCTGCCCATGGCGTTGCGGCCCAGGCCCGACGAGATGTTCAGCACCTTGCGTGCGCCGCGCCATTCGCGGGTCGCGCCGAGGAAGGCTGCCGTCAGCAGCATCGGCGCTTCGAGGCCGATGCGCAGGGCCAGCGAGAGCTCGGCCTCCACCGCGCTCGACAGCGGCGCGGGGTTGCCGACGGTGCCGGCGTTGTTGATGAGCGTGACGCTGTCGAAGCGTTGCGCGTCGATGGTCTTGAGCCATGCCGACACGCGGGCCGATGCGGCCACGGGGTCGGACAGGTCCTGCTCCCATTGCACGAGTTCGGCGCCGGCGGCCTTGGCTACTTCGGCAAGCGCCGGATCCTGCTTGCGCGAGATGCCCAGCACCGTGTGGCCGGCCTGCAGCAGCTGTTCGGCCATGGCACGGCCCAGGCCACGCGAGGCGCCGGTGATGAGGGTGAGGTGGGAAGCGGTCATCGGGAAGCTCTTTCTTGAACGAAGGCGGGGAGGTTAAGCGGTATCGAGAGGCCTTGGTGCTCAACCGGTACGGAACTGCTTGCGCAGGAAGCTGCGGTGGCGGGCGATGTGCTGCAGCTGCGCAGGCGCGATGGTGCCGTCGAGGTCGACCTCGTCTGCGCCGTTGAGTACTGCATTGGCATTGGCCATGGCACGCGCGACGACTTCTTCCTCGCTCACGCCGAGCTGCGCTGCGAGGTCGAGCGCCACGCGCCGCATCGCGCGCTGCGAGAGCATCCACATCGCGCCGAAGCGGTCCCACGCGAGCGCGGCCTCTTCGGACTTCTCGCGGTCGGCAAGAATTTCGCTGAGCGGCTTGGCCAGTATTTCGTTGAGCGCATCGAGCTTCTCGTTCAACGCCTCGTTGCGTTCGATGGCCTCCTGCAGCGTCGGGCCGGTGTCTTCGGCCTTCGTCTTCGGCGCCTCTGACGGTGGGATGAAAGCGGCTTCCGCGTTCGCGGGCACCACCTGGAGCTGGTCTTTGAGGGTCATGTGTTTTCCGTTTCCGCCGAGGCGTTCTTCCTGTTCGACATCGCGGTCGCGCGCAGGCCCGGCAGGTCGAGCACGCGCAGCCCACCGTACTCCACGCGGATCAGGCCCTGTGCCGAGAGGCCGTTCAGCGCCTCGTTCACGCGCTGGCGCGAAAGGCCGACCAGGTAGGCCAGTTCCTGCTGCGTGATGCGCAAGACTTCGCCCACGCCTGGGTACAGCACCGGGTTGAACAGCGACACCAGGTTGCGCGCCACGCGCGCGTCGGGGTTGTTGAGCCGGTCGATCTCCAGCGCCGCGATGAACTGGCCCAGCCGTTCGTTCAGTTGATTCATCACGAAGCGGTTGAAGCCGATGGAGTGGTCGAGCAGCCAGTGGAAGCTTTCGATCGGCAGCCCCGCCACCAGGCTGCGCCTCAGCGCCTGGATGTTGTAGCGGTAGGGCTCGCGCTTCATCACCGTGCCTTCGCCGAACCAGCCGCCGGGCGGCACACCGGTGTAGGTGACCGAGCCGCCGTCGGCGTTGTCGTTGCTCATCTTGAGCAGCCCCTCGACCACGCCGAACCAGTAGGTCGGCGAGCGGCCGACGCGGCACACCAGGTCGCCGGGCTCGGCCTCGCCCACCACCAGCGCGGCTTCGGCGCGGCGGCGCTCGGCTGGCGTGAGCGTGGGCAGCCAGGGGATGCCTTCGAGCTCAGCGGCATTGGCGGGACGCACGCGATCCTTGATCGAACCGCCGAGCACGTTGTGGTTGAGATTGCCGTGAGGCATCGGGAAACTCCGGGGAGTAGTGTCCCTAGGATTGTCGTTGGAACGACAACCGGGCGTCAAAGTGAGACCTACGATCCGCCCACTGTGCAAACAACCGCCCCCACCTTCCCCCGTCTGCTGCTCGCGCATGCCGACGCCCAACCCGAGGCGCCCGCCGTGCGCGAGAAGGATCTCGGCATCTGGCAAACCTGGACCTGGAACGCCGTGGCGCAGGAAGTGCGCGAAATGGCCTGCGGTCTCGCGAGCCTCGGCTTCAAGCCCTTCGACAACCTGGCCATCGTCGGCGCCAACCGGCCGCACCTGTACATGGCGGTGGTCGCGGCGCAAAGCCTGCGCGGCGTGCCGGTGCCGCTGTATCAGGATGCGGTGGCAAGCGAGATGGTCTTCATGCTGCAGGACGCGGCCATCGACTTCGTGATCGTCGAAGACCAGGAGCAGGTAGACAAGCTGCTCGAATGCCGCGAGCTCCAGAAAGACCAGCAGCACGGCATCCGCCACATCATCTACGACGACCCCAAGGGCCTGCGCCACTACGACCAGCCGGGCCTGATGAGCTACGAGCAACTGCGCGCACTGGGCCGCGAGTTCGACAAGGCCAACGTCGGCTACTACGACCGCGCGGTGGCCAGCGGAGAGGCTACGGATGTCGGCGTGATCCTCTACACCTCGGGCACCACCGGCCGCCCCAAGGGCGTGTGCCAGACGCATGCGAGCTTCATCGCTGCCGGCCGCGGCGGCGTGCAGACCGACAAGCTCGGCCCCGGCGACAACATCATGAGCTACCTGCCGATGGCGTGGGTGGGCGACCACCTGTTCTCCGTCGCGCAATGGCTGGTGGGCGGCTTCACGCTCAACTGCCCTGAATCGGCCGAGACGGTGATGAACGACATGCGCGAGATCGGCCCGAGCTACTACTTCGGCCCGCCGCGCACCTTCGAAGGGCTGCTCACGGCCGTGTCGATCCGCATGGAAGACGCGGCCGCGCCCAAGCGCTGGCTCTATGCGAAGTTCATGGCGCTGGCGCGGCGCGTGGGCGCGGACATTCTCAATGGCGCGCCGGTGGGCACCGGCGACCGCCTGATGTACGGCCTGGGCAACCTGCTGATCTACGGACCGCTGCGCAACGTGCTTGGCATGAGCCGCATCCGCGTGGCCTACACCGCTGGCGCTGCCATCGGGCCCGATCTGTTCCGCTTCTACCGCTCCATCGGCGTCAACCTCAAGCAGTTCTACGGCCAGACCGAGACCTGCGCGTATGTGTGCCTGCAGCAGGACGGCAAGGTCAAGCTGCAGACCGTGGGCACGGCCGCGCCGGGCATCGAACTGAAGATCGCGGAAGACGGCGAGGTGCTGGTGCGCGGCGTGTCGGTGCTCAAGGAGTACTACAAGCGCCCCGACGCCACGGCCGAAGTGCTGGATGCAAACGGCTACTTCCACACCGGCGACGCGGGCGTGCTCGACAGCGAAGGGCACCTGCGCATCATCGACCGCGCCAAGGACGTGGGCCGTCTCGTGAGCGGCGCGATCTTTGCGCCCAACTACATCGAGAACAAGCTCAAGTTCTTCCCGCAGATCAAGGAAGCCGTGTGCTTCGGCAACGCGCGAGACGAAGTGTGCGCGGCCATCAACATCGACTACGAAGCCGTCGGCAACTGGGCCGAGCGCCGCGGTCTCGCCTACGGCGGCTACGTCGACCTGGCCGGCAAGCCCGACGTGCTGGCGCTGGTGGCCGAGTGCATCGCCAAGGTGAACGCCGACCTCGCGAGCGAAGACGGCATGGGCGAGACGCAGATCGCGCGCTTCCTGGTGCTGCACAAGGAGCTCGACCCCGACGACGACGAACTGACCCGCACGCGCAAGGTGCGCCGCGGCTTCATCGCCGAGAAATACGCGGTGCTGGTGGCAGCGCTCTACGGCGGCAAGACCGAGCAGTACATCGAGACCCAGGTCAAGTTCGAGGACGGACGCACGGGGGTTGTCAGCGCCACGCTGAAGGTCGTCGAAGCGAAGACGTTTCCCATCGTGAAGGCGGCGGCATGAGCAACCGGAAGACAGGCGAGGTCATCCTCGACGTGCAGAACATCAGCTTGAGCTTCGGCGGCGTGAAGGCGCTCACGGACATCAGCTTCAACGTGCGCGAACACGAAGTGCGCGCCATCATCGGACCGAACGGCGCGGGCAAGAGCTCGATGCTCAACTGCATCAATGGCGTGTACTGGCCGCAGCAGGGCTCCATCACCTTCCGCGGCCAGACCTTCAAGCACATGAACTCGCGCCAGGTGGCCGAGATGGGCGTGGCGCGCACCTTCCAGAACCTGGCCCTGTTCAAGGGCATGAGCGTGCTCGACAACATCATGACGGGGCGCAACCTCAAGATGAAGAGCGGCCTGCTCGCACAAGCCCTGCGCTGGGGCCCCGCCGAGCGCGAGGAGCTGCGGCACCGCGAATTCGTCGAGCACATCATCGACTTCCTCGAGATCCAGGCGCACCGCAAGACGCCCGTGGGCCGCCTGCCCTACGGCCTGCAGAAGCGCGTCGACCTGGGCCGCGCGCTCGCAATGGAGCCTCAGGTGCTGCTGCTCGACGAGCCGATGGCAGGCATGAACGTGGAAGAGAAGCAGGACATGAGCCGCTTCATCCTCGACGTGAACGACGAGTTCGGCGCAACCATCGTGCTGATCGAGCACGACATGGGCGTGGTGATGGACATCTCCGACCGCGTGGTGGTGCTGGATTACGGCAAGAAGATCGGCGACGGCACGCCGGATGAAGTGCGCAACAACGAAGACGTGATCCGCGCCTACCTCGGCGTCGAGCACTGATCACGAAAGAACACGATGGGCTTTTTTCTTGAAACCCTGTTTGGCGGTCTCATGGTCGGCATGCTCTATTCGCTGATCGCCATCGGCTTCGTGCTGATCTACAAGGCCTCGGGCGTCTTCAACTTCGCGCAGGGCGCGATGGTGCTCTTCGCTGCGCTGGCCATGGCGCGCTTCTCCGAGTGGTTCCCGCTGTGGTTCGGCTTCCAGAACCAGATCCTTGCGAATATCCTGGCATTCATTGCCGCGATGGCGGTGATGGTGGTGGTGGCCTGGCTGATCGAGCGGCTCGCGCTCAGCAAGCTGGTGAACCAGGAAGGCATCACGCTGCTGATGGCCACGCTGGGCATCGCCTACTTTCTCGACGGCGTGGGCCAGACGATCTTCGGCAACGACATCTACAAGATCGACGTGGGCATGCCCAAGGAACCGCTGATGGTGCTCGAAGGCACCTTCCAGGGCGGGCTGCTTCTGAGCCAGGAAGACCTGATCGCCGCGCTGGTGGCGGCCGGCCTCGTGGTGGTGCTGGCCATCTTCTTCCAGAAGACGGCCACGGGCCGAGCGCTGCGCGCTGTGGCCGACGACCACCAGGCCGCGCAGTCCATCGGCATTCCGCTCAAGCGCATCTGGGTGATCGTGTGGTCGGTGGCCGGCTTCTCGGCGCTGGTGGCCGGGATCATCTGGGGATCGAAGCTCGGCGTGCAGTTCTCGCTCTCGCTGGTGGCGCTGAAAGCGCTGCCTGTGGTGATCCTCGGCGGGCTCACCTCGATTCCGGGCGCCATCATCGGTGGCCTGTTGATCGGCGTGGGCGAGAAGCTGTCCGAAATCTATCTCGGCCCCATGCTCGGTGGCGGCATCGAGATCTGGTTTGCCTATGTGTTGGCGTTGGTCTTCCTGCTCGTTCGGCCTCAAGGCCTGTTCGGCGAAAAAATCATCGATCGGGTCTGAGCAATGTTCTACAGAGAAAACGGTCAGTTCAAGTCGAGCTACAGGGCCGACCAGCAGATCTTTCCGATTGCGCAGGATCGCATCGCGATGCTGGTGCTGCTGCTCGTGGCGTTCGTCGTGGTGCCGCTGGGCGTGTCCGACTACTGGATGCGCGCCATCCTCACGCCCTTCCTCATCCTGTCGCTCGCGGCGCTGGGCCTCAACATCCTGGTTGGCTACTGCGGCCAGATCTCGCTGGGCACGGGCGCCTTCATGGCGGTGGGCGCATATGCGGCCTACAACTTCCAGGTGCGCATCGACGGCATGCCGCTGATCGCATCGCTGCTGCTGGGCGGCCTGTGCGCGACGGTGATCGGCGTGCTGTTCGGCATTCCGAGCCTGCGCATCAAGGGGCTGTACCTTGCTGTGGCCACGCTGGCGGCGCAGTTCTTTACCGACTGGGCCTTCCTGCGCATCCAGTGGTTCACCAACAATTCTTCATCCGGCTCGGTGAGCGTGGCGGGGCTCAACGTGTTCGGCATGCCGATCGAATCGCCGGTGCAGAAGTATCTGTTCTGCCTGCTCTTCGTGGTGGTGTTCGCGCTGCTGGCAAAGAACCTGGTGCGCAGCGCCATCGGCCGGGAGTGGATGGCGATGCGCGACATGGACGTGGCAGCCGCGGTGATCGGCATTCGCCCGGTGTACGCCAAGCTCACGGCCTTTGCGGTGAGCAGCTTCATCGTCGGCGTGGCCGGCGCGCTGTGGGGCTTCGTGCACCTGGGTGCGTGGGAGCCGGCGGCGTTCAGCATCGACCGCTCGTTCCAGCTGCTGTTCATGGTGATCATCGGCGGGCTCGGCTCGATCATGGGCAGCTTCTTCGGCGCCGCGTTCATCGTGCTGCTGCCGCTGTTTCTGAACCAGCTGCCGGGGTGGCTGGGCTTCTCGATTTCGACCGCGCTGGCCTCGCACCTGGAGACCATGATCTTCGGCGCGCTGATCGTGTTCTTCCTGATCGTCGAGCCGCATGGTCTTGCGCGGCTGTGGTCCACGGCCAAAGAGAAGCTGCGGCTCTGGCCCTTCCCTCACTGATTGATGAGTTCCCGTTCGTAAAAAACCCGGCACCGAGGTGCCCACAAAGGAGACAGGCATGAAACTGAAATCGCTCGCTCTGACCGCCGCCCTGGTGGCCAGCACCCTCGGCGCCCTGCTCGCGCCATCGCTCGCCAATGCGCAGGCCAAGGAGCAGTTCTTCCCGCTGCTGGTGTACCGCACGGGCCCCTATGCACCCAACGGCACGCCCTGGGCCAACGGCAAGCAGGACTACATCAAGCTGGTCAACGCGACCGGCGGCATCAACGGCGTGAAGATCACATACGAAGAATGCGAGACCGGCTACGCCACCGACAAGGGAGTGGAATGCTACGAGCGTCTGAAGGGCCGCCCGGGCGTTGCGCTGTTCGACCCGCAAGCCACCGGCATCACCTTCGCGCTGACCGACAAGGTGCCGACCGACAAGATCCCGCTGATCACGCTGGGCTACGGCCTGGCCGCCTCGCAGGACGGTGGTGTCTTCAAGTGGAACTTTCCGCTGATGGGCTCCTACTGGACCGCGGCCGACATCCTGATCCAGCACATCGGCAAGGCCGAAGGCGGCATGGACAAGCTCAAGGGCAAGAAGATCGCCCTCGTGTACCACGACTCGCCGTTCGGCAAGGAACCCATTCCGCTGCTGCAGGAGCGCGCCAAGCAGAACGGCTTCGAACTGTCGCTGATCCCGGTGACCGCGCCCGGCGTGGAGCAGAAGTCGGCCTGGCTGCAGGTGCGCCAACAGCGCCCTGACTTCGTTCTGCTGTGGGGCTGGGGCGTGATGAACTCCACCGCGCTGAAGGAGGCCGTGGCCACCGGCTACCCGCGCGAGAAGATGTACGGCGTGTGGTGGGCCGGCGCCGAGCCCGACGTGAAGGACGTGGGCGCCAATGCCAAGGGCTACCACGCGCTGGCGCTGAACACCTCGGGCACGCAGCCCAAGGTGATCCAGGACATCCTGAAGCAGGTGCACGACAAGGGCCAGGGCACAGGGCCGAAGGACGAAGTGGGCTCGGTGCTCTACACGCGCGGCGTGATCATCCAGATGCTGACCGTCGAGGCCGTGAAACGCGCGCAGGAGCGCTTCGGCAAGGGCAAGGTCATGACCGGCGAGCAAGTGCGCTGGGGCATGGAGAACCTTGCGCTAGACCAGAAGAAGCTCGACGCACTCGGCTTCTCGGGCGTGATGCGTCCGGTGAGCACTTCGTGCCAGGACCACATGGGCTCGACCTGGGCGCGCGTGCACACCTGGGACGGCGCGAAGTGGGGCGACATGTCCGACTGGTACCAGGCCGACGACCAGATCATCAAGCCGATGGTGAAGTCTGCTGCCGACAAGTACGCGGGCGAGAAGAAGCTGACGCGCCGCGAGGCAGCGGATTGCCAGTCTTGATGCACTGAGCGTGCCGTGGCGGCTCGCGAGAGCCGCCATTCGCAAGAACAGCACTGCGCTGCACGCGCTGTTCTTGCGAATGCTTCGGACCACACCATGAGCGAACCCAACATCCTTCTCAATGTCAACGGCATCGAGGTCATCTACAACCACGTGATCCTCGTGCTCAAGGGCGTGTCGCTCACGGTGCCCGACGGCGGCATCGTGGCGCTGCTCGGCGGCAACGGCGCGGGCAAGACGACCACGCTGCGCGCGGTGAGCAACCTGCTCGCGGGTGAGCGCGGCGCTGTCACCAAAGGCACCATCGAGCTGCGCGGGGATCGCATCGAGGCGCTTTCGCCAGCGGAGCTGGTGAAGCGCGGGCTTATCCAGGTGATGGAGGGCCGCCACTGTTTCGCCCACCTGACCATCGAAGAGAACCTGATGACCGGCGCCTACACGCGCACCGATGGCAAGGCGGCGGTGCAGCAGACGCTGGAGAAGGTCTACGCATATTTCCCGCGCCTGAAGACGCGGCGCACTTCACAGGCGGCCTACACATCGGGCGGCGAGCAGCAGATGTGCGCCATCGGCCGCGCGCTGATGGCCAACCCGAGCATGGTGCTGCTCGACGAACCTTCTATGGGCCTGGCGCCGCAGATCGTGGAGGAGGTGTTCGAGATCGTGAAAGACCTCAACACCAAGGAGCGCGTGACCTTCCTGCTGGCCGAGCAGAACACCAACATGGCGCTGCGCTACGCCGACTACGGCTACATCCTGGAGAACGGGCGCATCGTGATGGACGGCGAGGCCAAGAGCCTGCGCGAGAACGAGGACGTGAAGGAGTTCTACCTTGGCGTTGGCGGTGCGGATCGCAAGAGCTTCCGGGACGTGAAGAGCTACAAGCGGCGCAAGAGGTGGCTGGCTTGATGTATTCATGTGTCGCTGCTCGGGGTGCGATCACGCCGACAGGGGACATTCTCGGAGGGGAGCACCCGGTGTCATTCGCACGCACCCCGAACGAACGCCAGCGTGGCGAAAAACCGAACTGAAAGACAAAGGGTACGGACATGACCGACCACTACGACAAGCTCGAGATCCGCGACCCGGCCGAACGCGAGCGCGACCTGCTGGCCGCGCTACCGAAGCAGATCACACAGGCCCAGACGGCAGCACCCGCATTCGCAAAGATCCTGGACGGCGTGAAGCCCGCAGACATCACGACACGCGAGGCGCTGGCGAAACTACCGGTCACGCGCAAATCGGAATTGCTCGACCTGCAGAAGGCACGCCGCACCGACGACCCCTTCGGCGGCTTCTCGACCATCGTGCGCGGCCCGCGCATGCCGCGCGTGTTCGCGAGTCCCGGTACCATCTACGAGCCTGAGGGCGAAGCGCGCGACTACTGGCGCACCGCTCGGGCATTGCATGCGGCGGGCTTTCGCAGCGGCGAACTCATTCACAACAGCTTCAGCTATCACATGACGCCCGCCGGCTCGATCATGGAAAGCGGCGCACGTGCCATGGGCTGCACCGTGTTTGCGGGCGGCACCGGGCAGACCGAGCAGCAACTCGAAGCCATGGTCGACCTGAAGCCCGAAGGCTATGCGGGTACGCCGAGCTTCCTGAAGATATTGCTGGAGAAGGCCGAGGAGAAAGGGCAGAAGCTGCCCTCGCTCACCAAGGCGCTCGTCTCCGGCGAAGCCTTTCCACCCAGCCTGCACGACTGGATTGCCGCGCACGGCGTGAAAGGCACGCAGTGCTATGCCACTGCCGACCTGGGCCTGATCGCCTACGAGACCAGCGCGCGCGAAGGCCTGGTGATCGACGAAGGCGTGCTGGTCGAGATCGTGCGGCCCGGCACCGGCGACCCGGTGCCCGATGGTGAGGTCGGCGAGATCGTCGTCACCACCTTCAACCCCGACTACCCGCTGGTGCGCTTCGGCACCGGCGACCTCTCTGCCGTGCTCGCGGGCACCTGCCCCACCGGCCGCACCAACAAGCGTATCAAGGGCTGGCTCGGCCGCGCCGACCAGACCACCAAGGTGCGCGGCATGTTCGTGCATCCCTCGCAGGTGGCCGAGATCGCGCGGCGCTTTCCCGAAGTGCAGCGCGCGCGGCTCATCGTGTCCGGCGAGATGGGCGACGACAAGATGACGCTGCAGCTCGAATGCGCGGGCCCGGCGCCCGAAGGGCTCGAGGACCGCGTGAGCGCGGTGATCCGCGAAGTGACCAAGCTGCGTGGCGAGGTCGTCGTCGTGGGTGCGGGCGGTCTGCCCAACGACGGCAAGGTGATCGAGGACGCGCGCAGCTACAAGTAGCCAGTCAGTAGCGGCGGTACAGCCAGCGCGTGGCGGCACGCATCAACACCACCACGAGCACCGAATAGACCAGCACGAGCGCCAGGGCGAAACCGATGAGGCCGCCCGCGTTGTCGAAGCTGTGCGACCACGTCGCCAGCATCACCCAGGCCAATGCGATGGCGATGCAGCTGACCTGCACCAGCACGAAGGCCAGGGCCGCGGCCGCCACGGCCCTGAAAGGCCGCACCCGCGCGAGCCCGGCATTGGCGCCCAGCCAGCCGCCCCAGAACGCGAGCGCGAAGGCCACCAATGGCGGCAGCATCCAGGCGATCAGCAGTTCGAGCCCATCCATGCCGCGCGCGACGGATGTCCAGCGGCTCACGACCACGCCGCTCCACATCTGCAGCGATGCGAACACCGCGGCACCAACCAGTGCCACGGCACGGCGTGGCGATGCACCGATTGCTTCATCGTCGTCCTGCTGCTGCGCATCGGAAGGCGCAGCACTGCCCGCCCTCAGCGCGAACCAGGCCGAGACCCACACGCCGAGCACGAGCAATATCAACTGGGCGACGGACTGCAAGACCGTGAACAACGCCATCGCCGCGCTCATGGACGTCGAGCCGAAAAAATCATGCAGGCGGCCGCCCGGCATGAAGAGCAGTTGCACTTCGTAGAACAGCGGGCTCAGTAAGTAGAAGTTGAGCACCAGCACCGCGATGTACACCGCGGCGTAGCGGATGCGGGGTTGGGGCAGCCGCGCCACGCTGCCAACGCCGCGCTTTTCGAGCGCATTGCGCCCGTGACTCCAGGCCAGCGCCGCCGCCAGCACCCAGGCCATGCCGATGCTGAACACCATCGGTATCCACACGCCCGGCAGGGCATAGGTGCTGCGCAGCTGCTCGCCGTGGGGCGAATCGGGCCAGAGCTGGATGGCCATGTTGACCAGCACCATCGCGGCATCGATGGCCACGGTGACGAGCGCAAGATCGCGCGGCAGGCGCTGCGCGCTTGCGGGGGAAGGGGTCGTCGTCATGGGAATGCTTTTTCTCGCTTTACATGGCGCATGCGGTGGCATGCGCGGAAGAAGCAAGGGTATCGGATGACGACGCGAACCTAAGGGCTATTCGCTATAGGTCAGGCAGCAGTCAGCCTTTAAGATCGCGGCGTTTTTATTACCCCCTCCCGGAGACGACATGAAGAAACTGTTCGCCCTCGCGGCGATTGCCGCCGCAGCCGCCGGTGCTCACGCCCAGGACTTTCCCGCGGGCAAGACCGTTACGCTGGTGGTGCCTTTCGCAGCCGGCGGCCCGACCGACCGTGTCGCACGAGATCTGGCGGAGGCCATGCAGAAGACGCTCGGCACCACGATCGTGGTGGACAACACCGCGGGCGCGGGCAGTTCCATCGGCACCGCCAAGGTGGCGCGCGCCAACCCCGACGGCTACACGCTGCTGCTGAACCACATCGGCATGTCGACGATGCCGGCGCTGTATCGCAAGCTGCCCTTCAACGTCGAGACCGACTTCGAATACCTGGGCATGGTCAACGAAGTGCCGATGACGCTGATCGGCAAGCCCGGCCTGCCCGCCAACAACTACAAGGAACTGACGACCTGGATCGCGGCCAACAAGGGCAAGATCAATCTGGGCAACGCCGGCCTGGGCGCTGCGTCGCACCTGTGCGGCCTGCTGTTCCAGAGCGCGATCAAGGTCGAGATGACGCCCGTGCCGTACAAGGGCACGGCCCCGGCCATCGCCGACCTGCTGGGCGGCCAGATCGACCTGCTGTGCGACCAGACGACCAACACCACGTCGCAGATCGAGGCCAAGAAGGTCAAGGCCTATGCCGTGACCACCGCCAAGCGCCTGACCACTCCCGCGCTGAAAGACCTGCCGACGCTGGACGAGTCGGGCCTGAAGGGCTTCGAAGTGACGATCTGGCACGGCATGTACGCGCCCAAGGGCACGCCCGCGCCGGTGCTGAAGAAGCTCAACGAAGCCATCAAGGCCGCGATGAAGGACCCGGGCTTCATCAAGCGCGAAGAAGCGCTGGGCGCCGTGATCACGACCGACAAGCGCGTCGAGCCGGCGGAGCACAAGAAGTTCGTCTCGGCTGAAATCGCGAAGTGGGGTCCGATCATCAAGGCTGCCGGCGTGTACGCCGACTGATCGATTCACCGCAGCCACAAGCAGCCGCAAGGCCGCCTGCGCCCCCCGGGCCAGGCGGCTTTTTTCGTTATGCTGGCCGGGATTTTTCTTCCACCCTCCCGCCCCTTTCGCCCTCTCCCATGCGTTTTCGCAGCGCGGCCTTTCCGGTCTTCCTGGCCCTGCTGGCGCATGACGGCATGGCCCAGCCGCAGACGCTGCTGTGGGTCTGGGACCGGCCCCAGCTTTTCTCCGCGCTGCCAGAAGGCGCGGGCGTGGCCTACCTGCATGCCACGGTGCAGCTGAGCGGCGAGCGCAGCCGCACGAGCTGGCGTCAGTGGCCGCTGCGCATCGCGCCGGGCGCTACCACCGTGGTGCCGGTGGTCCATGTTTCACTCGACAACCTCGCGCCTTCGCCCGTCAACGACGCGCAGCAGGAGGCCATTGCCGCCGCCATCGAACATGCCGCGAAGCACGGCAACCGCTCGGGCTGGGTGCAGCTCGACTTCGAGGCGCGCCACAGCCAGCGCGAGGCGTATGTCGCGCTGCTGCGGCGGCTGCAGCCGGTGCGCGCCGGCGGCGTGCGGCTCTCGGCCACGGCGCTCGCCTCATGGTGCATGAGCGATCCGTGGCTGCCTGCCGGCCTGCTCGACGAGATCGTGCCGATGTACTTCCGCATGGGGGCGGAATCAGCGCGCATTCGCCAGCGGCTCGACGCGACGGGCGCGGCCACGGTGCCGGCCTGCCGCGACGCGGCGGGGCTGATGCTCGGCGAGGCATGGCCCGTGCTCGGCAGCGTGAAGCGGCGCTACGTGTTCCACGCGGGCGCATGGAAGAACGAAGACTTCGAACAACTCGGCAACAGGGATTCGCATAAATGATTCTTTCAACAGCAAACGCGATGCGCGCCGGCGCCAGGCTGCTTGCAATGGCCGCGCTGCTCGGCAGCGCTCTCGCGGCTCATGCCAGCGGCGGCGGCGACCCCGAGGACCTGTTCTTCGCCACCACCCGGCCCGACCAGCCGGTGCGCGAGTTCGTCGAGCGGCCCGCGGGCTACTACACCGACTACCTTGTGCCCTACCAGGTGCTCTGGTACTGGCGCCTGCACGGCCAGCCGTTCTCTTCCGACGCCGTGCGGGCCTTCTCCGATCTGCTGGAGAAGCTGCCGCGAGAGGACAACGGCATGGCCGAAACGGACGACGCCTGGATCGAATGGCGAAAAGCGCGCGACGACGCCAATGCGAAGCTCGATCCCCAGTCGCCCCGCGACAGGCCTGCCCTGCTGGCGCCATCGCAGCAGCAGCCGAAATGGAACGCCAGCAGCCTGCAGGCGAACCCCAACTGCTTCTACGGCGATGCCTTCCGCAACGCCACGAAGACGCTGGCCCAGCGCATGACACGCGCCGCCGGCGACAAGGCGGCCACCCCCTACGTGCGGCATTGGCTGCAGGCACAAGACGCGGTGTTCGACACCTGCAACAAGGAGCCCGGCACCATCCCCGAACTGCCACCCCGCGCCCCCGCCTGGCTGCAGGCCGACCATGCCTACCAGCTGGCCGCACAGCGCTTCTACGCCGACGATCTCGACGAGGCCGACACCGCGTTCACCGAGATCGCGGCCGACAAGGCCAGCCCCTGGCGCGACCTCGCGGCCTACATGCGGCTGCGCGTGCTGGCGCGGCAGAACCCGGGCGGCGAGCCGTCTTTCTCGGAACGGGACGACGTCGGCAAGGAAAGCCCCGAGGCGCTGAAGCAGCAGGCCGAACTCACCAAAGCGGTCGATGCCATCGCGCTGCCGCTGCTGAAGAACCCGCGCCTGCAGGCGCTGCATCCGTCGGTGCACCGGCTGGCCGAGGCACTGCGCATCCGCTACCTCACACCCGGCACGCGCCTGCAGCGCCTGGCCGACAGCCTGAAGACCATGGGCGCACCCGATGTCGCCGCCGCCAGGCTGCTGTTGCTGAACCACGAGTTCCGCTACTGCATGATGGCCGGTTGTTCGTACGCAGGCCCGGATCAGAAGTCGGATCTCGTGCAGTGGCTCAACACGGTGCGCGGCTTCAACGGTCCGGCGAGCGGCATCACCGCCCAGGACAAGTGGCGCGAGAAGTTCAGCTGGAGCAACTACCAGCGCACGCACGACCTCGCCTGGCTGATGGCCGCGGCAAGCCTGGTGCCCGTGAGCACCGCCACCGACGACAAGCGCGAGGCCGAACTGCAGGCCGCATTGGCGGCCGTGCCCGAAGACCACCTCGCACGCTTCGCCGCCACCCAGCTGCGCGCCCAGCGCCTGTTTGCCCAGGGCCGCTTCAAGGAGACGCGTGAACTGGTCGCCAGTGCAGCCGATTCGCCCTTGATCGCACACAGCCTCTCGGGCCAGAACCTCGTGAAGGCGCTGCTGCTGCCCACGGCCTCGTCGGAAGAGGAATGGCGCCGCCTGGCGATCCGCCTGGTGGTTGCTCGCCGCGACCCCGAGGCGATGGAAGCCAAACCCAATGCGGTGCCGCTGGCCAGCACCTTCGACGACGACGCGACGCGCTTCCTGAACACGCGCGCGCCGCTCGCAATGTGGCTGCGGCTCGCGGCCGACCCGGCGCTCTCGCCCGCGCTGCGCGACTCCCTGCTGGAGACCGCATGGACCCGCGCCGTGCTGGCCGAGGACTACGCCAGCGCTCGCCGCGCTGCGCAGATGCGTATCGCGTCACCGTCGCAGGGGGCTACCGCCAAGGGGCCGGACATGATCGCCGGCATCCGCCGCTCGATGGCGCTGTCGGTCACTGACACCGCCGCCTGGCGTCACCTGCTGCTGGAGCGCATGGCAAGCACCACCGAGGTGCTGTTGCCGCCGCACTGGCCCGTGGCAGACGGCATCCGGCCCACGCCGCTCAAGCCCTGGCTCGAACCGGCGTACGACCGCAGCATGGCCACCGGCAGCTACAGCAAGTGGTGCCGCCCGCTCGGCGTGATGACCACCGGCCCGCAGGCCGCCACGGCTGCCGATTTCGAGATGCCCGAGTTCCTGCCGCAAGAAGAGCGCGCGCAACAGGCCGCGCTGGTCGCAAAGTTGCGCGCCATTCCGCAGGACTCGATCTACTTCACCCAGGAAAGCCTGGCGCTGATGCAGCGCAACCGCGCTGATCCGCTGGTGCCGCAGGCGCTATCGGTCGCGGTGAAGATGGCGCGCTACGCCTGCCCGGACAAGGCGGTGGGCGACTGGTCGCGCAAGGGCCTTCAGACCCTGCACGCGAAATACCCGGATTCGACCTGGGCCGCCAGCACCCAGTACTGGTACGGCGGCCGGTAGCCAAGGAGAGAGCGGCCCTCCCTACTTCGGGCGTATGGCGTCCGCCGTCCCCTGGATGAAGGCCTTGATGCTCTCGATGTCGTCCCCCGAGAGCTTGCCCGTGAAGTCGGGCATGCCGCGCGCCATGGCCGGGCCCTTGAGGATGAACTTGTCCAGGTTCGTGATGTAGGCCGGGTCCATGTAGCCGAGGTTGGGGATGTTGCCGCCGCGGTCCACGCCGGGCACGCCGTGGCAGAACACGCAGTTGCTCACGTAGAGCATGGTGCCGGCCTGGACCTTGGCGGGGTCGTACTTCACGCCCTGCACCAGCTTGTCCATGCGGTACTGAACGAAGTCCGGCATCTTGGCCGTGCCGCCCACCGCGAAGGTGTAGACCGTGCCCGGGCCCTGCCGCTCGGTGGCGCGCTGCGCCAGGCCGTACACGCCGCCCCAGCCCACAGCGACCGACACGTATTGCTTGCCGTCGACCATGTAGGTCGAGGGCGCGGCCACCACGCCGGTGCCGGTGGGCGTTTCCCACAGCTTCTCGCCGGTCTTCGCGTTGTAGGCCAGCAGGCGGCCGTCGGCCGTGCCCTGGAACACGAGGTTGCCGGCAGTGGTAAGGGTGCCGCCATTCCATGGCGATGCGTAGTCGACGCCCCACGCTTCCTTCTGCGCCACCGGGTCCCACGCCACGAGGCGGCCGAAGGGCTTGCTCGTGGGCGGCTCGACATTGGCGAACTTGCCGAGGTTCCAGCCCAGGCCCGAGTGCGGGCGGCCGGGCACGTTCTGGTCGAACTTCCAGTCCTTGTCGTCCATCAGGTTGATCGGCACGTGCTGCGCTGGCAGGTAGGCAAAGCCGGTCTGCGGGTTGAACGACATCGGGTGCCAGTTGTGCGCGCCGAAGGGGCCGGGGATGCTGTCGCCGGGCTTCTCGTTCTGGCGCGCGGCGGCAATCTCGATGGGCCGGCCGTTCTTGTCATAGCCGGTGGCCCAGTTGACCTCGACGAAGTTCTTCGCCGAGATGAACTTGCCGCTGGTGCGGTCGATGACGAAGAAGAAGCCGTTCTTCGGCGCATGCAGCAGCACCTTGCGGGCCTTGCCGTCGATCTTCACGTTGGCCAGGATCATCGACTGCGTGGAGGTGTAGTCCCAGTTGTCGCCGGGCGTCTCCTGGTAGTGCCACACGTACTTGCCGGTGTCGGGGTTGAGCGCCACCACCGAGCCCAGGTAGAGGTTGTCGCCGCCCTTGGGGCTGCGCGCCTTGGCAGCCCATGGCGAGCCGTTGCCGGTGCCCACGTACATCAGGTTGAGTTCGGGGTCGAAGGCAAAGCTGTCCCATGCGGTGCCGCCGCCGCCGGCTTCCCAGTACTTGCCGCTCGGGTCCCAGGTCTTGGCGGCGCGCGCCATCGATTCGTCTTCGAAGGGCTTGCCCGGGTCGCCCGGCACCACGAACCAGCGCCACTTCTGGTCGCCGGTCTTCGCGTCGTAGGCGGTGACGAAGCCGCGCACGCCGTACTCGGCGCCACCGTTGCCGATGATGACCTTGCCCTTGAACACGCGCGGCGCACCGGTGATGGTGTAGCTGCCCTTCTG
Source organism: Variovorax sp. YR266 (assembly GCF_900107295.1). NCBI lineage: Bacteria > Pseudomonadati > Pseudomonadota > Betaproteobacteria > Burkholderiales > Comamonadaceae > Variovorax > Variovorax sp. YR266. The sequence goes on from NZ_FNPM01000003.1 coordinate 20,886, forward strand.
GCCCTCGATGGTGTTCTTCTCCCAGACCTTCTGTCCGGTGGCTGCGTCGAGTGCGATCAGGCGGCCGTCGTAGGCCGCCACGTAGACCTTGCCTTCGTAGATCGCAACGCCTCGGTTCACCACGTCGCAGCAGCCCTTGAAGCCTTTGGACTTATCGACCTGCGGATCGAAGGTCCACAGTTTCTGCCCGGTGCGGGTGTCGATGGCATGCACCACGCTCCACGAGGCGGTGACGTACATGATGCCGTCCACCACCAGCGGCGTGGCCTCCACGCCGCGCGTCGACTCGAGGTTGTACGACCAGACCAGCCCCAGCTGCTTGACGTTGCCGGCGTTCACCTGGTCGAGCTGGCTGAAGCGCGACTCCGAATAGTCGAGGCCGACGCTGGGCCAGTCGGGTGTTTTCTTCTGCGCCGCGTTGGCGCGGATGAAGCTGCCGTCCACGCGTTTGGTGGCGGCTGCCGCGCGGTCCTGTGCGTTCTGGGCCGTGGCCGCCGTGTTTGCGCCCAGGCACAGCAAAGCGCCGGCGAGCACGAGCAGCCCGGAGTGTGTTTTTTTCATCGCAGGTCTCCTTTGTGGCTCAAGGATGGTCTGTGCGGGCTTCGCATTCATCTTCGGGATTTCCCCAGTCCGGTGCTGTTCCATTGCGGAACACATTCAGCGTTGGTCCCGGACTCGGTCCCTTGCGGGAGGCAGCGAACACCATGGCCCTCGACGGAAGAAGAATCGGCACGGCGGATGCGCCGCGCCAGCTCTTTGCCAGCACGCCCGCGCAGCGCGTGGCGCTCGCGCGGCAGCAGTTCTTCGAGGAAGGCGTGCGCCCCTCGGGCCTCGTCGGCGAGGCGGTGATCCAGTCGTGGATGCGCTGCAGCCGCACGCACACCGACCGGCAGCGCATCGTGCCCTTCGATGCGGTCACGCCGAGCCGGCTGCACGCCACGCTCGCGCGCAACCGCGAACTGCTCGAGGTGGCACGGCAGGAGCTGGTGCAGATGGAGCACGCGCTCGCGGGCACCGACTGCCGCGTGATCCTCACCGACAGCGAGGGCGTGCTGGTGCACGTCACGCAGCAGCCCGCCATGGCGCACCAGCCGGTGCTGTGCAAGACCGCGCGCGTGGGCGTGAACATCTCCGAGCGCATCGTCGGCACCACGGCACCGGGCATCGTGGCGAGCACCGGACAGGCCTGCACGGTCAATGGCGCGGAACACTACTTCGACCTGCTGTGCCAGATGCAGTGCGCGGCAGCACCGATACGCGACGTGACGGGGCAACTGGCCGGCGTGCTCGACCTCACGGCGGAGGCGCGGCGCTTCGGCTTCGACGCGGCATCGATGGTGGCGCTCTATGCCACGACCATCGAGAACCGGCTGCTGCAGGCGCAGTCGCGCGACCACCTGATCCTGCGCTTCCAGGCCAGCCCCACGCTGCTGGGCACGCCGCTCGAAGCGCTGGCCGGCATCGCGCCCGACGGCACGATCGCGTGGCTCAACAACGCGGGCGCGCGGCTGCTGGGCCGGCTGCCCGAAGCGGCGGACGAGCGCGATGTCGAATGCCTGCTGGGGCATGACCTTGCGAGCCTGCTGCGCCTTGGGCGGCGCGAGGCAGCGCAGCCGCTGCGGCTTGCGAGCGGGCTGGGCGTGTGGGTGCAGGCGCGGCTGAAGGGCGCGGATGGCGCGGACTTCCGGCATGCGGTGGCAATGCCCGGCGAAGCCACGCCGCTGGCCATCGAACAGGATGCGCAGATGCCTGCTGCCGAAGCCTGCGAGCCCGAGCCCCACCCCGAGACAACGCTGCGCGAGCACAGCCGCAAGCTGATCGAGGAAACGCTAGTGGCGCACGGCGGCAATGTGTCGCAGGCGGCGCGGCAGTTGCGCGTGTCGCGCGGCACGCTCTATCGCAGGCTGCGCGGCTGGAAAGAAGACGCCGCGGACTGATCAGGCCGCGGCGCGGGCCAGCGCACGCGCGCGACGCGCCTTCGCATCGGGCTGCAGCGGCCGCAGGTATTCGTGCAGAGCGAGCGCGGCGGCGCCCACCGCAGGGGCCAGCGCGCCGTAGCGCGCGGTGCGCAGGTCGGGCGCGGGCATGCCGGCATCGTCAGCGTGGCGCTTCATGCTTTCGAACGCCGCTTGCGCAAAGCCGCGATGCTCGGCGCACGCCTTGCCGCCGAGCACGATCGCGCGCGGATTGAACGTGACCCACAGGTTCTGCAGCAGCACGCCGAAGAAGGCGGCGGCGCGCGGCAGGTCGCCCCCCTTGCGCTCCAGCACGCGCGAGCCGAAGAAGGCCTCGGCGCAACCGCGTCGGCCGCAGGAGCACAGAGGCCCGTCGAGTTCAAGGATGGTGTGGCCGATCTCGCCGGCCATGCCCTGCGCACCGGTGAAGAGCCGGTCGTTCAGCACCACGCCGGCGCCCACGCCGACGTCGCAGTTGACGAAGACCAGCGGGTCTTCGCCCTCGCCCGCCGCAAATTCGTACTCGCCGAGCGCGGCGGCATCGGCGTCGTTCTGCAGTTGCACGGTCACGCCGGGCAGGCCAATGGCGGCAAAGGCTTTTTCGAGCGCGGGCAGCAGGCTCACGTTGCGCCAGCCGAGGTTGGGCGCGAAGCGAACCACGCCGGTGCAGTCGTCCACCGCGCCGGGCACGCACACACCGATGCTCGACAGGCGCAGGCCCAGTTGCTCCAGCTGCGCATTCGCGGCGGCCGCCATGCGCGCGACCTGCGCGCACACGCCGGCCGGCGAGCCGTCGGTGAGTGCGTGGGTGTTCGAGTGCAGTACCTCACCCTGCAGCGAGACGCACACGAGGCGCACGGTCTCTACCGCAATCTCCACGCCCATCAGCGCGCGCACGCCGACATTGATCTGCAGTGGCGTCGAAGGCCGGCCGAGCCCGTCGGCCACGGTGGCGCCGGCCTCGCTGAGCCAGCCTTCGTCGATCAGCTCGCGCACCAGCAGGCTCACGGTCGACTTGGTGAGCCCGCTCTCGCTGGCCAGCCGCGCGCGTGACAGGCCGGGCTGCGCGCGCAGCAGCCGCAGCAGCACGCTGCGGTTCATGCGCTTGAGCAGTTGCTGGTCGCCTATCGTCTTCACGACAACATCAGGCGAGCGCGGCAGTGTCGGCGTGATGGGCCTGCTCCTTGCCCTCGGGCCGCTTGCCGGCAATGATCATTCCGAGCACTTCGTCTTCGGTCACGTCGGCGGTGCGGTAGGTACCGACCAGCTTGCCGTTCTTCATCACCGCGAGGCGGTCGCTCAACGAAAACACGTCGGGCATGTCGTGCGTGATGAGGAAGATGCCCACGCCATCGGCCTTGAGCTGCTTCACGAGGCCGCCGACCATCGCGGTTTCTTCAGGGCCGAGCGCCGCGCAGGGCTCGTCCATGATGAGGATGCGCGCGTTGAAGTACAGCGCACGCGAGATCGCCACCACCTGCCGTTGCCCGCCCGAGAGCCTGCGCACCGGCACGCGGATGTTGGTGAAGTTCTTGTTGAGGCGGTGGAACACCTTGCGCGCCTGCACTTCCATGAAGTGATCGTCGAGCGTGCGCCACGGGGTCATCTTCTCGCGGCCGAGAAAGAGGTTCGACACCGAGTCGAGGTTGTCGGCCAGCGCGAGGGTCTGGTAGATGGTCTCGATGCCCTGGCCCTGCGCTTCGGCGGGCGTGCGGATGTTGACCTTCTCGCCCGCGATCAGCGTGTCGCCGGAGTCGATGGGGTAGGCGCCCGCGAGCATCTTCATCAGCGTGGATTTGCCCGCGCCGTTGTGGCCCAGCAGTGCGACCACTTCGCCGGGGTAGAGGTTGACGCTCACGCCGTCCACGGCCTTGACGCCGCCGAAGGCCTTGCGGATTTCGCGCAGTTCCACCAGGGGTCTGGAGGTGTCGATGTCTGCCATTTCAGTTCTCCCCAAACTTGCGGCGATACAGCACGTCGAACACCACGGCCACGATCAGCACCTGCCCGATGATGACCATGCGCTTGCCGATGGGCACGTCGAGCAGCAGCATGCCGCTGTCGAGCGACTGCATGATGAGCGCGCCCAGGACCGACCCGAAGATCGAGCCGCTGCCGCCCGCGAGCGCCGTGCCGCCGATGACGGCCGCCGCGATCACGTACAGCTCCATGCCCGTGCCGAGCGAGTTGGTGCCCGCATTGAGCCGCGCGATCGACACGATGGCCGCAATGGTGACCAGCACCGCCAGCAGCGCGAACAGCATCAGCGTGACGCGCTTGACCGGAATACCCACCAGCGCTGCCGCGTCGGGGTTGCCGCCCATCGCGAACACATAGCGCCCGAAGCGCGTGCGGTGCACGATGAACGACAGCACGATCGCCACCACCGCCCAGATCAGCACCGGAATCGGAATGCCCTGCGGCTCGCTCTTCGACGAGATCTGGTAGTTGTTCATGACCCATGCGAAGGCGATCACCACCGCCACCGGCACCGCAGTGATCAGCACGTCGAGCCACAGCGCCTCGGTCGGCATGTCGTAGCGCTGGCGCGCGCGGCGCTTTTGCAGCATGCGCCCGAACAGCACCAGCGCCACGATGGCAGCGAGCACCCAGCTCGCGGTGACGCCGATGCCGCCGTCATAGCCGCCGCCCAGGCGCTGGAAGAATTCGTCGTTCACCGGCTGCGTCTTGCCGTCGGCCACCAGGAAGGCCGCGCCGCGAAACGACATGAGGCCGCCCAGCGTGACCACGAACGACGGCACGCCGAGCACCGCCGTGAGCCAGCCCTGGTAGATGGACACCAGCAGCGCCACCGCGAGCCCCGCGAGGCAGGCCGTGGGCCACGACCAGCCCGAGGTGTATTGCAGGTACGCGATCAGCACGCCGACGAAGCCCATCACCGAGCCGACCGACAGATCGATGTGGCGTGCCACGATGACCAGCACCATCACGGTCGACACGATGCCGACCACGGCCGTCTGCTGCGCGACGTTGTAGAGATTTTCGGGCGACAGAAACACGCCGCCCGACATGACGCTGAACACCACGGCCATCACGGCCAGCAGCACGCACATCAATATCAGCCGCAGGTCGATGCCCGTGCGGCGCCACCAGCCCGGTGTTGGATTGCTCATTCTTGAAACCCCCAGGGACTACAGGTGCGCAACCTGCCCTGGCCAGGCCCGTGATGGGCCGGCCCGAGGCGGCAGCGTTGCGCGGATGGACGCGCGACCGGCGCGTCCGTTGCTACGGCTTACTTGCAGGCGGCGGGCGCGCTCGCACCCGAGGCGCCCTTGCAGAGCTCGTCCTTCTTGATCCAGCCAGCCTTGACGACCACGTCGAGGTTGTCGCGCGTGATCGGCACCGGCGTCAGCAGGCGCGAGGACAGCGAGATCTTCTTGGCGCCGCCGGCCCACGGCGCGGCCTTGTCGACCGGCTTGCCGGCGGCCAGCGCCACGGCGGCGGTGGCGGCTTCGCGGCCGAGTTCGCGCGAGTCCTTCCAGATGGTGGCGGTCTGCGTGCCCAGCGCGATGCGGTTGAGCGCCGCGAAGTCGGCGTCCTGGCCCGACACCGGAATGCCGCGGATGCCCTTGGCCGTGAGCGCAGCCACCGCGCCGCCGGCCGTGCCGTCGTTGGCCGCGACCACCGCGTCGACCTTGTTGCCGTTCTTGGTGAGGATCTGCTCCATGTTCTTCTGCGCGACCTCGGGCTTCCAGCCTTCGGTGTATTCGTCGCCGACGATCTTGATGTCGCCCTTCTTGACGGCGGCGTCGAGCACTTCCTGCTGGCCTGCGCGCAGGAAGTCGGCGTTCGGGTCGCTCGGCGAGCCCTTGATGATCACGTAGTTGCCCTTGGGCTTGACCTTGAAGACTTCGCGCGCCTCCATGCGGCCGACCTCGACGTTGTCGAAGGTGATGTAGAAGACGCCGGGCGCCTCGATCAGCCGGTCGTACGCCACCACGGGCACCTTCTGGCGCGTGGCCTTGGTGACGGCGGGCAGGATGGCGTCCTTGTCCATCGCCAGCACGATGAGCGCCTTGGCGCCCTTGGACATCAGGCCCTCGATGTCACCGAGCTGCTTTTCGGGCGAGCCGCCCGCATCGGCACTGATGTACTTGGCGCCGAGCTTCTCCAGTTGGGCCTTGATGGCGGCCTCGTCGGTCTTCCAGCGTTCTTCCTGGAAGTTCGACCAGCTCACGCCGACCACGGTCTGCGCCATCGCGCCCACGGCCGTAAGACCGAAGGCCATGGCGGCCAGGGTGTGTTTCAGTTGCATCGATGTCTCTCCAATGTTGGTGCGCCCCGCAGGGATCAGCCGTGTAAGAAATTAGTTAGTTTGAAGGGCGAACTAACTATCCCATCGCGGCGGGGCTCTGGGCATCCGGGAATTCCCGGAGCGCATTGCGACCCTTGTCGCGGGATGCGGTCCTACGTTGCGGGCGTGTGCGACCCGGTATCTTTCGCATCCCTCCCGCCTGGCGGGAGACCTTATTCCGAACGCTCTCCCGACCTTTGTCGCCGATGAACAAGGAGACAAAAAATGCTCACAGACATGCTCATGCTCAGGCAGATTGCCGCCACGCGGCTACCCATGGTGATGTCCTCGCGCAAGGACATCGATGAAGTCCTGAAACTGCGCGCAGCCGGACTGGTGCTCGCGCTGGTGCCCTCGGCCGCGGACATCGCGAAGATGCCGGGCCTGCGCGTGGTGCAAGTGTTGGCGGTCACGCAGAAGGGTTTCGAGGCGCTGCAATGCGTGCGCTATCCGGGCGAAGGCGCGCGCGAAAAAGGCCGGGAGGTCCCGGCCTTTTCGTGAGGCGCACGGCCATGGCCGGCTGAAGCATCGGCGGCCCGGCTCAGCCGAGGCGCCACGCTTGCGCCCACACGGCGATGCCGTCGAGCAGTTCGTCGAGCGCCTCCTCGTCGGTGCGCCCGGAGCGCCGGAGCACGTGGAACGAGTGGTCGGCACCGTCGATCTCCAGCACGGTGGCCATCGGCCCGAGCGCCTGGATTGCTGCGTCGAACTGCCGCGGCTCGGCCAGCGTATCGCGCGGGCCGTGTGCAAAGAACATGGGCACGTCGACGTCCTGCAGATGCGCGGCGCGCGTGATCGACGGCGCGCCCGACGGGTGCAGCGGAAAGCCCAGGAAGACCAGCCCTTCGACGCCCGGCAGCGGCGCCAGCGCCTGGGCCTGCGAGGTCATGCGGCCGCCGAAGGACTTGCCGCCGGCGAAGAGGCGAAGCCCCCCGAAGTGCGCGCACGCGCATGCCACCGCCGCGCGGACCGTGGCATGCGCCAGGGCCGGCGCGTCCGTGCGCTTCCTGCCCTGTTCCATGTAGGGAAACTGGTAGCGCAGCGTGGCGATGCGCCGCTGCGCGAGCCCCTCGGCCACCGCGTTCATGAACGGGTGTGCCATGCCCGCGCCGGCACCATGGGCCAGGACCAGGCAGGCATCGGCCGAAGGCGGCGACATTGCCAGCGCGGAAACGGCGACATCCGCCGCCACTGAAATGCCGATTTGCTGCTGCACCGTGGTCATCTGGCCGGTCTTCGAAGAAGGTCGAGGGGTGGCAAAACTATGCGGGCTTGCCGGCAGCGCTGCTACCGCCGTCCGGGCGCAGCCAGCCGAGCACGCCGCCCGCCACCGCCCAGCGGCCTTCGGCGGCATCCATCGCGAAGCGGGCCCGGCTGTGCGAGAACGGCCCGGGGTTCTGCTGCACGATCTCGATCTCGCGGTCCGTCACGCCGGCCACGATGGCGACGTGCCCGTAGGGGTTGAAGAGCGTGGGCGCGAACACGATCAGGTCATTCACCTTCGGCGGCTCGGACTGCGCGTTCCGGTACTGGCGCAGCCCGCGCTTGCCATTCAGGGCGCCGTGCGGCGTGGCCGGGTCGTAGAAATCCCTGGCGTGGCCATAGGGGTCCGGCATCCGGTGGCCGAAACGCTCGAAGTAGTAGCGCTTGACGAACTCCACGCACTGGTACTTGATGCCCAGGTTGTAGCCATCGCGGAACAGGTTGCGTCCTTCGGAGTTGTTGACGCCGCCGTTGTAGTAGACCTTCACGCCGTTGAACTCGTCGACCACCGAGCCCACTTCCCGCGACGGATTGAGATTGAGATAGGTCGCAGCCCCGTACACGGACACTCCAGTCGCGACGAACGCCCCGGCGACCAGGAGCGCAATGACGGTCCGGCGCCGGGCCGCGGGGCTCAGCATCCGCAGCCCCCTGCCGCCGGCCGGTCTGGCGATACGTCGATGGCGGTTTGCGCGATGTTCGCGGCGGGTGTCGGGGCTATGGATCGGAAGCGCATGGGACGCGGGTCGGGTCGGATGAAAGCCCCGAGGATAGGCGAGCTCCGTCGGATCCGCGCATGCCGGAGGTCACGCGCCGCGTGCTCAGTCGATGAGCTGCGTCTTGATGGCGTAGTAGGTCAGGTCGCTGTTGGTGGAGAGGTTCATCTTCTCCATCAGCCGCGTGCGATAGGTGCTGATGGTCTTCACCGACAGCGACAGCGCCTCTCCGATGGCGCCCACCGATTCACCCTTGGCAAGCTTCAGGAACACCTGGAACTCGCGCTCCGACAGATGCTTGTACGGCGGCGCGTTGTCCTTGCGCTCCAGCTGGCCCGCGAGCAGTTCGGCCACCGACGGCGAGATGTAGCGGCGGCCCAGCGCGACCGTGCGGATCGCCTTGGCGATTTCATCGGGCTCGCATTCCTTGTTGAGATAGCCCGAGGCGCCCTGGCGGATCAGGTGCACCGCGTAGTGCTCTTCCGGGTAGCCGCTGAGAATCAGCACGCCGAGGTCCGGCGCCTTGGCGCGCACCATGGCGAGCGCATCGATGCCGCTCTGGCCGGGCATGGACAGGTCCATCACCAGCACATCGAGGTCGGCGGTACGCACGAGATCGATGGCTTCGCGGCCGGTGCCTGCTTCGCCGGCAACGCGGAAGTCGACGAATGTGGAGAAGAACGCCTTCAGGCCTGTGCGAACGACGGCGTGGTCGTCGACGATGCCGATCTTGATCATGGTATGTGCCTCCTGGCAGGTGGATGGCCGCGAGCAAGCGGAAGGAGGACAGGACGATGCCACACGCGTTCGCGGATCGAAGGCCCGCGGCACAGGTCGGGCGCTCGTCCTGCAACCGATTGCCGAGGCGTCTTTCAGTGGCGTAGGAATCGAGGCCGCTATCGGTCGTGCGACTGTTCGCCGCGACACGCTCGGGAAAACTCTGGGGAGAGTTTTGGCACAAGGGGCCGGTTGTCCACAGACCGCCCGGCTGCTCCCGAGTTGTTCCTTTTTCGAGGCAGCCCCGAAAGCAGAGGTGCGCACAGTGAAGCAGGCAGCGCAAGTCGTTGTCAGCCATGGAAAAAAGCACAGTTTCCACAGCGGGGGTTTACCCTTATCTACTACTACTATCTTTAATAAGAAAAATAAGTAGAGAAGAAGGGACCGGCCTGGCGAGCGACAGTCAGGCCGCGAAGCCGCCGTCGATGTTCAGGCTGGCACCGGTCACGAACGCCGCTTCGGGGCTGGCCAGGTAGCCGACCATGCCGGCGATTTCTTCCGGATGGGCATGGCGGGCCAGCGCCATCAGGCCGTGCATGGCGGCAGCGTTGGGGCCGTCGACCGGGTTCATGTCGGTGTTGACCGGGCCGGGCTGCACGTTGTTGACCGTGATGCCGCGCGGGCCGAGGTCGCGCGACAGGCCCTGGACCATGCCGACCAGCGCCGACTTGCTCATCGCATAGGCGCTGCCGCCCGGCCAGGGCATGCGCTCGGCGTTGGTGCTGCCGATGTTGATGATGCGGCCGCCTTCGCCCATGTGGCGCGAGGCCGCCTTGGCCGCGACAAACACGGCGCGCACGTTGACGTTCAGCGTCTTGTCGAAATCTTCGAGCGAGAAGTCGTCGAGGGTGCCACCGAGGAACACACCGGCGTTGTTCACGAGGATGTCGATCTTGCCGAAGGCGCGGGCCGCTTCGTCGATGCCGGCGGTGAGCGCGGCAGCGTCGGCGCTGTCGATCTTCAGCGCGAGGGCGCGGCCGCCTTCGGACTGGATGCTGCGCACCAGTTCGTCGGCCGGGGCGGCCGAGCTGGCGTAGCTGAAGGCCACGGCGGCGCCGTCGCGCACCAGGCGCCGCACGATGGCGGCGCCGATGCCGCGCGAACCGCCGGTGACGAAAGCGACCTTGCCGGCCAGGACGGGGGAAGAAGCGGAAGAAGAAGCAGTGCTGGAAGTCATGATTTTTCCGATCAGTTGAAGGAGGACGGGAGAAGGAAGATCTTCAGTGTCGGCATTTCATTCCCTCGGCGGTAGCCATCAATTGGCGCAATCAAATTCAACCCAAAGTTGAAGATGAGAATGAAAATGCGGCCATGGAACCGCTCAATCACCTCGAGTCCTTCGTGCAAAGCGCGGAGGGCGGCAGCTTCTCGGCCGCCGCCCGGCGCCTGGGGCTGACGCCGGCCGCAGTCAGCAAGAACGTGGCGCGGCTCGAGGCGCGGCTGGGCGTGCGGCTGTTCCAGCGCAGCACGCGCAGCCTCACGCTGACCGAGGGCGGCGAGCGCTTCCTGGCGCAGATCGGCCCCGCGCTGGCCACGCTGCAGGAGGCCGTGGCCGGCATCGACACCGACGACGGCCAGCCCGCCGGCACGCTGAAGGTGAGCATGGGCCAGGCCTTCGGGCGCGAGCACGTGCTGCCGCTGATGGGCGACTTTCTCGCGCGCTACCCGGCCATCCTGCCGGACTGGCATTTCGACAACCAGCAGGTCGACCTGGTCGGCGAGGGCTTCGACGCTGCCATCGGCGGCGGCATCGAGCTGTCGGCCGGGCTGGTGGCGCGGGAGCTGGCGCGCATCCACGTGGTGGCGGTGGCGTCGCCGCGCTACATGGAGGGGCGCAAGCGGCCGCGACACCCCTCGGATCTGGTGGAACTCGACACCCTGCTGCGCCGCTCCTCGCCCACGGGGCGGCTGCGCAGCTGGACGCTGCGGCAGGCACGCGGAGAGGAGGTCACGGTCGATCTGCCCCGGCCGCGCGCGATCTTCAACGACCCCGAAGCCATCGCGCATGCCGCACTGATGGGGCTGGGTGTGGCGATGCTGCCGATGCCCTTCGTGGAACGCGGGCTGCGCAGCGGCGAGCTGCTGCGGCTGCTGCCCGAATGGCACCAGGACGCGGGCGCAGTGTGGCTCTACTACCCGAGCAAGAAGCTGCTGCCGCCGAAGACGCGCGTGTTCATCGACTTCGTGCTGGAGCGTTTTCGCAACGAGCGGTTTGCGCAGCGGATGCAGGTGGCCTGAGCCGACCGTGCGTCGACCCACCGGCTCACGGGGTTTTCACCCGCGACGCCCATGGCGTGCACCTGTACAAACGCGCGCATGACTTCTTCTTTCTCTCTCTTCAAGCCCAGTCGCCGCACCGCGCTGGCCGCATCCGTAGCCACCGCCCTGACCCTGATGGCCGCCCCTTCGTGGGCCCAAGGCACCTGGCCGACCAAGCCGGTGCGCATCGTCGTGCCGTTTGCGGCCGGCGGCACCACCGACATCCTGGCGCGCGCCGTCGCGCCCGAACTGTCGAAGGCCTTCGGCCAGCAGTTCATCGTGGACAACCGTGCGGGCGCGGGCGGCAACGTGGGCGCCGAGATCGTGGCGCGCGCGCCGAACGACGGCTACACGCTGCTGATGGGCACGGTGGGCACGCACGGCATCAACCGCGCGCTGTACCCCAAGCTGCCCTTCGACCCGATCAAGGACTTCGCGCCCATCACGCTGGTGGCCGCCGTGCCGAACGTGATGGAGATGAACGCCGACAAGGCCAAGACGCTGAACATCCGCAACGTGCAGGACTTCATCAAGTACGCCAAGGCCAACCCGGGCAAGCTGAACATGGCGTCGAGCGGCAGCGGCACGTCGATCCATCTCGCGGGCGAGCTGTTCAAGAGCATGACGGGCACGTTCATGGCGCACATCCCGTACAAGGGCTCGGGCCCGGCGCTGCTGGACATGGTGGGCGGCAATGCCGACGTGATGTTCGACAACCTGCCCTCGTCGATGGCGCAGATCAAGGCCGGCAAGCTCACTGCCCTGGCCGTGACGAGCGCGCAGCGTTCGCCTGCCCTGCCGGACATTCCGACGGTGGAAGAAGTGGGGGGCCCGTCGCTCAAGGGCTTCGAGGCGAGCTCGTGGTTCGGGCTGCTAGCACCGGCCGGCACCTCACCCGAGATCGTGAACCGGATTCAGCAGGAAGTGGCCAAGTCGCTGGGCACGCCGGCCATCAAGGAAAAGATGCTCGCGCAGGGCGCGATTCCGAGCGGGAATTCACCCGCCGACTTCACGAAGCTCATTGCGAGCGAGCACGTGAAGTGGGCGAAGGTCGTCAAAGACTCAGGCGCGAAAGTCGACTGACGGAGCTCAGGTCTTCCAGGTCACGTCTTTCTTCTCGGCCAGCGAATCCTTGAGCATGTGAAGCAGCGGGATTGCACGCTGGTGCAGCCCGACATGCTGCTTCTCGGCTTCGTTGGCGTGGCCTTCGACGGCGTAGTCGTCGTTGTTGTGGGCGTTGGAGCCCTCGCGCGCCAGCGCGGCTTCGATGGCCGCGATGGCGCCGGGGATCTGCTCGACCGTGATGATGCCTTGCGGGGCCGCCGACTTGCCGACGATGTCCAGCAACTGGCGCGCATGCACTTCGAGCATCACGAAGTCGGGGGAGGCTCGGGACTGGAATCGATAGAGCATGGTGTTTTCACTCACTTGTAGATGTAGTCACGGGCAAAAGGGTACACCGATTGCGCGCCGCGCAAAACGCCGTGCTCGACCTTGCCGTCGGGCCTGGTGGACAGCATCTGGTGCAGCGAGATCCAGCCCTGCTCGAAGCTCATGGCCGAGCCCGCGAGGTAGAGGCGATAGGCCCGCAGCACGCGCTCGGCGTTCTCGGCCTGGCGGCCGCCGTTGCGCTGCAGCACCTCGCGCGCGGTGTCGAGCTGCGCCTCGAGTGCATCCGACCAGGCCCAGAGCGTGCGCGCATAGTGCGGGCGCAGGCTCTCGGTGTCGACCATCTCCAGGCCGGCCGCAGCCGTTTCGCGCAGCACGTGCGTCACGTGCAGCAGTTCGCCGCCGGGGAAGATGTATTTCTCGATGAAGTCGCCCATGCCGGCGCCCAGCTGGCGGTAGTTGAGCTCGCCCGAAGTGATGCCGTGGTTCATCACCAGGCCACCCGGCTTCAGCAGCGAATGGATCTTGCGGAAGTAGGTCGGCATGTTGGCCGCGCCCACGTGCTCGAACATGCCGACCGACGAGATCTTGTCGAAGGGCTGGTCGACCGACAGCTCGCGGTAGTCGCGCAGCTCGACGCGCACGCGGCCCTGCAGGCCCTTCTGCTCGATGAGCCGCTGCACGTAGGCATGCTGGTTCTTCGACAGCGTGATGCCGGTGGCGTCCACGCCGTAGTGCTCGGCCGCCCACAGCAGCAGCGCGCCCCAGCCTGAGCCGATGTCGAGGTAGCGCTCGCCCGGCTGCAGCATGAGCTTGCGGCAGATGTGGTCGAGCTTGGCTTCCTGAGCCTGCGCCAGCGTGAGGTCGGGCGTGCGGAAGTAAGCGCATGAATACACGCGGCGCGGGTCCAGCCACAGCGCGTAGAAGTCGTCGGAGACGTCGTAGTGGAACTCGATCTGGGCCGCGTCCTTGCGCAGCGAATGCGAACCGTGGGACTTGGCCCGGTGCTGCAGGCGGCTCCACCAGCCGGTGTCGGTTTCGGCGGGGTTGCCGGGCAGCATGCCGACGGTGGCGTCGATCAGGTCGCGCATGGCGCCCTCGATCTGCACCTTGCCCTCGACATACGCCTCGCCGATGGCTCCCACCTGTCGGGCCGCCAGCTTGGCGAGCACCGTCCACTCCTTGAAGGCCAGGGTGACGCGGGCTCCCGCCTGGGCAACGCGCCGGCCATCTGGCAGCTCCAGCGCGATGGGGACAGGCAGCGAAGCCAGCTGCGACTCGATCTTGGGTATCAAGTTTTGCATGGGGCCCATGGTATTGATTTTTCCAAGTTTTTGCATGACTACCCGTGTCAGCGGCGGCCGCGAGCGGCACGCCGGGCGCCCGGTGCGAATCGGGATTGACATGAGATTGTTTATGTCTAAACTATTGAACCATGAACAGCATCAGCCCGCTCAAATCCGCTCCCGCTTCGGACCTCCAGCGCATCCTGTGCATTGGCGGGGGGCCGGCGGGTCTCTACTTCGCCCTGTTGATGAAGGCGCGCAACCCTGCGCTGCAGATCACCGTGGTGGAGCGCAACCGCCCCTTCGACACCTTCGGCTGGGGCGTGGTGCTGAGCGACCAGACGCTGGGCAACCTGCGCGCGGCCGACGCCGACACCGCGGCGCTCATCGGCAATGAGTTCCATCACTGGGACGACATCCAGGTCTTCTTCAAAGGCCGCCAGGTGCGCTCGGGAGGCCACGGCTTCTGCGGCATCGGCCGCAAGCGGCTGCTGAACATCCTGCAGGAGCGCTGCCTCGCGCTTGGCGTCGATCTGGTGTTCGAGACCGACGCCACCGACGACCAGGCCATTGCCGCGCAGTACAACGCCGACTTGGTCATTGCCAGCGACGGCCTCAACAGCCGCATCCGCCAGCGCTACGCCGACGTGTTCAAGCCCGACGTCGATCTGCGCAACTGCCGCTTCGTCTGGCTGGGCACGCACCAGACCTTCGACGCCTTCACCTTCGCCTTCGAACAGACCGAGCACGGCTGGTTCCAGGCGCACGCCTACCAGTTCGACGACAAGACATCGACCTTCATCGTCGAAACGCCCGAGGCCGTTTGGAAGGCCCATGGCCTCGACCAGATGGAGCAGCCCGAGGCCATCGCCTTTTGCGAGAAGCTGTTCGCCAAGTACCTCGGTGGCCATTCGCTGATCAGCAATGCCACGCACCTGCGCGGCTCGGCCAACTGGATCCGTTTTCCGCGCGTGGTGTGCGAGCGCTGGACGCACCGCATCGACGTCGAAGGCCGCTCGGTGCCCGTGGTGCTGATGGGCGACGCCGCGCACACGGCGCACTTCTCCATCGGCTCGGGCACCAAGCTCGCGCTGGAAGACGCGATAGACCTGGCCAACGAATTCGCGCAGGGCGGCACGGTCGACCATGTGCTCGAAGGCTACGAGGCCCGCCGCAGCGTCGAGGTGCTGAAGATCCAGAACGCCGCGCGCAACTCCACCGAGTGGTTCGAGAACGTGCCGCGCTACACCGGCATGGAGATCGAGCAGTTCGCCTATTCGCTGCTCACGCGCTCGCAGCGCATCAGCCACGAGAACCTGCGCGTGCGCGACACGCAATGGCTCGGCGGCTACGAGCAATGGCTTGCGGGCGGCAAGGCGATGGCGCCGATGCTCATGCCCTACAAGGTGCGCGGGCTCACGCTGAAGAACCGCATCCTGGTGTCGCCGATGGCCACCTACAGCGCGGTCGACGGCGTGCCGCAAGACTTTCTGCTCGTGCACCTGGGCGCGCGCGCTCTCGGCGGCGCCGCCATGGTGTTCGTCGAAATGACGAGCCCGACGCCCGAAGGCCGTATCACGCCGGCCTGTACGGGCCTGTACAACGACACGCAGCAAGCCGCCTTCAAGCGCATCGTCGATTTCGTGCACACGCAGTCGAGCGCGAAGATCGCCATGCAGCTCGGCCACAGCGGGCCCAAGGGCTCGACCCGCGTGGGCTGGGAAGGCACCGACGAACCGCTCGAAAGCGGCAACTGGCCGCTGCTGGCTGCGAGCGCGCTGCCCTACGGCGAACAGAACCAGCTGCCCGCCGCCATCACGCGCGCCGAGATGGACACGCTGCGCGACCAGTTCGTCGCCTCCACCCGTCGCGCCGTCGAATGCGGCTTCGACTGGCTCGAACTGCACTGCGCGCACGGCTACCTGTTGTCGGCCTTCATCAGCCCGCTCACCAATCTGCGCACCGATGAATACGGTGGCGACATCGAAGCGCGCTGCCGCTATCCGCTCGAAGTGTTCCGCGCCATGCGCGCCGTGTGGCCAGCAGACAAGCCCATGAGCGTGCGTATCTCCGCGCACGACTGGGCGCCCGGCGGCAACACCGATGCCGATGCAATCGTGATCGCGCGCCTCTTCAAGGAAGCCGGCGCCGATTTCATCGACGTGTCTTCCGGCCAGACCACGCGCGACGCGAAGCCGGTGTACGGCCGCATGTACCAGACGCCGTTCTCGGACCGCATCCGCAACGAGGTCGGCATCTCGACCATCGCGGTCGGCGCCATCACCGACGCCGACCAAGCCAACAGCATCATCGCCGCCGGCCGCGCCGACCTGTGCGCCGTCGCGCGTCCGCACCTGGCCGACCCGGCGTGGACGCTGCACGAAGCCGCCAAGCTGCAGAGCCGCGACGTCGACTGGCCCAAGCAATACCTGAGCGGACGCGACCAGATGTACCGCGAGATCGCCAAGCAGCAACAGCTCGCAGCGGCAGCGAATGCCGCGATGGCCGCCCAGAGCGGCGAGGAGACGCACTGACATGGACCTCGAAGCGCGCGCGCACAGCGAACACCCCGAAGCACTGCGGCTCTGGCTGCGGCTGCTCACCTGCACCCAGCTGATCGAGAAACAGGTGCGCAACGAACTGCGCTCGCAGTTCGCCACCACGCTGCCGCGCTTCGACCTGATGTCGCAGCTCGAACGCTCGCCCGACGGTCTCAAGATGAACGAGCTCTCGCGCCGCATGATGGTGACGGGCGGCAACGTGACCGGCATCACCGACCAGCTCGTGACCGAAGGGCTGGTCGAGCGCATCAACGTCGAGGGCGACCGCCGCGCCTGGCGCGTGCGCCTCACGCCGCGCGGGCGCAAGCTCTTCAACGAAATGGCGCAGCAGCACGAAGACTGGATCGTCGAAGCCTTCGCGGGCCTCAGCGGCAAGGAGATCTCGCAGCTCCACAAGCTGCTAGGCAAGGTCAAGGAACACTCACACAACCAATTGATAGTGGAGACCGAATGAAGCACTACATCGGCGCAGGCAACCCCATGCGCGCGCAATTCGAGGCGAAGGCAGCCTACAAGGCCGAGCACTTCGCATGGAGCTACGAGGCCGGCGTCGGCACCGTCACGCTGAACCGGCCGGAGCGCAAGAACCCGCTCACGTTCGACTCGTATGCCGAGTTGCGCGACCTGTTCCGCGCGCTGAACTACGCGACCGACGTGAAGGCGATCGTCGTGACCGGCGCCGGCGGCAACTTCTGCTCTGGCGGCGACGTGCACGAGATCATCGGCCCGCTGACCGGCATGCGCATGCCCGAGCTGCTGGAGTTCACGCGCATGACGGGTGACCTGGTGAAAGCCATCCGTGCGTGCCCGCAGCCCATCGTCGGAGCCATCGACGGCGTGTGTGCCGGCGCCGGCGCGATGATCGCTCTGGCCTGCGATCTGCGCTACGGCTCGCCCGCCACGCGCACTGCATTCCTCTTCACGCGCGTGGGTCTTGCCGGTGCGGACATGGGCGCCTGCGCGCTGCTGCCGCGCGTGATCGGCCAGGGCCGCGCATCGGAGCTGCTGTTCACAGGCCGCGCGATGACGGCGCAGGAAGGCCACGCCTGGGGCTTCTTCAACGCACTGCATGAAAGCGATGCGCTGCTCGAAGCAGCCACCAAGGTGGCGCGCGAGCTGGCCGAAGGCCCGAGCTTCGCGCACGGCATGACGAAGACCATGCTGTCGCAGGAATGGTCAATGACCATCGACCAGGCCATCGAGGCCGAAGCGCAGGCACAAGCCATCTGCATGCAGACGGAAGACTTCAAGCGCGCGTACGAAGCCTTCGCGGCCAAGCGCAAGCCGGTGTTCGGCGGAGACTGACGCGATGATGACCAAAGCACCCGCCCCGCCATCGACTGCGCACCTTGCGCTGCCGTTCTTCGACGATGCGCATCGCGCGCTCGCCGACGGCCTGCTGCCCTGGGCCGCTGCGCAGGAAGTCGACGAGCGCGATGACCGTGCCGCCTGCCGCGACTGGGTTCAGCGGCTCGGCGCCGGCGGCTGGCTGCGCTACTGCGTGCCGGGCACGTCCGGCGGCGCGCTCGAACGACTCGACTCGCGTGCCCTCGTGCTGCTGCGCGAAACGCTTGCTTTTCACTCGCCGCTCGCCGACTTCGCGTTCGCGATGCAGGGCCTCGGAAGCGGGGCGATCACACTTGCAGGCACGCCGGAGCAGCACGCCAACTACCTGACGGCGGTTGCCAAGGGCAGCAAGATCGCGGCCTTCGCGCTCAGCGAACCCGAAGCGGGCTCCGACGTGGGCGCGATGGCCATGCGCGCCGAAGCAACCGCCGACGGCTGGAGGCTCAACGGCGAGAAGACCTGGACCAGCAACGGCGGCATCGCCGACTTCTACTGCGTCTTCGCGAAGACCGACCCCACCGGTGGCACGCGCGGCATCACGGCCTTCATCGTCGATGCAACGACGCCCGGCCTCGATACCTCTGCGCACATCGACGTGATGGCGCCGCATCCGCTGGCCACGCTGCGTTTCGAAAACTGCATCGTGCCGCGCTCGGCGCAGCTCGGCGAGCTCAACGGCGGCTTCAAGCTCGCGATGCGCACGCTCGACATCTTCCGCGCTTCGGTAGCGGCTGCTGCGCTCGGCATGGGTCGTCGCGCGTTGGCTGAAGCCATTGCGCATTCGACGAGCCGCCGCATGTTCGGCCAGACGCTGGCCGACTTCCAGCTCACGCAGGCCAAGCTCGGCGAGATGGCCGCGCTGATCGACAGCGCCGCGCTGCTCACGTACCGCGCTGCGTGGATGCGCGACGACGCAGAGCAACGCGGTGCACCGGCAGTGGGCGACGTCTCTGCCGCAGCCGCAATGGCCAAGATGTGCGCCACCGAAAACGCAAGCCGCGTGATCGACATGTCGCTGCAGATGCACGGCGGCCTCGGCGTGAAGGTTGGCACGAAGATTGAAAGCCTCTACCGCGACATCCGCTCGCTGCGCATCTACGAGGGCGCGACGGAAGTCCAACAACTGATCATCGGTAAATCTGTTCTGCGGGGATAAACACCGTGTCTGCCCAAGTCGACCGCTTCGTTCACGACCGCCTGCCGCCTGCCGCGCAGCTGCCCGTCTTTCGCTACGAACTGCCCGAGCTGCAGTTGCCCGACCAGCTGAACCTGGTCGAGGAGCTGCTCGACAAGGCGGTGGCCAAGGGCATCGGCGACAAGCCGATGCTGCGTTCGCCGCAGGGCACGCTGACGTACGCGCAAGCGGCCATCGAGGTCAATCGCATCGCGCAGGTGCTGACGGAAGACCTCGGGCTCGTGCCGGGCAATCGCGTGCTGCTGCGTGGCGGCAACTCGGTGGCCATGGCGCTGTCGTGGCTCGCGGTGGTGAAGGCCGGGCTGATCGCGGTGGCAACGATGCCGCTGCTGCGCGCGAAGGAGCTGGGCGAGATCATCGAGAAGGCGCAGCCCGTGGCCGCGCTGTGCGATGGGCGCCTGCTCGACGAACTCGTGATCGCTCAGCAGGCACATCCGGTGCTCGCCACGGTGATTGCATTCAACAAGCCTGAAGCGGATGACTCGCTCTCTGCACGCGCGGTGAAGAAGAGCGGTGTGTTCAAGGCCTGCCCTACGGCATCGGACGACATCGCGCTGCTGGCCTTCACATCAGGCACCACGGGCAAGCCGAAGGCGCCCGTCACCACACACCGCGACGTGCTCGCGATGTGCGAGACCTGGCCGCGCCATGTGCTGCGCGCGCGCAGCGACGACATCGTGGTGGGCTCGCCGCCGCTGGCCTTCACCTTCGGCCTCGGTGGGCTGCTGGTGTTCCCGATGTGGACGGGGGCTTCGGTCTATTTTCCCGATGCGCCGTTCACGCCCGAGGGGCTGGTGAAGCTCATCAACGAGGTCGGCGCGACCATCTGCTACACGGCACCGACGTTCTATCGCCAGATGGCGCCGTTCGTGAAGCAGCACGGCATGCCCAGCCTGCGCATCAGCGTGAGTGCCGGCGAGGCCCTGCCCGACGCCACGCGCCAACTGTGGAAGGACGCCACCGGCATCGAGATGCTCGACGGCATCGGCGGCACCGAGGTGTTCCACATCTACATTTCGGCTGCGGGCGGCGACGTGCGCCGCGGCGCGGTCGGCAAGGCAGTGCCGGGCTTCACCGCGAAGGTGGTGGACAACGAAGGCAACGAGGTGCCGCGCGGCACGGTCGGCAAGCTCGCGCTGCAGGGCCCAGTGGGCTGCCGCTATCTCGACGATCCGCGCCAGGCCGACTACGTGAAGAACGGCTGGAACTATCCGGGCGATTCGTTCGTGCAGGACGACGACGGCTACTTCTTCTACCAGGCACGCGCCGACGACATGATCATCACGGCCGGCTACAACGTCGGCGGTCCGGAGGTCGAAGACGCGCTGCTCAAGCACCCGGCCGTGGCCGAGTGCGGCGTGATCGGCAAGCCCGATGCCGACCGCGGCATGATCGTGAAGGCGTTCTGTGTCCTGAAGCCCGGCAACGAGGGCAACGCAGCCCTCGTGAAAGCGCTGCAGGACCACGTGAAGGCGACGATCGCGCCTTTCAAATACCCGCGGGAAATCGAGTTCGTGCCGGTGCTGCCGCGCACCGAAACCGGCAAGCTCCAGCGATTCAAACTGAGACAACTCAACACAACATCATGATCCACAAACTCCTGCAGCCCGAAGGCTGGCTGCCTCCCAAAGGCTATGCGAACGGCGTTGCCGCGCGCGGCACGACGCTGTTCGTCGGCGGACAGATCGGCTGGAATGCGCAGCAGCAGTTCGAGTCAGACGACTTCATCGACCAATGCGGCCTGGCGCTGCGCAATATCGCCGAGGTGCTGCGCGCAGGCGGTGCGGGCCCTGAGCACATGGTGCGCATGACCTGGTACGTGACCGACCGCGACGAATACAGCAGCCGGCTCGCCGAGCTCGGCCCCGTCTACCGCGATGCGATGGGCCGCAACTTCCCGGCCATGACCTGCGTGCAGGTGGCGGCGCTGGTCGAGCACCGCGCGAAGGTCGAGATCGAGGTAACGGCGGTCATTCCAGACTGACTGACGCCGCCCCGAAACGCTTGCGGTACTCCGCGGGCGTGATGCCGACCTGCCGCTGGAACGCGCGGCGCAGCGTGTCGGCATCGGCGAATCCGCATTCGTATGCCACCTGCTTGGGTGCCGCGTCTCCAGCCTCCAGCAGGCGGCGCGCGGCGGCCACGCGAACGTCTTCCACCCACGCTGCAGGTGTAACCCCGACCTCCTGCCTGAAGAGCCGCGCAAAGTGGCGTTCGCTGAGGCCCATGCGCGCCGCGAGATTCGCAACGCCGTGATCCTCGGCAGGGTTGGCCGAGATCCAGCGCTGGACCTCCTGAAGGGCCGAACGGCCGCTGGGCGCGGCCTCGCCCTTGCGGCTGAACTGCATCTGGCCGCCAGGGCGCTTGAAGAACATCACGAGCTGCGCGGCAACCTTCATTGCGATGTCGCGGCCGAGGTCTTCTTCCACCAGTGCGAGCGACAGGTCCAGGCCCGCCGTGACACCTGCGGCGGTGCGCAGGCGGCCGTCGCGCACGTGGATGGCATCGGCGTCGACGGTGACCGAAGGGAACTCCTGCGCGAGCTGGTCGGCCACGGCCCAGTGCGTGGTGACGCGCCGGCCGTTCAGGAGCCCGGCCTGGGCCAGCACGAAGGCGCCACTGCAGACCGAGCCGAAACGGCGCATCTTGGGTGTGAGTTTCCTCAGCCACGTGGTCACGTTGGCATCGGACACCGCGTCGGCCGCGTGCGGAGAGCCCGCGACGAGCAGTGTGTGAATGGGTTCGTCCATTGCATCGCCGATGACTGCATCGGGCATGAGCCGCACACCCGAGGAACTGCGAACTGGCCCTCGCCGGGTTGCGATCACCTGCAGCCTGTAGGCTTGCGCGCAGGCTTGCAGGTTGGCCTCGGCGAACACGTCGAGCGGGCCGGACACATCCAACAACTGGACGCCGGGCATGACGAGGATGGCGACGGTCTTCGGAGCTTTCATGGATCTGCGGCGCTTTCGGACGGACAATGTCTGAATTCACCGTATTACGTCGATTGAAGCCATCACAGCCTACTCCTAAAGTTGTCTCAACTTCACAGGAGAAATCCAAATGACTTTGACGACGACGGATATCGAAGGGGTGCGCATCCCCGACAGCAAGCTCGCACACGAGATCACGGAACTGGTTCGAGACACGGCCCCGCCGCTGCTCTTTCACCATTCGAGCCGGGTTTACTACTTCGGAGCGCTCGCCGGCAAGCGCCGCGGGCTGACCTTCGACCCTGAGCTGCTGTACGCCGGCGCGATGTTCCACGACATGGGGCTGGTGAAGAAGCACAGCAGCGCGCGCGAGCGCTTCGAAGTCGACGGCGCGAACGTGGCGCGCGACTTCCTGTACGGGCACGGGATCTCGCAGCAGGACATCGACCTGGTGTGGACCTCGATCGCGCTGCACACGACGCCGGGCATCCCGCAGCACATGCATCCGGTGGTGGCGCTGGTCACGGCCGGCGTCGAGATGGACGTGCTGGGCCTGACCTACAAGGAGTACAGCGAGGCCGAGCGCACGAAGGTCGTGCATGCGCATCCGCGCGCCGAACACTTCAAAGAAGACATCATCCAGGCCTTCTACGACGGCATCCGGCACAAGCCGGAGACGACGCTCGGGAACGTCAAGGCGGACGTGATCGCGGACAAAGAGCCGCACTTCCACCGGGGCAACTTCTGCAGCGTAATCCGCTGCTCGGCCTGGCACGGTTAAGACTAGGCGAGCGCGCAAATTCCGGAAACAAAAAAGCCCTCTTTGCGAGGGCTTTTTCAATTCATTTACCGGCCAAGAAAAAAGGCCCTTTGAAATTCAAAGGGCCTTTTAAATTGGTTGCGCGAGCAAGATTTGAACTTGCGACCTTTGGGTTATGAGCCCAACGAGCTACCAGGCTGCTCCATCGCGCGGCAAGATGGAATTATAGCTTATTCAGCAGCGTTTTGCTCGGCTGCTTCTTCTTTAATTTCAGGACGGTCGACCAGTTCGACGAGTGCCATCGGAGCGTTGTCGCCCACGCGGAAACCCATCTTCAGGATGCGGGTGTAGCCGCCCGGACGCGCGGCGAAGCGCGGGCCGAGTTCGCCGAAGAGCTTGACGACGCTGTCGCGGCTGCGCAGGCGATCGAAAGCCAGGCGCTTGTTGGCGAGCGTAGGCTTCTTGGCGAGCGTGATCATCGGTTCGATGACGCGGCGCAGTTCCTTGGCCTTGGGGACCGTGGTCTTGATGACTTCGTGCTCGATGAGCGAATTCATCATGTTCTGCAGCATCGCAAGGCGGTGCGAGCTGGTGCGGTTGAGTTTGCGGAGTCCGTGTCCGTGACGCATGGTGCTTTCCTTTACTTTATAAAAACAGGCAGCCGTATCAGGTACTGCCCGGTGCACTGGCCTTTTTCAGGAGGCCTATTTCAAAAATTCAAATCAACGCTTGTCGAGACCGGCCGGCGGCCAGCTTTCGAGCTTCATACCCAAGGTCAGGCCGCGCGAAGCGAGGACTTCCTTGATTTCGTTGAGCGACTTGCGACCCAGATTCGGGGTCTTGAGCAACTCGTTTTCGGTGCGCTGAATCAGGTCACCGATGTAGTAGATGTTTTCGGCCTTCAGGCAGTTGGCCGAACGCACGGTGAGCTCGAGCTCGTCGACAGGGCGCAGCAGGATCGGATCGAATTGCTGTGCGCTGCGCGGTGCCGGTGCATCGAATGCTGCGAGTTCGCCGCCTTCGAGTTGCGCAAACACGGCGAGCTGTTCGACCAGGATTTTAGCCGATGCGCGCACGGCGTCTTCGGCGGTGATCGCACCGTTGGTTTCGATTTCAACCAGCAGCTTGTCGAGATCGGTACGCTGTTCGACACGGGCGCTTTCGACCGTGTAGCTCACGCGCTTGACGGGCGAGAACGACGCGTCGAGAACGATGCGGCCAATCGACTTGGTCGGCTCGTCTGCGTAGCGGCGCATCGTGCCGGGCACGTAGCCACGACCCTTTTCAACCTTGATCTGCATGTCGAGCTTGCCGCCTTGCGACAGGTGCGCGATCACGTGGTCAGGGTTGATGATTTCGACGTCGTGCGGGGTCTGGATGTCCGACGCCAGGACCGGGCCTTCGCCGTCCTTGCGCAGGCTCAGCGTGACTTCGTCGCGGTTGTGGAGCTTGAACACCACGCCCTTGAGATTCAGCAGGATGTTGACGACATCTTCCTGCACGCCGTCGATCGACGAGTACTCATGCAGAACGCCAGCGATCGTGACTTCGGTGGCCGAGTAGCCGACCATGGACGACAGCAGAACGCGACGCAGCGCGTTGCCGAGCGTGTGGCCGTAGCCGCGCTCGAAAGGTTCGAGCGTGACCTTGGCCTTGTTGGGGGCAAGTTGCTCGACCTGGATGGTCTTGGGTTTCAGCAGGGTGGTTTGCATGCAGACTTCCTCTCAATACCCCCGGCTCGTTACACCGGTAAGGCTGGTGAAGCACCTGATCCGCGACGAAGCGCGGAGCAGGAACGTGAACAACAATATCAATCTCCCGCCAGCGCAAAGACGCGCAAGCGGGTAGAAAAAATCAACGCGAATACAGTTCGACGATCAGCGATTCGTTGATGTCGGCGGCGAATTCGTCGCGATCGGGCACCTTCTTGAACGTGCCTTCGGCCTTGTCGGCATTCACGTCGACCCAAGCCGGAATACCGACTTGCTGGGCGAGTTGCAGCGCTTCGACAATGCGGTTTTGCTTCTTCGACTTGTCGCGCACGGCGATCACGTCACCGGTCTTGACCAGGTACGACGGGATGTTGACCGACTGACCGTTCACCGTGATCGCCTTGTGCGACACGAGCTGGCGCGCTTCGGCGCGGGTCGAGCCGAAGCCCATGCGGTAGACGACGTTGTCCAGGCGCGATTCGAGGATGAACAGCAGGTTGGCGCCGGTGTTGCCACGGCGACGATCAGCTTCTTCGAAGTAGCGGCGGAATTGCTTTTCGAGCACGCCGTACATGCGCTTGACCTTCTGCTTTTCACGCAGTTGCAGGCCGTAGTCGGAAGTGCGCTGACCCGAGGTACGACCGTGCTGGCCGGGCTTGGAGTCGAACTTGGCCTTGTCCTGGATCGAACGGCGGGCGCTCTTCAGGAACAGGTCGGTGCCTTCACGGCGGGAAAGTTTGGCCTTGGGGCCGAGGTAACGTGCCACGATTTTTCCTTTGTGTCATCTGCCGCAGTTGCCTGCGGGAGCCATCGGCGAAACGCGGATGGCGGTGGGCTTAGTTAAAAAACAAATGCGCAGCCGCTATTCAAAGCTGGCTGCGCCTTGCGGACTGACGATCAGATGCGGCG
This sequence comes from Variovorax sp. YR266, assembly GCF_900107295.1. Lineage (NCBI taxonomy): Bacteria > Pseudomonadati > Pseudomonadota > Betaproteobacteria > Burkholderiales > Comamonadaceae > Variovorax > Variovorax sp. YR266. The sequence goes on from NZ_FNPM01000003.1 coordinate 46,263, forward strand.
ACGCTTCTGGGGACGGCAGCCGTTGTGCGGAACGGGCGTCACGTCGGCAATGGAATTGATCCGGATGCCGAGCGCAGCCAGTGCGCGCACCGACGATTCGCGACCGGGGCCCGGGCCCTTGATCTCGACATCGAGGTTCTTGATACCTTGTTCGACAGCAGCACGGCCGGCCACTTCGGAAGCCACCTGCGCAGCGAACGGCGTCGACTTGCGCGAGCCCTTGAAGCCCTGGCCACCCGACGAAGCCCACGACAGGGCGTTGCCCTGGCGATCGGTGATCGTGATGATGGTGTTGTTGAACGAAGCGTGCACGTGAGCGATACCGTCCGCGACGTTCTTGCGAACCTTTTTGCGAACGCGCTGTGCGGCGTTGTTTGCAGGTGCTTTAGCCATGCTGTTCTATCCTTATTTCTTCAGGGACTGCGCAGCCTTGCGCGGACCCTTGCGGGTGCGGGCGTTGGTGCGCGTGCGCTGGCCGCGCATCGGCAGGCCGCGACGGTGACGGAAGCCGCGATAGCAGCCGATGTCCATCAAACGCTTGATGTTCATCGTCGTCTCGCGACGCAGATCGCCTTCGATGGTGAACAGAGCGATCTGGTCGCGGATCTTTTCGAGATCGGCGTCGGTCAGATCCTTGATCTTCTTCGAATATTCGATGCCGCTCGCTTCGCAGATCTGACGGGCGCGAGTGCGACCGATGCCGAAGATGGCGGTCAGGCCGATTTCAGCGTGCTTGTGCGGCGGAATGTTGATGCCAGCAATACGTGCCATGTGCGTCCTCTAATACTCTTCAATCAACCCTGGCGCTGCTTGTGGCGCGGGTCGGTGCAAATCACACGCACCACACCTTTACGGCGGATGACCTTGCAATTACGGCAGATGGTTTTGACCGAAGCCGAAACTCTCATTTCATTCTCCTAAAACTGTTTAACGTGGCGGTCTACCGCCCGGACTCAATACTGAAACACAGCCCTACGATGTCTTGAAGTTCGCCTTCTTCAGCAGCGATTCGTACTGCTGGGACATCATGTAGTTTTGCACCTGGGCCATGAAGTCCATCGTGACGACCACGATGATCAGCAGGGAGGTACCACCGAAGTAGAACGGCACGTTGTACTTCAGGATCAGGAACTCGGGCAGCAGGCAGACGAAGGTGATGTACACCGCGCCAGCCAACGTCAGGCGAACCAGAATCTTGTCGATGTAGCGAGCGGTCTGGTCACCCGGGCGAATGCCAGGAATGAATGCACCACTCTTCTTCAGGTTGTCGGCCGTTTCCTTGCTGTTGAACACGAGTGCCGTGTAGAAGAAGCAGAAGAAAACGATCGCAGCAGCGTACAGCAGCACGTAGATCGGCTCGCCCGGACGCAGAGCGCCGGCAACATCCTTGATCCAGCGGAAGCCGCCTTCACCGGTGCTGAACCAGCCAACCACCGTTGCGGGCAGCAGGATGATCGACGAAGCGAAGATCGGCGGGATCACACCGGCCATGTTCAGCTTCAAGGGCAGGTGCGACGACTGGCCGCCATAGACCTTGTTACCGACCTGGCGCCGCGCATAGTTCACGAGGATCTTGCGCTGACCGCGTTCGACGAACACCACGAAGTAGGTGACCAGCACCACCACCGCGACGATGAAGAGCGCGACGATGACATTCATGGCACCGGTACGCACCAGCTCCAGCAGGCCGCCGATGGCGTTGGGCAGACCGGCCGCGATACCTGCAAAGATCAGGATCGAGATGCCGTTGCCCAGGCCGCGTTCGGTGATCTGCTCGCCGAGCCACATCAGGAACATCGAACCTGCCGTCAGGCTCACCATGGCGGTCAGGCGGAAGCCGAAACCAGGCGAGATGACCAGACCGGCCGACGACTCGAGAGCCACCGCGATGCTGAACGACTGGAACAGAGCCAGGCCCAGCGCGCCATAGCGCGTGTACTGCGTGATCTTGCGGCGGCCGGCCTCGCCTTCCTTCTTCAATTGCTCGAAGGTCGGAAGCACGTAGGTCATCAGCTGCATGATGATCGACGCCGAGATGTACGGCATGATCCCCAACGCGAACACGGTGAAGCGCGACAGCGCCCCGCCCGAGAACATGTTGAACAGGCTCAGAATGCCGCCCTGCTGGCCCTGGAACAGCGCCGCCAGCTGGTCCGGGTTGATACCCGGCACAGGAATGTGCGCGCCAATCCGGTAGACCACGAGCGCGAGCAGCAAAAAGACGAGTCGACGACGAAGGTCGCCGAACTTGCCTGTTTTTGCGATCGTTGCCGCGTTAGTTGCCACGAAGAACTTCTTTCAGTCCGATGGTGATCAGGCGATGCTGCCGCCGGCCGCTTCGATCGCAGCCTTGGCGCCAGCCGTTGCGCCCACGCCCGTCAGCTTGACGGCCTTGGTGAGCTCACCGGTCTTGACGATCTTGACGACCTTGGCGAGCTGGCCAACGAGGCCGGCTTGCTTCAGCGCCAGGACGTCCACTTCGGCCAGGCCGAGCTGCTCGAGGGCAGTCAGCGTGACTTCGGCGTTGAACTTCAGCAGATGCGACTTGAAGCCACGCTTCGGCAGGCGACGCTGCAGCGGCATTTGACCGCCTTCGAAGCCGACCTTGTGGAAACCGCCTGCGCGCGACTTCTGGCCCTTGTGACCGCGACCTGCGGTCTTGCCGATGCCGGAGCCGATACCGCGGCCGACGCGGCGCTTGGCGTGCTTGGCGCCATCCGCCGGCTTGATGCCATTGAGTTCCATATCAGTCTCTCTTACAGAACTTTGACCAGATAACTGATCTTGTTGATCATGCCGCGCACCGCAGGGGTGTCTTGCAGCTCGCTCACGCTGTTGAGCTTGCGCAGGCCGAGGCCACGCACGGTCGCGCGATGCGATTCCTTGGTACCGATCGGGCTCTTGACCAATTGGACCTTGAGGGTTTGTTGTTGCGTCGTCATTTGAATGCTTCTTTCGGCTTGCGCTTAAGCGAAGATTTCTTCGACGGTGAGGCCGCGCTTGGCAGCCACCTGGCCCGCCGTCGTCGAGTTCTTCAACCCGTCGAGCGTGGCGCGAACCATGTTGTAGGGGTTCGACGAACCATGGCTCTTGGCCACGATGTCGGTGATGCCCATCACTTCGAACACGGCGCGCATCGGGCCGCCGGCGATGATGCCGGTACCCTTGGGAGCCGGATACATCACGACCGTTGCAGCGCCATGGTGGCCTTGCACCTGGTGGTGCAGCGTGCCGTTCTTGATCGAAACCTTCAGCAGGTTGCGACGCGCTTCTTCCATGGCCTTCTGCACTGCAGCGGGCACTTCCTTCGACTTGCCCTTGCCCATGCCGACGCGACCATCGCCATCACCGACCACGGTGAGTGCTGCGAAACCGAGGATACGACCACCCTTCACCACCTTGGTGACACGGTTGATCGCGATCATCTTCTCGCGCAAACCGTCCTCGGGGCCTTCGTTCTGCGTTCTTGCCTGAATCTTTGCCATTTTGAATCTCGTGTCCGGTTAGAACTGCAGGCCGGCTTCGCGGGCGGCCTCGGCCAGCGCCTTGACGCGGCCGTGGTATGCGAAACCTGCGCGATCGAAGGCGACCTTCTCGACGCCGGCAGCCTTCGCCTTTTCAGCGATGCGCTTGCCGACGGCGGTGGCTGCAGCGGCGTTGCCGCCCTTGCCCGAACCGCCGAGCGAGGTACGCACTTCGGCTTCTGCCGTCGATGCGGTTGCAATCACCTTGGTGCCGTCGTCGGAGATGACGGTCGCGTAGATGTGCAGGTTGGTGCGGTTCACCGTCAGACGGGCCACGCCCTGCGTCGCGATGCGAATGCGGGTCTGGCGCGAGCGGCGAAGACGCTGTGCTTTTTTGGTCAACATCATTTTGCTGCCCCTTACTTCTTCTTGGTCTCTTTGATCACGATCTTCTCGTCCGCATAGCGGATGCCCTTGCCCTTGTAGGGCTCTGGCGGACGAACAGCGCGGATCTCAGCGGCGATTTGACCAACGCGCTGACGGTCAGCACCCTTGATCACGATTTCGGTCGGGGTCGCGGTGGCCACCGTGATGCCTTGCGGCATGTCGATGTTGACCGGGTGCGAGTAACCGACTTGCAGGTTCAGCTTGTTGTTGGACGCTGCAGCCTTGTAGCCGACGCCGATCAGGCTGAGCTTCTTCTCGAAGCCCTTCGTGACGCCGACGACCATGTTGTTCACCAGCTGGCGAATCGTGCCGCTCATCGCGTTCGCTTCACGCGACTCGTTTGCGGGCTCGAAGCTCAGCTTGCCGTCATTGCTGACGATTTTCACCAGTGCATTGCGCGACAGGCTGAGCGTGCCGCCCGTGCCCTTGACGCTGATCTGGTCTTCCTTGATCGACACATCCACGCCTGCGGGGATGGTGATCGGCATTTTTCCTACTCGGGACATTTCAGTAACTCCTCGATGTCTCGGTTAGGCGACGTAGCACAGAACTTCGCCGCCGACACCGGTGGCGCGAGCCTTGCGGTCGGTCATCACGCCCTTGGGGGTCGTGACGATCGCAACGCCGAGGCCGTTCTGAACCTGCGGAATGGAAGCACTGGCCTTGTAGACGCGCAGGCCAGGGCGGCTCACGCGCTCGATGCGCTCGATGACCGGACGGCCAGCGTAGTACTTCAGCGAAATTTCAAGCTCGCTCTTGCCGGCTTCGGTCTTGACCTGGAAGCCGTCGATGTAGCCCTCGTCCTTCAGGACTTGTGCGATCGCGATCTTCACCTTGGAAGACGGGACCGACACGGTGGGCTTCGCCACCATCTGCGCGTTACGGATACGCGTCAGCAGGTCGGCAATGGGATCACTCATGCTCATGTTGTTTGCTCCTGCCTGGCTTACCAGCTGGCCTTGGTGACACCGGGGATGTCGCCATTGAAAGCCAGTTCGCGGATCTTGGCGCGGGCCAGACCGAATTGACGGAAGGTGCCACGCGGGCGACCGGTGATTTCGCAACGGTTGCGCTGACGCGTGGGGTTCGCGTTGCGCGGGAGCTTTTGCAGGCCCAGGCGGGCTGCAGCGCGCTCTTCGTCGCTCTTCTTCACGTCGTTGGAAATTGCCTTCAGTTCCGCGTGCTTCGCAGCGAACTTGGCAACCAGCTTGTCGCGCTTGAGTTCGCGCTGGATCAAAGATGCTTTAGCCACAGATCACCTCAGTTCTTGAACGGGAAACGGAAACCAGCGAGAAGCGCCTTGGCTTCTTCGTCGGTCTTGGCCGTCGTCGTGATGCTGATATTGAGACCGCGCAGGGCATCGACCTTGTCGTACTCGATCTCAGGGAAAATGATCTGTTCCTTGACGCCGATGTTGTAGTTGCCACGGCCGTCGAACGCACGGCCGGAGATGCCGCGGAAGTCGCGAACACGCGGCAGCGCGATGGTCACGAAACGGTCCAGGAACTCATACATCTGCACGCCACGCAGCGTGACCATGCAGCCGATCGGCTGGTTTTCGCGGATCTTGAAACCGGCGATAGCCTTCTTCGACTTGGTAACCACGGGCTTCTGGCCAGCGATCTTGGTCAGGTCGGCGACAGCGTTGTCGAGAACCTTCTTGTCGGCGACTGCTTCACCCACACCCATGTTCAGGGTGATCTTGGTGAGGCGCGGAACCTGCATCGGCGACTTGTAGCCGAACTTTTCCGTCAGGTCTTTCGCGATCTTTTCGCGATAGTGTTGTTGGAGACGTGCCATGTGAGTACCTCTTAGGCGATCTTGATTTCGTCGCCGCTGGACTTGAAGACGCGAACAGCCACGCGCTTGCCGTCAGCACCCTGGGTGATCTTGATGCCCACGCGATCGGCCTTGCCGGTCGCGGCATTGAAGATCGCCACGTTGGATTGGTGAATGGGCATGGACTTTTCGACGATGCCACCGGTCGTACCCTTGAGCGGGTTCGGCTTGGTGTGCTTTTTGACGACGTTGATGCCTTCGACGAGCACGTGCGAATCGTCCTTGCGGAGCGACACGGTGCCGCGCTTGCCCTTGTCACGACCGGCCAACACGATGACCTGGTCGCCTTTGCGAATCTTGTTCATGGCGTTGTTGTCCTTACAGAACTTCAGGTGCCAGCGACACGATCTTCATGAACTTCTCGGTGCGCAGTTCGCGCGTGACCGGTCCGAAGATGCGGGTGCCGATAGGCTCCAGCTTGGCGTTGAGCAACACTGCTGCGTTGCCGTCGAACTTGACGAGCGAGCCGTCTGCGCGACGGATGCCCTTGGCGGTGCGGACCACCACTGCGCTGTAGATCTCGCCCTTCTTGACGCGACCACGCGGAGCGGCTTCCTTGATGCTGACCTTGATGACGTCGCCCACGCTGGCATAACGCCGCTTGGAGCCACCGAGCACCTTGATACACAGGACGGATTTCGCGCCTGTGTTGTCGGCCACTTCGAGCCGGGATTCAGTTTGGATCATTTCTTGATATTCCCAACTTGTACCGATGTGCATCCAGGAGGGAGGCACCGCGGTCAGTCTTGGGCCCGTCGTCCATGCCTCGAACCACTCGAGGCACTTCCGCTTTGGGCTGAAAGCTTCGCCTTTTAGAAGCGAAGCCCGCGATTGTTGCACGCACTAATGCCGATGTCAACAACCCCATTACACCATCTCGCGCTGCCACTAGACTCCGGGGCGTGCGCCAGCCCCTGAAACCACCCTTTTCGCCCCCATTGCTCCAGCGTCGTCACCTGCTGGCGAGCGGGGCTAGCCTGGTAGCGCTGGGCCTGGCCGGCTGCAAGAGCGCGACTCCGAATCCGGACCCTGGCCGGCTGCGCCGCATTGGCGAGGCGCGCTGGCCGCACCGCCTTCATATAGAAGGCACCGTGGCCGGCGGCCTCTCCGGCATCGACTACGACCCGATCCGAGGTGAGTACCTGCTCATCAGCGATGACCGGTCAGACCATGCACCCGTGCGCTACTACATCGCCCGCTGGCCCCACCCACAGGCCGCGCAACAACCCGAACCGACGGGCGTTGTGCAGCTGCAACGCCCCGGCGGCGGACCCTGGCCGGATCGTCGCCACGCGGTCGACGGACTTCCCGTGCCCGACCCCGAAGCCCTGCGGCTGCGCCCGGCGACCAACACCCTGCTCTGGACCAGCGAGGGCGACATCGCCCGTGGTTTCGGCCCCGCGCTGTACGAATCGACCCGCGACGGCCGCTTTCTGCGCGAATTCCCGATGCCGGCGATGTTCCAGCCCGATCCGGCCCTGCGCCGCGGCCCGCGCGACAACCTGACCTTCGAAGGCGTCACCCTCACGCCCGACGGCCGTTTCGCCTGGCTGGCGATGGAAAACGCACTGATCCAGGACGGCCCCAAGCCCACCACCAGCGCGCCCGGCGGCCCCTGCCGCTTCACCCGGATCGACCTGCAAACCGGCCAGGCCGACCGCCAGATCGCCTACATTCCCGACGCCATCCCGCTGCGCCCGCTGATTCCCGGCAGCTACGCCGACAACGGCGTGAGCGAGATCCTGATGCTCGACACCGACCGCATGCTGGTGCTGGAGCGCGCCTACGCCACCGGCGCCGGCAATTCGCTGCGCCTCTACGAAATCGACACCCGCGCTGCCAGCGACGTGCTCGCGGTCGACACGCTGGCGCCGGGTAACCACCGGCCAGCCGCCAGGACGCTGGTGGCCGACTTCGCCGCGCTCGGCCTGTCCCGCCTCGACAACACCGAAGGCATGTGCTGGGGGCCGCCCCTGCCGAACGGCAGGCGCATGCTGGTGGTCGTGAGCGACGACAATTTCAATCCGCTTCAAATCACCCAGTTCGCAGCCTTCGAATACGCCGACCGACCATGACCATCGCCGTGACCTTCCTGCCCCGCACCGGCCCCGCGCCGCTGCCCCCCGTCGCCTTCATCGGAGGCGGCAACATGGCCAGCGCCATCATCGGCGGGCTGATCCAGCAAGGCACCCCGGCGGATGCGTTCGAGGTGGTCGAGCCCTTCGAGGAGGCCCGCACGAAGCTGGCCCAGTCCTTCGGCATCGTCGCGAAGGCCGAGGCGGGCGAGGCCCTGTCGCGCTGCGGCGTGGTGGTGTGGGCGGTCAAACCCCAGACCTTTGCCGAAGCCGCCCGCGCGGTGCGCGACTTTGCCGAAGACGCCCTGCACTTGAGCGTGGCCGCGGGCATTCCGTCCGGCAGCATCGCCCGCTGGCTGGGCACGGAACGCGTGGTGCGCGCCATGCCCAACACGCCCGCGCTGGTGGGCAAGGGCATGACCGGCCTGTTCGCCCGGCCAGGCGTCGAGAGCACCGACCGCTCGACGGTCGCGAAGTTGCTGGCGCCCACCGGCGAGCTGATCTGGGTCGACGCCGAACCGGCACTCGACGCCGTGACCGCCATGTCCGGCTCGGGCCCGGCGTACGTGTTCTATTTCATCGAGGCGATGACCGAAGCCGGCGTCGAGATGGGCCTCACGCCCGACCAAGCCCAGCGGCTGGCTATCGGCACCTTCACCGGCGCCTCAGCGCTGGCGCACAGCGCGACCGAGCCTCCCTCGGTGCTGCGCGAGCGCGTGACCTCCAAGGGCGGCACGACCTACGCGGCCATCACCTCGCTTCAGCAGGCCGACGTGAAAGCGCAATTCAAGACCGCGATCCGTGCAGCACAGAAGCGCGCCGCCGAGCTGGGCGAGGAATTCGGCCGCGACTGATTTCAGGCCTCGGGCAGCGCGCGCGGCCCGAGGAAGAACAGCCATTCGGCGGCCAGCGTGACGGTGCCGTCCTCCAGCTCGAGCCAGACTTCTTCCTTCAGCAGAAAGCTGTCGCCGGGCTTGGGCGTCACTTCCGCGATGCGCACCCGTGCCCTGAAGCGCGCGCCCACCGGCATCGGCCGCACGAAGCGCAGGCGGTCGAAGCCGTAGTTGAGCGCATGGTTCGAATCGAAGGGCAGCAGCGTGCGCATGGCTTCGCCGGTCAGCCGGATGAGGTGCGAGACCTGGAAGAAGCCCTGCACGATGGTGCCGCCGTAGTCCGCCTCACGCGCCGCACGCTCGGGGTCGAGGTGAATCCACTCGCCTTCGCCGTCGCCCGACAGTTCCGAATAGCGATCGACCATCTCCTGCGTGATGCGGTGCCATTCGGAGAAGCCCTCCTGGCCGATCTTCTGCTTCAGTCGCTCCAGCATGCGCGCTCTCAGCGAACGGCGTAGCCAACCACGACGCCGGCGAACACCGTGAAGCCCAGCCAGTGGTTCAGGCGAAAGGCCTTGAAGCAGCCTTCGCGCGTGCGGTCGCGAATCAGCCGCCAGTGCCACAGCGCCTGCGCCACGGCCACGGCAATGCCCACGTAGAACAGCACGCCCAGCGAACGGCTCGCGCCGGCCCAGGTCCAGACCGCAAGGAAGATCGCGTAGCTCGCCATCACTGCCGCCACGTCGCAGCGGCCGAAGGTGATGGCCGAGGTCTTCATGCCGATCTTGAGATCGTCGTCGCGGTCGACCATCGCGTACTCGGTGTCGTAGGCCAGCACCCAGAACAGGTTGCCCGCGAGCAGCCATGCGACAAAGACCGGCACCGTGGACTGCACCGCGGCAAAGGCCATCGGAATGCCGAAGCTGAAGGCGATGCCCAGCACCGCCTGCGGCACCGAGACAAAGCGCTTGGCGAACGGGTAGATCAGCGTGATGGCCAGCGCCGCGAACGACCACAGCACCGTCGTGCGGTTGGTCGTGAGCACCAGGCCGAAGGCCGCCAGCGCCAGCACCACGCCCAGCCCAAGCGCTTCCTTGACCGACATCGCTCCGCTGGTAACGGGCCGCTGCGCCGTGCGCTTCACATGGCGGTCGAAGTCGCGGTCGGCCACGTCGTTGACGCAGCAGCCCGCGCTGCGCATGAGGAAGGTGCCGAGCGTGAACACGACCAGCAGGTGCCAGCCGGGCCAGCCGCCCGCCGCGAACCAAAGCGCGCCGAGAGTGGGCCACAGCAGCAGCAGCCAGCCCGCGGGACGGTTCCAGCGGATCAGGTCGAGGTACAACGCAAAACGCCCGCGGGGAGGCGCGGGCGCAGTGACGGGGGGAGCGGACTCAGTCTTCAAGGAGCGAACGCAGCATCCAGGCCGTTTGATCGTGCACCGTGCAGCGCGCGGTCAGCATGTCGGCCGTCGGGTCGTCGCCGGCTTCTTCGGCGACAGGAATGAATTCGCGCGCAATGCGCGACACGGTTTCGTGGCCCTTCACCAGGATGCGCACCATCTCCATCGCCTTGGGCGGGGTCTGCGGCACGTCGGGCACGGTGGCGATCTTGCTGAACTCGGCATACGAGCCCGGCGCATAGTGGCCCAGGGCGCGAATGCGCTCGGCCAGCACGTCGGTTGCGCCCCAAAGCTCGGTGTACTGGCCCATGAACATCGCATGCAGCGAATTGAAGTGCGGGCCCGTCACGTTCCAGTGGAAGTTGTGCGTGGTGAGGTAGAGCGTGTAGGTGTCGGCCAGCACGCGGCTCAGGCCTTCGGCGATGGCGGCGCGGTCCTGGCGCTCGATGCCGATGTTGATGATCGGCGCATTGCGGCTGCCCGACTCCTGCGCAACCACCGCACCGCCCTTCTTGGGCACCTTGCCGGCGGAGGAGGCGGACGATGATTTTTTCGAGTCTTTGGCCATGGCGGGAGGTCTTTCTTCAATTTGGAGGGGAGAACACCTGAATTCTGAAAGCCGGCACGCGGCTTCGCAACAGCGTGACTCTATCCCAGCGATCTACGACAGGCGCTTGACGCCCGGCAGCTCGCACGCATAGATCGCGTTGCGCAGCGCCGCAATCGCCTCGTAGCGCGTGAAGGTGCGCCGCCATGCGAGCACCACGCGGCGCGTGGGCGGGTCGCGGTCGTGCGCATCGCGCACCGGCAGATAGCGCACCATCTGCTCGGGCTCCTTGCGGCCCTTGACCTTGGGCTTGATCGCCTCGGCCGGCACCGACAGGCGCGGCACGAGCGTCACGCCCATGCCCGAGGCCACCATGTGCTTGATGGTTTCGAGCGAAGAGCCTTCGAAGCTCTTGCGGATGCCTTCGGCATTGCTGGAGAAGCGCGCGAACTCCGGGCACACCTCCAGCACGTGGTCGCGGAAGCAGTGACCGGTGCCCAGCAGCAGCATGGTTTCGCTCTGCAGCTCTTCGGAGGTGATCGATTCGCGGTCGGCAAACTTGTGCTTGTTGGGCAGCGCCGCCATGAAGGGCTCGTCGTACAGCGGCGCCATCGCGAGGCCGGTGTCGGGAAAGGGCTCGGCCATGATGGCGCAGTCGATCTCGCCAGCGCGCAGCATCTCGAGCAGCTTGGCAGTGAAGTTCTCCTGCAGCACCAGCGGCATCTGCGGCGTGCGCGCGATCACCTGGCGCACGAGGTCGGGCAGCAGGTACGGCCCGATGGTGTAGATCACGCCCAGGTTCAGCGGACCTGCCAGCGGGTCCTTGCCGCGCTTGGCGATTTCCTTGATGCTGGCCGCCTGGTCGAGCACGCTCTGCGCCTGCTGCACGATCTGCTCGCCCAGCGGCGTAACGGTCACTTCGCCGGCGCTGCGCTCGAAGAGCTTGACTTCGAGCTCGTCCTCGAGCTTCTTGATCGCGACCGAGAGGGTCGGCTGTGAAACGTAGCAGGCCTCGGCCGCCTTGCCGAAGTGCCGTTCGCGGGCTACTGCGACGATGTATTTGAGTTCGGTGAGAGTCATAGCTTGCGTCAATTATGCGCAAGGGTGCGTGACCGGGCAGGCCTGGGGTCTTGGAGAGCGCAGATCCGCCCCCCTCAGGGCCGGGCGCCCTGTGCGGCGGGCAGCCGGCGCAGGCCGGATCGCGCACGCTTGCCTTGCGCGATACCCGGCTTCTCGACCAGGCGGTAGCTGACGACCGAGGCCGCCACGAGCAGCAGCGCGCAGAGGATGCCCACCAGCCAGTACTGCAGCGCGCCGGTCATCGCGAAATCGCGCACCGGCGGTGCCGCGAAGACCACGGTCAGAACGAGCCCCTGCAGCAGATAGATGCTGTAGCTCACCGTGCTCATGCGCCGGGCCGCGCGCGTGGCCAGCAGGCCGAACAGCGTGCCGCCGCGGCAGACCAGGTGAAAGAAGACCCAGAGCAGCAAGGCCTGAATGGGCCCCACCATGTGCTCGAACCAGAGAAACACGGCACCGAGGCAGACCAGTGCGAGCAGCGAAGCCGCCCATTCCGGCAGTCGCAGCCTCGCCATGCTCGCGCCATCGCGACGGATCAGCCAAGCCGACAGCATGCCCATGAGGAACGACGCCAGCACCCACGCCAGGGCGCCGATCACAAGCAAAAGCGTCGGGTGCCAAAGCGATCCGTCCGGCGAAAGCGCGGAGAGCGTCAGCACCAGCAGGCACAGCAGCAAGGCGCCGGCGACGAAGCGCGGCGTCCGCCCACCGCGCGCGAGCGGCGCCATCAGCCGGAGCGATCCGTAGAACAGCCATTCCACAAAGACTGTCCAGGTCACGCCCGCGAGGATGAACCTTGTCCCGTCATAGCCGTTGATGTCGGGCTGCATCGGCACGATGCCAAGGGCCAGCCACTGCAGCATCTCGCCCAGCACGGACCAGCCCGGCTCCTTGAGCTCGAACCCGGTTCTCCAGGCGACGATGAGAAACATCAGGCCCACCGCCACCATGTACATCGGCCCGATGCGCCAGAGCCGGCCGACGTAGAGGCTCGTCCAGTCCGGCCGGCCCTTGGCGTCGAGCAATTTCCCCCAGAACAGGAAGCCGGTGATCATGAAGAAGACCGTTACGCCGACCTGCCCGAGCAGGGTGTGGAAGCCCGAGTGTGGAAACGTCCATTCGCCGCGCTCGATGTAGCCGTGGGTCACCGTCAGGTGGTGCACGAACACGCTCAGCGCGAGAAAGCCGCGCAGCCCGTCGAGCGTCGCGGTGCGCTGGTCGCGCTGCGGCGGTTCGTCGGCCGCGCGGAAAACCGGCAGCGCCAGCGCACCGAGCACGACCAGCACGAGCACGAAATACGGCCAGACGGACAAGACGCTCATCGCTGGCGCGGCCTGCTCTGTTGTTGCCTTCTTGCTCCAGGCGCCTTCGCAAGAACGCCGCCCCCTCCCCCCGCCGGCTCGGTGCGTTCCTTGTTCAAGTCATCGGCAGCAGGCGACCGGAACCGCGACGCATATGCCCAGGCAGCGCCGCGCCGATGCAGGGCAAACACCCTCATGCCTTGGCGGCATCGAGGTCCATGGCCGCAAGGGATCGCGGCCGCATGTCGGTCCAATTCGCCTCGATGAAGGCGCTGCAGGCCGCCCTGTCGGTCGCGGCCAGCGCGACCTGCCAGCCGGCGGGCACCTCGATGAAGCTCGGCCACAGCGAGTGCTGGCCTTCTTCATTCACCAGCACCAGGAAGGTGGCGTTCTTGTCGTCAAACGGGTTGCTCATGGTCGATTTCCTTGAATGGGTTCAGGCGTTCAAGCCATTTCCACGGACTCGGGGGCTGCCTCGCGCAGTGCCACGAGGGCCGTGGTGATTTCGGTCAATGCGTGATGGCGCGCGAAGTCCTCGCGCAGCACGCCCGCACGCTGGCGGTAGCTGGGTTCGCTCAACAGCCTGCGCACGGCGTCGCCGATCTGGCGTGCGCTCGGCTGGCCGTTGCCGAGGTTGATGCCCGCGCCCGACCACGCCACGCGCGCGGCGATCTCGGGCTTTTCCTCGGTGGCTCCGGCCACCACCAGCGGCACGCCGAGGCTCAGCGCATGGTTGACCGAGCCGTAGCCGCCGTTAGTCACCATCGCATGCACCTTGGGCAGCAGCCGGTCGTAGGGCAGGAACGGCAGCACGCGGGCGTTGGCGGGAACCGCCATGTTCAGCGCGGCCGGCAGCGGGCCGCCGGTGGTGGCGATGACCTGGATGTCCTTCACCCCGGCCAGCGCCTGCAATGTCGGGCCGATCAACTGCGCCGGGTTCTGGTTGGCCAGCGTGCCTTGCGTGACCAGCACGACCGAGCGGCCGTCGTCCAGCTCGTGCCACCAGTCGGGCGGCGTGAAGTCGCGGCTGGCGGGCGCGAGCAGCGGGCCGACAAAACGCACCGAGGCGGGCAAGTCGCTGCGCGGGTATTCGAAGGACGCCGCCGTCAGCTGCAGATACAGGTCCGGCAGCTTGACCATGGCGTCGATGAAGAAGTCCGGCAGCGCGGGAAGGCCTGCGCATGTCAGCAACGCATCGAAGTAGCGCTGCACCTCGCCGAACATCGCCTGCTTGAGGTTGGCGTTCATCGCCCGGTTGCGCACGCGCCCTTCCGGCGTGGACGACGGCGGCAGCGCGGTGCCGAAGAAGGCCGTGTCGCAGCTGGACAGCGGCAGCGCCGAGATGCCTATGGCAACGATCGCCGGGCGATGCTCGCGCGGCCCCAGCAGCAGCGGAAAGGTGCCGCAGAACATCGTGTCGACCACGATGGCGTCGGCCTCGAAGTCTTGCAGGATCGCGCCCAGGCCGGCCCGTTGCGCGGCCATGGCGTCGGCAAAGAAGTGCTTCAGGCCGAAGCACAGCTGCGCATGCGCAGACGGCAGGCGCTGGCGCTGTGGAAAGCGCTGGTCGAGCTCGCGGTAGTCGAAGTCGATCGCGGCGTCGAAGGCGGTGAAGCTTGCGCCGGTGGCCTCGGCCTGCGCCCGGAACCGGCTCGCGGTGTGCACCCGCACCTCGTGCCCGAGGTTCACAAGATGCTGGGCGATGGCCAGCATCGGCAACACATGCCCCGGCAATGCGGTTGCCGCGATGAGATAGCGTGCCATGTCGGATCTCCTATGAAGCGCTGGTTTCCAGGGCACGGCGTGCCTTGGTGTCGATGCCGAGGTCGACGAAGTAGCGCTGCAGCAGCTCGCGGTCCACCGGGCGGATCGCCGCGCCGATGGCTTCGAGCTGTGCATGCGTGGCCGCGCCGCTGACCTGCGGCGGCGTGGCCGAGGTGTCGTAGCGGTCGAGAATCGCCAGCACCGCGGCAAGGTCGCGGTCCTGCCCCACGGCGAGCCGTGCATGCGCCCGCTCCAGCCAGGGCTCGAGCCCCACCGGTTCGAGCCGCATGCCAAGCCGCTCGAACACCGGCGGAATGTCGCGCACCCGCAGCGCCTCCTGGCTCATCAGGTGGAACACCTGGCCCCACGACGCCTGCTGGCCCGCAAGGCCGAGGATGGCGCGCGCCACGTCGTCCACCGGCGTCAGGTTGAGCGGCAGGTCCATGTCGGGAATCGCTTCCAGGTCGGCATAGAGATGCGCCACGCGCCAGATCAGGTCGTCGGCGTTGCAGATCGCGTGGGTGTGGTCGCCGGTGACCGCCCCCAGCCGGTAGATCGCGACCGGCATGCCGCGTGCCTGCGCCACGCGGGCCAGCGCATCGCCGACCCATTTGCTCTGGCTGTAGCCGTCGACCAGCCCGCTCCAGGAAGCAAGAGCCGACTGCTCGGTGACCGTGCCGTCCTTGTTGTTCTGGTCGATCACCGCCAGCGTCGAGACGTAATGCATGCTCTTGGGCCGGCCCTGCGACGTCCACTCGAGCAGCGTGACCACGCTGTCGACATTGGCGGGCTTCAGGCTGGCATAAGGATGCAGGAAGTCGACCTGCGCGGCGCAGTGGTAGATGGCGTCGCAGCCGTCGCGCACCAGTTGTACGGCGCTGTCGTCGAGGCCGAGCAGCGGCTTGCCGAGGTCGCCGGTGACGACCTTGATGCGCGTGTCGTTCCAGATCGCGCCGAGCTGGCGCTGGGCCAGCGTGAGCTTCAGGCGGCGCTTGCCCGCCTCTTCGTCGGCGGCGCGCACGTGGCAGACCACGCAGGCCGATGTGTCGCGCAGCAGCGCAGCCAGCAGGTGGCTGCCGACGAAGCCGCTGGCGCCGGTCAGGAACACGCGCTTTGCAGCCAGCGGCGGCGAAGCATCCTGGCTGCGGATGTGCGCGGGCAGATCGAGTTCGCGCGACAGGTCCAGCGCCTCGGCCGTGCCGGCAGAGTCGTCGAGCCACGCGGCGAGTTCGGCGACGGTCGGTCGGTTGTAGACCTCGGCGTGCGGGAAGTCCGCACGCACCTGCTGGCGGATGCGCATGCCGAGCTGGATGGCCATCAGCGAATGCCCGCCGAGCTCGAAGAAGTTGTCGTGGATGCCGACGCGTTCCAGGTGCAGCGTCTCGGCCCAGAGCACGGCCAGTTGCCTTTCTGTGGGCGTGCGGGGTTCAGCGTATGGCGCAGCGGCCTGCTGCTCGGGCGCCGGCAATGTCTTGCGGTCGAGCTTGCCGCTCTGGGTCAGCGGCAGGAACGGCAGGTGGACGAAGGCCGAGGGCACCATGTAGTCGGGCAGCGCCTTCGCCATGTGGGCGCGCAACTCGATCGGCTGCGGATCGGCCGCAGCGACCACGTAGGCCACGAGGCGCTTCTCGCCCGGCACGTCCTCGCGGACGATCACTGCCGCCTGCGTCACCAGCGGGTGCTGCAGCAGCACCGATTCGATTTCGCCCAGCTCGATGCGGAAGCCGCGGATCTTCACCTGCTGGTCGGCGCGGCCCAGGAAGTCGAGGCTGCCGTCGCTGCGCCAGCGCACCAGGTCGCCGCTGCGGTACATGCGGCTGCCGGGTTCGCCGAAGGGGTTGGCGATGAAGCGTTCGGCGCTGAGCAGCGGGCGGTTCAGGTAGCCGCGCGCTACCCCGTTGCCGGCGATGTAGAGCTCGCCCGCGACACCGGGTGGCACCGGCTGCAGGCTGTCGTCGAGCACGTACACCCGCGTGTTCCAGACCGGCTGGCCGATGGAGGGCTGCTCTTCGGCATTCATCGGCGCGCTCGTGCTCGCGCAGATGGTGATCTCCGTCGGGCCGTACGCATTGATCATGCGACGACCTTGCGACCAGCGCGCGGCCAGCGCGGCGGGGCAGGCATCGCCGCCCACCACCAGCGTCTGCAGATGCGGGAATTCGCCGTGCGGCAGGGTTGCCAGCGCAGCCGGCGGAATCAGCGCATGGCTCACGGCCTGGCGCTCGAGCAGCTCGGCCAGTTCCGTGCCCAGCAGCTGCTGTGGCGACGGCACCACCAGCGCGGCACCGGCGTGAAAGGCCATCAGCAGGTCCATCACCGAAGCGTCGAAGCCGCTGGAAGAGAACTGCAGCACGCGCGAGTCGTGGCCGATGGCAAAGCGCTGCGCCATCGATGCGCCAAGGCTGCTCAGGCCGGCATGCGGCACCACCACGCCCTTGGGCAGGCCGGTGGAGCCGGAGGTGTAGATGACGTAGGCGGCATCGCGCGCATCGACCGCTCGCGACTGCGACACGGGGTCGTCAGACTGGATCGCCAGTGCGGCGACCGTTTCGTCGCTGTCGAGCGCCAGGCAATGCGGAATGCCGGCCAGTTCCGGCAGCAGCGATGCATGGGTCAACACGCCCGCGGGTGCCGCCTCGCCGAACACGAAGGCGCTGCGCCCGGCCATGTGGTTCGGGTCGATGGGCAGGTAGGCCGCGCCTGCTTTCACGATGGCAAGGTGCGCCACGACGAGATCGAGCGAACGCGGCAACACCGTCGCAACGATGGCGTCGGCGCCGATGCCCCGGCCCCGCAGCAGGTGCGCAAGCCGGTTGGCCCGCACGTCGAGCGCGGCGTAGCTGACCGTCGCGTCGTCGAGCACCACCGCCGGCGCATGCGGACGCGCGGCGGCGTGCGACTCCACCATGGCGGCCAGCGAGAGCGGCGCGATGTCGAGCGTGCTGCCGCTCCAGTCGGCAAGCAGGCGTTGGCTTTCTTCGTCGCTCAGGATGTCCAGGCTGCCCAGCGCAGCGTCGGGCGCGTCGCAGGCCTGCTCCAGCAGGCGCACCAGTCGCGCCGCGATGGCTTCGACGGTGCTGCGGTCGAACAGGTCGGTGCTGTACTGGATGCCGCCGGCAATGCCCCCCGGCAGACCATCGGCGCCGCGCAGTTCGTCGAGGATGAAGGACAGGTCGAACTTGGCGGTGTCCACGGCCACCGGCTGCGGCGTGATCGACAGGCCGGGCAGGCTGAACGACAGCCGGTTGCCGCCCTGCTGGAATCCCAGCATGACCTGGAACAGCGGCAGGTTGGCGCCCGAGCGCTGCGGCCGCAGCAGTTCCACGATCCGGTCGTACGGGAACTCCTGGTTCGCATACGCGGCAAGGTTGGTGGCCCGCACCCGCGCGACGAGGTCGCGCAGGCCCGGCTGCCCCGAGGTGTCGGTGCGCAGCACCAGCGGGTTGACGAAGCAGCCGATCAGGTCGTCCAGCGCATGATCGCTGCGGCCGGCAACCGGCGTGCCGATGACGATGTCGTCTCCCGCGCCCAGCCGGTTCAGCAAGCCCGCGAGCGCGGCCTGCAGCACCATGAAGACGCTGGCCTGGCCGTCGCGCGCCAGTTGCAGCATGCGCTCGTGCACATGCGCCGGTATCTGCACCGGCACCACGTCACCGTGGTAGCTGGGAACGGCCGGGTGCGGACGGTCGACCGGCAGGCTCAGCCGCTCCGGCAGGTCGCGCAGGGTCTCGCGCCAGAACTCGCGCTGGCGGCCGGCCATGCTCTCGGCGTCGTCTTCGCTGCCGAGCAGTTCCTGCTGCCACAGCGCGTAGTCGGCATATTGCAGCGGCAGAGGCGACCAGCCGGGCGCCTTGCCTTCGCTGCGTGCGGCGTAGCCGATGCTCAGGTCACGCGCCAGCGGCAGCAGCGAGGCGCCATCGCCGACGATGTGGTGCGTCAGCAGCAGCAGCACGTGCTCGTCGGCGGCCAGCCTGAACAGATGGGGGCGCAAGGGGGCCGTGTTGCCGAGGTCGAAACCGAGGCGTGCCGCGGCGTGCAACTGGGCAGCGATCTCGTCTTCGCTGCTGTCGGCTTCGATCAGCAGCGCGCGCGCTTGTGCGCCATCGAGGATCTGCTGGTACGGCAGCCCGTCTTCGTTCGGGTAGATGGTGCGCAGGCTTTCGTGGCGCTGCACCAGGTCGTCCAGCGCGGCCTGCAGCGCATCGCGGTCGAGCACGCCCGAAAGGCGCAGGGCCAGCGGCATGTTGTAGGCCGGGTTCGAGTTCTCGAGCTGGTTCATCAGCCACAGGCGGCGCTGCGCGAACGACAGCGGAATGCGCGCCGGGCGCGGCATCGGCGTGAGGCTGGGCCGCGCCTGCGAGGCCTGGTCCAGCAGCTCCGCGAGGCCGGCGATGGTGGAGACCTGGAACAGCGTGTCCAGCGGCAGGTCGATCATGAACTGCTGGCGGATCATCGAGATCAGCTGCACGATCATCAGCGAGTGCCCGCCGAGCTCGAAGAAGTTGTCGTTGATGCCGACGCGCGGAAGGTGCAGCGTCTCGGCCCAGAGCCCCGCGAGGATGCGTTCGGTGGGCGTGCGAGGCGCGGCATAAGGCGTGGCCGCCTGCAGTTCGGGCGGCGGCAGCGCCTTGCGGTCGAGCTTGCCGCTCGGGCCCAGCGGCAAGGCCGGCATGCCGACGAAGGCCGAGGGCACCATGTACTCGGGCAGCGTTTGCGCGAGGTGGGTGCGCAGTTCGGCTGCCTGCGGGTCGGCCGCATCGGCCGCCACGACGTAGGCCACAAGGCGCTTCTCGCCCGGCACGTCTTCACGCGCGATCACCGCGGCCTGCGCGACTTGCGGATGCTGCAGCAGCGCCGATTCAATCTCGCCCGGCTCGATGCGCAGGCCGCGGATCTTCACCTGCTGGTCGGCACGGCCGAGAAAGTCCAGGCTGCCGTCGGCGCGCCAACGCGCGAGGTCGCCGGTGCGGTACATGCGGCTGCCGGGTTCGCCGTACGGGTTGGCAATGAAGCGCTCGGCGCTCAGCAGCGGGCGGTTCAGATAGCCGCGCGCCAGGCCGATGCCCGCGATGTACAGCTCGCCGGTCGTGCCGGGCGGCACCGGCTGCAGGCCGCTGTCGAGCACGTGCATCTGTGTGTTCCAGATCGGGCGGCCGATCGGAACGGTAGGAACGGTGGGAACGTTCTTCGACGACTGCTCGTCTTCGGGCGTGCGCGGGCACTCCCACGAGGTGACGTCGACAGCGGCCTCGGTCGGCCCGTAGAGGTTGTGCAACTCGCACGGCAGGATCTGCTGGAACTGCGATTGCAGCGCGGGCGACAAGGCCTCGCCGCTGCAGATCACGCGCCGCAGCGAGGTGCAATTGGCGGCCATGGGTTCGAGCAGGAAAACCTCCAGCATCGACGGCACGAAGTGGATCGTGGTGATGCCTTCGTCCGCGATCAGCCCCGCGAGGTATGCGGCGTCCTTGTGGCCGCCCGGCTTTGCCAGCACCAGCGTGGCGCCGTCGATCAGCGGCCAGAAGAATTCCCACACCGACACGTCGAAGCTCGACGGCGTCTTCTGCAGCACGCGGTCATCGGCCTGCAGGCCGTAGCGGTCCTGCATCCAGCGCAGGCGGTTGACGATGGCGCGGTGCGACACGACCGCGCCCTTCGGCTTCCCGGTCGAGCCCGAGGTGTAGATCACGTAGGCCGGGTGCGAGGGATCGATCGCGACGGCGGGGTCGGTTTCGGCGCAATTCGCCAGATCCGCAAACGTTTGCGCTACATCGAGCAGAAGTTTCGGGGCGTCTGCCGGCAGCGACTCCGCGAGCGCTGCGATGGTGACCAGGCACACCGGCTGCGCGTCGCCGAGCATGAAGGCGATGCGGTCCTGCGGAAAGTCCGGGTCGACGGGCAGGTAGGCGGCGCCGGTCTTCAGCGTGGCAAGCAAGGCCACCATCAGGTCCAGCGAACGCGGAATGGCCAGCGCCACGGTGCGCTCCGGGCCCGCGCCGCGTGCGCATAGCAGGTGCGCGAGGCGGTTGGCGCGCCGGTTGAGCTCGTCGTTGCGCATGTCCTCGCCGGCGAAGCGCAATGCGATGCCCTGCGGGTTGGCCGCAAGCTGTGCCTCGATCAACGCGGTGAGATGGGTGTCGGGCACCGCATGGGCCGTGTCGTTCCACGTCACCAGCAGTTGCTCGCGCTCGCTGGCTTGCAGCAGGTCGATGTGGCCGATGGCCTGGTCGGGCTGGCGGATCACTGCCGTCATGAAGGCAAGCAGCCGGCGCTGGTGATCGGCCAGCTCCTGCGCGGTGTAGACCGCCGGATTGGCGTCGAAGTCGATCTGCAGGTCCTGCCCGTTGCCGCGCTCGTACAGGAAGATGCCCAGGTCCTCTGCCGTGCCGTTGGACAGGTTGCGCGGCTTGGCGGCATGCCCGGCAAAGCGGAAGTCGTAGTCGAAGGGCTCGACGTTGACCACGGTGGTGAACAGCTGCCGGTTGTTGACCAGCATGTTCAGGTCGCTGCGCAGGTGCTCGTAGCGGTACGACTGGTGCCGCAATATCTGCCGCATCTGCCGGCCCACTTCGTTGATGAGCTCAGGCACCGGCAGGTCCGGGCGCATCGCGAGCCGCAGCGGCAATGCGTTCGCCACCATCGCGGGCACGCGCCGCATGCGGTCGTTGTGGCGCGCGGTGACGGGAATGCCGATCACCATGTCCTCGATGCCGGTGGCGCGGTACAGGTAGGCCGCGGTGGTGGCAATCAGGATCTGCGGCAGCGTGGTGCCCAGCTGCTGCGCGATGTCCGCCAGGGCCCGCACGCTGGCGGCCGGCAGGTGCGCCGTCTGGCGCAGCAGCCCGCCAACGTTGACCGAGCGATGCGAAGCAAGGCTCAGCGGATCGGGCGCGTCGCCGAAGCGTTCCGTCCAGTACTGGCGGTCGCGCGGGAAGCGGCCGGACTCGCGGTAGGCCTTCTCTTCCTCGGCCAGTTGCGAGATGGGCGCGATGCGCGAAGCCTCGGGCACCTCGGTGCCGTTGATGCGTGCGGTGTAGACATCGGCGAAGCGGCGCGCAACCAGGCCGCCGCCGAAGCCGTCGAGCACGATGTGATGGCTGCGGTGGTACCAGATGTGGCGCTCGGGCGCGATGCGGATCAGCGCGGACATCCAGAGCTGGTCCCGCGCCAGGTCATCCTTGCGGCTGAAGTCGGCGTGCATCCACGACTGCGCGGCGGCGGCCGGATCCTCTGCGCCGCTGAAATCCAGGTAAGGCATTTCGCGCATGAAAGCGGGCGCGACGATCTGGCGCGGCCCCTGCGGGGTGTCGGCAAAGCTCAGGCGCGTGGCCTCGGCTTCTTCGGTCACCTGCCGCATGGCGGCCATGAAGACGGCGGGATCGATCCAGCCGTCGATTTCTATAGCTTCGGCGAGATTGAAGTTGGTGTCGGGCGAGGCGAATTTCGCGCCGAGCCACATCGCCATCTGACCCGAGGTAAGGGCAGATGCGGCGCCCTGGGGATCGACCGTGCTCATGAACTTCTCCACGTCTTGAATTGAATCGGCAGCGATCGAATCCCTCAGAAAACAATCGCAAACTCCGAATCAATGTACAAGCTGTTTCAACAATTTCAGAGACAGCTTTCCGGGTGAAAACATTTCACGTGGAGCTTTGAGCGCGAAAGATTTCATCGCAAAGCGATCACCCAATTCGCGGTTTCCGGAATTGGGAATCTTTAGTCGTATTGCGGAAAAAAACCGCTACAAAAGCATGTTGCGGTGCAGCAACTTCTTCAGCGACGAGTAGGGTCTTCCCTCTGTTCGCCGCCTCACCGCTTGTCGAAATACGGAATGAAAACGCCGTTGGCGGCCACGCCCACCTGCTTGACCCAGTCCAGCGAGAAGTGCTCGCCAAGGCGCTGGAGATCACGGCTGAACAGGAAGGACACCTGCTCGATCTTCATGCCGTTGCGCCGCAATTCGTCCATGGAGCGTGCTGCTGCGGCAGCGCTGTTCGCCCAACCGCGCAATTCGGCGGCTGCAGCGGCGGCCTTCAACGCATCGCGCGAAGGCGCCTCGAGGGCGCTCCAGGCCTTGTCGTTGACGAACACGAGGTTCTTGGGAAACCAGGCATTGATCTCGTAGAAGAAGCGCATGGATTGCCACACCCGGCTCTCCACGCCCGTGACGGCGGAGGTCATCATGCAGTCGATGCGGCCGTCCGCCAGCGCCTTGTCGAGTTCGGTGGCCGGCACGTCGACGGGCACCGCCCCCATCAGCGTCGCGATGCGCGCGGTGGTGGCGTTGTAGGCACGCATCCGCATGCCGCGCAGGTCGCTCATCGCGCCGAGCGGCTTGGTCGAGTACAGGCCCTGCGGCGGCCACGCCACGGCGTAGAGCACGCGCAGCCCGCGCTCGGCGAAGGCCTGTTCGATCAGGGGACGCTGGATACGCCAGAGCCGTTGCGCGTCGGCATAGCTGCCGGTGATGAACGGGACGGAATCGGCGCCGGCCAGCGGCACGTCGGCAGCAAGGCTGCTCATGATGGCTTCGCCGGCCTCGATCTTGCCGTCCTGCACCGCCGCGCGGATGGCGTTCAGCGCGAACAGCGAATTGCCGGCGTGGATCTCGATGCGCAGTTGCCCTGCGGTCGCGAGCCCGACCTCCTTCGCCATGGCCAGCAGGTTGGCCGTGTGGAAGTTTTCCGACGGATAGCCGGTGGCCAGCCGCCACACCGTCGCCCCGGGAGCGGCAGATACGGCGGAAGAAAAGGCGCCCGAACCGCCCACCAGCAGTGCGAAGGTCCGGCGGGTGATGAGGGGCTGGCTCATGGCCTCAGCCGATGGTCGCGATGGCGGCGCCGGCCGCCACATAGCCGCCAGCGGCGACCGAGAACGCGATGCGTCCGGCGCGATGTGCGAGCACCTGCATTTCCATCTTCATCGCCTCCATCACGGCAATGACACTGCCCGCTGCGACCTCGTCGCCGTCAGCGACCTTCCAGCCCTGCACCGTGCCGGAGACCGGCGCGGCCACGGCTGCGGCGTCCACCACTGCTGCCGCTTCAACCGGTGCAGCGCCCCCGCCGCCAGCGGCCGCCGACAGCCCGCTCAGCAGCACGGCAGGCAGGCCCAGCGACATCCGCCGCCCATCCACCTCGATCGACGTGCGCAGCAGGGCCGCATCGGGCAACGGGTCCGGCCGCATAGCTGCGGCCTCGCCATTCGCAAAGTCGGTCTCGATCCAGCGCGTGTGCACCTTGAATGCATCGCCGGACACGAAGTCCGGGTGCGCCATCACGGCACGATGAAACGGCAGCACCGTGGGCAGGCCCTCGATGCGGAACTCCTTCAGCGCACGACGCGCCCGCGCAATGGCCTGCTCGCGCGTGGCGCCGGTGACGATGAGCTTGGCCATCAGCGAATCGAAAGTGCCCGGCACCTGCGAGCCGGTATCCACGCCAGCATCGACACGCACGCCGGGGCCCGAAGGCGCATCGAACACCTTGACCGGCCCGGGCGAAGGCATGAAGCCGCGCCCCACGTCCTCGGCGTTGATGCGGAACTCGAAGGCATGGCCGCGCGGCACCGGCGTCTGCCTGACCGACAAGGGCAGCCCCTCGGCAATGCGCAGCTGCTCGATCACGAGATCGATGCCCGTGGTTTCCTCGGTCACAGGGTGCTCCACCTGCAGCCGCGTGTTCACTTCGAGAAAAGAGATCGCACCGCTCGCGCTCAGCATGAACTCGACCGTGCCGGCGCCCGTGTAGCCGGCTTCCGCGCAGATGTCGCGCGCCGACTGGTGAATGCGTTCGCGCTGCTCGTCGCTCAGGAAGGGCGCGGGCGCCTCTTCCACCAGCTTCTGGTTGCGCCGCTGCAGCGAGCAGTCGCGCGTGCCGAGCACCACCACGTTGCCGTGCGTGTCGGCCAGCACCTGCGCCTCGACGTGGCGCGGGCGGTCGAGGAACTGCTCGACATAGCACTCGCCGCGGCCGAAGGCCGTTACCGCTTCGCGCACGGCCGATTCGTAGAGGCCTTCAACCTCGTCGAGCCGCCACGCCACCTTGATGCCGCGGCCACCGCCGCCGAACGCGGCCTTGATCGCGACCGGCAATCCGTGCTTCTCGGCGAAGGCAAGCACCTCGCCAGCGTTCTTCACCGGATCGGCCGTGCCCGCGACCAGTGGCGCGCCGACCTTCATCGCGAGCTTACGGGCCTGCACCTTGTCGCCCAGCATCGCGATCGCGGCCGGCGACGGGCCGACCCAGGTGAGGCCGGCGTCGATGACGGCCTGCGCGAACGCGGCGCTCTCCGAGAGAAAGCCGTAGCCCGGGTGCACCGCATCGGCGCCGCTGCGCGCGGCCACCGCCAGCAGCTTGCCGATGTTCAGGTAGGTGTCGGCGGGCTTGTTGCCATCCAGCCCGTAGGCCTCGTCGGCCATGCGAACGTGCAGCGCATTCAGGTCGGCGTCGGCATACACCGCGACCGATTGCACGCCGTGGTCGGCACAGGCGCGTGCGATGCGCACGGCAATTTCGCCGCGGTTGGCGATCAGGAGTTTTTTCATCGGGAGGCTCTCACGGTGCAAGGGTTTCGACGAAGCCGGCGTCGGCCATCGGCCTGAAGCGGACGCGCGCATTCACGGGAATCTGCCCCGCGCGGTCGAGGTGGTGGGTGGCGACGGAGGCGATCACGGGATAGCCGCCGGTCAGCGGATGGTCGGCCAGGAACAGCACGGGCTGGCCGCTGGGCGGCACCTGGATCGAGCCGCGCGCCGTGCCCTCGCTGGGCAGCTCCGCGTGATTGGCGCGTGCCAGCGGCACCTCGCCCGCGAGCCGGATGCCGACGCGGTTCGATTGCGGCGTGACCACCCACGGCTGGCTGCACAGAAGCTCGACCGCATCGGGCGTGAACCAGTCGGTACGCGGGCCGAACACGATATCGAGCACGACTTCTTCCGGCACGGTGGGCAGGTCCGCCGGCGGCGTTTCGGGCGCACCGACCACGGCGCCGGTGGCGACCGCGCGCACGGGCAGCACGTCGCCCGTGGCAATGGCTGGCGGGCCGACGCGGGCCAGCGTGTCGGTCGAGAGACTGCCCAGCACGGGCGCGATGTCGAAGCCGCCGCGCACGGCGATGTAGCTGCGGATGCCGGCCTGCGGCTCGCCGAGCGCAAGCACGTCGCCATCGGCCAGCGCGATGGGCTGGTAGCGCGGCAGCGGCCACTTCGCGCCATCGGCACGGGTCAGCATGACGGGGCCGTCAGCGCCGGTGATGGCGACCACCGCGTCGCCACGGCAGGCGAACTGGAAGCCGCCATAGGCAATCTCCATGCAGGCCATGTCCGATGCGTTGCCGACCAGCCGGTTGGCCGCCTGCAGCGATCGCTGGTCCATCGCGCCGGAGGCCGACACGCCCTGCCCGGCCTGGCCATGCCGGCCGCCGTCCTGCAGCAGTGCCTGCAGGCCCGCAGCGCGAATCTCGAAGGCGCAGCCGCCTTCCACAGCAGCGGGCTGCGAAGGCGCGGATGCCACGGTCACAGGCACAGCCTGCGGCAATCCGGTGACATCCACGAAGCGCACCGTGTCGCCCGGCTGCAGCAGCGCCGGCGTCTCGCGCGCCAGGTCCCACATCGGCGCATCGGTGATGCCGATGATCTGCCAGCCGCCAGGGCTGGCCTGCGGATAGACGCCGCTGAAGCTGCCCGCAAGGCCGACCGCGCCCGCCGGAATGCGCGTGCGCGGCACCGTGCGGCGCGGCACGTTCAGGCTCGGGTGCCCGCCCGAGAGATAAGCAAAGCCCGGCGCGAAGCCGGTGAAGGCGACGGTGTAGTCGCTGCCGGTGTGGCGGCGAACCACCTCCTCGGGCGTGATGCCCAGCAGACCGGCCACCTCGGCCAGGTCTTCACCGTCGTAGCGCACGGGAATCTCGATGCGCTTGTCGATGCGCGTCTCGCGCGCGTCGAGGCTGCGCCCGCCGACCTGCCGCACCAGTTCATCGGCCGTGATGGCGGCCGGGCGGAAAGTGATCAGCAACGTGCGCGCCGCAGGCACCAGTTCTTCGATGCCCGCGATGGGTTCGGCGCGCAGCGAGGCCAGCAGCGCGAGGGTTTGCGGCAGGTCGTCGAGTTCGACCAGCACGGCGTTCAAATTGACCGGCAGGAAGCGCATCGTCATGCGGCTGAATCCACGAAGGAGCGGATCGTCACGCCTGCCTGTTCGAGCCGCGCGCGCACCTGCCGCGCCATCTCGACCGCGCCCGGGCTGTCGCCGTGCACGCAGACCGATTCGGCCTCGATGCGCACCGTGCTGCCGTCGATGGCCGTGACCACGCCGTCGGTGGCCAGCCGCAGCATGCGCGCGGCCACTTCGTCGGCGTCGTGCAGCACGGCGCCGGGTTCGCGGCGCGACACCAGCGTGCCCTGCGGCGTGTAGGCGCGGTCGGCAAAGGCTTCGGCCACGGCGCGCAGGCCTTCGCCGCGCGCCCAGCCCAGCAGCGGCGAGCCCGCCAGCGCCACCAGGCACAGGCCGGGGTCGATCTCGCGGATGGCAGCGATCACGTCGCGCGCCTGGCGCTCGTCGTGGGCGATGGTGTTGTAGAGCGCGCCATGCGGCTTCACGTAGCGCACGGTGGTGCCGGCGGCGGCGGCAAGGCCTTTGAGTGCGCCGATCTGGTAGATGATGTCGGCGCGCAGGTCGGCGCTGTCGACGTCCATGTTGCGGCGCCCGAAGCCCACCAGGTCGCGGTAGGCTACGTGAGCGCCGACGGCAACGCCCCGCTCCTTCGCCTGGCGCAGCGTGCGCAGAATGCCGGCCGGGTCGCCCGCATGGAAGCCGCAGGCCACATTGGCGCTGCTCACGAGGGAAAGCATGGCGGCGTCGTCGCCCATGCGCCAAACGCCAAGGCTCTCGCCGAGGTCGCTGTTCAAGTCGATGTTCATCGTTGGTCCCAGGGTCATCAATGCAGGCGGCCGGCGGTCTCGCGCACGTCGTCGCGCACGGTGAGCGCGGTGCGTATCGCCACGCGGAAGGCTTCGACCTGCGTGGCCAGCGCCATGCTGGCAACGCCCGGCTTGGAGGCCGCCTGCTCGGGCAGGTAGGGCACGTGGATGAATCCGCCGCGCGTGTGCGCGAGCGCTGGGCTCGTCGCGATGCGGTGCATCAGTGCGTAGAAGATGTGGTTGCACACGAAGGTGCCGGCAGTGTTGGAAACCGCCGATGGCAGCCCTGCCGCGCGCATGTCGCGCACCATGGCCTTGATGGGAAGCGTCGAGAAGTAGGCCGCCGGCCCACCCGCGACCACCTCGGTGTCGATGGGCTGGTAGCCCGCGTTGTCGGGAATGCGCGCGTCGTCGACGTTCAGCGCCGCGCGCTCCAGCGAGATCTCGGTGCGCCCGCCCGCCGCGCCGATGCACAGCACCAGCCGTGGCGCCGGCCCCACCAGCGCCTCGTCGAGCGTGTCGATGGCGCGGCCGAACACGCAGGGCAGCTGCACCGCCTGCACCACGGTGCCTTCGCAGGCCCAGCCGTCGAGCGAGCGAGCGATTTCCCACGCGGGGTTGACGGGATCGTTCTCGAAAGGCTCGAAGCCCGCGAGCAGCACGCGGGGCGCCGCGCCATCGGTGGTCTTCGTCATGCTCGGCGCCTCAGCGGAACATCAGGAAGTACATCAGGAAGATGTTGACCACCAGCAGCGCGGCCGCGGTCGGTATCTGCACCTTGATCACCGCGTTCTTGTCGGGCAGCTCCAGCAGCGCCGCCGGCACGATGTTGAAGTTGGCCGCCATCGGCGTCATCAGCGTCCCGCAGTAGCCCGAGAACATGCCGATGGCCGCCATCACCGCCGGGTCGCCGTGGTACACGCCCACCAGCACCGGCACGCCGACGCCGCCCGTCATCACCGGGAAGGCCGCGAAGCCGTTGCCCATGATGATGGTGAAGAGCGCCATGCCCAGCACGTACACCGCAACGGCGACGAAGCGGATGTCCATGTTGATGTAGCTCGTGGTGATGTACGCCACGGCCTTGCCCACGCCCGCGTCGGAGAACACCAGGCCCAGCATGCCCAGCATCTGCGGCAGCACCACGGCCCAGCCCAGCGCGTCGGTCAGGCGGCGCGACTCGCGCATGCCCTGCACCGGCGTCTCGCGCGTCAGCCAGCAGGCCAGCGCCAGCGCCACCACGCAGCCCACGCCCAGGCTCACCAGCGTGGTGTTCTTGGGGTCGAGCAGGAAGGCGTCGCCGATCTTCACCTTGCTCATCAGCACGGTGCCGATCACCGTGACCAGCGGAATCGCCAGCGCCGGCATGAAGAGCTTGTTGCCCAGGCGCCTGGCGCTGGTTTCGTACTCGGCCGGCGTGGGCTCCTTGTGCTTGCCCGCGCCGACGCCGCGCAGGCCGGCAATGACGGCCATGCCGATGGCGCCCACGCCGACCCAGGCGGGCGGCAGCTTGTCGCCGACCAGGAAGACCAGCGAATAGAGCCCCCAGAACAGCGCACTGGTGTAGCGCTTGGGGTGCTGGCGGTCGGCCAGCGTCATGACTGCCGTGATCGCGAGGATCAGGCCGACCAGGATGTAGAGGTGCTGGATCGAGAGAATCATGATCAGCGGCCTTCCTGCGTGGCCGGAACGGCGGGCGCATCGGACGCCGGTGCGCCGCCCAGTTCACGTGCCAGCGACTGGTCGAGCCGGCGCAGGCGCCAGGCGTGGATGATGAAGGCGGCAATCGCGGTCGGGATGCCCCACAGCGCGATGTGCAGCGGCTCGACGTCGATGCCGGCCTCGTGCAGGAAGGTGCTCATCAGCACGATGGCGCCGAAGGCCACGAAGATGTCTTCGCCGAAGAACAGGCCCACGTTGTCGGTGGCCGCCGCATAGGCGCGCAGCTTGTGGCGGATGCGGTCGGGCAGCTTGCCGTAGCGGGTTTCGGTGGCGCCTTCGGCCATGGGAGCGAGCAGCGGGCGAACCATCTGCGGGTGGCCGCCCAGGCTGGTCAGGCCAACTGCCGCCGTGAGTTCGCGCGCCGCGAGGTAGACGATCAGCAGGCGCCCGGCGGTGGCCGACTTGATGCGGCTGATCCAGTTCTGCGCGTGCTGGCGCAGGCCGTGGCGCTCGAGCAGCCCGATCACCGCCAGCGGCAGAAGAATGATCAGCGGCAGGTTGCGGGTCTTGATGAACCCGGTGCCGATGGCCGTGAGGATCGCCATCGGGCCGAAGCCCGCGGCGATCGCCGTGGCGATGGCCGTGACGATCACCACCAGCATCGGATTGAAGCGCAGGATGAAGCCCGCAATGATCACGGCGACGCCGATCAGCGGCCACAGATGAGGGATGTCAGGAGTCATGTTGGTCTTTCGGTTCTGGATTCGGAGACACCTTGCGCGGGGGCGCCGGCAAGCCGCTTCTTGCAAACTGCGTGCCAATGAATGAGCAATTCAAATCACCTGAATCACTCATTTCTCATAAATTGTTGAACAATTTGTACGAGTGTGCCCAACAACAGTGCCTGATTGACCCCATGAAAACCCTGAGCGTGTCAACACTTGGTGCATCGGGCGGCGGCCGCGCGGGTGCCGTCCGGCGGGGAAAACCTGCTACAAACGCCCGGACTCCCCGCTCCTTCCACCCTCTCCCGGCATGACTCCACTGGCCTCCCCGACTTCACCTGCCTCGCCAGCCGCCGGCGCGCAGACGCTCAACGACAGGGTTGCGGAGCTCATCCGCCAGAAGATCGTGAAGGGCGAGTTCTCGCCGGGGCAGCGGCTGTCGGAGGCCGCGCTGGCCGACAGCTTCGAGATTTCGCGCAACACCCTGCGCGAGGTGTTCCGCACGCTGACCAAGGAAGGGCTGCTCAAGCACGCGCCGAACCGCGGCGTGTTCGTGGCGGTGCCGAGCATCGCGTCGATCATCGACATCTACCGGGTGCGCCGCCTCATCGAATGCCAGGCGCTGGCGCAGGCCTACCCGCGCCACCCAGCCAAGAAGCACATGCGCGAGGCGGTGGAAATGGCCCTGAAATGCCGCGACGCAGGCGACTGGCTGGGCGTGGGCACAGCCAACATGGAGTTCCACAAGGGCATCGTGGAGCTGGCCGACAGCGAGCGGCTGAACGTGCTGTTCGCGCACATCCTCGTCGAGCTTCGGCTGGCCTTCGGCCTGCTCAAGGACCCGGAGTTCCTGCACGCGCCCTATGTGGACATGAACACGAAGCTGCTCGAACTCATCGAGGCCGGCAAGTTCGCCGAGGGCTCGGCGTCCCTCAACGACTACCTTATTCACTCCGAGCGCATCGTGCTCGCGGTCTACGCGCGGCAGATGCCGGAAAGCGGCATCGACAACTAGGCAGCCGCCAGTTCGAGCTTCATGCCCTCGTGCGTGGCCTCGAACCCCAGGCGCTCGCGCGCTGCGCCGAGCACGTCGTCGGCCAGCATGGCGGTGATGGCGGGGAGATCGACCTGCACGGCCTTGCGTATCTTCAGAGGGGAATTCGTTGTCATGGCATTCGCCGCGGCTTTCTCGGGATGAGCTGAAATAATGGCAGCCCCTGCAACGCCCCGCCGACGGACCCGCCATGACCCTGTCTGCCTACCTGCTCTTCCTGCCGGCCTGCTTCGCCATCAACATGGCTTTCGGCCCCAACAACCTGCTGTCGGTGACCAACGGCGCAAAGCACGGCGTGTCGCCGGCGGTGATCGCGGCCAGCGGCCGGCTGGTGGCCTTCGCGATCATGATCGCCATCGCGGGGCTGGGCATGGGCGCGGTGCTGGTGGCGTCGGAGCTGGCCTTCGACGTCATCAAGTACATCGGTGCGGCGTATCTCGTGTGGATCGGCATCCGCCTGCTGCGCGCCCCGGCGCCGACGGCCGAGGTGCAGGCGCGCGACGCATCCGCGCCGCCCTCCATGCGCGCGCTTGCGCGGCAGGAGTTCACCGTGGCGGCGGGCAACCCGAAGGCCATCCTGGTGTTCACCGCCTTCTTTCCGCAGTTCGTGGTGCCCGGTGCCTACGCCTCCAGCTACATGCTGCTGGGCGTGACCTTCCTGGTGTTCGAGCTGGTCGCGATCGCGCTCTACGCGATGCTCGGTGCGCGCATGCGCCGGCTGGCCGATGGCAGCCGTGCGATGCGCTGGTTCAACCGGGTGAGCGGCAGCATGATGGTCGGCTTCGGCCTCATCCTGGCCTTCACGCGCCGTCCTGCAGCCTGATCTTCCTCAGGCCTTCAGGTACTCGGCCTTGGTGCCGAGCCAGCGGTCGATGTGGCGCTGGGCCAGGTCGGGATGCTTGCGGAGCATGACCGGCGCGAGCTCACGGGCCCAGTCGAGCAGCAGCGTGTCGGTCGTGAGGTCGGCAAAACGCAGCAGCGGTGCGCCCGACTGCCGCGCGCCAAGGAATTCGCCGGGCCCTCGAATCTCCAGGTCGCGCCGGGCGATCTCGAAGCCGTCGCTGGTCTCGGCCATCGCCTTGAGCCGCGCACGCGCCGCCTCGCCGACGCGGCCGCTGTCGCCCGGCGCATAGAGCAGCACGCAGGCCGAGGCCGCCGCGCCGCGCCCCACGCGGCCGCGCAGCTGGTGCAGCTGCGAGAGGCCGAAGCGCTCGGCATGTTCGATCACCATCAGCGAGGCATTGGGCACGTCGACGCCCACTTCGATCACGGTCGTGCTCACCAGCACCTGGATTTCATTGGCGGTGAATGCGGCCATCACCGCCTGCTTCTCGGCCGTGGGCATGCGCGAATGCAGCAGGCCGACCTGGATGGGATCGCCCAGCGTCTCGGCCAGTTCGTCGCGCGTCTCGGTCGCGTTGCGCAGGTCGACCGCTTCGCTCTCCTCGATCAGCGGACACACCCAGTACACCTGCCGGCCCTGCGCGATCTGCGCATGGATGCGGTCGATGACTTCATCGCGCCGGTGGTCGGCCACCAGCTTGGTGACGATGGGCGTGCGGCCCGGCGGAAGCTCGTCCAGCGTCGACACGTCGAGGTCGGCGTAGTAGCTCATCGCGAGCGTGCGGGGGATGGGCGTGGCGCTCATCATCAACAGATGCGGCTCCAGGTGCCCGCCGGCCTTGCCGCGCAAGGCCAGGCGCTGCGCCACGCCGAAGCGATGCTGCTCGTCGATGATGGCCAGCGCGAGGTTCTTGAAACGCACCTTCTCCGAGATGACCGCGTGGGTGCCGATGACCAGCGCCGCCTCGCCGCTTTCGACGGCGGCGGACATCCCATCGCGCTCCTTTTTCTTCTGGCTGCCCGTGAGCCACGCCACGCGCAGGCCGCGCTCGGCCAGCAACGGATCGAGCCAGCCGACCAGCTTGCCGAAATGCTGCGCCGCGAGGATTTCGGTGGGGGCCATCAGCGCACACTGAAAACCCGCGTCGATGCAGCGCGCCGCCGCGAGCGCCGCCACCACGGTCTTGCCCGAGCCCACGTCGCCCTGCAGCAGGCGGTGCATCGGTATCTCGCGGCCCAGGTCGCGCGTGATCTCTTCGCCCACGCGCTGCTGCGCGCCGGTAAGGCCGAAGGGCAGCACCGCGAGCAGCTGCGCGTGCAGCGAAGTCGCGACCGGCTCGGCAGGCGCGGGCAGCACCGGCGCACGCTGCGCCGCGCGCTCAAGCCGGGCCTGCAGCTGCGACAGCTGCTGCGCGAGCAGTTCCTCGGCCTTGATGCGCTGCCAGGCCGGATGGCTGTGGTCTTCGAGCGTGGCCATCGCCACGTCGGGCGTCGGGTAGTGCAGGAAGCTCAGCGAGGCGCGCAGGTCCCACGCACCGCGCAGGCCGATCTGCACGGGAATCGTCTCGTCGAGCACCGCACGGGCAAGGCCCGAACGCACCTCGCGCCGCAGCACAGGCTGCGCCAGCCCGGCCACGGTCGAATACACCGGCGTGAGCGCATTCGGCAGCGCGGTGCCGGCCGCCTTCACGGTCGGATGCATCATCTGCCGCCCCACGAAACCGCCGCGCATCTCGCCCCGCACGCGCACCCGCGCGCCGATCGCCAGCTGCTTCTGCTGCGAGGGATAGAAGTTGAAGAAGCGCAGCTGGCAGGTGTCGCTGCCGTCGTCGATGGTCGCCAGCAACTGGCGGCGCGGGCGGTACACCACCTCGCATTCGGTGACGACGCCTTCGACCTGCGCCATGTCGCCGTCACGCGTGTCGGCGAGCCGCACGATGCGCGTCTCGTCCTCGTAGCGCATCGGCAGGTAGAGCGCGAAGTCGATGTCGCGCACGAGGCCGAGCTTGCGCAGCGCGCGCTGCACGAGGCTCAGGCCCGAACCTGGTGCCGCCGGTGCCGCAGGCGCGGCTGCGGTCTTTTCGGGCGGTTCGGGCTTGGACGCGGCGGGCATGGGACAATTCTGCCCGGCTCCCGCCCTGTTTTTTCTTTTCCCCATGCCTCCTTGGCACGGGCCCGTCCGGCCCTCAAGCACCATGCGCGCCTTCACGCTCTCCGATTTCGATTTCGCATTGCCACCCGATCTGGTGGCGCAACACCCGGCCACCGAACGCACATCCTCCCGTCTGCTCGACGGAACAGGGCCCGCGCCGGTCGACCGTATCTTCAAGCACCTGCCTTCGCTGCTGCGCGCGGGCGACCTGCTGGTCTTCAACGACACGCGCGTGGTCAAGGCGCGCCTGTTCGGCGAGAAGCCCACCGGCGGCAAGCTCGAACTCCTGGTCGAGCGCGTGCTGCAGGGCCACGAGGTCGTGGCGCACATGAAGGTCAGCAAGAAGCCGCCTGTCGGCACCACGCTGGAGATGGTCGGCGGCTTTCGCGCGACGCTGCTCGGCCGCTGGCCCGATGAGCAGGGTGCGCTGTTCCGCTTCGGCTTCGAGAGCGACGCGGGCGAAGACCCGTATGCGCTGATGGCCCGCTGCGGCCACGTGCCGCTGCCGCCCTACATCACGCACACCGATTCGGCCGACGACGAAAGCCGCTACCAGACCGTGTTCGCGCGCGTGCCCGGCGCGGTGGCAGCACCCACGGCCGCGCTGCATTTCGACGAAGGCCTGCTGGCCGAGCTCGAAGCGCGCGGCGTGCAGCGCGCCAACGTCACGCTGCACGTGGGCGCCGGCACCTTCCAGCCGGTGAAGACCGAGAACATCGCCGAACACACGATGCACGCCGAGCGCTACGAGGTTCCCGAGGCCACGCAGCGCGCCATTGCCGAGTGCAAGGCGCGGGGCGGACGCATCGTCGCGGTCGGCACGACCACCGTGCGCACGCTCGAGTCGTGGGCCAAGAGCGGCGAGGCCACGGGCGACACACGCATCTTCATCACGCCGGGCTTCGCCTTCGAGCACGTCGACCTGCTGGTGACGAACTTCCATTTGCCCAAGAGCACGCTGATGATGCTGGTCTCGGCCTTCGCGGGCTACGAGCGCGTGATGGCGCTTTATGCCCACGCCATCGCCCATCAATACCGCTTCTTCAGCTACGGCGACGCCATGCTGCTCGCACGGACCAAGGACTGAATGACATGCTGAACTTCGAACTCCTCAAGACCGACCCCGACAGCCACGCGCGCCGCGCCACGCTCACGCTCAACCACGGCAAGGTGCAGACGCCGATCTTCATGCCCGTGGGCACGTATGGCACCGTCAAGGGCGTGATGCCGCGCAGCCTGGAAGAGATGGGCGCGCAGATCATCCTGGGCAACACCTTCCACCTGTGGATGCGCCCCGGCCTCGACGTGATGGCGAGCTTCGGCGGGCTGCACCAGTTCGAGAAGTGGGACAAGCCCATCCTCACCGACTCGGGCGGCTTCCAGGTGTGGTCGCTGGGCGCAATGCGCAAGATCAGCGAAGAGGGCGTGAAGTTCGCGTCGCCCGTCAATGGCGACAAGCTGTTCCTCACGCCGGAGGTCTCGATGCAGATCCAGACCATCCTCAACAGCGACATCGTGATGCAGTTCGACGAGTGCACGCCCTACGACACCAAGGGCCACATCACGACCGAGGCCGAGGCGCGCATCTCGATGGAGCTGAGCCTGCGCTGGGCCAAGCGCTGCCAGAGCGAGTTCGCGCGGCTCGAGAATCCGAACGCCCTCTTCGGCATCGTGCAAGGCGGCATGTTCGAGAACCTGCGCGAAGAGTCGCTGGCCGCGCTGGTCGACATGGACTTTCCTGGCTATGCCATCGGCGGCGTGAGCGTGGGCGAGCCCAAGGAAGAGATGCTGCACATCATGGGCCACACGCCGCACCGGCTGCCCGCGAACAAGCCGCGCTACCTGATGGGCGTGGGCACGCCCGAAGACCTGGTGCAGGGCGTGGCCGACGGCGTCGACATGTTCGACTGCGTGATGCCCACGCGCAATGCGCGCAACGGCACGCTCTTCACCCGCTTCGGCGACCTGAAGATGCGCAACGCGCGCCACAAGAGCGACCCGCAGCCGATCGACCCGAGCTGCACCTGCCACGCCTGCGCGGGCACCTCGGGCGTGAGCTGGAACGACGGCGGGCGCGAGGGCTTCAGCCGCGCCTACCTGCATCACCTGGACCGCTGCGGCGAGATGCTGGGGCCGATGCTCACGACCATCCACAACCTGCACTATTACCTGAACCTGATGAGCGAGATTCGCGAGGCGCTGGACGCGGGCACGTTCACGGAGTTTCGCGCGCGCTTCAAGTCGGAGCGCGCACGCGGCGTCTGACGCCCAGGGCTGCCGGCCGCTACTTCAAGGGCTGGATCGGCAGCGGCGTCGCATAGGGCTCGATGCGCAGCAGCTCGTTCTTGAAGACGACGATCTGCTTGAGCGGCGCCTGCACCAGCGCACCACTTGCGTCCTTGTGCGAGGCGTATTGCCAGAGCGTGAGCTGCCCCTTCGCCGCGAGCTGTGCGGCCAGCCGGCCGCTCCACGGCGGGGTTGGAACCCGCGCCGAGCTGCGCCGCATCGACGCCCACGACAACCTCGTCACGCGGCGAGACCACCTTGAAGAGCTGCACGGGCGCTGCCGGCGCCTGGGCGCGAACTGAGCGCACGGCCAGGGCGGCAGGGAGAAGCGAGAGCGCAAGGAGGGCGCGGCGGGGAAAGGTCTTCGTCATGCGGGCAAGCGTAGTCACACAGGCCCGCGCTGCCCATTCGCCGTAAGCCATACGCCGGCCGGCGGCCCCGCGCCCGGCAGGGGCACGTGCATCCGGTACGCTTGCCGCCTCTCCTCACTGCTGTTGCTGCATTTACATGACCAACGCATCACAACTTTCGCCCTACACCGCCCGCTATCCCTCGCTGGCCGGGCGCACCGTGTTCATCTCCGGCGGTGCCAGCGGCATCGGCGAATCGCTGGTGCGGGCCTTTCACGCGCAGGGCGCGAAGGTCGGTTTCTGCGACCTCGATGCGGCTGCCGGCAACGCGCTCGCGGCCCAGCTGCAAGGCGAGCACCCGGCGCTGTTCGTACCGTGCGACGTGACCGATACAGTCGCGCTCGCCGCCGCCATCGACGCGGTGCGCCAGCGCTTCGGACCGATCGCCGTGCTGCTGAACAACGCGGCCAACGACCGCCGCCACGAGATGGCCGACGTGACCAGCGAAGACTTCGACCGCCTCGTGGCCGTCAACTTCAAGCACCAGTTCTTCGCGGCGCAGGCTGTAGCCGACGACATGCGCGCGCTGGGCGGCGGCTCGATCGTCAACTTCGGCTCCATCAGCTGGATGATCAAGGGCAAGGGCTACCCGGTGTACCAGGCCTGCAAGGCGGCGGCGCGCGGCCTCACGCGCTCGCTGGCGCGCGACCTGGGCAAGCAGAGCATTCGCGTGAATTCGATCGTGCCGGGCTGGGTGATGACCGAGCGGCAGATCAAGCTGTGGGTCAAGCCCGAATCTGGCGCGGAGATCGATGCGGCGCAATGCCTGCCGGGCCGCGTGATGGCTGAGGACATTGCGGCGATGGCACTGTTCCTGGCGGCGGACGACTCGCGCATGTGCACGGCGCAGGACTATGTGGTGGACGCAGGCTGGACCTGAAGCCTTTCTTCGCCTTCTCCCCCAAGCAAAAAGCCCGGCATGCCGGGCTTTTTTGATGTGCGTTGCGAGCAGGTCAGTCGCGCAGTTCTGCGGGCACCTTGCCGCCGTTCGCGGCCAGCTTGGTCATCACCTGGCGATGCAGCCAGATGTTCATCTTGGCGCTGTCGCTGGTGTCCGAGCCATAGCTCAGTTCGGCGGCCAGTTGCTTGCGTGCGTCGAGGCTGCTGTCCAGGCCCAGGAGCTTC
Source organism: Variovorax sp. YR266 (assembly GCF_900107295.1). NCBI lineage: Bacteria > Pseudomonadati > Pseudomonadota > Betaproteobacteria > Burkholderiales > Comamonadaceae > Variovorax > Variovorax sp. YR266. The sequence goes on from NZ_FNPM01000003.1 coordinate 84,188, forward strand.
ATCAGGTCGACGATGGAGGTGCGCCAGTTCAGGCTGCTCGCGCCGGGCATGCCGTCGAGCAGGGCCTCGACGTCCACCACGGTGATGGCGGGCGGCGGCGCCGCTGCGGCGGGGGCGCCTGCGGGTGCGTCGGGGGCCGGCGCAGCAGGTGCGGGCGCGGCGTTTGCGGACGGGAAAATCTTGGAAAGGATGCTGCCGAAAATGCTCATGCTGGTGCTCCGTCGAAGGGGTTGGCTGGAAGTCTGCGGCAACGTTTGTGTCGCAGTCGGCGGTTGTAGCACGACCGTGCGGCATACCAGCTACACGGTGTGTCGATCGGACCGCCTCCTGTGACCGAATTCGCAGACTACGCGGCAGGTGACGCAATGGGCGGCAGAACGCGCGGCGCGGCCGAGGTGCCGCAGGCATGGCAGAACTTCGAGAACGCGCTCTTGCGCGTCTCGCAATTGCCGCAGTGGTCGAACAGGCCGATGCCGCAGTGCGGGCAGAAGTCGATCTCGTTGTTCTTCAGGTCCACCGGCCGCTCGCAGCCGGGGCACACGCTCTTGCCCAGGCGCGCAAGTGCGGTGTCGTAGCTGAGCTCTTCGCGCCGCACCTGGTCGGGCTGCTGCTCGGCCAGCTTCTGCCGCGCCAGGTAGCGGTTGAGCGCGACGATGGCATAGCGCCCCACCAGCACCGTGAGCACGATGCCCACCACGTAGCGCACATAGCCGCCATAGCTCGGCAGGTAGGGCACCAGCTCGACGAAGAAGGCGAACAGCGCGAAGAAGATGAAGCCCCACACGAACGGCCAGTAGGTGCTCTTGCGCTTCTTCACGAACAGCCAGCCGGCCACCAGCAGCAACGGCAGCGTGAGCGCCAGCCGGTAGGCGAACACGCGCAGCTCGATGCGGCGGTATTCGGCGTCAAGCTTGATCTGCGCGTCGCGCTCCAGGTCGGAAAGCGCCGTGCGGGCGCGCTGCTCGGCCTGGCGCGCATCGAGCGTGATCTGCTGCTGCGCGTTGACCTTGCGCTGCAGCTCGTCTTCCTTCTGCTTGAAGGCGTCGAGCGTCTTGGTGCGCGCGATGAGCTCGGTGTCCTGGTCGGGCTGCGCGGTGGCGCGGCGCGTGGCGATCCAGTTGCCGAAGGTTTCGCGTGCATTGGCGCTGGCCTGCTGCGCGGCGCTGAGTTGCAGGCGGATCTGGTCGAGGTCGCGCGCGGCCTGCAGCTCCGCGGTTTCCGAGGCCTTGATGGTGGCGCGCAGCGGCTCGGCCCTGGGCTTGTCGATGAAGTCGTCGAGCTGGCGCACGCGCTCCACTTGCGGCAGGTCACTCACGACGGTGCTGCCGAGCCCGATGAGGAAGCTCGCGAACACCAGCGCCACCAGCCAGAGGCCGCGGCGGAACCATTTTTCGGAAAGGCGCAGGGATTTGCTCATGTTGTTTTCTCCTTCTTGTCTTTCTTCATTGAAGCCTGAGTGTCACCGGCGCCGCACCCAGCCCCGCACGCGGCAGCCACGCGAACACCGAATCGACCGTCACCGTCTCGATGCGGTCCGAGAACCGCTTGTCGTTCGGATGATCGTCGAAGGCCACGTTGGCCGAGCCTACGCGCCCGCCCAGCCGGGTGAGCGGCCCGAGCTTCAGCGTGGTCGGCTCGTAGCCCTTGAACTGCATCCAGGCCTGCGCCTGCGCTCGGTTGCCGATGGTGGCGGGCTCCATGGCGGCGGCCAGCGTCTCCACTGCCCACTGGTTCGACTGCTGGTACTTCTGGCCCCAGGCATAGCTCACGATGCTGTAAGGGGCGGTGTGCAGCCGCACTATGCGCGCGGGCGATTCGTTCAGCGCGGCCAGCAGATGCGTCTGCACGTCGGGCGTGGGCACGACCCAGGCCGCCTCGTAGCGCCACGGGTCGTCGAGGAAGAACTCGCCCAGCCCCTGGCGGTAGACGGCGGCCACCGCGGTGCCGCACTGGTTGAGCTTGTGCACCACGCGCCACGGGCCGGCATCGGTCTTGTAGGCGAAGCCCAGGTGCGAATAGCGCAGGCCGTACTTGCTCAGGTCCTGCCCGGCACGCGCGAGGATCACGACGCGCGCGCCGCTGGCGTCGAGCGCCTGCGAGGTGCGCTCGGCCATCTGCATGCCCTTGACGATCACGTCGGGCGTCGGCTTGACCTGCTCGCACGAGCGGCCGGCCTGCGCCTGCATCGGCAGCAAGGCCATCGCGGCGAAGACGACGATGGTGGCGAGCCCGCAGAACACGGGCAGCGCGCCGCGCTTCATGACAGCCTCTCGTTGTAGAGCAGCGCGCGGCCGATGGCGTTGGGCACGAAGGCCAGCACCTCGCCGGCGGCCGACAGCACGACGCCCGTGCCGATCACGCTGACGACGACGCTGGTGCCCACCGCATTCGACAGGCCGTTGGCCGCGCGCCCCGCCACCTTGATGCTGGCACGCGCGCCGTCCGAGGCGCGTTCGAGTACGTACACCGTGCCATCGGCAGAGGCTTCAACCGCGACCACGGTGAGCGTAGAGCCGGCAACCGACAGCGCGGCAGGCAGCGCAACCGCCGTGGTGGCAGAAGCCCCGACGGCGGAGGCGGTGACCACCACCGATGCCACAGGCATCAACGAGAGAGCAACCGAGGCTTCGCTCTGCGCCTGGGCATGCAGGGGAATCGCGACGCCGGCGAAGGCGGTGCAGGCGGCGACGAGGACAGCGGCAATCGACTTTTTCATGATGGACTTTCGTTGATCGGACACGGGTTATTCGGCAGAGGAAGCAGCGGCTTCGGCGCGGGCCTGGCGACGGCCCTGCATGCGGGCTTCGGCCATGTCGGCCTCATGGCGGTCGCGCAGCGTCTTGGCCAGCGTGAAGGCCGAGCTGATGAGGAACAGCCAGCTCACGCCCAGGAAGGCCTTGTAGGCCTCGTTGATCTCCATGCGCACGAGGCCCCAGCCGGTCAGGCCCATCGCGGTGAAGAAGCTGCCCCAGACGACCAGCTTCCACATCGGCACGTCACGGCCCGCATCGGCGCCGCGCTCGGCGGCCTGCTGGCTGTCGCGGACGAACTTGGCCAGCATGAAGGCGGTGCTCAGGCAGAACACGTAGCCCATCACCATGAACGCCCGGTCCAGCGCCTCCCCTGGCAGCCAGCTCAGGCCGGTGGCGCACAGGAAGACGGCGATCGCGAACGAAGCCCAGGCCTGGAACTGCCAGGCCCGCGTGTCGCGCTGGATGAAAACGGTCGAGGTGGATGAGAGGGGTTGCATGTGTGCCTCGCGGCGTAGTGAAGGTGAGCGAATGATGGTTCGCCCCCGCACCGCGAGGCTTGAATGCTTGCACCAGTGGCGGCTTTCAGCGCCACCGGTATCTGCAGCCGATACTTTTGAGGTGTTTCAGGCGCCCAGCAGGGCGCTCACGCGCTGGCGCAGCGACTCGGGCTGCACCTCGGCCGGCGGCACGGGGCCGCCGACGTTCAGGCCCACGCGGCTGAAGAAGCCGCGGCGGAAAGGCTTGGCCATGGCCACCTGCTCGCCGCCGCGCAGCTCGATGCGGCTGAAGTACGAGCCCCAGAGATTGATCAGCGCCATCGGGATCACCGGCGGCTCCAGGCCTTCGGCGCGTGCGCTCTCGACGATCTTCATCACGCCGCCCTTGAAGGGCTGCAGCGTGCCGTCGCGCGTGATCGCACCCTCCGGGAAGATTGCGAGCAGGTCGCCTTCGCGCAGCACGCCCAGCGCCTTGGCAAAGGCCGCTTCGTACGCTGCCGGGTCTTCCTTCTGCGGCGCGATGGGAATGGCCTTGGCCAGCTTGAACAGCCAGCCCAGCACCGGCACCTTGAAGATGCGGTGGTCCATGATGAAGCGGATCGGCCGCGGGCTCGCCGCCATCAGCAGCACCGCGTCGATGAAGCTCACGTGGTTGCACACCAGCACCGCCGCGCCCTCGGTGGGAATGTGCGACTCGCCCTTGATATCGAAGCGGTAGACGAAGCGCGACAGCACCCAGGCCACGAAGCGCAGCAGGTACTCGGGCACCAGCATGAAGATGTAGAACGCCACCACCGCGTTGGCGATGCCGGTGAACAAAAAGATCTGCGGAATGGTGAAGCCCGCGCCCAGCAGGGCGCCGGCGATGACCGAGCTGCCGATCATGAACAGCGCATTGAGGATGTTGTTGGCCGCGATGATGCGCGCGCGGTGCGTGGGTTGGCTGCGCAGCTGGATCAGCGCATACATCGGCACGCTGTAGAGCCCCGCGAACAGCGACAGCAGCGCCAGGTCGACCATCACGCGCCAGTGCGCGCCCTGGTGCACGAAGGCGCCGATGCCCATCTCGGGCACCTTGGGCAGGCCGCGCGAGGCAAAGTACAGGTCGATGGCGAACACGCTCATGCCGATGGCGCCCAGCGGCACCAGGCCGATTTCAACCTGCCGGCGGCTCAGCGTCTCGCACAGCAGCGAGCCGACGCCGATGCCCACCGAGAACACCACCAGCAGCAGCGAGGCCACCTGCTCGTCGCCGTGCAGCACTTCCTTGGCGAAGCTCGGAAACTGGCTCAGGAACACCGCGCCGAAGAACCACATCCACGAAATGCCCAGCAGCGAGCGGAACACCACCACGTTCTCGTTCGCGAGCTTCAGGTTGCGCCAGGTTTCGCTGATGGGGTTCCAGTTGATGACCAGCCCCGGGTCGGTGGCCGGCGCCTTCGGAATGGCCTGCGCCACGCCCCGTCCGACCAGCGCCAGCAGCACGCAGCCCACGGCCACGCTCATGTGGCCGATCTGCGGTATCGCCACCAGCAACCCGCCCGCCACCTGCCCGAGCAGGATGGCGACGAAGGTGCCCATCTCGACCATGCCGTTGCCGCCCGTGAGTTCGCGCGCGTCGAGCACCTGCGGCAGGTAGGCGAACTTGACCGGCCCGAACAACGTGGAATGCAGCCCCATGAGGAACACGCAGCCCAGCAGCACCACGGCATTGGCCGTGACGAAGCCCCAGGCGGCGATCAGCATGATGACGATCTCGAGGTTCTTGACGAAGCGGATCATCTTCGTCTTGTCGAACTTGTCGGTGAGCTGGCCGGACGTGGCCGAGAACAGCAAAAACGGCAGGATGAACAGCGCACCGATCACCAGCCCCGCCATGGCCGGCGGCATCCAGCCCAGCTGGAGCTGGTAGGTCACCATGACGGTGAAGGCGAACTTGAAGAGGTTGTCGTTCGCCGCGCCGGCGAACTGGGTCCAGAAGAAAGGCGCGAAGCGCCGCTGCTTGAGGAGGGCGAACTGGTTGGCATGGGCGTTCGCTTCATGGGCCACGGGTGTGGCTGCGGCAGCGGCGGGATTTGTCATTCGAAGAGTGCTCCTCAGGCGGCCACGGCGGCGGCGCCCGGATTGTGCCGTAGTGCGGCTTCCCAGCGCATTTCGAGCTTGTGGAGCGCAAGCACCACGGGCAGCCCGGCGAGCGAGGCCGTCAGGTGCTTCAGCGTATGGCCCGAAACCGTGTGCCGCGTGAATTCGTAGATCTGGTGGTCGGCCAGCTCGAAAGCCTTGGCCAGCACGTAGAAGAAGATGACCCAGCCCAGCTTCAACCCGACCGACTTGCGCATCGGCGTGGCCAGCGCCAGCGTCACCACCAGCGCCATGCCGCCGAACTGCACCAGCGCCCAGGGCATGACGTTGCCGGTTTCCTGGAACACCTCGGCCGAGAGCAGGCCGGCCGTCAGCACGAACCAGGCGGCGGGCCAGCCGGCGCGCTGGCTCACCCGCTCACAGACCGCCACCCCGATCAAGCCTGCAAAGGCCACCGCCATGCCGGCGCGGTCCGCCGCGAGCCGGGGGGCGTCGGGCACGAGGTGGAAGAATGCCGAGCCCGCGGCGGTGGCGATCAGGCCGGCGAAGAAGAGCCAGGCGCAGTCCAGCGTGTTGTCGGGCGGGTCGCTGGCGGGCGGGGCCAGGGGGAATTGCGACAGCGCCTCCTGGTGCGAGCGGTCGATGCGGTTGAGCCGGTACAGGCCCCACAGGCCGATCACCACGAAGGGGATGTTGCTCAGCACGTCCATGGCGTTGGGCAGGCCGTGCCAGGCGCGGTCGTCGGCAAACACCGAGGCGATGGCGACTTCGGCGGCCGGCAGCTCGGGCCCGAAGAAGGCGATCAGCGCGAGCAGCACGAAGGTGAAAAGCAACCCGCGTTCGCGGCGGCTGAGAGAGGGCAAGAGCATGGCGGTCCTCGGTGGGTGGTCTGTACGAGCCGCGGAATTTAGTGGCGGGCCGCTCCACAGGCATCGAGAATCGATACGTGGCACTAATTCACACCTGACGGTATCTTCAATCGATACTTGCCGGCGCCCGTGTACGCTTCCGCCCCATGAGCACCACCGTCGATCTCGTCCAAGCCCTCAAGAACGAACTCAAGAGCGCCCGCATGACCTACGCCGACCTGGCGCGGTCGCTCGACATGGCCGAATCCAGCGTCAAGCGGATGCTGGCCAAGAGCGACATGCCGCTGTCGCGGGTGGACGCCATCTGCCGGGCGCTGAAGATCGATTTCGCCGAGCTGGCGCGCCGCGTGGCCGACGCCCAGCCGCTGCTGAAGGAGCTGACGCATGAGCAGGAAAAGGCCGTGGTCAAGGACAAGAAGCTGCTGCTGGTGGCCATCAGCGTGCTGAGCCAGTGGACGCTGGAGCAGATCGTGGCGGCCTACCGCGTGAGCGAGGCCGAGTGCATCGGCTGCCTGGCGCAGCTGGACCGCATCGGCATCATCGAACTGCGCCCGCTCAACCGGTATCGCCTGAAGCTCGCCAAGACCTTCCGTTGGCGGCCGCACGGCCCGGTGATGGAGTTTTTTCGCGAGAACGTGGTGCTCGACTACTACCGCGGCGGCTTCGACGGCCCGGCCGAGGGCCTGCTGCTGGTGCACGGCTCGATCAGCCGCTCGCTGGCGCCAGCCTTCCTGGAGCGCCTGCAGCGCGTGGCGCAGGACTTCGCGCAGCAGCACCAGACGGACCAGAAGTTGTCGGCCAAGGACCGCGAGGGCTACACGCTGCTGCTGGGCATGCGCAACTGGGAATTCGAGCTCTTCACCCGCCTGCGCCGGGGCTGAACCCGGGGCCGATCAGGGCTTGGCGGCTTCCAGGGTGTCGCGCATGGTACGCGCGGCGATTTTTGCCGCTTCGGCAAAGTCGTCGCCCGACGACGCATAAATGATCGCGCGCGACGAGTTCACGACGATCGGCGCATCGGCACGCCAGCCGGCGCGTACCGTGGCTACAGCATCGCCGCCCTGGGCGCCGACGCCCGGAATCAGCAGCGGCACCGTCGGCGCGAGCTCACGCACGCGCTCGATCTCGGCGGGGTAGGTCGCACCCACCACCAGGCCGAGCTGGCCATTCAGGTTCCAGGGCCCCTGCGCCAGCCTGGCGACGTGTTCGTACAAAAAGGGCTGCCCCTCGACGTCCGCCAGCCGCTGCCCCTGCAGGTCGGACCCGCCAGGGTTGCTGGTGCGGCACAGCAGGAAGGCGCCCTTGCCCTCGTGCTTGAGGTATGGCGCGACCGAGTCGAAGCCCATGAAGGGCGACAGCGTCACCGCGTCGGCACCGTAGCGCTCGAAGGCTTCCAGGGCGTATTGCTCGGCGGTGGAGCCGATGTCGCCGCGCTTGGCGTCGAGGATCGTGGGCACGTGGGGCGCGTTGCGGCGCATGTGCTCCATCAGCTGTTCGAGCTGGGCTTCGGCGCGGTGGGCCGCGAAGTAGGCGATCTGCGGCTTGAAGGCGATGACCAGGTCGGCCGTCGCGTCGACGATGCGCGCGCAGAAATCGAAGATGCGGCTGGCGTCGCCCTTGAATTGCCCCGGGAATCTGGCTGGCTCCGGATCGAGCCCCACGCAGAGCAAGGAACCGTTTTTTTGCTGTGCGGCGGCCAGCTTGTCGAGGAAAGTCATGGGGCCTGATTTTAGGCGGCCCGTTTCCGGCCCTCAGTTGGGCGCGGGCGTGTGCTGCTCGGCGGCCAGGCAGAGGTCGGCCCAGGCGCGTGCCTTGTCGGCGGGGTTGCGCAGCAAATACGCGGGGTGGTAGGTCGCCACCACCGCCGCGCCACCGACGGAATCCAGCGGCACGACGCGGCCGCGCAGCTTGCCCAGCGGGTCGCCGCTGCGCATCAGGCTTTGCGCCGCCAGCGGGCCCATCGCCAGCACGACGCGGGGTGCGAGCGCTCCGGCGTGCTCGTCGAAGGCCTCATCGATTGCGCGCGGGCTGCCGGGCTGGCCGGCGGCCACGCCGCGGTGGGTGCGCATGAGGTGCACTGGCGTCTGGCCGTCGTGCAGCTTCAGGGCACGCAGCATGTTGTCGAGCAGGCGGCCGGCGTCGCCTTCGAAGGGCTCGCCGTGGCGGCCGTCGGCTTCGGGCGGCATGTCGGCCACGACCAGCCAGCCGCCCTGCGTGGATTCCGCTGCGCCGGCGTCGGCGTAGAGGCGGCAGGGCGCCTCGACCAGTACGGCAGCGCCCTGGGACAGCGGCGCAGCCGCCGGGCGGGCAGCCGGTGCTGGTGCCGCAGCAGGCCGGGCGGCTGGTGCTGGCGCGGCAACGGGTGCTTCGACCTGCACGCGTTCCTCTGCCACGGCCACCTCTTCTTCGGCAACAGCAGCCGTCTCAGGCACCGCCACTTCCACCGCCTCGGGCACGGGCCACCAGACCTTCACGCCCATCTCGTCGAGCATCGCGCGCTGGCGCGCGTCGAGCTTCAATGTCTGTACCGCACTCATCGCAAGGCTCCCCAGGCGGAGCCTGATTCGTTCAAACGCAGGCTCATGACGACGGCGTCCTCGCGCTTGCCGTCGTGCGCCGGGTAGTAGCCCTTGCGCACGCCGACGCTGCGAAAGCCCTGGCGCATGTAGATGTCGAGCGCGCGCTGGTTGCTCTGGCGCACTTCGAGCCACAGCCACTGCGCGCCCTCGCCGCGAGACCAGCCGCCCAGCGCCTCGAGCATGAGCGGCGCCCAGCCCTGGCGCTGGAAGGCCGGCGCGACGGTGATGTTCAGCAGGTGCACCTCGTCGACGCCCTTCATGGCGACGAAGTAGCCGATCAGCGTTTCGCCCAGCTCCGTGACCGGCGAGCTCACACCCGGTGCCACGCCGGGCGCCAGCAGGCACTGGCAGTGGTAGCCCACGGCCATGGAATCGGTGAAGTTGGCGCGCGTCCAGGGATGGCTGTAGGCCGTCTGCTCGACCGCGCAGACGGCATCGATCCGCTCGACGGTGAGCGGTTCGAGGCGGGCTTCGACGGGCTGGAGGACGGCGCTCATGCGGGTCAGTTGGCGGCGGCTGCGGCCGCCTTGATGGCGGCGCGCTCTTCGGTGGTTTGCGCCACTTTATCCCGAACATAGAGCGGCCAGGCCTGCGCAGCCGGCACTGTGCGCCCGGCCGCGAGCAGCGCGGGGGCCAGCCGCAGCATGGCGGTGGCGGTCGGCAGCGCCTCGTGGCGGGTGGCGGGCGGGGCCAGGCGAAGGCCGTAGGCGGCGAAGGCATTGCCGGCTAGCGCCCAGCCGGCGGGCACTTCGAGGTCTTCGGGCGACAGCAGCAGGGGCTCGTCGTCGCCACCAAGCGGGCCGTTGGCCGCGAAGTCGTAGCGCGCGGCATAGATCTGGTCCATGCGGGCGTCCAGCACGGCCACCACCTGTTGGGCACCGAAGGCATGGCGCGCTTCCTCGGCCACGGCGAGCAGCGTGTCGACCGGCAGCAGCGGCACCTTGGCGCCGAAGGCCAGTCCCTGTGCCACCGAGCAGGCGGTGCGCAGCCCGGTGAACGAACCGGGACCGCGGCCGAAGACGATGGCGTCGAGCTCGGACAGCGCCAGCCCGGCGTCGCCCAGCAGTTGCTGGATCAGCGGGAGCAGGGTGGTCGAGGCTTGCGCGCCGCCCACACCGTTGTGCGCGAGCAACCTGTCGCCGTGAAGCACGGCCACGGACAGGTGCTCGGTGCTGGTGTCGAAGGCGAGCAGCTTGGGCAGGGCGAGGGGCATCCGCCGATTATCGAGGGGCGGCCAATCCCCAGGGTCACGCGCCGTTATCGCTGCGCAAAATGGCCAGCCCCGCCTTGCGCAGCGGCGCCAGCGCCTTGGCAGGAGCGTCCGGCGATACCAGCAGGCTGGTGGCCGAGGTCACGGGGTTCACCACCCAGGCCGACGCTGCGCCGAGCTTTTCCGACGAGGCCAGCACGACCGTCTCGGCCGCCGACGCCATCAGCGCGCGCTTGATCTCGGCCTCTTCCAGGTCGCCCGTGGTCAGCCCCGCCTCGGCGTGCACACCGGTGACGCCCATGAAATACGTGTCGGCATGGATGCGCGCAATGGCCGCCATCGCCGCCGAGCCGACCGCCACAACCGAGTGCTTGAAGAGGCGCCCGCCGATCAGCACCACCTCGATGCCGGCATGCGCCACCAGCTCGATGGCCACCGACGGACTGTGCGTGACCACGGTGGCCTGCAGATTCGCCGGCAGGTGGCGTGCGAGCTGCACGGCCGTGGTGCCACCGTCGACGAACACCACCTGTCCCGGCTTCACGAGGCGCGCAGCGGCGCGGCCGATGGCCACCTTTTCATCAGGAGCCAGTTGCTGGCGCCCCGCGAAGTCGGCCTCGGCCGCCGCGACCGGCAACGCGCCACCGTGCACGCGCTGCAACAGGCCTTCGGCGGCCAGCTCGCGCAGGTCGCGGCGGATGGTGTCTTCCGACAGGCCGAGTTCTTCGCTGAGCGACTTCGCGACGACGTTTCCGTCACGTCGCAGGACCGAGAGGATGTGTTGCTTGCGCTGGCTGGTGAGCATCGGCCGATGGTATCGATGCGCGCCGTCTATTGCACGTTTTTTCTTGTTTTTGCACGAATTCGCACATATGCTCGCCGCCATGACCATCCACGACCGCGTCCGGGTGCACGAAGTCACCCTGCTTTCCGACAACTGGTACACGCTGCGCACCACCGCCTTCGACTGGCGGCGCAACGACGGCCAATGGCAGCGCATGCACCGCGAAACCTACGACCGCGGCAACGGCGCCACCCTGCTGCCCTACAACCTCGCGCAGCGCACCGTGCTGCTGACGCGCCAGTTCCGCTACCCGGCCTTCGTCAACGGCCACGACGACCTGCTGATCGAGGCCGCGGCCGGCCTGCTCGACGACGCGGAGCCCGAGGAGGGCATCCGCGCCGAGGTCGAGGAAGAACTCGGCTACCGGCTCGGCACGGTGCAGAAGATCTTCGAGAGCTTCATGAGCCCGGGTTCCGTTACCGAGAAGCTGCATTTCTTCGTCGCGCCCTACGAGCCCTCGATGCGCATCGGCGCGGGCGGCGGGCTGGCCGAGGAGGGCGAGGACATCGAGGTGCTGGAGCTGGCCATCGACGAGGCGCTGGCCATGGTGGCCGACGGCCGCATCGCCGACGCCAAGACGGTGATGCTGCTGTATCACGCGAAGCTGCACGTGTTTGCGCCGGGATAATCGCCGGATGCCTCTTGCCTTCCGCCGCGCGGCCTGCGCACTGACTCTCTCCTTGCTGGCCCCGGCTGGCGCCTTCGCCCAGCAAGCACTCCCGACCCAGGTCGATGCCGCCCTTGCCCGCGCCAAGGTGCCGCGCGAGTCCGTGACCATGCTGGTGGCCGAGGCCGACGGCACGCGCCAGCCGCGCCTGGCCTGGCGCACGCAGGCGCCGGTGAACCCGGCGTCGATCATGAAGCTGGTCACCACCTACGCCGCGCTCGACCTGCTCGGCGCGGCCTACAGCTGGACCACGCCGGTCTACGTCGAAGGCACGGTGAACAACGGCGTGCTCAACGGCAATCTCTACATCAAGGGCCAGGGCGACCCCAAGCTGGTGCTGGAGCGCGTGTGGCTGCTGCTGCGCCACGTGCAGGGGCTGGGCATCACCACGGTGAGCGGCGACATCGTCATCGACCGCAGCGCCTTCGAGACCACGGTCGAGGGCGACCCGGGCGCCTTCGACGGCGAGCCGCTGCGCCCCTACAACGCCTCGCCCGACGCGCTGCTGGTGAACTTCAAGTCGGTCAACATGACTTTCGCGCCCGACCGCGCCGGCCAGATCGCGCGGGTGAGCTACGAGCCCCCGCTGGCGAGCGTGGCCATGCCGCCAACCGTGGCGATCGTGCCCGGCGAATGCGGCGACTGGCGCGCCGCGCTGCGCACCGACTTCAGCGACGTGAACCGCATCCGCTTCAACGGCGGCTTCCCGGCCGGCTGCGGCGAGAAGAGCTGGGCCGTGGCCTACGGCGACCCGCGCACCTACGCCATGCGCGCCATCGGCGGCATGTGGGCCGAGATGGGCGGGCGCGTGGGCGGGCAAATGCGCGAGGGGCGCGTGCCGGCGGGGCTGAAGCCGGCCTTCGAGTTCGAGTCGCCGCCGCTGGCCGAGGTGATCCGCGACATCAACAAGTACAGCAACAACGTGATGGCGCAGCAGTTGTTCCTCACGATCGGGCTCACGCAGAAGAACCGCGGCACCTTCGAGGCCTCGCGCTCAGCGCTGGGCCAGTGGTGGCGCGAGCGCATCGGCACGGGCGAGGCGCAGCCGGTGTTCGAGAACGGCTCTGGCCTGTCGCGCGACGAGCGCATCAGCGCGGCCGCGCTCGGCAAGATGCTGCAGGTGGCATGGCGCTCGCCGGTGATGCCGGAGCTGATGTCCTCGCTGCCGGCCATGGGCGTGGACGGCACGCTGAAGAAGCGCACGCTGCGCTCCGGCGGCTCGGCCCACCTGAAGACGGGCACTCTGCGCGACGCCTCCGGCGTGGCCGGCTACGTGGACGGCGCAAGCGGGCGCCGCTACGTGCTGGTGGCCATTGCCAACGGCGAGAACGCGGGCGCGGCGCGCGCGGCGTTCGACGCGCTGGTCGACTGGGCCTCGCAGGACAACTGAGGCCGACGGCTCGGAAAGGCGCACGGCCAGCGGCCGTGTACTGAAATCTTCTGAGGGCAAACGCCCGCTTGCGCGCGGGCATGCCCCTGCACAGAATCGGACGGTCGTTCTTTTCCGTACAAAACCAACGCAGGAGACATGCCTTGACAAAGCCCCACCCCCATTCGTCCGTCCCGATGCGCAAGACAGCAGCCCTGACGGCGCTCGCAGGCGCAACCTTGTTGCTGCTCGCCGCCTGCGGAGGCGGTGGTGGTGGCGGGGGTATCGGCATCGGGGTGGGCGTTCCGCCGCCCGCCACCGACGACGGCCGGGGCTCGGTGGTCACCAACCCGCCCGAGCAGACGGCGAAGCTGACCGCCGACCAGTTCACCGCCAGCCTGCAGGCCAGCGACCAGGGCAAGGCGCTGCTGCAGGTGGCGGGCACGCCCAAGTGCGGCATCGACCTGCGCTACCTCGAATACCGCACCATCGGCGCGAAGAGCGAGGCCACCAACGCCACCGCCGCAATCATGGTGCCCACCGGCTCCGACGTGGCCTGCGGCGGCCAGCGTCCGGTGGTGCTCTATGCCCACGGCACCACCGCCGCCAAGGCCTACAACCTGGCCAAGTGGACCGACAGCACGCAGGCGGCTGCCGGCGAGGGCCTGATGGTTGCCGCCATGTTCGCGGCGCAGGGCTACATCGTGGTGGCGCCCAATTACGCGGGCTACGACAAGTCGACCCTTCCCTACCACCCGTATCTCAACGGCGACCAGCAGGGCAAGGACATGGTCGACGCGCTCACCGCCGCGCGCAAGACCTTCTCGGGCATCGGCGCGAACGACGCCGGCTCGCTGTTCATCACCGGCTACTCGCAGGGCGGCTACGTGGCAATGGCGGCGCACCGCGAGATGCAGGCCACGGGCAAGACGGTGACGGCGTCGGCGCCACTGTCGGCACCCTCGGCCATCAGCCTGCTGACGGACTACACCTACCAGGGCTGGCCGGCGCTGGGCGCCACGCTGTTCGTGCCGCTGCTGTCGACCAGCTGGCAGCAGCAGTTCGGCAACGTCTACAGCTCCACCAGCGACGTGTATGAAGCGCAGTACGCCAACGGCATCGACACCCTGCTGCCGAGCACCTCGCCCGGCACGCTGTTCTCCAGCGGCAAGCTGCCGCAGCTGGCGCTGTTCCCGGCCAATGCCACGCCGGGGCCGGTGAGCCCCTCGCTGTCGATCTTCTACGGCGCCAACAACCTCATCAAGCAGAGCTTCCTGACGCAGGCCGCCGGCGACATCCAGGCCACGCCCTGCCCCGGCAACGCGCTGCCGGCCACGTCGGCGTCGCTGAGCACGGCCTCGCCGCTGGACTGCAAGCCGTCCACGGGCTTCCGCAAGGCGGCGCTCGCCAACGACCTGCGCAACTGGACGCCGACCCGGCCGATGCTGATGTGCGGCGGCGCCAACGATCCGACGGTGAACTTCGTGAGCACCCGCGCCACGTCAGGCTACTTCCGCGCCAAGGGTGTGCCGGCCACCGCGCTGGCGGTGGTCGATCTGGAAGATTCGGCCGCGATCGACGCCTACTCGACGGCCCGTGCCGGCTTCGCGCAGGCCAAGGCCCTGCTGGCGCAGAACACGTCAGGCAGCGCATCTGACAAGGCGCAGGCGGTCACGCTGGCGTACCACGGCACGCTGGCGCCGCCGTTCTGCCTGGCCTCCGCCCGTGGCTTCTTCCAGGGCGTGCTCGCCGCTGGGGGCTGATCAGGCCGCCGACGCGCGCTGCAAGCGATCCCGCACGCCTTCCCAATCGGGCGTGTCGGGCGGCATCTCGACCCAGATCAGCTTGACGCCCTGCGCATCGAACTCGCGCAGCACCGCGAAGAGTTGCTGCGCACTGGCCGCCGCGTCGTCGGGCATGCGCCGCTGCAGCACGCGCTGCGAGCGGCTGCGCACCACGGTGCGCGACCACACGGCGATGTGCGCGGCATTCGCGCCCAGCACGTCGAGGCCGGTCTGGATCGCCTTGGCGTCCATCAGCCGCACCTTGGCGTCCGGGGCGTAGTGCGCCTCCAGCGTGCCCGAGGCGCGCGGGTCGGGTGTTTCGAGCACTTCGCGGTCGCTGAGCCTCTCGCCGCAGGCGGCCTCGATCTGCGCACGCGTGATCAGGCCGGGCCGCAGCAGCACGGGGGCGCCACGGCTGCAGTCGACGATGGTCGACTCGATACCGACCTCGCAGGCTCCGCCGTCGACCACCAGCAGCGCGTCGCCGAACTCGTCGTGCACATGCTGCGCCGTGGTCGGGCTGACGCGGCCGAAGCGGTTGGCGCTGGGCCCCGCAAGGCCGGGCACACCCTGCTGGGCGCAGGCTTCGAGCAGCGCCTGCGCCACGGGATGCGAGGGGCAGCGCAGGCCGATGGTGTCCTGCCCGCCGGCCGCCGCCGCGCCCACGCCGGGCTGGCGCGTGACGATCAGCGTGAGCGGCCCGGGCCAGAAGGCCTGCACGAGCTTCTGCGCGAAGAGCGGCAGCGGCTGCGCGAAGCGCGACAGCGACTCGGTGCCCTTGATGCCGGCCGCCACATGGACGATCAGCGGGTGATCGGCGGGTCGCCCCTTGGCCTTGAAGATGCCTGCCACGGCCATGTCGCTGCTCGCGTCGGCCCCCAGGCCGTAGACAGTCTCGGTCGGAAAGGCGACCAGCCCGCCCGCGCGAAGCACGCGCGCGGCTTCGGCAATGGACTCGGGGGAGCGGCCGTCGAGGATCATGCGAGATCGGCGGTGGTCACCGCCGGCAGGCCCAGCAGCAGCGCGGCCTGCGAGGCGGTGACACGCACGGCTTCGAGCGTGGCGCCGGTGAGCGTGAGGTGGCCCATCTTGCGGCCGCGCCGCGGGTCGATCTTTCCGTAGAGATGCAGATGCACGCCCGGCAGCGCGAGCACCTCGTTCCAGCGCGGCGAAACCGGCTTGTCGCCGCCCTCGGTGAACCACAGGTCGCCCAGCAGGTTGAGCATGATCGCGGGGCTGTGCTGGCGCGGCGCGGCCAGCGGCAGGCCGGCGAGCGTGCGCACCTGCAGCTCGAACTGCGACACGTCGCAGGCTTCCATCGTGTAGTGGCCGCTGTTGTGCGGGCGCGGCGCCATCTCGTTGACGACCAGCGAGCCGTCGGCCAGCGCGAAGAACTCGACGCACAGCACGCCCACATAGCCCAGGCCGTTGGCGATGCTCTTCGCCGAATTGACCGCGCCCTGCGCCACCGTCTTCGGCATGTTCTGCGGATGCACCTCGGTGACAGCCAGGATGCCGTCGCGGTGCAGGTTGCGCTGCGGCGGAAAGTGCACGATCTGCCCGTCGCGGCTGCGCGCGAGGATGACCGAGCATTCGAACTCCAGCGGCAGCATCTTCTCGAGCACGCAGGGCACGCAGCCCGTGGCCTGCCAGGCGTCGACCAGCTCGGCGCGCGTCTTCACGCGCTGCTGGCCCTTGCCGTCGTAGCCCAGCCGCGCGGTCTTCAGGATGCCGGGTAGCAGGCTGTCTTCAACGGCGGCGAGCTGCGCCGCAGTCTCGATGACCGCATAGGGCGCGCAGGGCACGCCGCAGCGGGTGAAGTGGGCCTTTTCGGCGATGCGGTCCTGCGCGATGGCGATGGCCGAGGCGCCGGGCGACACCGGCCGCGCGACCGCGAGGTGCTCCAGCGAGGGCGCTGGCACGTTCTCGAACTCGGTCGTCACCGCATCGGCCAGGCCGGCGAGGCGGGCGAGGCCGTCGACGTCGTCGTAGTCAGTGTGGATGTGGTGGTGGCTCACGCGGCCGGCGGGGCTGTCGGTGTCGGGATCGAGCACCGCCGTGAAGTAGCCCATGCGCTGGGCCGCATGGGCGAACATGCGCCCCAGCTGGCCGCCGCCGAGCACGCCGAGCGTGGCGCCCGGGAGGATGGGCAGGTCACCGTTCTTGCTGTTGCTCACAGGGCACCTCCGCCTTGCGGCGAGAAAGGAGACACGGGGGGTGCCTTGCCAGTGTCGCCGGCGGTAGCCGGCGGCAGCGTCATAGCTTCGGCGGCGGCGGTCTGCGCCGTGCGGAAGGCATCGAGCTTCGCGCGCAGCGCCGGGTCGTTCACCGCCAGCATCGCCACCGCAAACAGCGCCGCATTGGCCGCGCCCGCGTTGCCGATGGCAAAAGTGGCCACCGGCACGCCCTTGGGCATCTGCACGATGCTGTAGAGCGAATCGACGCCCTGCAGGTGGCGGCTGGCCACCGGCACGCCCAGCACCGGCACCGTGGTCTTGGAGGCCAGCATGCCCGGCAGATGGGCCGCGCCGCCCGCGCCCGCGATGATTGCGGTGAGCCCGCGCCCGGCGGCGCTTTCGGCGTACGCGAAGAGCGCATCGGGCATCCGGTGGGCCGAGACCACCTTTGCTTCGTGACTGATTCCGAATTGCTGGAGAATCTCGACCGCGTTGCGCATCGTCTCCCAATCGGAGTTCGAGCCCATCACTACACCGACCTGAATGGTTTCGTTCATGGTTTCAATTTTACGTTTCACCCTCAGCTGGTTCCGATGATCGACATCACTCTCGAAAATTTCCAGGCCGAACTGATCGAAGGCTCAGTGGCCACGCCGGTGCTGCTGGACATCTGGGCCGAATGGTGCGGCCCCTGCAAACAGCTGGGCCCGGTGCTCGAAAAGCTCGAAGTCGAGTACGCCGGCCGCTTCACGCTGGCCAAGCTCGACGCCGACAAGGTGCCGCAGATTTCGTCGCAGCTGTCCGAAATGTTCGGCGTGCGCAGCATCCCGTTCTGCGTGATGTTCAAGGACGGCCAGCCGGTGGACGGCTTTGTCGGCGCCATTCCGGCCGAGAAGATCCGCGAATTCCTCGACAAGCACGTGCCGGGCGCCGACGAGGCCGAGGCCGCCTCTGAAGAAGCCGCCGCGCAGGAAGCGCTGGCCGAAGGCGACACCCAGGGCGCGCTCGAACGGCTGCAGCACGCAGTGGCCACCGACCCGGCCAACGACGACGCCCGCTTCGACTACATCAAGCTGCTGCTGCAGGAAGGCCGCGTCGACGACGCCAAGGTCGCCTTTGCCCCGGTGATCGCCAAGACCACGCTGGTGCGCCGCTTCGATGCACTGCAGCGCTGGATGGATGCTATCGATTTCGCAGCGCCGGTGGCAGGCGCCGCGCCTGCGATCGCCGAGTTCGAGGCGAAGATCGCCGCCAACAAGCGCGACTTCGACGCCCGCTTCGGCCGTGCCCGCCTGCTGATGGCCGCACAGCGCTGGACCGACGCGATGGACGAGCTGCTCGACATCCTGATGCGCGACAAGACCTGGAGCGAAGACCTGGCCCGCAAGACCTACATCGCCATCCTCGACCTGATCGAGCCGCCGAAGGTGAAGGTGGCCGACGGGCAGATCCCGCCGGACGATCCGGTGGTGGCCACCTATCGCCGCCGCCTCAGCAGCATCGTGCTGAGCTGATCCGGAAAGCGGATCCACAAAGCGACCCTCGGGGTCGCTTTTTCGTGGCCGCCTCGAATACGATCACGCCCGATTCAACTTGTTGCAGATTGAAAAGGAAGACTGGCCATGCGCTCCTTCGCCCGCCGTATCGTGTTTCCCCTTCTTGCCACGACGGCGCTGCTGACCGCCCTGACCGGTTGCGGCAGCGGCATCAGCCTCGACGAGCCGATCGAAGGGCCGGTCTGGCGCCTTGCTCAACTGGGTGACGAGCCGGTCGGGCAGAGCGAAGCGCAAGTTCAGTTCGACCGCAGCAGCGGCCGCGTCAGCGGCTCGGGCGGCTGCAACCGCATCTCGGGCACCTTCACGCGCAGCGGCATCACGCTGAAGATCGGCCAACTGGCCTCTACCCGCATGGCCTGCGCGGACCCGGCGCGTGGGGCCAATGAAGCGCAGTTCATTTCCGCGCTGCAGAGTACTGCGAGCTACCGGCTGGCGGGGCAGAGCCGGCTGGCGCTGCTGGACGGCAGCGGGCGGACGGTGGCGCTGTTGAACTCGGGAACGTCGCGCTGAAGGATCAGCCCGTCAGGCGCTCCAGCGCCTCGCGGTACTTGGCAGCCGTCTTCTCGATGACCTCAGCCGGCAGGCGCGGCGCCGGGGGCGTCTTGTCCCACGGCTTGCCGTTGATCTTGGTGGCTTCGAGCCAGTCGCGCACGAACTGCTTGTCGTAGCTCGGCGGGTTGGCGCCGGTGGCCAGCGCGGCCTGGTAGCCCTCGACCGGCCAATAGCGCGAACTGTCTGGCGTGAGCACTTCGTCCATCAGCACCAGCGTGCCGGCTTCGTCCAGGCCGAACTCGAACTTGGTGTCGGCAATGATCATTCCCTTGGTCAGGGCGATCTGGGCGGCGGTTTCGTAGATGGCGATGCTGGTTTCGCGGATCTGCTGGGCCAGCTTGGGGCCGACGATCTCGACCACGCGGTCGTAGCTGATGTTCTCGTCGTGCTCGCCGGCTGCCGCCTTGGCGGCGGGCGTGAAGATCGGGCGCGGCAGCTTGCTGGCGTTGGTCAGGCCCTCGGGCAGCGGCACGCCGCAGACCGATCGGCTGTCCTGGTATTCCTTCCAGCCGCTGCCGGCCAGGTAGCCGCGCACCACGGCCTCGACCGGAATGGGCTTCAGGCGCTTGACCAGCATCGAGCGGCCCGTGACCTGCGGCACCTCATCGGGTGTTACAGCGCTTTCGGGCGCGTCGCCGGTCAGGTGGTTGGGGCAGATCTGGCCCAGCCGCTCGAACCACCACAGCGCCATCTGCGTGAGGATCTCGCCCTTGCCGGGAATGGGCTCGCCCATGATCACGTCGAAGGCGCTGAGCCGGTCGCTCGCGACCATCAGGATGCGGTCTTCGCCGACGGCGTAGTTGTCGCGCACCTTGCCGCGCGCAAGCAGGGGCAGGCTCTGGATGGAGGAGGTGTGGACGGTGGTCATGGGAACAACAACAAATGCGGTGGGGAACGTGGGACGGTGAAAGCGGATTGTGCGCGCAGAAAAAAGCCACCGCGAACGGTGGCCTTCGAATCGCAAGGAAGTTTTTAGACGACTTCCTGAGCCAGTTCGCCCTTGGCGTACTTGGCGGCGACCACTTGCAGCGTGTCGCCCTTGATCTTGGCGCCCTGGCCTTCGCAGCCGAACTCGATGTAGCGCTGCTTGCAGATCAGCTTTGCGGCCTCGCGCGCGGGCTTGAGCCACTCGCGGGCGTCGAACTTCTCGGGGTTCTCGGCCAGGAACTTGCGCACCGCGCCGGTCATGGCCAGGCGGATGTCGGTGTCGATGTTGATCTTGCGCACGCCGTGCTTGATGGCTTCCTGGATTTCCTTGACGGGCACGCCGTAGGTTTCCTTCATGTTGCCGCCGTACTGGCGAATGATGGCCAGCAGTTCCTGCGGCACGCTCGACGAGCCGTGCATCACCAGATGGGTGTTGGGAATGCGGCGGTGGATTTCCTTGATGCGGTCGATCGCCAGGATGTCGCCGGTGGGCTCGCGCGTGAACTTGTAGGCGCCGTGGCTGGTGCCGATGGCGATGGCCAGCGCGTCGATCTGGGTGCGCTTGACGAAGTCGGCTGCCTGCTCGGGGTCGGTGAGCAGCTGTTCGCGCGTCATGGTGTCGTCGGTGCCGTGGCCGTCTTCCTTGTCGCCCTTCATGGTCTCGAGCGAGCCGAGGCAGCCGAGCTCGCCTTCGACGGTGACGCCCAGGCGGTGGGCCATGTCCGACACCTTCTTGGTGACGTCGACGTTGTAGTCGTAGCTGGCGATGGTCTTGCCGTCGGCCTCGAGCGAGCCGTCCATCATGACCGAGCTGAAGCCCAGGTCGATGGCGCCCTTGCAGACGTCGGGGTTCTGGCCGTGGTCCTGGTGCATGACCAGCGGGATGTTCGGGTACTGCTCGATGGCGGCCTGGATCAGGTGCTTGATGAAGGCTTCGCCGGCGTACTTGCGGGCGCCTGCGCTGGCTTGCAGGATGACGGGCGCGCCGGTTTCCTTGGCGGCCTCCATGACGGCCTGGACCTGTTCGAGGTTGTTGACGTTGAAGGCCGGAATGCCGTAGCCATTGGCTGCGGCATGGTCGAGCAGTTCGCGCATCGAGACGAGTGCCATGGAAATACCTCGCGGAAATTAGGGAAAGAAGAAGGCGGAAAGACGAGAGAAAACTGCCGCAATTCTACCGAGCCCCCTTGTGGGACAGGACTGACGCCAACCCGAGGAACTCCATCACCGGCGGCAGCACCGGCCCACCCAGCCACTGGATGGGCCTGGCGAAAGCGCCGATCAGCGTCACGTGGCTCAGGTTGTCGAACAGCCTGACCTGCACCGGCACGCCCGCCGCGCGCAGCGCCGTGGCCATCTGCCCGGTGTTGCGGTCGGGGTAGACCAGGTCGTCTTTCGATGCCGCCATGAGCAGCGCGCGCGGCGAGGCTGGCGTGACATGCGCCAGCGGCTGCGAGTCGGGCGGCGTGTCCGGCCAGTTGAAGGCAACCTGCGCCTGCGGGTCGCCGATGGGCAGAAAGTCGTAGGGGCCGGCCAGGCCGATCCAGCCCGCGAGTTGCTTCGGGCTGGCGCCCACCTCGCCGAGCCAGCGCTCGTCGAGTGCCACCATCGCGGTGTTGTAGCCACCCGAGCTGTGCCCCATCACGAACACCTGCTTCGGATCGGCGCCCAGCCGGGCCGCGTTGTCGAGCGCCCATTTGACGGCCAGCGCGCTGTCGCGCACGAACGCCGGGTAGGTGAAGGCCGGCGACAGCCCGTAGTCGGGCACCACCACCACCGCGCCGCGCGCGGCCAGCGCCTCGCCGACGAACCTGTAGCTGGCGCGGTCGCCGGTCGTCCAGGTGCCGCCATAGAAGAACACGACCAGCGGCCGCGCACCCTGGGCCGGCTGCGTGGCCGGCAACGGCTGGTACACGTCGAGCAACTGGCGGGGCGCCTGGCCGTAGGCGATGCCGCCCTGGAGCCGGTAAGTGTCGGTGGGCACCAGGCCGTTGAGCACCTTGACCGGCGAGCAGGCCGGGAGCACTGCGGCGGCGATGACGCAGAGGGCGATGAAGAAAGCGCCGCGGCGCCGGCGGAGTGACGCGAAGGTGGGAAGACTCATCGCAACAGTACGCACGCGGGCGGGCGCCGGTTTCGTCAGATCGGCAACTGCGTGGTCGACAGCACCTGCTTGAGCACAACGAAAGTCCGGACCTGCCGCACGCCCGGCAGGTACAGCAGCTGCTCGGCATGCAGGTGGTTGAAGCTGTCGTTGTCGCGCGTGCGCACGAGCATGAAGTAATCGAACTCGCCCGTGACCACATGGCATTCGAGGCAGCCCGACACCTTCTGCGCGGCCTTCTCGAAGTCGGCGAACGAGTCGGGCGTGGAGCGGTCGAGCACCACGCCGATCATCACGAGCATGCCGACGTCGAGCGCGTCGGCATCGAGCAGGGCGACGATGCCCTTGATGAACCCCTCCGCCTTGAGCCGCTCGACACGGCGCAGGCAGGCGGCCGCACTGAGATTGACCTTGGCGGCCAGCGCCACGTTCGACAGCGAAGCGTCGCGCTGAAGGGCGCGGAGGATGGCGCGGTCGGTGCGATCGAGCTCCGGCGCGATACGCAATTTTGTTGTGCTCATGCCTTATTTTTCGGCTTGAAAGTTTTCGATCTGGCCATAGTGCCTTTTTTTCTCTAGAGAATCCACAAAACTTCGCAAGCACGTTGCGTTCGCTTCTTTCTACGATCTAAGGCTTCAACTCCCTGGAGCCGCTCCCATGAATCTGAAGAAGTTTCCCCGCTACGCCCTGACCTTCGGCCCCACGCCGATTCACCCGCTGAAGCGGCTGAGCGCGCACCTCGGCGGCAAGGTCGATCTGTACGCCAAGCGCGAGGACTGCAACAGCGGCCTGGCCTTCGGCGGCAACAAGACGCGCAAGCTCGAATACCTGATCCCCGAGGCGCTCGAGGGCGGCTACGACACGCTGGTGTCCATCGGCGGCATCCAGTCGAACCAGACGCGGCAGGTGGCCGCGGTGGCCGCGCACCTCGGGCTGAAATGCGTGCTGGTGCAGGAGAACTGGGTCAACTACTCCGACGCGGTGTACGACCGGGTCGGCAACATCGAGATGTCACGCATCATGGGCGCCGACGTGCGGCTGGACGCGGCAGGCTTCGACATCGGCATCCGCAAGAGCTGGGAAGACGCGATGGAGAGCGTGCGCAAGGCTGGCGGCAAGCCGTTTCCGATTCCGGCGGGCTGCTCGGAGCATCCGCGCGGCGGGCTCGGCTTCGTCGCCTTTGCCGAAGAAGTGCGCCAGCAGGAGGCCGAGCTGGGCTTCAAGTTCGACTACATCGTGGTCTGCGCGGTCACCGGCAGCACGCAGGCCGGCATGGTGGTGGGCTTCGCGGCCGACGGCCGGGCCGACCGCGTGATCGGCATCGACGCCTCGGCCAAGCCGCAGCAGACCTTCGACCAGATCCTGCGCATCGCGAAGAACACGGCCGAGCTGGTGGAGCTGGGCCGCGACATCACCGAGAAAGACGTGGTGCTCGACCGCCGCTTCGGCGGCCCCGAGTACGGGCTGCCGAACGACGGCACGCTGGAAGCCATTCGCCTGTGTGCGCGCTTCGAGGGCATGCTGACCGACCCCGTGTACGAGGGCAAGTCGATGCACGGGATGATCGAGAAGGTGCGGCTGGGGGAATTCCCGGCCGGCTCGAAGGTGCTGTATGCGCACCTGGGCGGGGTGCCCGCGCTGAACGCCTACAGCTTCCTGTTCCGCAACGGTTGAGCCGACTCAGCTCGCGCGGCAGATCTTGAGCATGTTGGTGCCGCCAGGGGCACCCATCGGCTCGCCGCAGGTAATGGCGTAGACGTCGCCGCTCTGAACGATGCCGCGCTTCTTCAGGTGGTTTTCGGCCTGCTGCAGCGCGGTGTCGCGGTCGCTTTCCGAATCCATCAGCAGCGGGCGCACGTTGCGGTACAGCGCCAGCTTGCGCTGCGTGGCCAGCCGCGAGGTCAGCGCGTACATGGGAATGTGCGCGCGGTGGCGGCTCATCCACAGGATGGTGGAGCCCGACTCGGTCAGCGCCACGATGGCCTTGGCGCCCAGGTGGTGGGCAGTGAACAGCGCGCCCATGGCGATCGACTGGTCGATGCGGCTGTAGGTCTTGCCGCTGAAATCGGCGTCGAGCGTCTTGTCTTCGGCAGCTTCGGCAGCTTCGCAGATGCGGCTCATCTCCTGCACGGTCTCGAGCGGGTAGCGGCCCGAGGCGGTCTCGGCCGAGAGCATCACGGCGTCGGTGCCGTCGAGCACGGCGTTGGCCACGTCGCTCACTTCGGCGCGCGTGGGCACGGGGTTGGTGATCATCGACTCCATCATCTGGGTCGCGGTAATGACCACCTTGTCCATGTCGCGCGCCATGCGGATCATTTTTTTCTGCAGCGCCGGCACGGCCGCATTGCCCACCTCGACCGCGAGATCGCCGCGCGCAACCATGATGCCGTCGCTGGCGCGCAGGATTTCTTCCAGCTTCGGGATGGCTTCAGCGCGTTCGATCTTGGCGATCATGCCGGGCTTGTGGCCGTACTCGGCCGCGGCCACGTTGCACAGCTGGCGCGCCATTTCCATGTCTGTGGCGTTCTTCGGGAAGCTCACGGCCACGTAGTCGGCCTGGAAGCTCATCGCGGTCTTGATGTCTTCCATGTCCTTGGCGGTCAACGCGGGCGCCGTGAGGCCGCCGCCCTGCTTGTTGATGCCCTTGTTGTTCGACAGCTCGCCGCCCAGCTTGACGGTGGTGTGCACGGCCTCGCCCTTGACGGCGTCGACGGTCAGCACGATGAGGCCGTCGTTCAGCAGCAGCCTGTCGCCGGGCTTCACGTCGCGCGGGAGGTCTTTGTAGTCGAGGCCCACGGCATCGGCGTCGCCGAGTTCGGTGCGCGAGGCGTCGAGCACGAACTTGGCGCCCGGCTCCAGCCAGACCTTGCCCTGCGCGAACTTGCCGACGCGGATCTTGGGGCCCTGCAGGTCGGCCATGATGGCCACTTCGCGGCCGGCCTTGCGGGCGGCTTCGCGCACCATGGCGGCGCGGTCGATGTGGTCTTGCGCGGTGCCATGGCTGAAGTTCAGCCGCACCACGCTGACCTTGGCCTGGATCATCTTTTCCAGCAATTCGGGGGTGCTGGACGCCGGACCGAGCGTGGCAACGATCTTGGTGGCGTGGCGGGGGATGCGGTCCGTGCTCATGAGGGTAGTCTCCGTTTTGTATTCGCTACTGTATACACTTTGTGTGTCGGACGGAAGTCACCCATGGGTTTTCCCGCGCAGGGCCTTGCTCAACCGGCCGCGCGCTTCGACAGGATCTCGAAGGCCGGCAGGGTCTTGCCTTCCAGCACTTCCAGGAAGGCGCCGCCGCCGGTCGAGATGTAGCCGACCTGCTTTTCGATGCCGTACTTGGCGATGGCCGCCAGCGTGTCGCCGCCACCGGCGATAGAGAAGGCACTGCTCTCGGCAATGGCCTGCGCGATGGCCTTGGTGCCATTGGCGAAGGCGTCGAACTCGAACACGCCCACCGGGCCGTTCCAGACAATGGTGCCGGCTTCGCGCAGCTGCGCGGCCAGGATCGCGGCCGTCTTCGGGCCGATGTCGAGGATCAGGTCGTCGTCGGCCACATCGCTTGCGTCCTTGACGGTGGCAGCCGCATCGGCCGCGAAGGTCTTGGCCGTGACCACGTCCACCGGAATCGGCACGTCGGCGCCGCGCGCGCGCATGGCGTCGATCACCGCCTTGGCCTGGTCGACCAGGTCGGGCTCGGCCAGCGACTTGCCGATCTTCAGGCCGGCGGCCAGCATGAAGGTGTTGGCGATGCCGCCACCCACGATCAGCTGGTCGACGTTGGCCGACAGGCTCTTGAGGATGGTCAGCTTGGTGCTGACCTTGGAGCCGGCCACGATGGCCACCAGCGGCCGCTTGGGTTGCGCCAGCGCCTTGGTGATGGCGTCGATCTCGGCCGCCAGCAACGGGCCGGCCGCGGCGATCTTCGCGAACTGCGCAATGCCGTAGGTGGTGGCCTCGGCGCGGTGGGCGGTGCCGAAGGCGTCGTTCACGTAGATGTCGGTGAGGGCGGCCAGCTTCTTGGCCAGCGCCTCGTCGTTCTTCTTCTCGCCCTTGTTGACGCGGCAGTTCTCGAGCAGCACGACCTGACCGGGCTTGACGTCGACGCCGTCGACCCAGTTGGAGACCAGCGGCACCCCATTTTCGTACGGGTGGCCGAGCAGCTCGCCCAGGCGCTTGGCGACGGGGGCAAGCGAGTCTTCGGGCTTGAACTCGCCTTCGGTCGGGCGGCCCAGGTGCGACGTGACCATCACTGCTGCACCAGCGTCGAGCGCCAGCTGGATGCAAGGCACCGAGGCGCGCACGCGCGTGTCTTCGGTGATGTTGCCTGCGTCGTCCTGCGGCACGTTGAGGTCGGCACGGATGAAGACGCGCTGGCCGGCGGCTTTGCCCTGTGCGCAGAGGTCGGTGAATCGAATGACGTTCATGGATCTGGAGGAGGTGGAAGACGGGTCGGCCTGCATTGTATGGGAGCCCTTTTATCGTTAGGGAGTAGCTATAGTGCGCTAAGTCTCTCTCAGAGACGAGTAGCGGGTGGGGGACTGGGGGAGGGAAAAATGGGTCACAAGGTTGTGGATAACCTCACACTGGAACGTTGGCGCAGGCTCGACTCGGTCGCCCTCTTGAGGGCGCTCGCCATTCACATGGCCCAGGATGCCCAGTTCAAGCCGCGCGCCAATCCGAAGACGACCCGTTGGCACGCAAATGTTGCCGATCGTGACTACGAGTTCCTGTGCACCGGCCCCAAGTTCCACGATTCGCGGGCCCAATGCGGCGGCGGCGGCGCCGTGGATCTCGTGATGCACCTGTTTGAACTGGACTTCAAGGGCGCCGTGGCCTTCTTGAAGGGCAAAGGGCTCTGAATGCACCTCGTTTTTGCCACCAGCGATTTCGTCATCAGTGGGCACCCGTATCCAGGCTTTCCAATTCTGTTGAGGGACAACATGGAAGGCTGCGCACCCGTCAACCAGTTCTTCCGGTTCTATCTTCTGCGCGGTCCGATCGGCTCCAAGAAGTCCTGGGCCAACACCGGGCAGGCCCTGTACGACTATTTCAGCTTCTTGCAAGCCCACGAGCTGGCCTGGGACGATGTCGATCGGGGGGAGGACAAGACCCTGGTTGCAGCCTATCGGGACTATTGCTTCGACGTCGCCGAACTCGCACGCAACACGGTGCGCAACCGGTTGCTCTACGTATGCGCGTTCTACGAGTTCGCGCTTCGACAGACATGGATCGGCAACCTGCCCTTCGGATTCGAGGAGCGTCGTGCACCTCGAGCGCCGGCACTTCTTGCCCACGTCGATGCGAGAGGCGGCAAAACTTCCGTTCGAGATGTCATGCCGCGGGCTCACAAGGACATCCCAAAATTTCTCTCCAGTGAACAAGCAAAAGCCCTGCTGCAGGCAGCCACCAATCCTCACCACCGCATGATCATTCGATTTGCGCTGGGGACTGGATTGCGCAGGGAGGAGCTGGCGACCTTTCCGCTGGCCCTTGTCGTCGCCCCGGACAGCGCGGATCGCCAGGCACGCAACATCCGTGTGAGTCTTTCTCCTCGAGACGGGCACGGCATGAAAACCAAAGGCAGCAAGCCGAGAGACATCTATATCAGCCGGCGATTAATGGAGGACTTGCGCCACTATGCGGTCCATGTTCGCGGCGAACGCGCCTGCCTGAGTGCACGCGAGCAGAAGGCACTCTTTCTGAACCAGGAAGGCGAACCTTTCAGCGCCGATGGCAAGAGCCTGGATCGCATTGTCAGACTCATCGGCCAGAAGGCCGGGGTCCGGGTCTGGACCCACATGCTGAGGCACACCTACGCCACGCACACGTTGGTGTCGTTGCAGCGCAGTCGCGATCGCAACCGGATCGAGCCGCTCGCATTCCTGCAACAACAACTCGGACACGCATCGATCAACACCACGATGGTGTATCTGCACCTAGTCAACGAACTGGCCGACGATGCCGTGCTCGCCTATGACGACGAACTAAACAACTGGGCTGAGGAGTGCTGATGGGAAAGCGCAAGGTTTTCGTGAAGTCCGACCTCGCCACCGCACGGATCGAATACACACGCAATGCCAAACAACAAGTGGTCATCTCGGCCGATGTCATTCCGCCGGACAATCTGATTGTCCATATCGGCAGAAACGCCTCGAGTCGCCGGCGATTCGACTTCGGCCCCTGGTATGGCGTGGGCATCGATCCCATCACGTATGCCTGCCAGCGACAAATCGAGCGCTTTCTGGACAAACAGGATTCGGACGTTGAAGTTTCCACGGTCGTTGCCTATTGCGTGAGTGGACTCAGGCAATTTCTCGACTATTTGGTGTTGCGCAGCACCGCGGCGCGGCAGCCGCTGTCCCTAGCCGCTATCACGCGGGATACCGTGGACGGCTACCTAGGGTTCCTGCGTGATAAGGGTTATACAACGCCGACCCAACAGACTTGCTACAACCTGACCAAGTCCGTCCTTGTCGCCTTGGGACGTCGCGGGGTTCTCGAACTGGTGAACAGTGGCGATGACCGCACCTTCCCCATGAATCCGTTTCCCGGCAGCCACCACCACACCCTCGGAGAGACCCCCCTTTCGCGGGAACAGCGCAAGGCTTTCACTGTCGCTGTGAAGACTGCTGTCATGCCTCTTTTCACGTTGGACGCCGAGCCGTCGAGCACCTTGCTGGCCCACGCCCTGCTGGTGGTGGCGCTTCATACCGGACGCAACACCACGCCGCTGCTCGAAATGCCTGTCGATTGCCTGCGGGCCCATCCCAAGGATGACATCGAGTTCCTGGTGCTGTACAAGCGCCGCGGACATACGACGACCAAGGTCGCATTGCGATCCAACAGTACGGTGGATCGGGTGGTCGAGTCGACGCCGACGCTGCGCCCGACCGTCGTGCGACTTATTCGCCGCGTCATCGAACTAACGGCGACCGTTCGCGAAGAAGCACCGGCGGAGATTCGCGAGCGCGTGTGGCTGTTCCGGTCTCGCGCGGGCGACAGGATCGGGCAGATCTCGACCTTGAGCAACAACGTGCTGGGTGATGCGGTCAGCATGCTCGTCAGGGAATACCGTCTGACCGACAGCGAAGGCAAGCCGATGCGCATCAACGTGAGCCGCCTTCGAAAGACGTTCACGAATCGTGTCAACGAAATTCTGGACGGCGACACGGCCACCACGGCGATTGCGGCGGGAAACACCCCTTCGGTCACGGCCCGCCACTACCTGCGTCCAAGCGAAGAGGCCCGAAGAAACTGGCAGTTCATGGGGACATGCCTGGTCAAGGAGTTGCTGGCCAATACGCTGGGCGCGACGGCGCGCACGCCAGTGGGCCGGTGTTCCGACAACAGGAACGGCGACTATGCGCCGAAACGCCACGACGCCGTGTGCGAGAGCTTTCTCAATTGCCTGCGTTGCAGGAACTACGTGGTCACGGGAGATGACCTGTGGCGGCTTTATTCGTTTTACTGGCGAGTGCTCCGGGAACAGCCCCGCATGGAAAAACGCCGGTGGGAACGATTGTTCTCTCACATCCCTCGCCTGATCGAGCGGGACGTCATTGAGGCCGGCATCGCCCGCAAGCTCTTCAAAAGGGCGCAGGTGGCGGCAGCCCGGGAGCGGGCTCGACACGATCCGCATCCTTTCTGGGCCAGTGAAACGATCATCAGTGAGCTGGATGCGTTGACATGAGACGAGTTGCCCTGCCCATCCCCCAGGAACCGATGGGAACAACCCAGCCGTTCGACGTTCGCGGACTGTCCGCCACCCAACGAGACTTGCTCATCATCTCTGCGCAGGAAGTCGATGGTCGATGGGTGATCCTGAGTCGGTATGGCGAGGATCGATGGAAAATCCTGGGTCTGCCCACGAACATGCGAGATTGCGAAAGCTTCCTGGACTTCACCCTCGTTCCGGCACCTTATCGCGACACCATGAAGGCGATCCTCTATCGCTATGTTCGACGGGGACGGGCCGGAAAGAAGCGACCGACGGCTCGCAGCATCGTCAAGCTGCTGAGGGATGCCGGCCCTTTCCTTCAATACCTGCATCGTCTGAATATCGGTCGGCTATCCGACGCAACGCCCATGGTCTGCGCAGTGTATGCCCAGGCATGCAAAGAGCATCGCCAGTGCGCTCCTTTTCCCGGCGCGGGCAAACCACTGAAGGCCTCATCTCTCATGCATCGCTTCAGCGTGGTCGAAGCCATCTACGAGCTCAGCCAGCATACGGAAGACCCGATGACCACGCATCCGTGGCTTGGAACTTCGGCGACGCACATGGCGGGGATGACGGGCCATGGGACCAGCGATCGCGGAGGCAAGACGCCGCTCATACCGGACGACGTGTTCACCACGCTCTTCCAGGCGGCTTGGACGACCGTCGCGCGGGGGACCGTGCTGCTGAACCTTCGGGACGGCGTGGATAGCTTCAAAAAGGCCAAGGAAGACCGGGGCCGCCAAGCGACCGACGGCGCCCTGACACGCTATTTGAAGCGACAAGGGTGGGTCGACGGACTTGGAGTCTTCAATAAGGCATTGCGGGAGCTCCGCACGGCTTGCTACATCGTGGTCGCCAGTGTCTCCGGATGTCGCAATCATGAGCTTGCACTCATTCAATCCGATGCGTGCTACAGCACGGAAGAACCTGCCAGCACAGCCGCTGACCAGGGCGGCGCCCTCACCTGTTGGTGGCTGCGCTCGGAGTCCAGGAAAACCGATGAAGGGCGCACCGAATGGATGATCCCGGAAGCCGGCGTCACCGCATTGCGGATCATGGACCGCTGGGCCAAGCCTTACCAGGCCGAGATCGAAGCAGAAATTGCGTGGCGCCGCGCCGCCGATCCGATGGACCCGGAAATCGCGGAAGCGCAGCGCCACCTGAAAGCCGTATTCCTGGCGGTCATTCCGAGGCAGCGCAACGTGGTCCGCACCGTGTCAGGTAGCTCATGGAACACGTGCTTGAAGGCCTTTGCAAAGAACGCTGGCGTCAGCTGGCCTCTGGCGACACACCAATTCCGCCGAAAGTTCGCCAACTACGCCGCCCGCAGCCAGTTCGGAGACCTGCGCTACCTGAAGGAGCACTTCAAACACTGGTCGATGGACATGACCCTTGGCTATGCATTGAACGAGTCGCAAGAGATGAAGCTCTACATCGAAATCCAGGACGAACTGGACGACATCAAGGCGGGGTTGGCCGATAGCTGGCTGAGACCACACGAACAACTCGCCGGAGGGTACGGCACCAACATCATGGCTTGGCGTGGCGGCGAGGCCGTGACCATCTTCAAGAGCCACCAGCAGATGGTGCGCGCCTTGGCGAACAGCACAGCGATCCGCAGCAACGGCCACGCATGGTGCACGGCCGACGACAACCGGTGCATCGGCAATGGCATCGGGCACACCCGGTGCATTGATTGCAGCAACGCCGTGATCGGCCGTCAGCATGCCAGGCTTTACAAGGGCCTCCACGACCACTTGAAAGAGGTGCTCGCGTGCGATGACATCGGAGAGGGCGGCTTGAACATGGTTCGACGCGACATGGCCCGATGCCGCGATGTACTGGTCGCTCTGGGGCATGACGACCGGGAACTCATCGTGTGAGCGCGCCCCGCAAGACCGCCCAGGCGCGAGAAAAGGAACTGCGCCTTGCCATGTTCCGTATCGAGCGCGGCCGCTCGCTCACGAAGGAGACCCGGCTGAGCATCGCCTCCGTCGCGCGCGAGGCCGGCGTCAGCACGGCCCTCATCCACAACCACTACCCTGGCATTGCCGATGCGATCCGGCAAGCCCAGGGCCGCGACAACCGAACACAACGCGATGCGAAGACCCTGGCGCTCAAGGAAGAAAAGCGCAACGCCAAGGCATTGCGCCAGGAAGTCGCCGCTTTGCGCACCGATGTCGCCAGGCTTTCTTCGATCAACGAAGTGCTGACCGCCGAGAATGCCGTGCTCAGGGCAAAGCTGAGCGACCCCAAGATCGTTGAATTGGTATCGCGTGCCAGGGACAAGACGCCCGAAATGGATTTCTGATGGACGTACCATCATTGTTGGTGGCGGGCTTCGTCGGTGGATGGCTGAAACAGGGGCTGGGATCCGACTCGCTGTTCCTCCCTGAGCGCTCGCCGGGACGGTCGTCACCTTCTTCACCCTCCCGCTCTTATAAATCTTCATTCTGGCCGGCGCGTCCGCTATCGGGGCCACGCACGGAAAGCTGGGCGTCACGTCGACCACCACCAGCTTCGCTCCGAGGACCGCCCGATTGAAGTACTTCAGAGTTGTGGATCCTGATCCCGTTGGAATACTGCCGGTGCCGGTGCCCCCCATCTCGCCCTTCGATCTGTTAGCGACTGTCCACCCCGGCTGCCTTGACATCAGATCTTTTCAGCGTATGATTTTCGTACGGTACATGTTTATTTTTTAAACAAGGAGCCATCATGAATGAGATGAAGGCAGCAATTGAAAACAACTTGAGCGAGTTCTGGGAACGGCAATCGCTCAAGACGGATGAGTCGGACAGTGTCGAGGACTTTGTCGATGAGCTCGATTCGCTTGCTGCAGTCGATGCGCTGCTGGGCATCGAGGCAATCGTGGGCATGCATATCCCCGAAGCATCGGTCATCCGCAAAGGCGGATACGAGTCCAAACAGCAGTTCGTTGACGACCTCACAGCTAAGGTCATGGCGTACGTAGAGGGCAAGAAGAAGTGACCTCCGAGTCTTCAGACACACAACGCAACGAGATGGCGGCGCGCCTTCGCGAAGCGCGCGAGTACCTGGGCATGTCCCAGGAAGAGGTGGCAAACGCTCTAGGCGTGTCGCGCCCTGCGATCAGCAACATCGAATCCGGCACACGCAAGATCGAGGCAGTCGAACTCGACCAGCTGGCCCGGCTGTATGGCCGCAGCGTGGGTTACTTTTTGTCGGGAGAAGAACCCGGCGACGGAGAGAAAGTCGCTTTTTTCGCCCGCACGCTCAAGGGCCTGTCGCAGAAGGACCTGAACGAAGTGGCGCGCTTTGCAGACTTTCTGCGCGCGGGCGCCAATAAGAAGAACACGCCGAGGAGCAATGGATGATCGAGCGCAGCGCTGCCCTCAGGGTCGCACGCCTGGCCGGTGGCGTGCTGGAAAAGTCGAAGGCGATGGATCGCATCGCGAGCGGTTACACCCGCATCGATCCCGTGGGCATCGCCGAGGCCGAGGGGATCCAGGTGCTGGCGCGTCCGCTGGACAAGTTGCTCGGCGCCTTCCTGCGCGAAGATCAAGTCGGCATCCTGCTCAACACCCTACGCCCCAGCGGCATGTTTCATATGACGTGCGCGCACGAACTCGGGCATTATTTCCTGGGGCATGGCACAACCGCGGACGACCGCATCGACTATGAGGCCGACGCAAGCGGCTTCGAGCTGGAGGCCGACCAGTTCGCGTATGCGCTTATCTCGCCGCTCTGGCTCATCGCGCATGTGGTGCGCGTGCAGCGCTGGGGTTGGAACATGCTTACCAACCCGCTAACCGTTTACCAGCTCTCGCTGCGCCTAGGCTTGAGCTATGCAGGCACCGTCTGGTCGCTTGCACGTCACAAGAAGCTCGACAGCACCACCGCGCGTCGGCTGGCAAAAGTCCGCCCGGCCGACATCAAGGCGGCGCTCGCTCCGCAAGGCACATTCCGCGAGGCTGCAGCGGACGTCTGGCAAGTGGGTCCCCGAGACAAGGACCACATCCTGGAGCCTCGCCTGAGCGATCAGATCATCATGGATCTGCCCAGTCATGCCGCCGCGGGCTACCTCTGGTCCGTCGATGAGGCGGCAGCGGCCGGCTATACGCTTAAGCCGGTCACCATCGACAGCTCGGCGCAAAGCGCGGCGGCCGAGGCCGATCTGCCGGTTGGCTCTGCGACCACGGCGCGGTACGAACTTGCATTTGATGGGTCAAAGCCAGCGGTGGCCGCGCAGGCGCCCACCCACGCACCGCAGGCCCTGGAGCCGAACGCCGCGACGACATTCGGCGCGGCAAGCGTTGTGGAAGTTGGCTTGGCCGAGCGCCAGCCTTGGCTGCGTGCGGGCACACCGCTGCCTACGGCGTTTTCGCTGCGCACGAAGTTCGAATCCAGCCCGGTCGGATTGAGCGCGGCGGGGCGCGAGAGGCGATTGAAAGAGGCGCTGGAAGAATGACCATTTCCGCAAGCATCGATCTTTCCCATCACTGGGGCCCGGCGCTGGACCAAGGCATGCGCCCGACGTGCCTTGCCTTCGCCCTATCCCAAATCAACGCGCATGCGAACCAGGTTTCCGCGCTCCTGAGCGCGGAATATCTGTACCGCAGCGTGGCACGCCAGACGTTGGGATGGAAGGCCGGCGATGGGCTTAGGCTTGCGCCGGCGCTCTTGGCCGTCTCGTGTCCGGGCCAGCCCACGGCCGACCTGTGCCCTTACCTCGTCGCGGAGCCAGCAGAGACGCCGCCGATGCTGCCTGGTCTGACGCCCTCCGACACCGGCGAGGCGCCGCCGCTTTACTCGAGTGCCATGCTTGCCTGCGTGGTCGATGCAACCGCCGTCGTTACACACCTCCA
This sequence comes from Variovorax sp. YR266, assembly GCF_900107295.1. Taxonomy (NCBI): domain Bacteria; kingdom Pseudomonadati; phylum Pseudomonadota; class Betaproteobacteria; order Burkholderiales; family Comamonadaceae; genus Variovorax; species Variovorax sp. YR266. Next base: position 118,719 of record NZ_FNPM01000003.1, read on the forward strand.
GGCCGGTCACCCCATCGGGCTGGTGCTCAAGCTCACCGAGACCTTTTACACGCCCGTGAAGGGCACGATCGCCTTTTCGCAAAAGGTCCTTCAGGGCTTGCGGCATGCAGTGGTCGCCGTGGGTACGGGCGTTCACGCCGGCACGAGCGAGCCACACATCAAGATTCGCAACTCGTGGGGCGAAAGCTGGGGCGATGCAGGCAGCGCATGGCTGCCGTTCACATACGTCGACGCACACGCGGTGACGGCATTCAAGGTCTAGCGATGGCAAGAATATTCCGTGGGGACAGGATCGTCCCGACATGGCTCGAGGTCGTGAACCACCTTGATCAAAATGGCCAGCAGGGCCGTAACTTCGTGCTGGAACTCGCAACGCCGCAGGTCTTGACGGCGCAGGACAAGCACCGTGTGGCCATCGTTGACGATGCCATCCGCACGTACTGCGATTCGAGCGTCAAGACCGTCGCGGCAACCATCTTTCCGCAAGCCATGTACAGGCGCTACGGCCGACCGGCCTTCTACGACGCGTTCAAGGACCGCATGGTCCGAGCCAAGAAGAAGAACACCTGGGGCACTTACGCGCTGCGCATCATGGAGCGCCGCGCGTTGGATCCCCGCGAGGTCATCAATCCGTTGGAACAGATCGTCACCAAGCTCATCCGTGCATCCACCGAAGGCCATGCGTATCACAACAACTACGAGCTTGGTGTTGCGGAGCCGTCCGAGGATCTGGATCCGGACACACCATTCGGCTGCGAGCTGCCGACCTTCGATGTCGCACGCGATGGCGGCCGGGTGTCCAACATGCCGTGCCTGAGCCATCTGAGCTTCAAGATGACCGGCAGGGAGCAGGTGGAACTGACGGCCATCTATCGCTCGCACCACTATCTGTCCAAAGCGCTTGGCAACCTGATCGGTCTGTCGCAACTGCTGCAGTTCGTTGCTCATGAAAGCAATCTGGCGGCCGGTACGCTGACGTGCGTGTCGACGCACGCGCAGCTGGAGCCACGCAGCTGGGGAGATGCGGCCCATTTCCACGCCACGCTAGAGAGCCTGGTCAGCGTACCGGCCGACTGAAGGAGCCTCTAAAAGAGCTCCGACTGACCGATGGCAGCGCTGCGTTTACGCACATCCAGGCCATGCAGCTGGCTGATGCCTTCGCGAAACTCGGTCACGCCACCGTAGCTCGGGTGCCGCACGCTGGCGACTTCCACGCCAAATTTCGCCGCATAGCTTGCCGCGTCCTGGCCGATCGAGACGATGCGACGGATGCCGAGCCAAGAAATCAGCGAAGCATTGAGCTCATCGACTTCGCGGAGTTCACGGCTGGTGAATTTCCGGTTCGTGAACGGATCGTCCTTTTCGTGGGGATGAAACGGGAAGACGTTCCATAGCAAGGGCGGTTTGTCTAGCAAGGCCAGCACGGCCCAGATCTCCGCAGCGGTGCGCTCGGCCACTTCCGGGCCTGTGGTCGTCCTAGTCGACTCGGTTCCCGGGTAGATGCGACTCATCGCCGGTAGGTGGCGTTCATCGGTCAGCGCAAGTCCTGTGCGCCGGCCGCCGCGGTAGCCCAGATCCCGGCCCATCCAGATCGTATCGATGCCCAGCTGCTTGGCGGCGGTCAGCAGCGTCGTCAGGTTCCGACGACGCACTACCGGAGCATTAGCGCGGTCATAAACAGCGCAAGTGTCGGCGTAGGGATTGAACACTTGTGGCAACCGGATTTCGGCTAGCGCACGGACGAAAGCAGTGGGGGTCATGAGAGCTTGGGCAAACCCTTTGCGGGCGGTTGATAGGTCAACGTGTGGCGTTCGAGATTAGCGACCACGACGCCGCCCTTGTTCGCAAGGAGTTGGCGAAAAATGCTGAAGCCGTCCAGGATGGCACGCTCCCATTGCCACAGCGGCAGTTCGGCTACCTCGAATTCGGAGACCATGCCGCGTACCTGTCGCAGCAGAGCGTACTCCAGCCGGCCTTCCTTCACCTCGACATAGTTACGGTGGCGTTTGGCGTGGTTGAAGATCCAGGTCGCGATGCCTTCCTCGATGATGATCGCACGCGCACCGTCTTCATTCTCGTCGGTCTTGGGGTCCGACTTCCGTTTGAGCTTCAGCAGCGCCCGGATCACGGGCGACCAGCCCAGATGCGCTGCGTAGGCCAAGTGGAAAACATCATGATAGCGGTAACCGTCGGGCCGATGGTTGTTGTCCGTGAGCGGATCTCCGATATTGAGCGTGTGCATTTGCTGCACGACGAACGTGCGACCACCTACTTTTCGCTCGACGAAGGTGATGGTCATTTGATTTGGGAACTGTTCGTGGGCTTCACCCTTGGTGGGCAGCACCCGTGCCAGGGGGTCGGGCCCAGGCCACCGATCCGCGATCTTGAAGAGGTTTTCCGCTGCGAGGGTTGCAAAGCTCAGCCTGTATGTGGCACTGACCAGCGCGATCTGCCCAAGCAGTGCGCCCAGTTGCTGCTCGCGCTCGGCAACAGGGAGCTTGTTTATTTGCAAGAGGTTGCGCGAGAGCAATTCACCGCTGCTGCGGGCGAGTTGCCGCAACGATTGCGCACCCTTTCTCACCAGCCTGTCGTGGTGCAGCGAAGTGATACCGTCAAAAACCCGAAACGTCATTCTTGGCGCCGCCTTTGCGCTCTCCCCGAAATAAACGCGCAACCACGAAAGGCCTGAGCGCCCCAACTGTTCGACGGTAACACCGCACAGTGCCGATAGATTGACCAGGTACCACAGAGCGTCGCCGAGCTCCTCGGCCACCACTGTCGGGTTTGATTCGGTCAACTGGTCGCGGCTGCCCTTCTTCAACGCAGAAAGCAGGCCGCCGATTTCCCCAAAATAGCCGAAGCTCAGCTCGCGATAGTGAAAGGCCGCGGGCTTGTCCTGAAACTGGTCCGACGCCTTGGCGGTGTCGTAGTACGTGCGCAGGCTGAGGAGCTGGCCAAGGTCTCGCGGCGATCGCTTGTCCCCAGCAGCGTCGAACAGAATGGATCGCGAAGTGGGCATGGCGGCAAAGGTAGGGGCTGCTTACGCAGGGAAAAGTGCCTGTTGGGCGTCTTGGGCGTCCGAAGGGTCCTTGACGAGCAGTGCTTTCGGCGAGTTGTAGCGGCCTCGCTGCGCGGATCCGTCCTGCCGGCGTCCGAGCAATTCAACCCGCAAATTCTTCGCGCACGCGATGATGGTGCGCTTGTCGCCCGGATGTGCGCCCAGATCCAGCGCGCGCCCCTTGAGCTTGACGGTCACGTCATAGTGCGGATAGCGGGTGTGGTCCTGAAACCATTCGCGTTTGAGCCCGAGGCGGTGCGCAAAGGCATGGAGCTCGTCCACGGAATCGGCGACCAGATGGCACCAGCGTTTCCCTCGCCAGGCAAGCTCGGCGTTGTCCACATACACAGCCATGGCCTACGCCTCTTTTATTGCAAATAATTTGCACATAATACGCACAATGGCGGCAAGTTTCAATGATCCCTCAAGGGCGAAATCACTGGGTGCGCGACTGCGCCGAGCGAGGACGAACGCGAACTTCACACAAGAAATGCTTTGGGCAGAGACGGGTGTGAATCACTCGCAGATCTCCCGTATCGAACGCGGAGACTTCAGCGGCCCGGGAACAAATGTGCAAATTCTGTGCGCATATTTCAGGATTGACTGGCGACTGGAGTCGAGCGTTGCTCCACTCATGGCGCACGCACACGCGGGGACTCCGCATTCTTCGAGGAAGGCCCGAAAGACCGGCCGAGCGATGAAAGCCGGACCTCCCGAGTGCGAACTCGTTACGCGCCTTGCGCGCGCCGCCGCAGCTTCACCCGAGTGGGCATCTGCACTTGAAGCTCTGGCGGAGGCGATCGAGACTGCGCTACGGATTCCACCCAAGGCGTGACGTCGATGAAGCGGCAGCAAGAGCGCGCAACATCGGCCACATGTGGACGGGTGTTAACAGTACCGCTACGGGCGTCTAAAAGGTTACTTCGCGAATGAAGGCGGGCCATTGTCCACGACCATCTTCACCTCGCGTTCACCAGCGCGAGCAACTCCTGTAACAGCGCTACGCGCGAGCAGGCATCGTCCAAAATCGAGCGCTGAAAGAACTGTTGCAGCACATCTGCATCATGGACATCACTGCCAAAGCGAGCTTTGAATTCCCTTCGGCATTCATCCGCCGTGCGTTGCGGCGCGTCCCCATGGATGTGAAGTAGAGGTGCTTCAAGGCACGGCCGGGAAAACAAGACCGAAATCTTCTTGGCGCGGGCCAGCTTCTGCACACTTTCATTCCAGTCGGAAGCGGGGTTGAGGAACGCGGCTACACGATCGTAGGAGCCATTTCGCGCGGCACGCACGGCATGCGTGATCACGTGGCGTGCGCCCTGGCCTCTAGCATTCGCCAGCGTCATCCCGCAGTCTGCGTCGGCGCCAGCATAGATGTTTCGAATGTGCTTGAGCAAGGCAAGATGCGCGTAGCCTTCGCCCACGACAAGCAGTGTTCTACGCACCGAACGTGGCCGGCCTGACGCACCAGCGCCGAACGTCATAGGACGCGCGGCACGGCGCCGTAGGCCCCGGCAGTGTATTTAGCTGCGAAATTGTCATCACTACGCACGCCTTGCACGGTGTCCAATCGCCAGGCATGGCTCTCGCAATGCGACTTCTCCACTAGCATGACTTGCGCCTTGTGAAGGAGATTCAGCACGCGCTCCGAATGGCAGGTGAAGATGATTTGCGCGTTTTTTGGATTGGTCTCTCGTCTGGCGAACAAGTCGAGGATGGGCTCGAGCATCAATGGATGAAGGTCGTTCTCAAACTCGTCAACCAATGCAATTCCGCCTGTGGCCAAGGCGGGTAGCAGAAGTGAGAGCAAAAGAAACGCAGCCTGAGTGCCTCGTGATTCATACACAAACGGTATTTCATGGACATCCCCACCTCGCACTTGATGGACGCCAACGGGATACCAGAATGTGCGAGCCGACTGCGTCGGCTCCGATGGAGCCACCGTGTGCTTGGCTATCCGAACATCGGAAAGACCCAAGTCCCAGGATTTCAGCAACCTGCGCATCTCATTCTGCAAAGTCTCGTTCGCAGCAAAGAATGCAGCCACGTCGAAAGTGCGTCGGTTGTGAAGGTACTCGCGTCCGGTTGCATCCAGATTTGTGAAAAGTTTTATGCCGGCGATATGTGAAGCAACCTGCACTTCGTACTGAACAGCCGTCGCAATGAGCGAGGCGTTTTTACGGACTTTTTGGGCCTCGGCCGCACCCAAACCAAAGTCTTTTTGCTTAATCACATAAGTGTTTCGCTCTTCGTCCCAATCACGCACAAACACATAGCTGAATCGATCCTTCTTGCGATAGAGCGCTTCATGCAGAACTTGCTGATTCGTTGCGTGCAGGACGTAGCGCCACAAGACTCCGTCTTCGTCTTCGGCTTCGACCTCGAACTCAGAGGGGGCACCTTGCGAAGCGAAATGCGAAAGTAGCGGCACGGGGTCCTCTGGTTTGAGCTGCGTGAACGAACTCTGGATGAACCACGATATGAAGGCCAAGGGCTTCAGCAGGGAGGTCTTCCCCGCCGCGTTGGCGCCGAGGGTCGCCAGCGCCAATGTCAGTCGCTGGCCGGATTTTGATTCGGTATCCCATCCCCGCGCTGCACTCTTGTCAGTCAATCGCAGCGAGACCTCAGTACGTTCCAGAAAGCTCTGAAAGTTGGTGAAGGCGAATAGGTGCAGCAATGTAGGCCTTGAAGAACGACTTAGAAAACTGAGATTATCAGCCTAAGGGCCACCATTTGATGTCGTTTTCAACAAATATTCGTTGTAAAGGCCGTCATATGTGGTTTAGAATCGCCGCCAGTGGATGCCGTCGTACCTTGAGTTTCACAGGAAAGGCCTCAAACGCACGTCGACAGAAACGAAAAAGCCCTCGCGGTGCTACCAACACCAAGAGGGCCTTCACGGTGGGTGATCAGGGGCTACCCGACCGCACACGCTAGTCTTTCAGAGGACGATTTTGAGTTTATCGCTCAAAGGTGCGTGTGACAAGACAAAGCCCTTCCAACCTCAGAAGGAGACACCATGTCAAACCACCTGAAGAGCGTGCATGTATGCGCGTATGTCCGGACACGTCGCGGTCGCCTGGAATACGTGTGCCAGCACTGGCGCTCGGCTCCCTGACAGTTCTAACTGTCGCATAGCCCTTAGAGGCTAGCAGCCCGGCAATCGCCGGTGCCAGCGCCGCCGAGCGCTGGGTGTGTGGCGGCAAGATCTCCTTGCCTGCCACCTTCTCGCACAAATTCAAATGACAGGAGCCGAAATGGCTAAATCACATCACGTTACTCCGAACAAGTCCGGAGGCTGGGACGTCAAGGTCAGCGGCGGTGAGCGCGCTATCAAGCACACCGAAACGAAGCAATCGGCCGTCGACATCGCCCGTGGCATCAGTCGCAATCAGCAGACCGAATTGGTGATTCACAACAAAGATGGTCGCATCGGTCAGAAGGACAGCCACGGCCATGACCCAGAGAGCTCTAAAGGCTGATTCTCTAGTTGCCCGCTCAAGCGGTTGTTTTAGCACTCCTCAACCCTCAAGGGCTTGAGATTTTTACTCTGAGAATGCCCCCAATTCGGCCCGAATCAATCGTAAAACAGCTTTCAAATTAATTTTTAGAGAACCCATCGGGAGGAAATTTAGATGGCTATGCCGCTGGAAGCCGCGTCAACCTCGTCGGCCGCTTCATCCAATTACCTTCCAGCCGTTGTTTTGCCTGCGGAAGTGTCAGAGATTTTTCCAGCCATCGGGCTGAACGCGTATCAACGCGTGGCGTTCACCACCGACAAGCTTCCCGCGTCAGGCCTCGAATTGCCGATTCTCGGCTTGTTCGGCGAAGTGGGTGGTCTGCTGACAGTTTTCAAGAAAAGAAAACGCGATCAGGCTTCTTTTAACAAATACGCTGCTGCGCTGCTCGAGGAGTTCGGTGACGTCATTTGGTATTTTTCTTCGATAGCGTCGCGCGCCGGACTAAAACTTGCGGTGCTGGCCCAACGAATGTTCCGTAATTTCGAAGATTGGGATATCGTAGATGAGGAGTTCGGCAGTTTTGGCGACATCCAATCTCGCACGGATTCGGTACTATCCGAACAGGAGTTCAGCAAACGCGCAATTGCCCTTGCGGGCACGGTGGGAAATCTGCTGAACGATTTTAGAAACGGATCTTTTAATAACAACCGGGACAAGCTGTCAGCGCATCTCGTCGATATTTTCACGGCACTCATGTCTGCAGCGGATGCGGCCGACGTCAATCTTGAAGAAGCAGCCGGGGCGAACCTCAAGAAGATTTTCAGTCGCTGGCCGATCAAGCCGGTTTATCCCCCACGTTTGGATATCGGGCTCGCTAACTATGAGCGGTTTCCATCCATCCTTGAATTTTTGATCGCAGAGGAGCAAATCGGCGACCGCTCTTTTGTTTTACAGCGCTACAACGATGTCTACATCGGCGACCGGCTCACGGACAACAAACAGGAGTTCGATGATTATCGATTTCACGACGTTTTTCACCTGTCGTTTGCTGTCCATCTAGGTTGGTCCCCGGTCTTGCGCTCCCTTTTGCGGCTCAAACGAAAGAGCGATCCGAACATTGATGAAAATCAAGACGGTGCGCGCGCCATCCTCATCGAAGAAGGTGTGGCAACCTTCATCTTTGGCCACGGCGTTGATTTGGGGTTGTTCGAAAATATCCCCCAAGTCGATTATGATCTTCTGAAATATGTAACAGAATTCGTTCGCGGCTATGAAGTGCAGCGCTGCCAACTCTGGCAATGGGAACGCGCGATTCTCGATGCATTCAAAGTCTTCAGGCAATTGAAAATTCGCCGGCGCGGGCGCGTTATTGCAGATTTGGACAATCACACGCTAGAATTTTTTGAACAAACGAACCAGATATAAAGGAGCAAATATGATTAAGAAGAAGAAAGCATGTGTCATCTACATCAAAGCGATGAAAGATGTCGCCCAGGATGTCAAACAAAAACTTGAAGCAACCGATTACAACGTCTGCCTCACCGAGACGTCCATTGACCTCGCCACCGCGGCCCAGCTCGGCGCCGAGTCGGTGACATCAGAGATCGACGCCTGCTTGGCAGATGCTGATGCGAAGGTTTTCCTTATCCCTGCTGGTGACACGCCTTCGAGCCTGCTCGGCGCGGCAAAGCAGGCCTCGAAGTCGCCGGGGAGACTGATTGCCATCTGTGAAAAAGACGCAAAGTTGCCACAGGTTTTCGATGAAATGGCCAACTCCGTGATTCCAGTGGGAAGCCAGAAGGTGGTTGAAGCCGTGGTGCAGGATGACATCTGGGAGGGCCTGAACGGGACGAAGCGACCGCCCAGGACGCCGGAGAGAGTCAAGTGCCAGTAGGCCAGTCGATCATGCGGATCTTTTCGTACAAATTGGTTCGAGATTTCGGCTTCGCGCCGAATCCCTTTGGCGACTACTGCACTTTAGCTACCTGCAAGCCGCAGGTACGGTCGGCGGCGAAAGTCGGCGACATCGTCGTGGGTTGTGGCAGCGCGGCGTTGAATCTGGAAAACCGAGTTATCTTCGCAATGCGCGTGGACGAGAAGCAAACCTTCCAGCAGTACTGGTCGGATCCCAGATTTGCTTCCCGAAAGCCTCATTTTGAGGCTAGCGTCAGGCATGCCTACGGGGACAACATCTACCACAAAGAAGCTGGGCAATGGGTACAAGAAAACTCACATCACAGTCTGGATACTGGGGAGCCAAACGTCGCCAATTTGGCGCGTGATACGAATTCCGATTCGGTGCTAATTAGCAAGAATTACGTCTACTGGGGCGGCGACGCGATCCCCATTCCCGCGCATCTGATGTCCGGCGCGTTGGGCGACTCTCTCTATCCGTCTGCACGGGCGCATCGTTCGATATTCTCTACGGAGTTCGTCCAAGAGGTTGAGCAATGGTTCTCCGCTCTCCCCATGCGCGGACTTCAGGGAATGCCGCGCTCCTGGGCATAATTTCGTAAGGATCGCCTGCCCAAATACGCATGATGGCTGAAGTTGCGACCTGGAGCGATGGCCTCATCCGTAACTTCGACGTGGCGATCCACACGCGGGTCTGCCAAGCATTGATCATCGAGCACCGCTGGGCATCGGAAGATTTGCATGCCTGAGAGGCTCACTGAATTCGCAAAGACCGCTGCTTTAATTCCTGCACATCCTACGGGCTCTTCCCCAAACATGAAGGATAGTGAAGCCACGTGACCTTCAAAGGTCAATACCGCATATTCCAACCAACTGTTAAAGCCCTCGGGTGGAGAAGGCGAAGGGTTCGCAGTAGCGGAGGAAATTATGAGCCCCCTAACCTCCTACTTTCGATCCGCAACACGCATGAAAGGCTCGTACTCACTTGCCCTTCTGCTGCCTCCGTTGAATCGGTTTGCCATGCAGAAGTCTTGCAACTGCATCAGTACTGGGCTCGTGCTCTTGAGTAAATGCCCTCATTCGGAGAGCTTTTATTTTTCTAAACTGCTCTCGCATCCGGCGCTCGAATTCCGGGGTTAGAGTCAATTCCAACACGGATTTAGCCATACATTTCGCTCACACAGAGCGCGAACCTACCAACCCAAGCGAACATCGATCATGCCCGATGAGTCGCCAAGATTGCACAAAGGCCAACGAGACACAACTCCAGGGATTCTCCCATTCATGACTTGAGTACAAATCAGTTTGCTTGCGCGTTTTGCCACCGCAGACTTTGCTTCGTTACTTCTCGAAGTTTGTGACCGCCTAGCGGGTCAACGAACGTTCCATGATCGGTTTCGAAGAGCCAGGCGGAGCAGTACTCGCGTGTCCGCACACTGCATTCCCATATGGCAAAGCACCGCGCGAACAGAGGTGCATCCTGTTTGGTCATATGAGCCGGTAGAACAACGTGCAGCTTTGTGCTCTCCCATGCGACCTCGCCTGCGATGAACACCACGTCAATCGCCCGGGTCGCGATGTATCGACTCCAAAACTGACTCCCGCCCTCTGGGGCCGGTTTCGAAAGAACCTCGATGTACCAAAGCGGTACATCAAGACATTGCTCCGCCCAGTGGAAACGGCGCACGCGCGAGTCTTCTTCGCCAAACGCAGCCGAGGAGATTTCGAACCGCTCATCAACCCGAAGCATAGCGAGCCTTGTATGTGGAAGATTGTCCGTGGTGTGATCGTACTCATGGCAGGACCATTTTGTCCATGCCTTCTCCCTCACCGAAACATGCGCGAGACCCGGCGCTTGTGGCGCTCGGAGGGGCAATCAGCTCGACCCGCAAAGCTCGCGGAATCTCACAAGAAGAACTGGCTCACCGGTGCTTGGTAGATCGGTCCTACATGAGCAGCATTGAACGGGGAGCGCAAAATCCAGGCGTGATGACTGTTGTGGCTGTCGCAAGAGCTCTCGGACTTTCAGTTTCTGAACTCGCCACAATTGCAAATTTGTAGCGAAACGGCGCGGACACTTGGCCGGCCCGCTAGTTCAAGCCGCAGCCGCGCCGAAACCCAAAAAAGTTAGTTCACGTAAGTAGCTGACTTTATTGGATTATTTTCTTTGTAACTGTTATCAAGGCTCCAAAAGCGTTGTAGGTTTGGCCCCACTGCCGCTCTACGCGCCTGTTGCAGCGCTCCGATGCTTTTCAGCCCTTTTGCTGCGCCTTGGCGAAGCTTTCGAGAACGCCGACAAAGCTCGCGGCGGCCGGCGACAGCGAGCGCCGCGCCGCGCTGTAGACGCACACCTCGCGGTGAAAGTCGGGCGATTCGAGCCTCACCATCTGCAGGCCATGGGCACGCACCAGCGGCGCCGAATAGGTCGGGCACACCGTGAGCCCCAGCCCAGAGGCCACCATGCCGAGGGCGGTGGTCATGTACGACACCTCCTGCGTGGCGGGGCGCAACATGTAGTCGCGCTCTGCCGGGGCCAGCTCGGGCAGCACGCGCTGGCGAAAGTCGCGCGTGGGGGCGATGAAGGTGTAGGGCTCGAGCTCGTGCCATCGCACCTTGCGGCGGTTGGCAAAGGCATGGCCGGGCGGGCAGATCAGCCAGTGCCGGTCGCGCAGCAGCGTGCGGCGCTCGATGGCGCTGTCGACGGCCACGTCCTGCCCCACGGCCAACTCCACGTCGCCGGCCGTCACCCCCGCGAGCAGGTTCTCGGGCAGCGTGTCGGTCAGGCGCACATCCACGTCGGGGTACTGCTCGCGGTAGAGCGCGATCACGCGTGGCATCAGCGTGCAGGCCATGAGCTGCGGCGCCGCAAGCCGTAGCAAGCCTTTCTTCTTGTCACGCAAATCCGTGACGCCGGCCACCGCGCTCGTCAGGTCGCCGAGCAGGCGATGCACCGACGGCAAGAACTCGCGCCCCGCCTCCGACAGCTGCACGCTGCGGGTGTTGCGGTCGAGCAGCTGCACACCCATCTCTCGCTCCAACTCACGCACCAGCACGCTGAGCGCCGACTGCGTGAGATGAAGTTGCAGCGCCGCCGCGGTGAAGCTGCCGGTTTCGGCCACGGCGGCAAAGGCGCGCAACTGGCGCAGGGTGAGATTCATATATACGGTTATTTCATCAATCGATGAATTAATTTCGATTGCATCATAAGACGCGGCATCGCCCAATAACGGCTCACTGGAGACACGAGCCATGCCGATCCCCCCACCCGTGCGCGGGCTGCACCACTTCGCCTGGCGCTGCCGCGACAGCGAGGAAACCCGCCGCTTCTACGAAGACCTGCTGGGCCTGCCGCTGGCCCACGTCATCAAGAGCGACCACGTGCCGAGCACGGGCGAGTACTGCCCCTACGTGCACATCTTTTTCCAGATGCGCGACGGCTCGTACATCGCCTTCTTCGACCTCGGCGACGACATCGCCGCACTGCCCTCGCCCAACACGCCCTCGTGGGTGAACCACATCGCGCTGCGGGTCGATTCGGTGGCCGACCTGCTGGCGGCCAAGGCGCGGCTCGAAGGCGCGGGCGTCGAGGTACTGGGCGTGACCGACCACCACATCATCGAATCGATCTACTTCTTCGACCCCAACGGCATTCGCGTGGAACTGACCACGCCGACCGTGCCGCAAACGGAGATGGACGCGCACGCGCTGCGCGCTCGCGCCGACCTCGATGCGTGGACCGCGCGCAAGGCCGAACTTCGTGCGACAGCAGCAAAGGGTGCGCCGAATGTCTGAGCTGCAACTCGCCGTCATCGACGTGAAGCCCGGCGCGGCGATGGAGAGCCAGTCGGGCCTGCAGATGCTGCGCCCGCGCATCTACGGCGCCTTCCGCGCACCGCAAGGCCCGAAGAAGGTCGCCGCCATCGTGATGCACCCGACCAGCAACTTCATGGGCCACTACCTGATCGGCCCGCTGGCCGAGCGCGGCATCTGCTGCATGGGGCTCAACTCGCGCTTCGTGGGCAACGACACGGTGCTGCTGATGGAGCGTGCCATTCAAGACCTGGGCGCCGGCGTGCAGTACCTGCGCGCTGCCGGCTACGAAAAGGTGTTTCTCGTCGGCAACTCGGGCGGCGCGGCGCTCGCGAGCTTCTACCAGGCGCAGGCCGAGAAGCTCACGGCCACGCACCTGCCCGACGGTGACCCCACGCACCTGCACCCGAGCGACCTTCCGCCCGTGGACGGCATCGCGCTGTGCGCCGCGCACCTGGGCCGCACGCGGCTGATGCGCGACTGGATCGACCCGTCGGTCACCGACGAGCACGACCCGCTCTCGGTGAACCCCGAACTCGACATGTACGACCCGCGCCACCGCGTGCCCTACGACAGCGACTTTCTCGCACGCTTCAGCGCGGCGCAGAAGGCACGGCTGGACCGCATCGAGCAATGGGCCATCGACCGGCTTGCCTTGCTGCGCAACACGCCGGGCGCGCCGCGCGACCAGACCTTCATCGTCTATCGCACGCATGCCGATCCGCGCTGCGTGGACCTGTCGCTCGACCCCAACGACCGCCTTCCGGGCAGCGTGTGGGGCGACGCCCGGCAGGTGAACTACTCGGCCAATGCGATGGGGCGTACCACCTCGCTGACGGCGTTTCTCTCGCAATGGTCGTCACGCTCGCAGGCCGACGGGCCGACGAACCTCGCGCGAACCACGGTGCCGAAGCTGCTGCTGACCTACACGGGCGACCAGTCGACCTTTCCGAGCACGCGCGATGCGTGGATGGCCGCGGGCGAGTCGCGCATCCGCAACGTCGACATCGTCGGCGGCAACCACTATCTCGCGGGTCAGCCGGAGTTGATCCCCAAGGCGGCGGACGCCATCGCCGAGTTCGCGCACGCGCTGTAGAAGAGACATGGAAAACTTTGCTTTCGCGCCGGCCTACGAGCTGCCGGTCTGGCCCTTCACGCCACCGCCCGAACTGGGCAGCACGAAGCCCGTGCGCCACCCCATAGTGATCGTCGGTGCCGGCCCCTCGGGCCTCACGCTGGCCTGCGACCTCGCACAACGCGGCGTGCGCGCCGTGCTGCTCGACGAAGACGACACCGTCGGCGTGCGCGGCGCCTCGTCGCGCGGCATCTGCTATGCGCAGAAGAGCCTGGAGATCTTCGAACGCCTGGGCATCTACGAACGCATCGCGGCCAAGGGCATCACCTGGTCGTTCGGGCGCACCTTCTCCGGCGAGCAGGAGGTCTACAACTTCAACCTGCAGGCCAACAGCGTCTCGAGGCAGCCGCCCTTCATCAACCTGCAGCAGTTCTACGTCGAGTGGTTTCTGGTCGAGCGCATCCTCGAACTCGGGCTGACCGACGTGCGCTGGAAGAGCCGCGTCACGCGCGTCGAGCAGCTGGCCGATGGCGTGCGCCTGGACATCGAAACGCCCGCCGGCAGCTACACCATCGAGGCGGACCGGCTGATCGACGCGACGGGCGCCAACAGCCCGATCCGCACCCAGCTGGGCATCGAGGCGCACGCGTCGCGCAGCACCGACCGCTGGTGCATCAGCGACGTGCGCTTCAGGAAGCCTCTGCCGACCGAGCGCTGGACCTGGGTCGATGCGCCCTTCAACGAAGGCCGCGGCGTATGGCAGCACCTGATGGCCGACGGCGTGTGGCGCATCGACTACCAGATGCCCGAAGACTGCGACACGGCCTATATCAGCCAGCCCGAAGTGGCGGGTGCGCGGTTGCGCGAGCAACTCGGGCCGGACGTGGAGTTCGAGTTCGTGTGGATCGGGCCGTACGGCTACCGCGACCACCTGCTCGACAGCTTCCGGCATGGCCGCGTGTTCTTCATCGGCGATGCGGCGCATGTGGTGAGTCCGTTCGGCGCGCGCGGGGGCAACAGCGGCATCCAGGATGCAGCGAACCTGGGCTGGAAGCTCGCGCTGGTCGCGCAGGGCAAGGCCGGTGACACGCTGCTCGACAGCTACGACGCGGAACGCCAACCCGCCGCGCAGCAGAACCTGCAGGTGACGAGCCGATCGGCACGCTTCCTGGCGCCGCGCTCGCCGGCCGAGCACACGCTGCGCCGCGCCGTGGTGGCGCTGGCGGCCCGCCATCCGTTTGCGCGGGCGCTGGTGAACACCGGGCGCATGTCGGTCGCCAACGACTACCCGGCCGCGCCGCAACTGCCCGAGGGCGGGCGCTCGGTGCAGAACCTGCCGCTGCGCTGGGCCGATGGCCGCGAGACGACGCTGATGCAACTGCTGTCCGAGGGAACGCACTGCATCGGCCTCTGGTTCGCGCCGACCCGCGAGCAGGCGAAGGCGGCCCTCGATGCCACGACGTCGCTGCCGCTGCGCCTGCTGGCCGTGGGCGGCGACAGCGGCCTGCCTACGCTGCAGGCCGACGACAGGTTCGCAAGCCATCTCGGCATCGGCGATGCGGGCAGCTTTGCTCTCGTGCGGCCCGACGCCTATCGCGCCGCCGTGCTGGCGAACGCCACACCGGAAACCATCGCCTCCGCCTTGCGCACCGCGCTGGGCCACGACAGCAACCCATGATCACCGAGCCCCGCATTCCCGACCCCGATGGCTTCTACGCGGCCCTGCTCGCCGCGCACGAAGGCCGCACCGACGCGCAGAGCGCCGACCAAGACGTGCTGCTCGCCTGCATCCGCGCAGCCGCCGAAGACACCACGACAACAACCGCCCCATGACCACTTCCGTCTCTTTCGCCTCTGCGTCCGACACCCGCGAGCAGAAGCCGCAACTGCGCGAGCTCGCGCCCAACGTCTACGGCTACATCAGCGACTTCGATCCCAACTGCGGCTTCGTCGTCGGCGACGAGCAGGTGGTGCTGATCGACACGCGCCCCACGCCGCGCATGGCGCGCGACTTTCTCGCGGCCATTCGCACGGTGACCGACAAGCCCATCCGCACCATCGTGCTCACGCACTACCACGCAGTGCGCGTGATGGGCGCAAGCGCCTTCGACGAAGTGAAGGACATCATCGCGAGCAACGGCACGCTCTACTGGATCCGCACGCGCGGCCAGGCCGATTTCGATTCGGAGGTCGGCCGCTTTCCGCGCCTGTTCGCCGGCGTCGAGGAGATTCCGGGCCTGACCCTTCCGACGAAGGTCTTCGAGCGCGAGATGACACTGCAGCTCGGCGGTGGCCGCGAATTGCATCTGAAGGCGCTGGGCCGTGGTCACTCGGGCGGCGACACGGTCGCATGGCTGCCCGACTGCGGCGTGCTGTTCTCGGGCGACGTGGTCGAGAACCGCTGCGGCGTGTACGCGGGCGACGCCTACATCGGCGACTGGGCCGGCACGCTCGACGCGGTGGCGGCGCTGAAGCCGCGCATGCTGGTGCCCGGGCGCGGCGCGGTGCTGCAGGACGAAGCCGCATGCGCCGAGGCCATCGGCCTGACCAAGGCATTTCTCTCGACGCTGCTCGACAGCGTGAAGGCCGGCATCGCCGCGGGCGACACGCTCAAGGGCTGCTTTGTGCGCGCCGAAGCGGCGATGACGCCGCGCTTCGGCAACTGGCCCGTGTTCCAGCACGTGCTGCCCTTCGACGTCTCGCGCGCGTACGACGAACTGCGCGGCATCGAGCACCCCGTGGTATGGACCGCGGAGCGTGACCGCGAGCTCTGGCAGACGCTGCGCGGCGAATGACCTGAACCGATTTCAAAACAAGCAACGGAGACAAGAGACGATGAAGCGATTCCTTCTGCCCCTGCTGAGTGCAGCCCTCACGCTGGCCAGCAGCCTTGCATCGGCGCAGCCGGCCGCCTACCCCAGCCAGCCCGTCAAATGGATCGTGCCCTACGTGGCCGGCGGCGGCACCGACAACCTGGCTCGCACGCTCGCCGAGGCGATGCAGCCTTCGCTCGGGCAGCCGCTCATCATCGACAACCGGCCCGGCGCGTCCACCAACATTGGCGTGTCCGTGATGATGCAGGCCAAGCCTGACGGCTACACGATCATGCAGGCCGAGAACGCGGCGCTGCTCTTCAACGAGCACATGTTCGCCAAGCTGCCGTACAAGCCCGCGAGCGACTTCACCTACATCGGCACCATCGGCCGCTTCCCGGTGGCGCTGGTGGTGCACCCCGACTTTCCCGCGAAGAACGTGGCCGAGTTCGTGCGCTACGTGAAGGCCAACCCCGACAAGGTGAGCTACGCCTCGCCCGGCAACGGCTCGCCGCACCACATGGCGATGGAGCTCTTCAAGCAGAAGGCCGGCCTGACGATCACGCACGTGCCGTACAAGGGCGCCGCGCCCGCCATGACCGACGTGATGGGCGGCCAGGTGCCGACGATGATGCTGGACCTGGCCTCGGGCCTGCCGATCATCAGGTCGGGCAAGGTGCGGGTGCTGGCCATTGCGCTGCCGCAGCGGGCGAGCGCCCTGCCCGAGGTGCCGACCTTCGTCGAGGCTGGTTTCAGCGACGTCAACGCCTACGCCTTCCACGGCCTGATCGGCCCGGCCGGCATGCCGCCCGAAACGGTGGCGCGGCTCAACGGCGAACTGCACAAGGCGATGAAGGCGCCGAAGGTGGTGAAGCTGTTCGCGGACTTCGGCTTCGAGGCGCTGCCCGGAACGCCGCAGGATTTCTACAAGCTGTCTCGCGCCGAGAGCGAGCGCTGGGGAAAGATCATTGCGGCCGCTGGCGTGAAGCTGGATTGACGAGCCACGAGCCCCCCGGGCTTTTCACTTCGCTTCGCTGCGTGTAACTCCACCCCCCAAGGGGGAGGCGCGGCCCGCCTTGGGGCGGCCCGGCGGCAGCCGCCCGTTACCAGCCCAGGCCGAGGTGCAGCGGCAGGTACACCGCCATGCCGGCGAGCATGGTGCCCAGCACGCCACGCCGCCAGTAGAAGTAAGCCGCGCCAACGACCGCCGCATACAGGCGGGCGTCGTGCAGCGTGGTGATGAGGTGGCCCTGCGTCATGACGATCTCGGGCGCGATCACGCCCGCGAGCGCGGCGGCCGGCGCGTAGTGCAGCGCGCGGTGCGCCCACTCGGGCAGGCCCCAGGGCCGGTCGAGGATGAAGAAGAAGCAGCGCGTGAGCACGGTGACGAGCGCCAGCCCGACGATCACGCCCATGGTCCACCAGTCGGTGGTTGCCCCCGTTCCGCTCACTTGTCGTCCTCCGCCGTGGGGTCGAGGCCGAACTGCTTTTCGAGCCAGAAGCACAGCAGCACGGCCACGCCGATGGCGACCACGATGTTGAGCTTCAGCGGCAGCGAGTAAGCCGCGACGGCGGTGGCGCCGGCAATCAGCGCGGCCAGCACGCGCAGGCGCGTCGTTGCCATCGAGCAGACGATGGCCACCAGGCTCAGCACGCCCGCGAAGCTCAGGCCCCAGGTCTGCGGAATGAAGTTGGCCAGCGCCACGCCCAGCAGGCTCATGCCCATCCAGGCGCCCCACGTCACGAAGTAATTTCCGGTGAGGTAAGCCTCTTGCGCTTCCTGCTCGGCGATGGTCAGCGGCGGCTTCGGGTACTTCTTCGTGAAGAGCGCGTAGCTCATGTCGGCCGTGAGGTAGCCGTGCGTCATGCGGCGCCAGCGCGGCATGTGCATGAGGTAGGGCCGCAGATGCAGGCTGAACACCACGAAGCGCAGGTTGACGCAGAAGCCCGTCGCCAGGATCACCCAGGCGGGGGCGCCGGCAAACAGCAACGGAATGGCCGCGAGTTGCGAGCTGCCCGCGTAGACCAGCAGCGTCATCGCGAGCGCCTCGACCGTGCTCATGTTCGACTTGACCATGGCTACGCCGGTCATGAGGCCCCAGGCGCCGATGCCCATCGCCACCGGGGACATGTCGCGCATGCCGACGCGGAATTCAGGGCGGCTGCGGATGCTTTTCGAGAGAAACATCAGCCGAACACCTGCCCGGGCTTCAGGTCGAAGCCGCGCAGGAAATCGGCCACGGGCAGGCGCTTGCCGCCCGGACGCTGGAGTTCGGTGACGTTCACGACCGAGTCGGCTGCCGCGACGGCCACGCCGGCATCGCTGACGGCCAGGATCGTGCCCGGCGCGGCGGACGCCTCGGGCGAGCCTGCAGAGTGGGCGGCCCAGAGCTTGACGGTCTCGCCGTCGAGCGGGCTGTTGGCCCCCGGGAACGGGTCGAAGGCGCGAATGCGGCGCACGATGGCGTCGGCCGGCTGGGCCCAGTCGATCAGCGCTTCGTGCTTCTCGACCTTGTTGGCGTAGGTGACGCCTTCGGCGGGCTGCGGCGTGCGAGTGAGCGTGCCGATGCGCGACAGCGCCTCGACGATCATCTTTCCGCCCAGATCGGCCAGGCGGTCGTGCAGGCGTGCAGTGTTGTCGTCGCTGCCGATGTCGACGGCCTCGCGCAGCAGCATGTCGCCGGTGTCGAGGCCGGCGTCCATCTGCATGATGGTGATGCCGGTCTGGGCGTCGCCTGCCTCGATGGCACGGTGGATGGGCGCAGCGCCGCGCCAGCGCGGCAGCAGGCTGGCGTGGATGTTGAGGCAGCCGTGCGCCGGCAGGTCGAGCACCCACTGGGGCAGGATCAGGCCGTAGGCGGCGACCACCATCACGTCGGGCCTGGCGGCCAGCAGGGTGTCGCGTGCGGCCGAAGCCTCGTCGGGGTACTTGCCATCCAGTCGCAGGCTGCGCGGCTGGGCTACGGGCCAGTTGTTGGCAACGGCGCATTGCTTGACGGGGGAGGCCTGCAGCTTCATGCCGCGGCCGGCGGGGCGGTCGGGCTGGCTCATCACCAGCACGACGTCATGGCCGGCGGCGGCAATGGCTTCGAGGGCGACGCGCGCGAACTCGGGCGTGCCCGCAAAAACGACTCTGAGGCGGCTCAATCCCGGATCCGATCGAAATCGAGATCGTCCCCCGTGTGATAGCGCCGGACCACGCCGGTCGGATCGATGTAGATGTACAGCATGCGGCGCTCGTTCACGGCCTTGTAACGCCAGGTCCAGACCGCGCCGTCAAAGGAGCTGACACGGGTGATTTCATAGGGACGGCCGTAGAAGGCCATCACGTCGTTCTGGCGCCACTGGTTGACCTTGATGTCGTAGCCGAAGCGCGCTTCGCTGAGAACCTGCGTCACCGAGACGACCTTCCCCGAGGCGTCGACGTCGATGTCGGTGACTTCAAAGCCGGCCGGC
Source organism: Variovorax sp. YR266 (assembly GCF_900107295.1). Classification (NCBI taxonomy): domain Bacteria; kingdom Pseudomonadati; phylum Pseudomonadota; class Betaproteobacteria; order Burkholderiales; family Comamonadaceae; genus Variovorax; species Variovorax sp. YR266. The sequence goes on from NZ_FNPM01000003.1 coordinate 138,306, forward strand.
ATGCGCGAGTACTGCAGCCGCTCGCCACCACCGGTGAGCGGGTAGCGACCGGTGGGGGCGCCCAGGCGCTGCAGGGTGTCGGCGGCGGTGGCGCCGGGCTGGATGCGCGTGGGTTCGTTGGCGCAGCCGGCAATGAGCCCCAGCCCGGCGACCGCGAAGACCCCCAGTGCCGCAAGGGAGCCGAAGCGCCGTGCCGCCATGGGGTTCAAGCCCGTTCCCGCATGTCTTCGCGCTGTTGCTTCAGCAGCTTGCTCTTGATGCGATTGCGCTTCAGGGGGGAGAGGTATTCGACGAACACCTTGCCCAGCAGGTGGTCGAGTTCGTGCTGGATGCACACGGCCAGCAGGCCGTCGGCCTCGATGCTGCGCGATTCGCCGTTCTCGTCGAGCGCCTGCACCTTGACCGATGTCGAGCGCATCACACCGTCGTAGATGCCGGGCACCGAGAGGCAGCCTTCTTCGTTCAGCACCTTTTCGTCGCTGGCCCATGTGATTTCGGGGTTGATCAGCACGATCGGCTGGTTACGCTCCTCGGACACGTCGATGACGACGAGGCGCTCGTGCACGTCGACCTGGGTCGCTGCCAGGCCGATGCCGTTGGCGTCGTACATGGTTTCCAGCATGTCGGCGACCAGGGTCTTGATGCGTGCGTCGACGCCTTGCACCGGCTTGGCCACGGTGTGCAGGCGTTTGTCCGGGTAACTCAGAATGATTCGTTTGGCCATGAAATCGGGGGAAAGTTGTGGCTATTTTCGCCAATTCCGCGACGTGACGCGCCATCTGGCCCCGAAAACGTTGCCCTCCCAAGGGGTTCAGCGCAGAATTCGTAGCAAATTGTGAGATTCGTATGCGCAGCGATACGTCGCGCGCTCACCCATCCAGACATGAAAAAGCTCAGACTCACCGACCGCCAGCGCCCCTCCCTCCTTGCCACGCTGACAGCCCTGGCGGTGATCGGCAGTTGCGGCGCCACGACAGCCTGGGCTCAGAACTACCCCGTCACGCCGCAGCAGCGCGCCACCGCCCAGCAGACCGCCCAGGCCGGCGTGCCGCTGAACGAACTGTCGCCCAAGGCGCCCGACGAATACACCGTCAAGTCCGGCGACACGCTCTGGGCCATCTCGCGCCTCTACCTGCTGCACCCCTGGCGCTGGCCGGAGCTGTGGGGCATGAACATCAATGAAATCGCCAACCCGCACCGGATCTATCCGGGCCAGGTGCTCTACCTGGACAAGAGCGGTGGCCGCGCCCGCCTGACCACCCGCCGCGGCGGCTTCAGCGGCGACGGCGGAACCATCAAGCTGTCACCTCGCACCCGTTTCGACTCGCTGGCCGGCATGGCACTGCCCACGCTCAACCCGAGCATCATCGAGCCCTTCCTCAGCGAACCCATCGTGGTGGACGCCGGCACGCTGGAAAGCGCCCCGCGCATCGTCGCGGGCAACGACAGCCGCGTGCTGCTGTCGCGCGGCGACCGGGCCTATGCCCGCGGCAACGCCGAATCGCCGCTGGTCGAGGTGCCGGGCCCGGTGCAGAACTTCCGCATCTTCCGCAACGCCACGCCGCTGAAGGACCCGGGCACGGGCGAAATCCTCGGCTACGAGGCTCAGTACCTGGGCAAGGCCCGGCTGCAGCGCGGCGAATCGACCACCGTCGAAACGGTGGAAGACAAGGACGTCATCACCGTGGTGCCCGCCAGCATCGACATCATCGCGTCGCGCGAGGAAATGCGCGCCGGCGACCGCCTGCTGCCCGAGCCGCCGCGCCAGCTGCTGAGCTACGTGCCGCGCGCACCGTCGACGCAGGTCGACGGCCGCATCATCTCGGTCTATGGCAACGCGGTGCAGTTCGCGGCGCAGAACCAGGTGGTGGCCATCAACAAGGGCACGCGCGACGGCATCGACAACGGCCACGTGCTGGCCATCCTGAAGAACGGCGAGACCATCCTCGACCGCACCGGCGCCCGCAAGGAAACCATCAAGCTGCCGAACGAACGCATCGGCCTGCTGATGGTGTTCCGCACCTTCGAGAAGGTTTCGTACGCGCTGGTGCTCGAAATCAACGACACTCCGCGCGCCGGCGACTTCCTCGTCAATCCCTGACCTGCGACTCCGGCTTTCCTTCTCGACACTCGTTTGGAACGCGCAGAACTCGCAGGCTGGCTGCGACTTTCACTGACGCCCGGCATCGGTGACGGTGCCGCGCGCCGTTTGCTCGCGGCCTTTGGCCTGCCCGAGGGCGTCTTCGCGCAGCCGCATGCCGCGCTGCGCGAGGTCGTCTCTTATGCGCAGGCCGAGGCGCTGCTGCAACCGCCCGTGGGCTTGCAGACACAGATCGACCAGACCTGGCAGTGGCTCCACACGACCGACAACGGCGTCTCGCGCCGCGTCGTGACGCTGGGCGATGCCAGCTACCCGACCTCGCTGCTCGAAATGGCCGACCCGCCCTTGATGCTCTATGTAGTCGGCGCCGCCGGCTTCGCCCTCACGCAGCTCGGCCACAGCATCGCCGTGGTGGGCAGCCGCAATCCAACGCCGCAGGGCGCGACCAATGCGCGCAGCTTCGCTCGGGCGCTGGGCGAGGCGGGGCTGCCCGTGGTCTCAGGACTCGCGCTGGGCGTCGACGGCGCGGCGCACCAGGGCGCGCTCGATGCGGCCGGCGACGCCCCGCGGCTCGCGACGGTGGCCGTGGTGGGCACCGGGCTCGATCGCGTCTACCCCGCGCGGCACCGCGACCTGGCGCACCGCATCACGCTGCAGGGGCTGATCGTGAGCGAGCTGCCGCTGGGCACGCCGCCGCTCACGCAGAATTTTCCGAAGCGCAACCGGCTGATCGCCGGGCTGGCGCGCGGCACGCTGGTGGTCGAGGCGGCGCTGCAGTCGGGCTCGCTGATCACCGCGCGGCTCACGTCGGAGCAGGGCAAGGAAGTGTTCGCCATTCCGGGCTCGATCCATTCGCCGCAATCGCGCGGCTGCCATGCGCTGATCCGCCAGGGCGCGAAGCTGGTGGAGTCGGTGAGCGACATCCTCGAAGAACTTCCGCCCCTCGGGGCACCAGCTGCGGCCGCGCCCTCTGCCGGCAACGGGCACCCGGCCGCCACCACCGAAGACCCGCTGCTGGAGGCCCTCGGCTTCGACCCCGTCAGCCTCGACGCACTGAGCGCGCGCACCGGATGGAGTGCGGCCGCGCTGCAGGCGAAGATGCTCGAACTCGAGCTGGAAGGCCATATCTCACGCCTGCCGGGCGGACTCTTCCAGCGAGCGGCTTCCACCTAGTCTGGATTGCACGAACGTCGGCTATATTGGGCTCATGTTCGAAGTGCTTGTTTTTGTGTACGAAAACTATTGGCGCGGCGATGCCTGCCCAGAGCCGGAGCAACTGGGCCGCAAGCTCAGTGCACACGGCTTCGAGGCAGAAGAAATCCGCGAGGCCCTTCACTGGCTCGACGGCCTCAGCCTTGCAACCCAAGGCATGCAGATCGAACGCAGCGCCAACGACGAGGCCAGCGCCACGGTCATTCTTCGGGGCACACCCGAAGCGGCAATGCCCCAATCTGACGACGCGATGCGCGTCTATTCGCAGGCCGAGCAGGAACACCTTGGCGCCGAATGCCTCGGCTTCATCCGCTTTCTCGAATCGTCGAACGTGCTGCCCTGCGGCCTGCGCGAGATCGTCGTTGAGCGCGCAATGGCCGCGCCTGGCGACCCGGTGGCGCTCGACGAGCTGAAGATCATCGTGTTGATGGTGCACTGGAGCACCGGCATCGAGCCCGATGCGCTGGTGCTCGACGAACTGTGCGAAAGCCGCGAAGGCCGCACGGCTCACTGACCAGGCTCGCCGCTAGTTCAGCAGCCGCTCCGGGTTGGCATCCAGCTTCGCCAGCGCCTCGCGCGTGGCGCGCACCGTGAGCGTTTCTTCTTCCGCCGGCACCAGCAGGCCCGCCTGCAGGTAGGTTGCGAGCCGGCCGGCTTGAATGAGGAAGCTGCGCCCGTCCGACGTCGCGAACAGATGCAGCTGCTTGCGCTCGCTGCGCCAGACGAACTGCACCTGGCTCACGCGGTCGTTATGGTCGAGCATGAACCAGTTGCCCACCTGCAGCTCGTGCGCCCAGGCAATCATGTCCTCGGGCACCCTGGCGCCGGCGGCGTCCGGTATGACTTCGATCGACGCTGCATCCACGCCCAGCAGCAGTTCGATGCTGTGGGCATCGAGCGGCAGGTCGGCGGTGCCGCCCACGTCGCTCACGAAGTCCTCCAGGTGCGCCAGCCGCTCGGCCATCGCCTCGATCTTGGCCTGCGGAATGGCTTCGGTCTTCGACAGGAAGGCGTCGGACAGCGTGGCGCCGATGGTCTTGATGTGGGCTTCCTGCGGCTCGTCGACGATGCCCAGCAGCGCCATGCCCTGGCGCAGGCGCTGCAGCAGCTGCGGCAGGTCCTGGATGACGCGGGCGCGGTCGGTGCGGTTGGGCTTGGCGCTCGCGGCCCAGACCAGCTCGGAGGCCACGCGCTTGAGCATGACGGTCTGCTCGCCCTGCGCGCCATAGCGCAGCGCGGCAATGGCCAGCACCTCAGCCCAGATCTTGAAAAGGAACTCGCGGATCTCGTCGCGCACCGGCATGTCGTTGAGCATCTTGCGCAACTCGATGGTGTACTGGATCGCCATCGTTTCCTTCTGCTCGACCTGCTGCGCCACGCTCATCACGCGCTGCGTGGTGTCGCTCTGCGTCAGGTAGCGGTTGAGGAAGGCGACGAATTCGTCGAACACCAGCTTGAACACGCGCTGGCCGGTTTCGGGGTATTGCTCGATCACCTGCACCACGCGGCGGATCTCGCCTTCGAGCGCGCTGCCGGTGATGGCTGCCGCGTCGAAGCCCATGACGCACGAGCCCATGCGGTCGATCAGCATGCGGGCGGGGTGCTGCAGGGTGCCGAAGAACTCGGGCTCGGCAATGGCCACGCGCAGCACGGGCATCTGCAGGCGCGCAAACCACACGCGCGCCGAAAACGGAATTCGCTCCTCGGCAAGGATGGCCTGGAACATCAGCGCCACGATCTCGACCGTGGCCTTGTCGGCCGTGGTGGGCGCGCGTTTCTTGAGCTCGGTGCTGCGCCGGCGCAGGTCGACCGCCGTCTGCTGGATCAGCGTGGCCTGTTCGGCCGCGCCGTCCATGTACTGCGTGGCAGCCATCCGGTAGGCGACCTCGGCGTCAGCGATGGCACCGGCGAAGGTCCTGGAGAACACGCGGGGCGCCGCAATGCCGCCGCCCTGGCCCGGTTGGCCGCTGCCACCCGTGGCGCGCCCTTCCGCGCCCGCAGTCTGGAACTGTGCGGCGGAGCCGCCCGCCTCGCCGCCGATGCGCGCCGTCACGAAGCGCTTGAGGCTCAGCAGCGCGGTCTGCGCTCGCTGCCGCGCAATTGAGAGCGGCGAGCCGCCGGTGGTCGACGCGGGCGCCGCGGCCACGGTCGACGGCACGGATGCCTGCTGTCCTCCGAATCCATAACCAGGCCGCTGCGCGCTGTGGGGTCCGCCAGAGGACATGCCGCTGTCCACCGGCGCGGCGCCCGATCCACCACCGCTGCCACCGCCGCCCCCCGCACTGCCAGTGCGACGGACGAAGCTCTTGAGGTCGATCTCCTGCATCACGCCATTGGCGATCAGGTAAGCATTGGCACTCTCGTAGGCCTTGACGACCACCTCGACCAGACCCTGCTGCACCGTGTCCTGCACGCGGGTCCAGAGCCCGCGGCTCAGGCCGACCGCCAGCCATTGCTCGACCAGCAGCTTGGCCAGCGTCTCGGGCTTGAGCACGTCCTTGGCGTCGAGTTCGGTGGTGCCTTCGAGGTGCTGGATGCGCAAGCGCAGGTCGCTGAGTTCGAAGCTGGCCTTGTCGTGGATCAGCTGCGCGAGGCGCGAGGAGAGGATGTTGCTTTCCACCACTTCGTCGCCGATCAGCTCGAGCCGCAGCGCCGAAGGCAGCGTCGACGGACTGCCGGAGCCGGCGCCCAGCGCCTTGCGCCAGCCGGTCTGCGAGAGCGTCACCCACTGCGTGGCCTGTCCCTGGAAGGCGACGAAGTCGTCGCGGTTTTCCTGCATGGCGCGGGCGGTGCCGGCCTCGGAGGACAGCGACGTCAGCCGGTCCCGGATCGCGCGGGCCAGCGGCGCAATGGCGCCTTCCGTGGCCAATACGAAACGCTCACGCGTCTCGCGTGCGAGCTGCAGGGAAGAGGCGGACCGCGCAATGCTCATTGAAAAGTCGGAAAGGCCTGGGTGATCGATTCATCGGCAACAACCGCGAGCTTGCATCGGGAAGCGCTACCGCACAAGTGCGAAGAGTACCCGGCGTTGCCTGCGGACCGCGGTGGCAACACTGCCGCCACCGCTTTGTTGAACCCCGAAGTATCCGTCAGACCACGGCGCCGGCGTTCGGGTCGTCTTCGGACTCGCCGTCGCGCTTGGCCGGGCCGCCCTTGATCAGGTCTTCGCGCTTCACGCCGAGCCACATGGCGATTGCCGCCGCCACGAAGGCCGACGAGTAGATGCCAAAGCAGATGCCGATGGTCAGCGCCAGCGCAAAGTAGTGCAGGGTCGGGCCGCCGAAGAAGAACATCGACAGCACCACCAGCTGGGTGGAGCCGTGGGTGATGATGGTCCGGCTGATGGTCGAGGTGATCGCGTTGTCGATGATTTCGGTGGTCGACATCTTCCGGTAGCGGCGGAAGTTCTCGCGGATCCGGTCGAAGATCACGACCGACTCGTTCACCGAATACCCCAGCACCGCCAGCACCGCCGCCAGCACCGCCAGCGAGAACTCCCACTGGAAGAAGGCGAAGAAGCCGAGGATGATCACCACGTCGTGCAGGTTGGCCAGCACGGTAGCCAGCGCAAACTTCCATTCGAAGCGGAACGCCAGGTAGATCATGATGCCGACGACCACCATGGCCAGGGCCTTCAGGCCGTTGGTGGTGAGCTCATCGCCGACCTGCGGGCCGACGAATTCGTTGCTGCGCAGTTCCACCGTCGGCTCGGCCGCCTTCAGCGCGGTCATCACCTCGGCGCTCTGCTGGGCGGAAGTTGCGCCCTTCTTCACAGGCAGGCGGATCTGCACCGACTTGCCGAAGCTCTGCACCTGCACTTCGGTGTAGCCCAGCGTGCCGACGATTTCGCGGACCTTGCCGACATCGGCCGACTGCGTGTAGGCGACCTCCATCACCGTGCCGCCGGTGAATTCCACCGACAGGTGCAGCCCGCGGTGGAGCAGGAAGAACACCGCCAGCGCGAAGGTGACGAAGGAAACGATGTTCAGCACCAGCGCGTGGCGCATGAACGGGATGGTCTTGTGGATGCGGAAGAATTCCATGACTGTCTCTTCTGCCTCTTACTTCGTTTCGGCCACGGCAGCGCCGTCGGTCTTGGGGCGCCAGACCGTGCCGATGGACACCGTCTTGAGCTTCTTCTTCTGGCCGTACCAGAAGTTCACGAGGCCGCGCGAGAAGAACACCGCCGAGAACATCGAGGTGACGATGCCGATGCAGTGCACCACCGCGAAGCCGCGCACCGGGCCCGAGCCGAAGGCCAGCAGCGCGATGCCCGCGATCAGCGTGGTCACGTTGGAGTCGAGGATGGTGCCCCAGGCGCGTTCGTAGCCCGCATGAATGGCCGCCTGCGGCGACGCCCCGTTGCGAAGTTCTTCGCGCACGCGCTCGTTGATCAGCACGTTGGAGTCGATGGCCACGCCGATGGCAAGCGCCATGGCCGCGATGCCCGGCAGCGTGAGCGTGGCCTGCAGGATCGAGAGGATGGCCACCAGCAGCATCAGGTTGACGGCCAGCGCGATCGACGAGAACAGGCCGAACAGCGCGTAGTAGATGCACATGAACACCATGATCGCGGCGAAGCCGTACATCACGCTGTCGAAGCCTTTCTTGATGTTTTCGGCGCCCTGCGTCGGGCCGATGGTGCGTTCCTGGATGATTTCCATCGGCGCGGCCAGCGAGCCGGCGCGCAGCAGCAGCGCGAGGTCGTTGGCTTCGGCCACGGTCATCGAACCCGACACCTGGAAGCGGTTGCCCAGCTCGCCGTTGATCGACGGAGCCGTGAGCACTTCGCCCTTGCCCTTCTCGAAGATCAGCATGGCCATGCGCTTCTTGTAGTTCTCGCGGCTGACGTCACGCATGATGGTGCCGCCCTTGGAGTCCATGGTCAGGTCGACCTTGGGCTGGTTGCTCTGCTGGTCGAAGCCGGGCTGCGCGTCGGTGAGGTTCTCGCCGGTGACCAGCACCTGTTTCTTCACGATCACCGGACGGCCCGAGCGGTCGAGGAATTTCTCGGAGCCGAAGGGCACCGGGCCGCCATTCAGTTCGGCCGAGCGGCCTTCGGCGCTTTCGTCCACCAGGCGCATTTCGAGCGTGGCGGTGCGGCCGATGATCCGCTTGGCCTGGGCCGGGTCCTGCATGCCGGGCAGCTGCACGACGATGCGGTCGATGCCCTGCTGCTGGATCACCGGCTCGGCCACGCCGAGTTCGTTGATCCGGTTGTGCAGCGTCGTCACGTTCTGCTTGAGTGCCGCGTCCTGGATGCGGCGCGCGGCTTCGGGCTTGATGCTGGCCACGATGCGCCATTCGGAGCCCTGCTGGCTCTCGACCGTGGTGAGGTCGGGCATCTGGTCCTGGATCAGGCGCCGGGCGGTTTCCACGCTGTCGGCGTCGCGCAGCGTGATCTCGACGGTCTGGCCGTTGCGGTTCACGGCGCTGCCGCGAACCTTCTTTTCGCGCAGGCCCATGCGGATGTCGCCGGCGAAGGACTCGGCCTTCTTGTCGAGCACGCCGCGCATGTCGACCTGCAGCAGGAAGTCGACGCCGCCGCGCAGGTCGAGGCCCAGGTACATCGGGAAGGCGTGCAGCGCGGTCAGCCACGAGGGCGAGCGCGACACCAGGTTCAGCGCCACCACGTAGGAGGGGTCGTCCGCATCGGGCACCAGCGCCTGCTGCAGCGTGTCGCGTGCCTTGATCTGGTCGTCGGTGGTGGCAAAGCGCGCACGCACCGCGGTGGGTTCGAGGCTCAGCAGATCGGGCGTGAGGCCGGCCGTCTTGAGCAGGCCTTCGACCCTGGCCTGGGTAGCCGCGTCGATCTTGACGGTGGACTTGGCCGCCGACACCTGCACTGCAGGCGCCTCACCGAAGAAATTGGGCAGGGCGTAGACGAGTCCCACGAGCAACACGATCACGATGATCGCGTACTTCCAGACCGGGTAACGGTTCATGAGAGGGCGCTTTTTACAAGCTTTTCAGAAATGGAACACGGCGTGAAATGGGGCCCTGCGCCGCAAAGCGCAAGGCTCGGCTCACGCTTTTATTTGACGGCGCCCTTGGGCAGGACCTGCACGACGGCGCTGCGCTGGATCTTGATCTCGATGCCGTTGGCGATCTCGAGGCCGAGGTACTGGTCGCCCAGCGAGGTGATCTTGCCGAGCACGCCGCCGGCGGTGGCGACTTCGTCGCCCTTGGCCAGGGCTTCGATCATGGCGCGGGCTTCCTTCTGGCGCTTCATCTGGGGCCGGATCATGACGAAATACAGCACCACGAACATCAGCACCAGGGGCAGCATGCTGCCGAGGGAAGACAACATGTCACCGCCGCCGGCTGCAGCGGGCGCGGTCTGGGCGAAAGCAGAGGAAATGAACAAGAGAGTCTCCAGCAGAGGGAAGAGAAAACGAGAGGAGCGCGGACCGGGGTCCGTCATTCCGCCTCTTTCGCGGCTTCGCGGCCACAAGGGAAACGGGCCGCAAATCAAAGCTTGGCGGGGCTTGGCCGCGCACAGCACCGGGCATTGTATTCGGGGCGGATAGCCGCTCCGGGCGCTTATCCGGCGCGGTGGGGAGGGCTTTCCTGCTATTCGGGCTGATCGTGTTTTGCTACGTTTTCAATAGCAAAGGGCGCCCATGGGCGCCCTTTGCATGATCAATCAGCCCTGAAAATCAGGCCGCCACGCGCTGCGCCTGCGGGTTGCGCCACTTGGCCATCAGCTCGCTCCAGCGGGTGCGGGCCGCTGCCAGGTTGCGATCCTTCACGTGGCCGTAGCCGCGGATCTGCTCGGGCAGGCTGGCGATCTCCAGCGCCAGCGCGTGGTTGTCGGCGCGCAGGGCGCCGATCACTTCCTCGATGCTGGCGCGGTATTCGCCGATCAGCGCGCGCTCGGTCTTGCGCTCTTCGGTGCGGCCGAAGATGTCGAGCGCCGTGCCGCGCAGGCCCTTGAGCTTCGCGAGGAACCTGAAGCCAGTGAGCATCCAGGGGCCGAACTTCTGCTTCTGCAGCTGCCCCTTGGAGTTCTTCTTCGCGATGATCGGCGGAGCCAGGTGGTAGTTGAGCTTGTAGTCACCTTCGAACATGCCCTCGACGCGGTCGAGGAAAGTGCGGTCGGTGTGCAGGCGGGCGACTTCGTACTCGTCCTTGTATGCCATCAGCTTGAACAGGTAGCGCGCGACCGCCTCGGTCAGCGCCGTGCTCTTGCCGGTGGCCGACTCGGCCTGCTGCACCTTGCCCACGAACTGCCTGTATTCGTCGGCATAGGCCGCGTTCTGGTAACCGGTCAAAAACTCCACGCGGCGCGCCACGATGGCCTCGACCGACTCGCGCTTCTTGAACTCGATGACCTGGCCAGGGCGCACGCGCTTTTGCAGTTCTTCGGGGCGCAGCGCTGCCTGGCGGCCCCATTCGAACGCCGTCTTGTTGTTCTCGACCGCCACGGCGTTCAGCTCGATGGCGCGCATCAGCGACTCGTGCTCCAGCGGGATCCAGCCCTTCTGCCAGGCGTAGCCCAGGATCATCGGGTTGACGTAGATGGTGTCGCCCATCAGCGTGGTCGCGGCGGCGTCGGCATCGAAGGTGCCCATGCCGTCGATGCCCACGGCGCGCGCGATCTCGGCTGCGCAGGCGTCTTCGGGGTTCTGCCAGTTGGCGTTGCGCACGAAGGCGGCCGTCGGTGCGCTGTGGCTGTTGAGCGCCACGTGCGTGCGCCCTTCGCGCATGCGCGCCATGGTTTCGGCATTCACCGTGACCAGCGGATCGCAGGCCAGGATCAGGTCGGCCGCCGCGGTGCCCACTCGCGTGGTGCGGATGTCGTCCTGCGTGTCGCCGATGAGCACGTGGCTCCAGGTGGCGCCGCCCTTTTGCGCAAGGCCGGCCGCGTCCTGCGTGACGATGCCCTTGGCCTCGATGTGCGCAGCCATTCCCAGCAGCTGGCCGATGGTGATCACGCCGGTGCCACCAACGCCCGCCACCACCACGCCCCAGACTTTGCCGCCCACCAGCGACGGAATCGCGGGCTCGGGCAGCAGGCCGAACTCGGCCGGCGTGGCCGCCTTGTTCTTGCCCTTCTTCTTGAGCTGGCCGCCTTCGACCGTCACGAAGCTCGGGCAGAAGCCCTTCAGGCAGCTCATGTCCTTGTTGCAGCTGCTCTGGTTGATGGTGCGCTTGCGGCCGAATTCGGTCTCCAGCGGCTCCACGCTCAGGCAGTTGCTCTGCACGCTGCAGTCGCCGCAGCCTTCGCAGACCAGCTCGTTGATGACCACGCGCTTGGCCGGATCGACGGCTGTGCCCCGCTTGCGGCGGCGGCGCTTCTCGGTGGCGCAGGTCTGGTCGTAGATGATGGCCGTGGTGCCGGGGATCTTGCGGAACTCGCGCTGCACGTCGTCGAGCAGGTCGCGGTGCTTGACCTGCACGTGGTCGCCGGGGATGTTCACGCCCTCGTACTTCTCGGGCTCGTCGGTGACGATAACGACCTTCTTGGCGCCCTCGGCATGCAGGCTCTCGGCAATCTGCAGCACCGAGTGGCCTTCGGGCCGTTCGCCGACCTGCTGGCCGCCCGTCATGGCGACCGCGTCGTTGTAGAGGATCTTGTAGGTGATGTTCACGCCCGCCGCGATGCTCTGGCGAATGGCGAGCAGGCCGCTGTGGAAGTACGTGCCGTCGCCCAGGTTCGCGAAGATGTGCTGGTCGGTGGTGAAAGGCTGCTGGCCCACCCACGGCACGCCCTCGCCGCCCATCTGCGTGAAGCCGATGGTGGAGCGGTCCATCCAGGTCGCCATGAAGTGGCAGCCGATGCCGCCCATCGCGCGCGAGCCTTCAGGTACCACGGTGCTGGTGTTGTGCGGGCAGCCCGAGCAGAACCAGGGCTGGCGCGTGGCGTCGACCACGCTGGTGGAAGCCTGCTGCACCACCATCGAGCGCTCCTTGGCCTCGAGGATGGCGAGCTGCGCTTCGATGCGGGCCGTCATGTCGGCGCCCGCGGCGGCCAGCAGGCCGGTCTTCTTCAGGCGCGCTGCAATCGCCTTGGCGATCATCGCGGGGTTCAGGTCGGCGTTGGCGCGCAGCAGGGTGTGCGCGGTCGGGTTGGGCACCGACCATTCGCCGCCGGAGTAGCCCTCGGCCGCATGCACTTCGCCTTCGTCGAACTTGCCGACCACGTTAGGCCGCACGTCGGAGCGCCAGTTGTAGAGCTCTTCCTTGAGCTGGTATTCGATGACCTGGCGCTTTTCCTCGACCACCAGAATCTCTTGCAGGCCGGTGGCGAACTCGCGCGTGAGTTGCGCTTCGAGAGGCCACACCACGCCCACCTTGTGCAGGCGGATGCCCAGCTGGCGGCAGGCCGCGTCGTCCAGGCCCAGGTCGATCAGCGCCTGGCGGGTGTCGTTGAAGGCCTTGCCGCTGGCCATGATGCCGAAGCGGTCGTTCGGGCCTTGAATGACGTTGTGGTTCAGCCGGTTGGCGCGGATGTACGCCAGAGCGGCGTACCACTTGTAGTGCATGAGCCGGGCTTCCTGCTCCAGCGCATGGTCGGGCCAGCGGATGTGCAGGCCGCCGGGCGGCATTTCGAAGTCGGTGGGAATGACGATCTCGACGCGCTCGGGGTCGATCATGGCCGTGGCGCTCGACTCGACGATCTCCTGGATCGTCTTCATGCCCGACCACACGCCCGAGAAGCGGCTCAGCGCGAAGGCGTGGATGCCCAGGTCGAGAATTTCCTGCACGTTCGCCGGGAAGAACACCGGCGTGCCGCAGGCCTTGAAGATGTGGTCGCTCTGGTGCGCGGCCGTGCTGCTCTTGGAGATGTGGTCGTCGCCCGCCACAGCGATCACGCCGCCGAACTCGGTGGTGCCGGCCATGTTGGCGTGCTTGAACACGTCGGAGCAGCGGTCCACGCCCGGGCCCTTGCCGTACCAGATGCCGAAGACGCCGTCGAACTTGTTGGTGCCCTGAGGGGAGAAGCCCAGCTGCTGCGTGCCCCACAGCGCGGTGGCGGCCAGCTCTTCGTTCACGCCGGGCTGGAAGACGATGCTCTGTTCCTTGAGGAACTTGCTGGCCTTCCACAGCGCCTGGTCGTAGCCGCCGAGCGGGGAGCCGCGGTAGCCGCTGATGAAGCCGGCGGTGTTCTTGCCGGCCTGCTGGTCGCGCAGGCGCTGCAGCATGGGCAGCTTGACGAGGGCCTGGACGCCGCTCATGAAGGCACGGCCGTAGTCCAGAGAGTATTTGTCGTCGAGCGTGACGGTCTCCAGGGCCTTGCGAATGTGCGCAGGTAGCGGTGCATTCATGTTCTTTGTCTCCGTATGGCAGGGCCTTGTGAGCCTGGCTGATTACTGTGGGTCTGTGCCCGGGTAGGGCACGAGCCCATGATCGTGCAAAGTGTATGCCGGGGTCCGCGACAGGTGTTTGCGTTCTTTGCCCTGAAAAACCCGCTTCCAGAAAGAATCTTGCTTAAGATTGCCATCCATGGAAAGCATTGACAAGTTCGACCTCGCAATCCTGCAAGAACTGCAGGCCGACGGCCGCCTCACGAACGCCGAGCTTGCGCAGCGCGTGGGCCTCTCGGCTGCGCCCTGCTGGCGCCGGGTGCGCGCGCTGGAAGAGGCCGGCTTCATCAAGGGCTACCACGCCGAAATCGACCGCCACAAGATCGGCCTGGGCGTGCTCGCCTTCGTGCGCGTGGACACCGAGCGCGTCACGCACGAGGCCACCCGCAGGCTCGAAGACGCGATCCGCAAGCTGCCCGACGTGATCGCCTGCCACTACATCAGCGGCACCGGCACCTTCGAGCTGCAGGTGGTGGCGCAGGACCTCGACAGCTTCTCGACCTTCGCGCGCCAGCACCTCATGAACCTGCCGAACGTGAAAGACCTGCACACCAGCTTCTCGCTGGGCGAGGTAAAGGCCAGCAGCGCACTGCCGCTGGGCCATCTCGGCGGTTCCTCTCGGACGCACGCGTCTTAGGCGTCTTGGATCAGCGCCGCTCCCCTCGGCTGGCCTCGCGGATCGCGCGGAATTCCGACCCCTGCCCCCACTCCGGCCAGCGGTGGCTGTTGGCCAGCGTCTCGCCCACGCGATAGAGCAGCGGCAGGTCGTGCGCCATGCCGGTGAAGGACCAGTCGGCGCGCCATTCGTCGGCCGGCTGGTGGTAGCGCTCGGCGGTGTAGGCCTTGCTGGCCGCTTCGCCGGCAGCGAGGCCGCCTTCCACCAGGTCGTTGCCGGAGGCGAAGGACAACGCCGGCACACCACGCTTGGCAAACGAGAAATGGTCGGAGCGGAAGAAATAGCCAGCTTCGGGGTGCGGGTCCGGCGCATAGGCCAGGCCGAAGCCCTTGGCCTGCTCGACCAGCAGATCCTGCAATTGCGAGGCCGCGCTGCCCGAGGTGCTGAAATTGCGCGCCGGGCCTTCCGGGCCGAGCGCATCCATGTTGATGACAGCCACGGTCCGCGCCAGCGGATACAGCGGCTTGGCGCCGTAGTACTCGGAGCCGAGCAGGCCGCGCTCCTCGGCCGTCACGGCCAGGAAGACGACGGAGCGCTCGGGCTTCCTGGGCGCGCTCGCGAAGGCGCGGCCCATCTCGATCAGCGCGGCCAGCCCCGTGCCGTTGTCGACCGCGCCGTTGTAGATCCTGTCGCCCCTGGCATCGGGCGCGCCCACGCCCAGGTGGTCCCAGTGAGCGCTGTAGATCACCGTCTCGCCCGGCCGTTTGCGGCCCTCGACACGGCCCACCACGTTCTTCGAGACGATCACCTGCCGGTCGATCGCGTACTCGGCCGAGAGGCTCGCATCCTTCAGTAGCTGCGGCTGGAACTCGCGCGTTTGCGCCAACTTCTTCTGCGCCTCGAAGTCCAGGCCCGCGCGGCGCAGCAGATCGACCGCCACCTCGCGCTGGATCCAGCCCTCCAGCTTCGGATGCACGGCGGCCGGCTTTTCGCGCTCGATGTCGAGCATGGTCGCGGTGTTGGAGTTCTTGACCGTGGCCCAGCCATAGGCGGCAGGAGCGGTCTCGTGCACGATCAGCACGCCCAGCGCACCGCGGCGCGCGGCCTCTTCGAACTTGTAGGTCCAGCGGCCGTAGTAGGTCATTGCCTTGCCGCCGAAGTCTCCGCTGCCGGTTTCGAAGTCGGGGTCGTTCACCAGCACGACGGCGATCTTGCCCTTCAGGTCGACGCCCTTGTAGTCGTCCCAGCGCCGCTCGGGCGCGCTGACGCCGTAGCCCACGAACACCAGCGGCGCCTGCTGGATCGCGACCGTGGTCGAGCCGTCGAGCGCGGCGCGCACCGCGATCTGCTCGCCCTGCACGAGCGCGTCGCTATGGGCTCCCACCTGGAGCATGAGCCGCGGCGTACCGCGGAACTCGGTCTTCACCAGCGGCACCGATTGCGTCCAGCCGCGCCGGCCGCCTTCGAGATCACCTCCCGGTGCGAGGCCCGCGGCCTTGAACTGGGCCACGAGATAGTCGACCGTCTTGGCCTCCGCTGGCGTAGCCGGCGCGCGGCCCTCGAAGTCGTCGCCGGAAACCGTCTTCACGATCTGCGACAGGCGCTGCGGATCGAATCGCGGCGCCGGAGGATCAGCCGCCAGCGCGCTCGCAGCGCTGCATGTGAGGCCGATGCCACAGAGAAGAAAAGCAAGCCGCGAGGTCGTCATGCAAGGCTCCTGAACCGGAAAGCTCCGGATACTAGTCAGCAGGCCACGTTCGCTCCCCGATGCCCTTCATCTCTCCCGGAGAACCTTAGTTAGCCCCGCACTCCAGGGAGCGCCCCGGGGGCGGCCGATAGCGACAGCCTAAAATCCCCGCCCACCACCTCCCGCCGGACGGCGAAAAAGCAAGGACCCCGAATGAATCCACTCCGCCGCGCCCTGGCCCTCGGCCTCGCTGCCGCCACGCTCGCCCTTGGCGCCCAGGCCCAGAACCGCGAACTGACGGTGGCTTCCAGCGCCACCTACGCGCCCTTCGCCTTCGAGAACAAGGACAAGCAGATCGTCGGCTTCGACATCGACATCATCAACGCCATCGCCAAGCAGCAGGGCCTGAAGATCAAGATCGTCAACACGCCCTTCACCGGCATCTTCGGCGCGCTGAACAACGGCGACGTCGACCTCGTGATCTCGGGCGTGACCATCAACGAGAAGCGCAAGCAGAGCTACGACTTCACGCCTCCCTACTTCGCGGCCCGCCAGCTGATCGCGCTGCCGAAGAACAGCAAGGTCGCCTCGCTGAAGGACCTGGCCGGCAAGAAGATCGCCGTGGTCAGTGCTTCCACCGCCGACGACATCGCCTCGCGCGAATTCGGCAAGACCAACCCCGACATCCGCCGCTTCGAGAGCACGCCGCTCATCATTTCCGAGCTGGCCGGCGGCGGCGTCGATGCCGCCATGGGCGACAACGGCGTGATCGCCTATCGCGTGGCGCAGAACCCCGAGCTGAAGACACTGGACGATAAGTCCTTCCCCGAAGAGGGCTTCGGCATCGTCGTGAAGAAGGGCGACAAGCCCCTGCTCGACAAGCTCACGGCCGGCCTCGCGGCCATTCGCGCCGACGGCAGCTATGTGACGATCTACAAGAAGTGGTTCAACAAGGACCCGAACGTGCGCTGAGCCGCACGGCATTTCCCTGAACACGGCCGCCCTCACGCGGCCGTTTCGTTTTTCGTTGACTGAGAGTTGAGGACGCAAGCATGGAACAACCAGTGCTGCTTTTCGGATGGTTCCGCTGGGACATCCTCGTGGAATACAAAGACCTGTTCTGGCAGGGCGCCTGGATGACGCTGCGCATGACGGTGGTCTGCGTGCTGCTGGGTTCCAGCTGGGGGCTGTGCCTTGCGCTCGCACGCCTGGCGCACCCGCGCCATGCGCCGTGGACCTGGGTGGCGCGTTTCTTCCTGCGCTGGCCGGCCACGGTGTACGTGAGCTTCTTTCGCGGCACGCCGCTGTTCGTGCAGATCCTGCTGATCCACTTCGCGGTGATGCCGGTGTTCATCCACCCGACCTCGGGCATCCTGATCGACGGCGAACTCGCGCGCACGCTCAAGCAGGAGCACGGCGCGCTCATCTCGGGCGTGGTGGCGCTCACGCTCAACTCGGCCGCCTACATCTCCGAAGTGTTCCGCGCGGGCATCCAGTCGATCTCGCGCGGGCAGTTCGATGCCGGCCGCTCGATCGGCTTTTCGCCCGCGCAGGTAATGCGCTACGTAGTGCTGCCGCAGGCCTTCCGCCGCATGCTGCCGCCGCTGGGGAACAACGCCATCGCGCTGCTGAAGGACACCTCGCTGGTCTCCGCCATCGGCCTGGCCGAGCTGGCCTACGCCGCACGCACCGTGGCCGGCGCCTATGCGCGCTACTGGGAGCCGTACCTCGCGATCTCGGTCATCTACTGGGTGATGACGCTGGTGCTCACGACGATGCTGCGCCGCCTCGAACACCGCCTCGCACGCAGCGACCGGGGTTGAGAGAAGAGGCCGCGCCACAATAGCGGCACATGCCACCCATATCCCCCGAAGAGACACCGATCCCGCCCGCGCGGCCGCAGCCAACGAAGCTCGCGGCCCTCGAGCCCCTCAAGCTCCCCGTGTTCCGCATGCTGTGGAGCACATGGCTCGTCGCCAACATCTGCATGTGGATGAACGACGTGGCCGCCGCGTGGATGATGACCTCGCTGACCACCTCGCCCATCTGGGTGGCGCTGGTGCAGTCGGCCTCCACGCTGCCGGTTTTCCTGCTGGGCCTGCCCAGCGGCGCGCTGGCCGACATCCTCGACCGCAGGCGCTGGCTGGTTGCCACGCAGTTCTGGCTGGCCGGCACCGCCATCGTGCTGTGCGCCGCGCTGGCGCTCGACCTCATGACCGCGCCACTGCTGCTGGCGCTCACGTTTGCCAACGGCATCGGCCTGGCGCTGCGCTGGCCGGTGTTCGCGGCCATCGTGCCCGAGCTGGTGCCGAGGCCGCAGCTGCCGGCCGCGCTCGGCCTGAACGGCATCGCGATGAACGCCTCGCGCATCGTCGGCCCGCTCACCGCCGGCATGCTGATCGCGAGCGCGGGCAGCATCTGGGTCTTTGCGCTGAACGCGGTGCTGTCGGTGGCCTCGGGCTTCGTGGTGCTGCGCTGGCGGCGCGAGCACACGCCCAACCCGCTGGGCCGCGAGAAGCTCATCAGCGCGATGCGCGTGGGCGTGCAGTTCGTGCGGCAGTCGCAGCGCATGCGCGCGGTGCTCACGCGCATCTCTATCTTCTTCTTTCACTCGACCGCACTGCTGGCACTGCTGCCGCTGCTGGCGCGCAACCTCCAGGGCGGCGGCGCGGGCACCTTCACGCTGCTGCTGGCGGCCATGGGCGCGGGCGCGATCATCGCGGTGCTGTTCCTGCCGCGGCTGCGCCAGGCGCTGGGGCGCGACCAGCTGGTGCTGCGCGGCACGCTGCTGCAGTCGGGCGCCACGGCCGTGATGGCTTTCGCGCCCAACGCATGGGTCGCGGTGCCGGCGATGTTCTTCGGCGGCATGGCGTGGATCACGGTGGCCAATTCGCTGTCGGTGTCGGCCCAGCTCGCACTGCCCGACTGGGTGCGCGCGCGCGGCATGTCGATGTACCAGATGGCGATCATGGGCGCGAGCGCGATCGGCGCGGCGATCTGGGGGCAGGTGGCCACGGTCACCTCGCTGGTCGCCAGCCTTTCCGTCGCCGCCATCAGCGGCACGCTGCTGATGCTCATGGCCCTGCGCTGGGTCACCGACGTGAGCGGCGAGGACGACACCAGCCCCGCGCAGGCCGGCTGGGCCGCCGGCCCGCCGACCGAGGCACCGCAGGAAGACGGCCGCGTGGTCATCACCGTCGAATTCATGATCGACCCGGCCCGCGCCGCCGCCTTCCACCTCGTGATGCAGCAGACCCGCCGCGCGCGCCTGAGCCAGGGCGCCATCGGCTGGGAGCTGCTGCACGACATCGCGCAGCCGGAGCGCTACGTGGAGCAGATCGTCGACGAATCGTGGACCGACCACCTGCGCCGCTTCAATCGCGCGACGGCCAGCGACATGGCATTGCGCGAACGGCGGCTGGCCTTTCACCTCGGCGAATCGCCGCCCGTGGTCACGCGCTATGTGGTGCGGCGATGAGCATGAAAACCTCGCAGATCGCAACGCTCTTCGGCTGCCTCTTCCTCATCGGCTCGGCGGAGGTGCTCGCCGGCCCGATGATGGGCGCCATGAGCGCCGACTTCGGCGTTCGCTCCAGCGCCATCGCCTACCTGCCCGCCGCCTACGGGCTCAGCTATGGCGCGGTGGCCCTGCTGGCAGGACCGCTGTCGGACCGCTGGGGACGCAAGCGACCGCTGCAGGCGGGGCTGCTCGGGTTCGCGCTGCTCAGCGCGCTCATTCCCAGTGCACCCCATCTGCTGGCGGCCATCGTCCTGTCGGCGTTGGCCGGTGTGTGCGCGGCCGTCGTTCAGCCCAACGCGCTGGCCCTGGTGGCCGACGAATCGCCGCCCGAGCAGGTGGGCAGGCGCCTGGGCCACGTCTTCATCGGCCTGATGCTGGCGTTCGTTCTCACGCCCGTGCTGGCGGGGCGGCTGGCGGATACGTGGGGATGGCGGTCGGCCTACTACGCGCTGGCCGCCCTCGCCGTGCTGGCCGCGCTGGCGGTTTCGCGCGCCTTCGCCGATCGCGTACCCGGCGCCGGCTCGCATGCGATGCACATGGACTTCATGGCCACGCACCGCGAAGCACTGAAGACGCCCGGTGCCCGCCGCCGGCTGTCGGCCAGCTACCTCTGGCTCGGCTGGGTCGCGGGGTTCGGGGCGGTGGTGGCGGAAGTCGCCTCGCGGAAGCTGTCGCTGTCTCCCACCGACACCGGCTTGCTGGCGGGCTTCTACGGGCTGGCCGTGATCGGCGGCAACCTCGCGAGCGGCAAGCTGCAGCGCATGGCGGGCGAAGCGGCATTGCCGGGCGCCGCGCTCGTCGCGGCCGTGGGCCTGCTCGGCTTCATGCTGCCGGTCGGGTCGATGGCCCAACTGGCGCTGCTCGGCTTGCCATGGGCCTTCGGCTACGGCTGTGCCGGGCCCTTGCACCATGCCAGGCTGAGCGCCCTGTCCGAGCGCTGCCGAGGCACCATCAACTCGTACCACGCGAGCCTGCTCAACCTGGGCATCTTCTCGGTCTCGTTCGCGCTGGGCACCGTCGTCCCGCGCTTTTCCGTGACCCTGTTTTGCGGCCTGGTGGGCGTTGTCACGCTGCTCGGCGCATGCCTGCTCATTCCGTGGCCGCGCCGCAAGACGCAGGCCGTGGCGGCCTGAAAGACACCGGCGCCCGCGCCGTCTCACTACAGCAACATGCAAACATTCGCTCGATTGTTTCTTGATTGTTAATCGTGCCAAATGTCTTGGCAAATGGCCAAACGACCGCCCAGCCTCAGGGTCGTGCACGAGAGACAACCAAGAACAAAGGAGCAAGCATGAGCATCGCGCGATCGCATCGGATTCCGCGTCACCTTCCTTCCCCCTCCCCTCTAGTTCGCTGCCTTGCGGCAACGCTCGCCACGCTGGCCGCCGATGGCGCCTATGCCGCCTGCGCGCCAACCGCCACGCCGGGCTCGAACACCTCCGTGGTCTGCGACGGCGCAACGACCGGCTCGGCCAGCGTGATCGCCACGCCGGGCAGCACCGGCGTCGGCATCACCGTGAACAACGGCGCCACGCTCAGCACCAATGCCACGCAGGTCCTGCTGGTGCGCGATGCCAGCACCATCACGAACAACGGCACCATCACCGTCTCGGGCGGCTCGGGTTCTGCCCGCGCGGCGATGGTCGCCACGGGCAATGACAACACCCTGACCAACAACGGCGCCATCCGCACGACGAGCAGCAGCACCTCCGGCATCCTGGTGACGTCGAACAGCAGCACGCGCACGCTCATCACCAACAACGGCAGCATCAGCACCACGGGCGGCAGCTCGCACGGCGTCTCCATGCTGGGCCCGGGCAACACGGTGATCAACAACGGCACCATCAATACCAGCGGCACCTCGGCCAAGGGCGTCTACCTGCAGGGCGGCAACCTCGTCGCCAACCTGCTGGTGAACACCGGCACCATCACCACCACCGGTGCCAACTCGCCCGCGGGCGGCGCCGACGCGGTGCATGCGAACACTCTGGGCTCAAGCTTCTTCTCGCGCGTGGAGAACCGGGCCGGTGGCACGCTGTCCAGCGCCAACGGCTACGGCTATCGCGGCCAGAACGGCAACGACGTGCTGGTCAACGCCGGCACCATCGAAGGACACGGCGGCGCCGCCAACACCGACGCGATCTACATGGGCGCGCTGGGCAACGGCACACTGATATTGCAGACCGGCTCGGTCATCCGGGGCGGCGCCGACGGCGGCGTCGGAAAAACCGCCAGCACCTTCCTCGAAGGCACCGGCACGGTGGACAACGCGTTCCGCAATTTCCAGAACCTGACGATGCGCGGCACCGAATGGTCGTGGCTGACCGACGCGAATTTCTCCGACTCGATACGGGTGGAGTCCGGCCGCTTCAACCTCCCCGCGACGCTGACGAGCCCCGTCATCACGGTGCTCCCCGGCACAACGGTGGCCGGCACCGGCACCTTCGCGGGCAACGTGACCAACCAGGGCACGCTGCTGCCCGGGCCTAACGACGGCGTGAACTTCGGGGCCTTCACCGTGCGCGGCAACTACTTCGGCGGCAGCGGCGCGCTGATGCAGGTCAACACGGTGCTGGCGGGCGACAACTCGCCCTCGGACAAGCTCGTGATCGACGGCGGCGCGGCATCGGGCAGCACCGGCATCCGCGTGGTCAACCGCGGCGGCCTGGGCGCGCCCACGCTGGCCGACGGCATCCTGGTGGTGCAGGCACTCAACGGCGCCACCACGGCCCCCACCGCGTTCTCGCTGACCCAGGCGGTCGAGGCCGGCGCCTACAACTACCGGCTGTTCCGAGGCGGCGCGGCCGGCAACAACTCCGACAACTGGTACCTGCGCAACAACGGCTACCTGGTCGGCGGCACCGTGGTGGGCTCGCTGACAGAAGCGCTCGCAGTCCTCAACGAAACGCCGCCGGTGCCCGGCGCGCCGCCAGCCGCCATGTCGGTGGAGCCGGTCAAGCTCTACCGGCCCGAGGTCCCGCTCTACAGCGCCCTGCCGATCGCGGTGCGCCGCCTCGGGCTCGCGCAGCTGGGCAGCTTCCACGACCGGCAGGGCGACCAGCAATTGCTGGCCGGCGACGGGGACAGCGAAGGCCGGCAGGCCTCGTGGGGCCGCGTGTTCGGCGAGAGCACACGGCAGCGCCTGCGCGGCGATGCGAATCCGCAGTTCGACGGCAACGTCCACGGCCTGCAGCTCGGCCACGACTTCCTGATGGGCACCGACGCCGCCGGCGGACGCAACCGCGTCGGCGTGCTGGGCGGCTACACGCGCGCCAGCGGCAGCGCGAGCGGCGTCGCCGACGGCGCCACCAACGAGGCGGCCGGCCGGCTGAGCGTGGAGGGCTACAGCCTCGGCGCGTACTGGACCCGTATTGCGAGCAGCGGCTGGTACAGCGACGCCGTGCTCATGGCCACCCGCTTCAAGACCGACGCGATTTCCACGCTCGGCCGCGGCGGCAGGCCGCACGGCAAGACGATCACCGCATCGCTGGAAGCGGGCTATCCGTTTGCCCTGAGCGACACCGTGACGCTGCAGCCACAGGCGCAGCTGATCTGGCAGCGCAGCTCGATCGACGATTTCGACGATGGCCTTTCCACCGTGCGCTTCCAGCGCGACAACGCCGTCACCGGCCGGCTGGGCGCGCGGCTCGAAGGCCGCTTCGACGCGGGCGGCGGCGTCTGGAAGCCGTATCTGAAGGTCAACCTGTGGCACACCTTCAGCGGCAGCAACGCGATCTACTTCGGGCCGACCGACCAGGTCGTCAACCGCCGCAATTCGAGCGCGCTCGAAGTCGGCGGCGGCGTTGTCGGCCAGGTGAACAAGACGCTGGCGGTCTACGGCGGCCTGGCGTACACCAGCGCCATCGGCATCACCGAGCAGACCGGCGTGCAGGGGCAAGTGGGGCTGCGCCTGCGCTGGTGAACCCCGGGCGGCGGGCGCTCAGGGTCAATTTTTGACCATTCGAGCAAATTTGATGGCATGCAGCTTGCATGAGATCGGTCATGAGAGATCAACGGGTATCCACGGATAGCCAATCTTTTTTGACCGTATGGATAATTTAGACCATCATCCCGTCCGTCGCCACGAGGTACACCACGATGAATCCGCCCCCACTGCGCAGCCGTTTCTGGTCTGACCTGACCAGCGAAGAGTTCTCCCGCCTCGACCGTGAACGGCTGATCGCCGTGCTGCCCGTGGGCGCGACCGAGCAGCACGGCCCCCATCTGCCGATGTCGACCGACACCGCCACCATCGACGGCATGGTGCGCGCCACGCTGCCGCACCTGCCCGACGACCTGCCGGTGCTGTTCCTGCCCACCGTGCCCTATGGCAAGAGCAACGAACACTCGCGCTACCCGGGCACGCTCACCGTGTCGGCGAACACGCTGATCTCGCTGTGGACCGACATCGGCGCCTGTGTCGCCAAGGCCGGCGTGCGCAAGCTGGTGCTCTACAACAGCCACGGCGGCCAGATGAGCGTGATGGACATCGTGGCGCGCGACCTGCGCGAAGCCCACGACATGATGGTCGTGGCCGCCAACTGGTACACGCTGGGCCTGCCCGAAGGCCTGTTCACCGCGCATGAAGGCAAGCACGGCATCCACGCCGGCGACCTCGAAAGTTCGGTCATGCTGCACCTCACGCCCGACTACGTCCGCAAGGACCAGTTCCAGAACTTCAGCTCGATGACGGAGCAGCTGGCCGCCGAGAACAAGTTCCTGTCGATCACCCCCAGCGGCAAGCTCGGCTGGCAGATGCACGACATCAACCCCGCGGGCGCAGCCGGCGACGCCACGCGCGCCACCGCCGAAAAGGGCGCGGCGGTGCTCGACCACGTGGGCCGCCGCTTCGTCGAGCTGCTGCACGAGGTCGACCGCTTCCCCCTGTCGCGCCTCGCCAACCAACCCGCCTGGCGCTAGGCTCGCAGCCATCATGGAAAGCACCACGCCATCCACCCCGCCGCTGGTCACCCTGCGCAACGTCAGCAAGCGTTTCGCCAACGGCACGCTCGCGCTGCAGGGCATGACGCTCGACATCGGCGAGCACGACTTCATCAGCTTCCTGGGCCCATCGGGCTGCGGCAAGAGCACCGCGCTGCGCCTCATCGCGGGGCTCACACGCCTCAGTTCGGGCGACATGCACTGGTCGGATGCCAACACCGGAAAGACGCAGAGCGACCGCGACCTGGGCTTCGTGTTCCAGGAGCCCACGCTCATGCCCTGGGCCAAGGTGTTCGACAACGTGTGGCTGCCGCTCAAGCTCGCGGGCATGAGCCGCGACGCGGCTGCGCCGGTGGTGCAGCAGGTGCTTGAGATGGTCGGCCTCTCGCGCTTTGCCGACGTGTACCCGCGCGAGCTCTCGGGCGGCATGAAGATGCGCGTGTCGATTGCGCGCGCACTGGTCACGCACCCGCGGCTGCTGCTGATGGACGAGCCCTTTGCCGCGCTCGACGAGATGACGCGTATCAAGCTCAACAACGACCTGCTGGCCATCTGGCGCGAGCACCGCTTCTCGGTCGTGTTCGTCACGCACAGCGTGTACGAGTCGGTGTACCTGTCGAACCGCATCGTCGTGATGGCCGCGCGCCCGGGCCGCGTGATCGACGAGATCCGCATCGACGAACCCTATCCGCGCGGCGAAGAGTTCCGCACATCGAGCCGCTACAACGCGCACTGCACTGCCGTGTCGCAATCCCTGCACGGAGCCCTGCATGGCCTCGACATCGATCACTGAGCCCGTCGCCCTCGCGGACGCCAATGCGGATGCGGCGCCCTCCGAGGCCTCGCTGCGTGCGCACGAAGACAGGCTGCGCCGGCGCGAGTCGCTGCTGCGCGTCGTCGTGCCCGCGGGCATCGTCGTGCTGCTGCTGCTCATCTGGGAATGGACGGTTCGCGCCAACAACATCCCGCACTACATCCTGCCCGCGCCCTCGCTCATTCTTCGCACGCTGTTCGACAACTGGGATTCGCTGTCGAGTGCGCTGTGGTTCACGGTGAAGCTCACGCTGCTCGCGCTCGCCGCGGCCATCGTCGGCGGCGTGCTGCTGGCCATTGCGTTCGCGCTCTTCAAGTGGGTGGAGATCGGCCTGTTCCCGATCGCGGTGATCCTGCAGGTGACGCCGATCATCGCGATTGCGCCGCTGATCCTGATCTATGTGTCGAGCACCACGGCGGCGCTGCTGCTGTGCGCGTGGATCGTGGCCTTCTTCCCGATCCTGTCGAACACCGTCATCGGACTGAAAAGCGCGGACAGCAACCTTCGCGACCTGTTCCAGCTCTACAAGGCCTCGCCGTGGCAGACCTTCCGCTACCTGCTCGCGCCCAGCGCGCTGCCGTACTTCATGGCGGGCCTGAAAATCGCGGGCGGGCTGAGCCTGATCGGCGCGGTGGTGGCCGAGTTCACGGCCGGCACGGCGGGCAAGGAAACGGGTCTTGCATCGCGCATTCTCGAATCGAGCTTCCGCACCGAGATTCCGATGATGTTCGCGGCGCTGCTGCTGGTGTCGTTGCTGGGCATCGTGATCTTCATCGTGTTCGCGGCCTTGTCGCGGCTGGTGCTCGGGCATTGGCACGAAAGCGAAATGCGCCGTGAACGCTAGGACCATCGTGCCCGCCGTCGACTGGGATGCCGTGCGCGCCGACCTGCGCGGCCTCAACCTGATCACCGCGCCGGCCCAGCGCAAGCAGCTGTCGAAAGACTTCTACTGGTACAGCCCCATCCTCACCGCGCAGCTCGCGGCCTGCGTGGCCGACCTCGTCGTCAAGGTCAGCACCGAAGACGACGTGCGGCAGGCGGCCGCCGTGGCCGCGAAATGGAAGCTGCCGCTCACGGTGCGTGCCGGCGGCACCGGCAACTACGGCCAGTGCGTGCCACTCGAAGGCGGCATCGTGCTCGACGTGACGCAGATGTGCCGCGTGCTCGACATCCAGCCCGGACGCATCCGCGTCGAGGCCGGCGCGCGCATGCACGACATCGACCTCGCCGCACGCGAGACCGGGCAGGCGCTGCGCATGTGGCCCTCGACCTGGCATGTGGCGTCCATCGGCGGCTTCATCGCGGGCGGCTTCGGCGGCATCGGCTCGTTCCGCCACGGCATCCTGCGCGACCCGGGCAACCTGCTGCGCGCGCGCGTGATGACGGTGGAGCGCGAGCCGCGCATCATCGAATTGCACGGCGACGAGATCCAGCAGGTGCACCACGCCTATGGCACCAACGGCGTGATCCTCGACGTGGAAGTCGCGCTGAGCCCCGCCGTCGAATGGGTGCACTGCACGGTGCTGTTCGAGACGTATCGCGGCGCGCTCGATTTCGGCATTGCCGCGCAGGCGCCTTCGCTCGACATCTTCCTGCTCTCGACAGTGGAGGCACGCTTCTCGCCCTACTACACGGCCATGCGCGACCGATTTCCTGTCGACCGGCACGCCGTGTTCGCCATGGTCTCGCCGGATTCGATGGCGGACTTCCGTGCGCTCGCCGATGCGCAGGGCGGCACGATCTCTGTCGCCGGCACCGAAGCCGAGCTGCTCGCCGACGGCCTGCCCCCGGCCTACGAGTGCGCGTTCAACCACACGACGCTGCAGGCGCTGAAGGCAGACCGCGGCTGGACCTATCTGCAGGTGGCCTACGCCCAGCCCTTCGACCCGGCCGTGGTCGAGCGCCATCTGCAAATCTTCGGCGACGACGTGCTGCAGCACCAGGACTTCGCGCGCGCCAACGGCGAGTGCGGCACCTTCGGCATCCTGCTCGTGCGCTGGAAGGGCGAGGCCCACCAGTACGAAGTGATCCGCGAGATCGAGTCGCAGGGCGGCTGCCAGATCTTCAACCCGCACGTCGTCACCATCGAGGACGGCGGCATGAAGACCATCGACACGCAGCAGATCGAATTCAAGAAGCGCAGCGATCCGATGGGGCTGATGAATCCCGGCAAGACGCGCGGCTGGTCGCCAGAGATGGCGACCGAACGCTGAAAAGATTTAGTCTCCGCATCCCGTACCTTCCAAAACCTCCACAGGAGTCCGTCCCCATGCGCATCCCCGCTTTCAATCTCCGACCGCTTGCCTTCGGCCTGGCCCTCGCGGCCGCCGCCTTCGCCGCGCAGGCGCAGGAAAAAGTGGTGTTCGCCACCAACTGGAAGGCGCAGGCCGGCCACGGCGGCTTCTACCAGGCCCTGGTGGACGGCACCTACAAGAAGTACGGCCTCGACGTCGACATCCAGCAGGGCGGCCCGATGGTCAACAACCGGCCGATGCTGCCGGCCGGCAAGGTCGACTTCCTGATGACGGGCAACCTGCTGCAGTCCTTCGACAACGTGAAGAACGGCGTGCCCACGGTGGTGGTGGCGGCCTTTTTCCAGAAAGACCCGCAGGCCATGTTCGCCCACCCGGGCCAGGGCTTCGACACCTTCAAGGACATGACCAAGGCACCCGTGGCCTTCATCGGCAAGGACGGCCAGTTCAGCTTCTGGCAGTGGATGAAGTCGGAGCACGGCTTCAAGGATTCGCAGCTCAAGCCCTACACCTTCAACGTGGGCCCCTTCCTGGCGGACAAGAAGTCCATTCAACAGGGCTATGCGATTTCGGAGCCGCTGTCGATCAAGGCACAGGCCGGCTTCGACCCGGTGGTGCAGCTGCTGGCAGACAACGGCTTCTCGACCTACTCGACCACCATCGAGACGCGCGCCGACCTGATCAAGACCAAGCCCGAGACGGTGCGCAAGTTCGTCGAGGCCTCGATCATCGGCTGGAACAACTACCTCTACGGCGACAACAAGGCCGCCAACGAGATGATCGCCAAGATCAACCCCGACTCGCCCGTGGCCGCCTCGCAGGGCTCCATCGAGCTGATGAAGAAGATGGGCATCGTCGACAGCGGCGAATCGCTCACCAAGGGCATCGGCGCGATGGACGAGGCCCGCGTGAAGGACTTCTACGACAAGATGGTCAAGGCCGGCCTGTACAAGACCGGCGAGGTCGACCTGTCGAAGGTGGTCACCACGCAGTTCGTCAACAAGGGCGTCGGCGTCGACGTCCGCAAGAAGCTCACCGGCAAGTAAGCACACCGATTTTTTCCCGTGGGTCGCGCGGGGCTTGCGCCGGGGTCAGATGCCGGCGCCTGGGTTGCCATAAGGCACCGCGCGGCCTTTCACTCCTTGGGCTCTGACCCCGTCTCGCCAGCGACGCAAGTCCTGAGCGAACCGGCCCTCAACCATGAAAACGCTAGTCGTCCACTGCCATCCGAACCCTGACAGCTTCAATCACGCGCTCTATCGCACCGCCCTCGAGGCGCTCGAACCGCGACACCCCGTCAAGGCCATCGACCTGTACGCCGAGGGCTTCGACCCGACGCTGACACGCGAAGAGCGCATCGCCTACCTCGACAACCCCGACCTGATCCGCGAACGCGTGAAACCCCACGTCGAAGCGCTGCTGTGGGCCGAGCATCTTGTGTTCGTGTTTCCCACCTGGTTCCACGGGCCGCCGTCGATGCTCAAGGGCTGGCTCGAAAGGGTGTGGCTGCCGGGCGTGGCCTTCCTGCCGGCGGAACGCAAGGGGCAGCTCGCGAAGTCGGGCATGCGGCACATCAGGCGGCTGACGGTGGTGACCACCGGCGGCTCGCCGCGCTGGTTCGTGCTGATGATCGGCGACCCGGGCCGGCGGCTGTTCACGCGCGCGCTGCGTGCGCTGTTCGCGTGGCGCTGCAAGGTGACGTGGCTGCAGCTGCACGACATGAACGCAGCGACTGCACGCGACCGGACCCATTTCATCGAGCGCGTGTCGCGCAAGCTGGGCAGCATCTAGAAAACATCGACACAGGGAGACAACTCCATGAGCCTCGAACGCACGCTCACCGTCCGCGTCGAACGCATCTCGCGGCAGACGCCGGAAATCCTGGCCTTCGAACTGGCCCACCCGTGGGGCCGGCCGCTGCCTTCCTACGAGGCGGGCGCGCACATCGACGTGCACATGCCCGGCGGCTTCTCGCGGCAGTACTCGCTGGCGCGCGCGCCCTCTGACGCCAACTCCTACGTGATCGGCGTGAAGCGCGAGCTCGCCAGCCGCGGCGGTTCGGCCTCGATGCACGAGCGCGTGCGCGAGGGCGACCTGCTGCCGATCAGCGCGCCGCGCAACACCTTTCCGCTGCGCGAGGAAGCCACCCACCACCTGCTGCTGGCCGGTGGCATCGGCATGACGCCGCTGCTGGCGATGGCGCAGGCGCTTGCGGCGCGCGGCGCGCAGTTCACGCTGTGCGTGTTCGCGCGCAGCGAAGAGCATCTGGCCTTCGCCGATGCACTGCACGCGCCCTCGCTGGCGCCGCACCTGCGACTGCATCTCGACCAGGGCGATGCCTTGCAGCGTATCGATCTGCATGGGTTGCTGGCCGACCGCGCGCCCGGCACGCACCTTTACGTCTGCGGCCCCGGCGGCTTCATGAAGGCAGTGCGCGACGCGGCCGCGCACTGGCCCGAAGACGCGCTGCACGCCGAATACTTCGCCGCACCGACCGACGCCAACGCCACCACCGGCCTGCCCTTCACGCTGAAGCTCGCCCGGCGTGGCATCAGCGTGCCGGTGGCTGCCGACCAGACGGCCGTCGACGCGCTGCACGAAGTCGGCATCGACATCCCCGTGTCGTGCCAGCAGGGCCTGTGCGGCACCTGCGTGGTCGAGGGCGACGGCGAAGGCGCCGAGCACCGCGACTTCTGCCTCACGGGCAGCGAGCGCCGCCACAAGATTGCGCTGTGCTGCTCGCGCGCCAGGGGCCAGGAACTGGAACTGGAACTCCAGCTGTGAGCGCGCGTCCGGCTTCCGTCAACGAAGAGAGCGACGCCGAGGCGCCCGCCACGCGCGGCCGCTCGCGCAAGTACACGCAGGTGCTCGGCCTCATCAACCAGGCCGCCATCGAGGTGTTCGCAAGCGAAGGGCTGGCCGGCGCGTCCACGCAGGCCATCGCCGACAAGGCGGGGCTTTCGAAGGCGCAGCTGCATTACTACATCGAGAGCAAGGAAGCGCTGTACCGCCAGGTGCTGCAGGACATCCTCACCGACTGGATCGTGGTGTTCGGCTTCAGCGACGAGGCCTTCGGCCCGCGCAAGGTGCTGGGCGACCTGATCCAGCGCAAGATGATGTTCTCGTTCGAGCACCCGCTGCGCTCGCGCATCTTCACGGCCGAGATGATGCGCGGCGCGCCCGTCATCAACAACATGATGGACACGAGCAAGCAGCGCACCGACCAGGCTGCAGCCGTGATCCAGAACTGGATGAACCAGGGCCTGATGGACAAGGCAGACCCGATGCTGGTGCTGTTCCACATCTGGGCGGTGACGCAGTTCTACGCCGACCACGCCACGCAGGCGGCCTACTACCGCGACGCAGCCCAGCAGGGCCAGGACAAGGACGGCAAAGACCGGCGCTACCTGATCGAGCAGGTGACGGAGTTCCTGCTGAAGGGTGCGGGGGTCAAGTAGAAGAGCGCCGGGGCAGGTACATGGTGGCTTCGACTTCCACCAGCACTTCGTCCCCCGGCAGGAAGCGCGACACCTCCACCACCGTGCTCACCGGCGGCTCGCCCGGATAGAACAGGCCGCGCACGCGGTTGTAGAAGGCGTAGTGCGGCAGGTGGCGGAAGTACTGCACCAGCTTCACCACGTCTTCCATGGTGCCGCCATGCTCGGCGGCAATCTGGCGGATGCGCTCCAGCACGAACCAGCTCTGCGCGACGATGGGCGCCTCGAACACGTCGACCGACATCTGGCCGGTGGCATAACCCACGCCCTGCAGCGCGGTGCGCGCCGCTTCGGGAATCGCGTCGTAGCCGGCGACGGCGCGGCGTGTGGCCGGATCGACCGCGACCACGCCGCTCATGAAGACGAAATCTCCGACGCGCTTGGCGGCGGCGTAGTTGGCCATTGGCTTGCCCATCGTGCTCATTGTGTTTTCTCCAGTACCTGGCCAGCGCGGATGACGGTGCGTTGCCGCCCGCGCGGGCCGATGAGTTCGTGTTCGTCTGTGGCCGACAGCAGCAGCAGGTCCGCCGGGCAGCCCGGCGCGATGCGCCCGTCCCATGCGAGCCCCAGCGCTTTCGCGGGGCTCACGGTGACGGTGTCGAGCCAGTCGGAGGCCGGCGCCAGGTGCGCCATCTGCACGCCGAGGCCGAAGGTCTCCAGCAAGTCGTAGCTGCCGTAGGGATAGAAGGCGTCCTGCACATTGTCGGTTGCGAGGCTCGCACGCAAGCCCCGTGCCGCCGCCTCGCGGATGCGCGTGATGCCGCGTTGCACCGGCGTGCGGTCCCAGGCGCCCTGCAGGTAGAGGTTGGTGGTGGGCAGCGCGACAAGGTGAATGCCCGCGCCGGCGCACAGTGCCAGCGTTTCCCCGGCAACCGCGTCGTCCTGCGCCGAGAGCGAGCAGGCGTGGCCGCAGACCACGCCGTGCCTGAAGTCGCGCGCCCGCACCAGCTGCGCGATGCTGCGCAGGCCGCTGGCCTCGGGGTCGAGCCCTTCGTCGACATGGAAGTCGAGGCCCAGCCCGTGTTGCTGCGCAAGGTCGAACACACGCCCGAGCTTGTGGACGATGCCTTCGTTGCGATAGACGAATGCGCCGAGCACACCGCCCGCGCGCTTCACCTCGCGCGCGATGCGTTCGCCTGAGGCGTGGTCGGCGAACAAGTCGAGCGGCGTGAGCGAGACGAACTGCAGCTCGACGCGGCCGCGCCACTCCTCGCGCAGCGACTCGAACACAGCCAGCGCGGCCGGCGGTTCGGCCTGCACCCAGTCGAGGTGCGTGCGCAGTGCGCGCGTGCCCGATTGCCAGGCGTCGTTCAATGCGCGCTCCATGCGAACGCGCAGTGACTCGCCGGTCCAGCTGTCGCGGTGCCTGTTCATGCGCTCGATGGCGGCGAACAGGTTGCCTTGCGCAGCGCCGACGTCCTGCACGGTGTAGTTCTTGTCGATGTGCGCGTGCGCCTCGACCAGCGCGCTCAGCAGCGTGCCGCTTGCGTGCTTCTGTTGGGCGCTCGGCACGATGGATGCAACGCTGTCGCCAGTCAACGTGACATCAAACAACTGCGCATCGCCCGCCGCGAATGCACGCAGCGGCGCCGGAATGCGCAGCGCCTCGAGCTTCATGCGTGCCGCTGCTCCCAGGCCCGCAGCCAGCCGAGGCCGGCCGAGGTGCCGCCCGGCTCCGAGCCGCGCTTCGGCCGGTATTCGCAGCCGACCCAGCCCTGCCAGCCGCACTGCGCCGACACCTCGTCGAGCACGTCGAACAGATACGGATAGTTCTGCTCGCCGATGTCGGGCTCATGGCGCTCGGGCACACCGGCGATCTGGATGTGGCCGACACGGCCCGTGGGAAGGTACTTGCGGATCTTCATTGCCACGTCGCCTTCGACGATCTGGCAGTGGTACAGGTCCATCTGCACCTTGAGGTTGGGCGCGCCCACTGTCTCGACGATCTCGTGCGCGTGATCTTGCCGGTTGAGGAAGAAGCGCGGAATGTCGCGCGTGTTGATCGGCTCGATCAACACGTCGCGGCCGGCCTTGGCGGCTTCGGCCGCGGCCCAGCGCAGGTTGTCGAGGTACACGGGCTGCAGCGCGTCGCGCTCCAGGCCTTCGGGCACGAGGCCGGCCATGACGTGGATGCGGGGGCAGTCAAGCGCCACGGCGTAGTCGATCGCCTTGGCAATGCCTTCGCGAAACTCGGCGTCGCGCCCGGGCAGGCAGGCCAGGCCGCGCTCGCCTCCGTTCCAGTCGCCGGGCGGGCCGTTGAACAGCACCTGCTGCAAGCCGTTGTGCTTGAGCCGCGCCAGGATTTCGTCTTTCGCGAAGTCGTAGGGGAAGAGATATTCCACGGCCTTGAAGCCGTCTTTCGCGGCGGCGTCGAAGCGGTCGAGAAAAGCGAGCTCCGGGTAGAGCATCGAGAGGTTGGCGGCAAATTGGGGCATGGGGTGTTTGTACTACCAGCGCGCACCGAAGGTACGGCGCAGTTCATCGATCTGATCGGCGTTCAGCGGCTCGGGCCGTGCGGCCTGCGCGAGCTGCTGAAGCCGTGCGGTTTCTTCGAGCTCTTCGAGCACGGCCATGGCGGCGGCCGGCGTGTCGTGCCAAACGTTGGGGCCGAGGCGCGTGAGCATCACGGCGCGAATCGGCGTGCCGGCGGTGCCGAAGCGCTCGATGGTTTGTGCCACCTGTTCGGCCGCTTCGGGCGCGCCGGGCCGGTGGTACGGGATGACCGGGACGTGGCCGACCTTCATCACGAAATACGGTGTAAGCGCGGGCAGCAGTTCGTCGCCCGGTTCGTTCAGCGTGAGCGCGACGCAATGCGTGCTGTGTGTGTGGATCACGCAGGCGGTGTTCGCATCGAACTTGCGCGTCGCGGCGTAAATGCGCGTGTGCAGTGCGATGGTCTTGCTGGCCCGGTCGCCGCTGGTCTGCTGGCCTTGCGCGTCGAGCCTTGCCAATCGGGCCGGGTCGAGAAAGCCGAGGCAGGCATCGGTCGGCGTGATCAGGAAGCCGTCGTCCAGCCGCACGCTGATGTTGCCGGCGGTGGCATGCACGTAGCCGCGCTCGAACAGGCTGCGGCCTACTCGGCAGATTTCTTCGCGAGCTTCGTTCTCGGTCATGCGAGCACTGTAAATGCCTTGGTGAAGAAATCGTCGCTGCCAAAGTTGCCGGACTTCAGCGCGATGTGCACGCCTGCCTCTGGCGCAGCATCGGAACGCGCATGGCACCACGGCACGCCGGGGTCGATCTGCGGGCCTATCTGCATCTGCGCGATGCCCAGCGCCTGCACGCATGCACCCGAGGTTTCACCGCCGGCCACCACCAGCTGGTGTACGCCGCGTTCGACCACACCGCGCGCGATGGCTGCAATGGTGCGTTCGACCATCGCGCCGGCCTCTTCGACACCGAGCCTGCCTTGCACCGACTTCACGGCGCCGGCTTCGGCGGTCGAGTAGACGAGCACGGGGCCCTTGTCGATCAAGGGCGTGGCCCAGGCCAGCACTTCGGCGGCAACGTCCACGCCCGCCGCGATGCGCAGCGGGTCGATGGCCATTGCCGCGCCGCCGCGCTGGATGAAATCGAGCACCTGCCGGTTGGTGGCTAGCGAGCAGCTGCCCGAGACCACCGCCGTCTTGCCGCCGGCCTTTGGCAATGCACTGGCCTGCGAAGAAGGCGCGAGTCCGAAGTTGGCCGGCAGGCCGATGGCCACGCCCGAGCCCGCGGTGAGCAACGGCATCTTCGCGAGCGCCGGGCCCATGCGCAGAAGGTCGTCGTTCGACACGGCGTCGACGATGGCGATCGTCACGCCCTCGGCCTTCAGCTGAGCGATGCGCTCGTCGATGGCGACCGCGCCGCGCGCCACCACCGTGTAGTCGATGAGGCCCACCTTGCGCTTGCACTGCGCCTGCAGCACGCGCACGAGGTTCGGGTCGGTCATCGGCGTGAGCGGGTGGTTCTGCATGCCGCTCTCGTTGAGCAGCACCTCACCCGCGAACAGGTAGCCCTTGAACACGGTGCGCTTGTTGTCGGGGAAGGCGGGCGTGGCGATGGTGAAGTCGCATTGCAGCGCATCCATCAGCGCCTCGGTCACGGGGCCGATGTTGCCTTGCGCCGTGCTGTCGAAGGTGGAGCAGTACTTGAAGTAGATCTGCTTTGCGCCCTGCGCCTGCAGCCAGCGCAGCGCATCGAGCGATTGTGCGATGGCCTCGGCCGGCGCGATGGTGCGCGACTTGAGTGCGACGACGACGGCATCCACATCCGCATCGAGCGGGCCTTCGGGCACGCCGATGGCCTGCACCACGCGCATGCCCGCGCGCACGAGGTTGTTGGCGAGGTCGGTGGCGCCGGTGAAATCGTCGGCGATGCAGCCGAGAACGAGCTTTGCCATGGGTCAGCCCTTCACGACGGGCAGCTTCACGGACTGTGCGTTCTCGCGCACGTAGTCGCGCAGGATCGCGTCGAAGCTGGCGTCGGCCTTCAGGCCCAGCGCCTCGGCGCGCGCTGCGTGGATGCGGCTGGGCCAGCTGGTGACGATCTTCGCGATGGCGGCGTCGGGCTCCCAGTCGATCAGGCCGGTGGCATCCTTGCCGGCAATGCGTTCGAGCGCCTGCGCCATCTCGCGCACGGTAGTCGTCAATGCCGGCAGGTTGATCGCCGTGCGTGCACCCCATTCCGCGGCGCTGGCGGTGGCCGCGCGCACGATTCCCGCGACGGTGTTGCCGGGCGATGCCAGCGCGACCGGCGTGTCGGGCGACACGGGGCAGCGTGCACGCTCGCCGGCCAACGGCTCGCGCAGCATGCCGCTCAGGAAGCTGGAGGCCGCGCCGTTGGGCTTGCCTGGGCGCACCGACACCGTCATGAGCCGCACATTGCGGCCCTGCACGAAGCCCTTGCGCGTGAAGTCGGCCACCAATTGCTCGCCGATGAATTTCTGGATGCCGTAGCTGTTCTGCGGTGTCGGCAGCGTGGTGTCTTCGATCACTGCGGGCAGGCGCTGCTCGGGCGAATCGCCGAACACGGCGACCGAGCTGGAGAACACGAACACCGGCGAGTGGCCCGCGCGGCGGCAGGCCTCCAGCAGGCCGCGCGTGGTGTCGAGGTTGCTGCGCATGCCCAGGTCGAAGTCGGCCTCGCATTCGCCACTCACAGCGGCGGCGAGGTGGAACACCACGTCGGTGTCGGCCAGCGGCAGCGCTCCGTTGCCGGCCTGCTCGTACAGGTCGCCCTGCACGAATTGCACGCGGGCGTCGCCGGCCAGGTCGGCGGGCGGCGGCACGCGGTCGGCCAGGGTGATGCGCGACACCGGCTGCGCGGCGCCGCCTGCCAGTGCGAGGTTGCCGCCCGCAAGCAGCGTGCGGGCGAGGCGGGCGCCGAGGAAGCCGCAGCCGCCGGTGATGAGGATGTTCATGAGCGAGTGTGTCCTTTTTGTCTTGTTCAGGCCTGTTTTTTCGGCGCCGGCACTTCGATGCCCGGGAAGATCTTGATCACCGCGCTGTCGTCTTCGCGCGCATAGCCCGCGGTCGATGCCTGCATGAACATCTGGTGCGCGGTGGACGACAGCGGCAGCGGAAACTTGGTCGCGCGCGCCACGTCGAGCACCAGGCCCAGGTCTTTCACAAAGATGTCGACGGCCGACAGTGGCGTGTAGTCGCCCGCGAGCACGTGGGCCATGCGGTTCTCGAACATCCAGCTGTTGCCCGCGCTGTGCGTGATGACTTCGTACAGCGCCGCAGGGTCCACGCCTTCGCGCAGGCCCAGCGCCATGGCCTCGGCAGCCGCGGCGATGTGCACGCCGGCCAGCAGCTGGTTGATGACTTTCACCTTGCTGCCGGCGCCCGCGCTGTCGCCCAGGCGGTAGACCTTGGCGGCCATCGCGTCGAGCACCGCGCCGGCCTTCTCGTAGGCGGCGGGCGTACCGGCGGTCATCATCGTCATCTGGCCGCTCGCGGCTTTCGCTGCGCCGCCGGAGATGGGCGCGTCGAGGTACAGGATGCCCTGCGCGGCAAGGCGCGCTTCGAGCGCCACCGACCAGTTCGGATCGACGGTGGAGCACATCACGAACAGGCTGCCGGGCTTCATCGATGCGGCGCAGCCGGGCGTGGTGCCGTCGCCGAACAGCACCGACTCGGTCTGCGCCGCATTCACGACGACGCTGACGACGATGTCGCACTGCGCGCCGAGCGCGGCCAGCGTGTCACAGGCCGTGCCGCCATCGCGCGCGAAGGCTTCGGCGACCTCGCGGCGCACGTCGAACACGTGCGGCGCATGGCCCGCACGGCGCAGCGATTGCGCCATGCCGGCGCCCATGGCGCCGAGGCCTACGAGGCCGACGACGGGAGTGTTGGTGCTGGAAGTCATGCAGGGATTCTTTCTTTCGAGGATCAGCGATTCACGAGTTGCTTGGGGGTCAGCCACACGCCGATGGCGCCAAGCACCAGCGCACCGGCCAGCACGTACATGCCGATCTGCGTGCTGCCGGTCAGGTCTTTCAGGTAACCGATGAGGTACGGGCTCACGAAGCCCGCGAGGTTGCCCACCGAGTTGATGGCCGCGATGCCGGCGGCCGCCGCCGTGCCGGTGAGAAATGCTGTGGGCAGCGACCAGAAGAGCGGCGCGCAGGTCAGCACGCCGGCTGCGGCGAGCGAGAGGAACGCCAGCGACACGACCGTGTTCTGCGTGTACGAAGCCGCGACGGTGAAGCCGATCGCGCCCATCAGCGCGGGCACGATCAGGTGCCAGCGGCGCTCCTGGCGGCGGTCGGCGCTGCGGCCGAAGAGGTTCATCGCGACGATGGCGCAGACGAAGGGGATCGCGCTGAGCAGCCCGATGTTCAGGTTGCCCTGCACGCCCGTGGCCTTGACCAGCGTGGGCAGCCAGAAAGTGAGTGCGTATTGGCCCATGACGAAGGCGAAGTAGATGAACGCCATCCACCATATGCGCGCATCGCGGAACACGCCAGCCACCGAGTGCGGGCCCTTGGCGCCGTGGGCGGCGTCGCGCGCCACCTCGCGCTGCAGCAGCGCCTTTTCTTCAGCACTCAGCCAGCGCGCCTGGGCGATGCCGTTGTCGAGGTAGACCAGCACCATCACGCCCACGAGCACGGCGGGAACGGCTTCGATCAGGAACATCCACTGCCAGCCGCTCATCGACGAGACGCCGTGGAAGCTGTCCATGATCCAGCCCGACAGCGGGTTGCCGAAGATGCCCGCCACCGGAATGGCCGACATGAACACCGCGATGATCCGCGCGCGCCGGTGCGCCGGGTACCAGTGCGTGAGGTACAGGATCACGCCCGGATAGAAGCCCGCCTCGGCCACGCCGAGCAGGAAGCGCAGGATGTAGAAGCTGGTCGGCGTCTTCACGAACATGAAGCAGGCCGAGAGCAGGCCCCAGGTGATCATGATCCGCGCGATCCAGATGCGCGCGCCCACGCGGTTGAGCAGCAGGTTGCTCGGCACCTCGAACAGGAAGTAGCCGAGGAAGAAGATGCCCGCGCCCAGGCCGAACACGGTTTCGCTGAAGCCCAGGTCCTGGCCCATCTGCAGCTTGGCGAAGCCCACGTTGACGCGGTCGAGATACGCGACCACGTAGCACAGCATGAGAAAGGGCACGAGGCGCCAGAACACCTTGGCGTAAGTGCGCTTTTCGAGCGCGGCATCGGCTGCGGCGGACGACGGCATGGCGCCGGCCTTGAGGGTCGAGGAAGTCATGAGAAAGCTTTGTCTCTGTTGATTTGTCAGGTCATCATACAAATTTGAGATTTGTGAACTGACCCGGGTAAACCCGGAGATCGCGCCGTTGGCGGCGACTTTCTGGTGTCTTTCTGTGTCGGCTCGGCTGCCTACAAGCTCGCTTTAGCTGCCTATTGGCCAGCCTTCGACCAAGGGCCGCGCGAGCTGCGCGCCTTCCTGCTGCCAGAACGCGGGATCGGCCTGCTCGATGCGGCGGATCGCGTTGTCCATGTGGCTCTTGGCCGCCTCGCGCGCGCGCAGCGGGTCGCCGGCCTCGATGGCTTCGACGATGCGCGCATGCTCCTGCGCCACCTCGCGCGCGAAGTCGGCGCGGCGCGCCTCGTTGGCGCGCGTGACGCGGGTGGCGCCGTGCAAAAACTGCCGCAGGTACTGCAGCGTGCCAATGAGGAAGGGGTTGCGCGCAGCCTCGGCAATGGCGCGGTGGAAGCGCACGTCTTCGTCGGCTCCGTTGCCACCCGCTTCCACGGCGGCGTGCAGCGCATCGATGGCGTCGCGGATGCGCTGCACATCGTCTGGCGTGCGGCGCTCGGCGGCCAGCGCGGCCACTTCGGCTTCGAGCGCGCGGCGCAGCTCGACCATCTGGATGACGGCTTCGCGCGAGGCCACGTGCGGCATCTCGAAGCGCAGCGGCTCGACGCCGGCGGCACGCACATACACGCCGCTGCCCTGGCGCGAGTCGAGCAGGCCCAGCGACTTGAGCCGCGACACCGCTTCACGCACCACGGTGCGGCTCACGCCGAACTGCTCGGCCAGCGCGGTCTCGGTCGGCAGGCGGTCGCCTTCGGAAAGGCGCCCGCTGCGCACCTCGGCGGCCAATGCATCGGCGACCTGGTCGGCCAGGCGGACGCTGGGGGCGAGGGATTGGAAGCGGGCGGTCATGGGCGCGAATGGGGTGGGGCCTGCGACTCTAACGCAGGCCCTGCGCGACCGCCGCGGCCTCAGTTCAGCGCGTGGCGAGCAGCCCGCGCGATGCTGGCCGCATCGACACCGAAGAACCCGCGCAGCGCCGCACGCGTGTCGCTGCGGCCGAAACCATCGGTGCCCAGCGTGATGTAGCGGCGGCCTTCCGGCAGGAAGGCACGCACGCTCTCAGGCACGGCGCGCACGTAGTCGGTGGCGGCAATGAGGGGCGCCTTGCTGCCCTTGCCGAGCTGCTGCGCGATGAACGCGGTGCCGGCTTCTTCACCCGACAACGCGCGCTGCTCGCAAGCCAGCCCGTCGCGCGCAAGTTCGCTCCAGCTCGTGACGCTGAACACCTCGGCCTCGATACCTTCTTCGGCCAGCAGCTGCGCGGCCTTCACAACCTCTGTGAGGATCGCGCCGGAGCCCATCAGCGTGACCTTCTTCTTCGCCTTGCCCGATGCCGGCGCATACGTGCCGAAGCGATAGCACCCGCGCAGGATGTCGCCTTCCGCGCCCTCGGGCACATCGGGCTGCGCGTAGTTCTCGTTCATGAGCGTGACGTAATAGAACACGTCCTTCTGCTCGACCATCATCTCGCGGATGCCCGCATCGACGATCACCGCCATCTCGCCCGCGTAGGCCGGGTCGTAGGCCTTGCAGTTGGGAATGGTCGCGGCCACGAGGTGGCTGCTGCCGTCCTGATGCTGCAGGCCTTCGCCGCCGAGCGTGGTGCGCCCGGACGTGGCGCCGAGCAGGAAGCCGCGCGCACGCTGGTCCGCGGCAGCCCAGATGGCGTCGCCGACGCGCTGGAAGCCGAACATCGAGTAGTAGATGTAGAAGGGCAGCATCGCCAGGCCATGCACGCTGTAGCTGGTGGCGGCCGCCGTCCAGCTCGCGATGGCGCCGGCTTCGCTGATGCCCTCTTCCAGGATCTGCCCGTCGGTGGCTTCGCGATAGCTCAGCACCGAGCCGATGTCTTCCGGCGCGTAGCGCTGGCCCACGCTCGAATAGATGCCCACCTGCTTGAACAGGTTGGCCATGCCGAAGGTGCGCGCCTCGTCGGCCACGATGGGCACGATGCGCGGGCCCAGGGCCTTGTCCTTCATGAGGTTGCCCAGCATGCGCACGAAGGCCATGGTGGTGCTCATTTCCTTGCCGGCGGCGGCCGTGGCGAACTGCGCGTAGCTCGCGATGTCGGGCTTGGCCACCACGTCGCAGGCGGTCTCGCGGCGCGGCATGGCGCCGCCGAGCGATTCGCGGTGCTGGCGCAGGTAGCGCATCTCGGCGCTGTCTTCGGCCGGGCGATAGAAGTCCATCGCGGTGGCCTGCGCATCGGTCAGCGGCAGGTTGAAGCGGTCGCGGAATTCGATGAGGTCCACGTCGCCCATCTTCTTGTGCGAGTGCGTGGTCATCTTGCCCTGCGCGGCGCTGCCCATGCCGTAGCCCTTCTTGGTGTGGGCGAGGATCACGGTGGGCTGGCCCTTGTGCTTGGCCGCCGCCGCGTAAGCCGCATGGATCTTCACGAGGTCGTGGCCGCCGCGCTTGAGGCGATCGATCTGCTCGTCGGTCATGCCTTCGGCCAGGCGCGCGAGTTCGGGGTTCTGGCCGAAGAAGTTGTCGCGGTTGAAGCGGCCGTCCTTTGCGGCGAAGGTCTGCATCTGGCCGTCGACGGTGTTGGCGAACACGCGGGCCAGCGCGCCGCTCGTGTCCTGCGCGAAGAGGCCATCCCAGTCGCTGCCCCACACGAGCTTGATGACGTTCCAGCCGGCGCCCGCGAAGAGCTTTTCGAGCTCGTCGATGATGCGGCCGTTGCCGCGCACCGGGCCGTCCAGCCGCTGCAGGTTGCAGTTGACGACCCACACGAGGTTGTCGAGTTTTTCGCGCGCGGCGAGCGTCAGCGCGCTCATCGACTCGGGCTCGTCCATCTCGCCGTCGCCGAACACGCCCCACACCTTGCGGCCTTCGCAGTTCAGCAGGTTGCGGTGCGTGAGGTAGCGCATGAAGCGCGCGTGGTAGATCGAGCTGATGGGGCCGATGCCCATCGAGCCGGTGGGGAACTGCCAGAAGTCCGGCATCAGGTACGGATGCGGATAGCTGCACAGGCCGCGCGCGCCGCTACCGTCGACGAAGGCGGGAGCGGTGAGCTCCTGGCGGTAGTGCTTCAGGTCTTCTTCGCTCAGGCGGCCTTCGAGGTAGGCCCGCGCATAGACACCTGGGGCGCTGTGCGGCTGGAAGAACACGAGGTCGCCGCGGTGCTGCTCGCTGCGCGCATGAAAGAAGTGGTTGAAGCCGGTCTCGAACAGGTCTGCCGCGCTGGCATAGCTGGCGATGTGGCCGCCGAGTTCGCCATACGCCTGGTTGGCCTTGGCCACCATCGCGAGTGCGTTCCAGCGCATGAGCGAGGCGAGCTTTTCCTCGATGGCAAGGTCGCCCGGGAACGGCGGCTGGTCTTCCGCGGCGATGGTGTTGACGTACGGCGTCGCGAGTTCGGGCTGCCAGCCGATGCGCTGCTGCCGCGCGAGGCGGGCCAGCTCGACCAGCATCTGCCTGGCGCGCTGCGGCCCCTGTGTTTGCGCCAGCGCCACGAAGGCGTCGCGCCATTCGGCGGTCTCGGCGGGATCGGGGTCGTGCGAAAGCTGCGGGTCGAGCAGCAAGGCGCGCATCTGGTCGGCGGAAATCGGGGCGTTCATACCGGCACTTTAGGCCGCCTTGCGGAAAATTAGCTACTGGCGCGGGCAATCCCACGCCAGCCTCGCAGCATAAAATTCCGCCATTTCTTGAATTCAAAGCATTTCATGCAACTCGACGCCATCGACCTGCGCATTCTGGATGAGTTGCAGCGCGACGGTGCGCTGTCGAACGTGGAGCTGGCGCGGCGCGTGCACCTGTCGCCGTCGCCCTGCCTGGCGCGCGTGAAGGTGCTCGAAGCGAACGGCGTGATCGACCGCTATGTGGCGCTCGTCAGCGCGAAGGCATTGGGCCTGGGGCTCAACGTGTTCATCTCGATCAGCCTCACGACGCAGAGCAAGCAATCGCTCGCCGACTTCGAGCAACGCATCGCCGAGCACGACGAGGTGATGGAGTGCTACCTGATGACGGGCGACAGCGACTACCTGATCCGCATCGCGGTGGCGGACATGGCGGCGCTGGAAAAATTCATCCTGGAACAGCTCACGCCGATTCCGGGGATCGAGAAGATCCGCTCGAGCTTTGCGCTCAAGCAAGTGCGATACAAAACGGCGCTGCCGTTGCCGAGAGAGTAGGTACTCCCCCAGGCTTCGCGCACTTCGTGTCGCTTCGCCCACCCCCTCGCCGGGGGCAACACCGGTGGCCCGGCAGAGCCGGTTCCACGGTGTTCCCCGGAGGGGCCTAGGGATTCAACGCTCAGAGGCCGATCAGGCCGCCGTCGTCCTTCGTGATGACCACGGTCGCCGAACGCGGGCGGGCGGTGCCGCCCTGCGGCCAGTGGCTGAGGAACTTCGTCGGATCGCTGATGTTGGCCTTGGCCGTGTTCTCGCCCGGGTGCTGGATGTTCACGAACAGCGCACGGCCGTCGCCCGATTCGGCGATGCCGGTGATTTCGCAATCAACCGGGCCAACGAGGAAGCGGCGCAGGCCGTCGGTGCCCGGGGCCTTGCCGACGAAGGTGGCCTGCGTGGCGGTGGTGCCGCCATCGACGTTGGTGATGGTCTTCGCGGCACCATCG
Source organism: Variovorax sp. YR266 (assembly GCF_900107295.1). Taxonomy (NCBI): domain Bacteria; kingdom Pseudomonadati; phylum Pseudomonadota; class Betaproteobacteria; order Burkholderiales; family Comamonadaceae; genus Variovorax; species Variovorax sp. YR266. The sequence continues at coordinate 181,610 of NZ_FNPM01000003.1, forward strand.
CCGACCTTGCCCGGCAGGGCGCCGAGCAGCATGCAGTTGGTCACGTCGGTGTACTTGCCGTCGTCGGTCTCGATCCACAGCAGGCCGGGCGCGGCCTGGCTGAACCACATGCCGTCAGGGCTGGAGAAGTCGTTGTCAGCGCCAAGGGCGGACAGGTTCACGTCGGCCGACGCGGTCGAGCGCGCGCCGAACAGGTACACGTCCCACTTGAAGGTGACTGCAGCGGGGTCGCCACCGGCATCCGCGAAACGGATGATGTGGCCGTTCGGGTTGCCCTTCTGATCGACGCCGTTCTTCGGGTCGTTGTACGAACGCGGGTTGGCCGCGTCGGTGCCAGTGACCGGACGTGCCGAGTTGTTGGTGAGGGTGAGGTACACCTCGCCGTTCTTCGGGTTGACGGCCGTCCATTCCGGGCGGTCCATCTTCGTGGCGCCAGCCGCATCGGCTGCGTGGCGTACGTTGATCACGACATCGGCCGCATCGGCGAATGCATAGCCGGCGTAGCTCGAGGTGATGTTGTTGACACCGAGCTTCAGTTCGAGCCAATCGCCCGTGCCGTCGGCCTTGAATTTGGCGACGTAGAGCTTGCCGTCGTCCATGTACTTGTCGCCGGCCGCAATGCCGCCGCCGACGTCGGCCGCATCCCAGTTCTTGGTGGACACGAACTTGTAGAGGTACTCGTTCTGCGAGTCGTCGCCCATGTACCAGACCAGCGGCTTGCCGACCACGACCGGGCCGAGGCAGGCGCCTTCATGGCCGAAGCGGCCGAGCGCGGTGCGCTTCTTCGGCGTGCTGGTGGGAGCGAACGGGTCGATCTCGACGACCCAGCCGTATGTGTTGGAGCCGTTGCGGTAGTCGTCGACGGCAGTGGCGCCGATGACCTCGGTATTCCAGCGGCCATACAGGTTGTCGGCGGTGTCGGGCGTGACGGTGGCCCAGAGCTCGCGGCCAGCGCTGGCCACGCCATAGCGGGTGAAGCTTGCGATTTCCTTCGCGGTGCGCTGGGGGTCGTCGTTGGCCTTGATGCGGCGGAAGTAGCCGGCCCAGTTCTCTTCGCAGGTCAGGTACGTGCCCCACGGCGTGGTGCCGTTGGCGCAGTTGTTGAGCGTGCCGCGGGTCTTGCTGCCGTCGGTCGAGTACTTGGTCTTCAGGTAGTCGGTCTTGGCGGCCGGGCCCGAGAAATTCATCTCGGTCAGCGTGTGGACGCGGCGGTTGAAGCTCGAGTCCTGCTTGTAGCTCCAGGTGCTGCCGCTCTTGTTGACCTCGATCGCGCTCACGCCGTGCAGGTAGAACTCGCGCAGCACTTCGTCGGCGACGGTACGCACGGCGGCATTGCCGGTGCCGGTGATGGTCTGGCCGGCGGGGTGCAGGAACAGCGGCGTGATGGCCTCGTGGTTCATCACGAGCATGCCGCGCGAGGCGTTGGCGGCATCCCACTTGTTCGAGGCATTCATGCCGAAGAAGGTCATGCCGTCGTGGTGGTCGCCGGCGCGGCGGTCGTAGGTGGTGGCGTCGTCGGTGCCGTCGTTCTTGTAGGCAGCGACACCCGAGGCGATCGGGTCGCCCAGGCGGTACAGCACGCTGGCGGTGTAGCCGGCAGGCACGGTCACGACGTCGGCGAGGCTCTTTGCGACGGCATTGAAACCGAGCTTCATCGGAGCGGGGGAAGGAGCGGGAGCCGGCGCAGGGGGGGCGGGTGCGGGGGCCGGGGGCAGGACCGGGAAGCTGGTGCCACCGCCGCCACCACCGCCGCATGCCTGGAGCAGCGCGGTACCGGCAGTGCCGACGCCCAGGCCGAACAGATGGCGGCGGCTCAGGCGCGAGGCGATCAGGTCGGTGAACGAGGGGTTCGACGTGGGGTTGGTGCCGATGTCGTCGAGGTCGACCGAGGGATCGTCGGTGCGGGTATTTGCGGTCATGCGCAATGTCTTTCTTCGTGGGTTGGGGGAGAAACCAGCCCGCGAAGTTAGGCACTTCGTATGACGACTCCATGAATTGCTCAGGCTCCAGTCAGGTTGAATCAGGCTGTTTTCAGTACCTCTTCATCAACCCTTCAGGCCCGCGCGGCTCAGGGCGCGGGCAGTTGCCGCGGCCACAGCGCCCACAGGCGCAGCGGCTGGTTCATGCTCGCCGCAAGCCTGCCCGCATCCGCGCCGGTGCCCGCGAAGTAGTCGGCGCGCACGGCGCCGAGGATGGCGCTGCCGGTGTCCTGCGCCACCACCAGTTTCTGCAGTTGCGCCGCCGGCCCGTTGGACGCAAGCCACACCGGGGTGCCGTACGGGATGCTCTCGCGGTCGACCGCGATGGAGCGGCCGGCCGTGAGCGGCACGCCCTGGGCGCCGCGCGGGCCGAAGGCGGCGTCGACCTCGCTCATCGTCTCTTCGCGGAAGAACACGTAGCGCGGGTTGCTCCACATCAGCTGCGTTACGCGCTGCGGGTTCTGCGCTGCCCAGGCCTTGGTGTCGTCGGGCCACTTGCCGACCTTGCTCACGCCCTGGCTCATCAGCCATTGCTGCACGCTGCGGTAGGGCTGCTCGTTGGTGGCCGAGAAGGCCACGCGCACGGTGTGCTGGTAGCCGTTGGCCTCGGTGATGCGCAGGCGCCCGGAGCCCTGGATGTGCAGCATGAGCGCGTCGATGGGGTCGGCCATCCATGCGATCTCGCGGCCGCGCAGCGCGGCCTGGGCTTCGGGCAGGGTCTCGATCTCCTGGCGCGTGTACCAGGGGCGGCGCGGCACCAGGCCGTCGGGGGCCTGGTAGATCGGCACGTTGAAGGCGGCGGTGGGCACGCGCGAGGCTTCGTATACCGGCTCGTAGTAGCTGGTGAGCTTGCCTTCGGTCTGGCCGTTGAGCGCCTCGATGCGGTAGGGCTGCAGCCGGTCGGTCATCCACTGGCGCTGCTCTTCGGGGGTGGCGATGGTCAGCTGGCGCACATCGCGGCACAGCGGCGCGAAGGCGGCGTTGGGGCGCGAGCAATTCGCCAGCAGCGCGATCCAGGCCTCGTGCAGCGGGTCTTCGCCGAAGCCGGGCAGCTCGCCCCACCCGACCGGCACCCAGCGGCTCTTGGGGTGCGCGAGCGAGCCGGTGAGCGGACCGAGGTCTCGCGGCTGGGTGGCGGGGGGGCGGGTGGGGGCCTCGGGCGCGCGCGGGCCGGTGGAACAGGCCGCGAGCGTTGCTACGATCACAAGCCCGACCAGCCACTGGAGTCCATTTCTCATGGGTTTGATTCTGCTTGAAGCCCTCGCCGCGGGACTCGTGTTCATCTTGATCATCTGGTGGACCATGTTTTCCGGCCGCAACAAGGGTGAATTGCATGACGACAACGAGCCTGAAGCAGGCCGCGACGCCACCGATCGAAACCCGCCGCCGGAAACGTGAATTGCTTGTGCAGTCCCGCGCCGCGCCGCCATGTCGGACAACTACCCCATCGCTATTACTTTAGTAGCAATCATCGTAGCATTCATGCGCTATGGCGAAACTTTTCTTATTTTCTGTGGGGCTTTGAGCCCGTACCATCGCGTACGCCCGGAAGCTAAGCTGTGGCCCGCCTGATTCAACCTAGAAAGGGATCGCCATGAAAAAGTTTGTACTCGCCACCACTGCCACAGCACTCATCCTGTCCGGCTGCGCCGGCGGCATGACCGACACGCAGCGCAACACCGGCATCGGCGCCGGTATCGGCGCGCTCGGCGGCGCCGCCATCGGCTCGGCCACGGGCGGCAACCGCGGTGCCATCGGTACGGGTGCGGTGCTCGGCGCGGCAGCCGGCGCGCTCGGCGGCTACCTGTGGTCGCAGCGCATGGAAAACCAGAAGCGCCAGATGGAAGCCGCCACGCAGGGCACCGGCGTCGCCGTGACGCAGACACCGAACAACGAGCTGAAGCTGCAGATCCCGAGCGACGTGTCCTTCGACGTGGGCCGCGCCAACATCAAGTCGAATTTCGCGCCAGTGCTCGACCAGTTCGCGAACGGCCTGCGCAACAACCCGAACGCCGAGGTGCGCATCATCGGCCACACCGACAGCACCGGCTCCGACGCCATCAACAACCCGTTGTCGGTCGAGCGTGCCACCAGCACCCGCGACTACCTCGTGGCGCGCGGCGTGAACGCGGCGGCCTTCCGCATCGAGGGCCGCGGCTCGCACGAACCGATTGCCGACAACAACAGCGATGCCGGCCGTGCGCAGAACCGCCGAGTCGAAATCTACGTGGGCGAGCGCGCGCCGCAGGGCTGAGCGTTCACCACCCCGGGAAACCGGCCGCGCTGAAAGGCCGGTTCCCACCACTACCGTTCCATTGGTCCATAGAGAGGGAAATTCATGAGGAAGTTTGTTGTTGCTAGTGCGGCTGCGGCCGCTTTGCTTTTTATTGCGGGCTGCGCTTCGCAGTCGCCGCCGCCGGCAGCCGCCGCTCCGGCTGCTGCACCGGCTGCGCCAGCCAACAGCTGGACGGCCCGCCTGGCCGCACTGAAGACCGACCTGGAAGCCTCGACCAAGGGCACGGGCGCGGTGATCGAACAGACCGCCGACAACCAGCTGCATGTGGTGATCCCGAACGAGCTGTCGTTCGACACCGGCCGCGCCAACGTCAAGCGCAACCTGGCGCAGGTGCTCGACAAGGTGGCCGACGGCCTGAAGAACGCCACCGCCGCCAGCGTGCGCGTGGTCGGCCACACCGACAACACGGGCAGCGAAGAAGGCAACGAACGCCTCTCGGTGAGCCGCGCTGACAGCGTGCGCAATCACCTGGTGGGCCGCGGCGTGTCGACCACGGCCATCACCACCGACGGCCGCGGCTCGCGCGAGCCTCTGGCCGACAACGGCACGGCAGCAGGCCGCGCCCAGAACCGCCGCGTCGAAATCTTCGTCGCGGAAAAGGTCTGATCTTCTAGAGATCCCGAAGTCGGTTGGCCAATTCGACGGCCGACTTCACTTCCATCTTGTCGAACACGCGCGCGCGGTGCACTTCCACCGTGCGCACGCTGATCGCAAGCTGGTCGGCGATGAGCTTGTTGGGCAGGCCCTCGATCACCAGCCGCATCACGTCGCGCTCGCGGTCGGTCAGTTCGCCGATGCGCTCGGCCAGCCCGCGCCGCACGCGCTGCACCTCCAGCGCCTGAAGCGACGCATTCAACGCATGCTCGATCCGGTCGACCAGCGCGTTGTCCGAGAACGGCTTCTCGCAGAAATCGAAAGCACCGCGCTTGACCGCGTCGACGGCCGTCGGCACGTCGGCATGGCCCGTCAGGAAGATCACCGGCATCGAGGGCAGCAGGCCGCGCTCGGCCAGCCGGTCGAACAGCACCAGTCCGCTGGTGCCGGGCATGCGCACGTCGAGCAACAGGCACAGCGGCTGTTCGGGCAACGGGCCCTGGTCGAGAAACTGCTCGAAGGCCTCGGCGCTTGCGAAGTGCTCGCTGGCCAGGCGCCGCGAGCGCAGCAGCCAGGCCAGCGCCTCGCGCACGCTGGCGTCGTCGTCCACGATAAAGATCAAGCCATCGATCAGCGGTTGCATGCGGTGAGATCCAGCAGAAGATTGTTTGATTGATTGAAACGCCGTCAGCCCGCGGCCGGCAGCGTGAATCTGAACACGGTGCCGCGCGGCTTGTTCGGCTCGAACACCAGCGCCCCGCCATGTTGCTCCACCACCGTGCGGCACAGGCTGAGGCCAAGCCCCATGCCATCGGCGCGCGTGGTGAAAAAGGGCGTGAAGAGCCGCTCGGCAACTTCCTCGCTGATGCCGCTGCCCAGGTCGGCCACCGAGAACTCGAGCCAGCGCCGCCCGTCTTCTTGCACCGCGGCGCCCACCGCGTTGGCGCGCGCCACACGCAGCCGCAGCACGCGGCTGCCGACATTGTCGGGGCCGTCCATGGCCTGCATCGCATTGCGCGCGAGGTTCAGCAGCACCTGCTCGACCAGCGTGCGGTCGCACATGGCCGCGGGCAGGCGGTCTTCCAGCACCACCTCGATGATCACGCCGAGCTTGCGCGCCTGCAGCCGCACCAGCGGCAGCACCGCATCGATCAGCGCCTGCGGCGCCACGGCCTCGCGCGTGCGGTCACGCCGGCGCACGAAGTCGTGCACGCTGCGAATGACCTGGCCCGCGCGGTCGGCCTGCTCGGCAATGCGCCTCACCGCCATCGCGACCTCGCCCTGGTCGCCCTTGGCATGCGGCCCGAGCAGGTTGAGCGAACCGCTCGCGTAGCTGGCGATGGCGGCCAGCGGCTGCGTGAGCTCGTGGCTCAGCAGCGAGGCCATCTCGCCCACCGTTGCAAGCCGCGCGCTCGCCTGCAGTCGCTCCTGGCTGGCACGCGAAAGCTCCTCGATGCGGCGCTGCTCGCTCACATCGATGAACGCGCTCATCCAGCCGGTCTGCACCTTGTGCGCGTTGATCAGCGGCGCCTCGAAGATCAGCACCGGAAAGCGCGTGCCGTCCTTGCGCATGAAGACCGACTCAAAGCCTTCGCGCGGCGGCATGCCGCCCGCAAGGCGCCGCGCCTGCCGCTGCTGGTACTCGTGCGCCAGCTCGGTGGGCCAGTAGGGCGCATCGGCGTTGTCGGCCATGAGCTCCTCGGGGCTGAAACCGACCATCTCGCAGAAGGCCGGGTTCACGTAGGTGATGCGGCCCTGCAAATCTCGCGCACGCAGGCCGGTGATGACCGAGTCTTCCATCGCCTTGCGGAAGGCGAGCGCATCGGCCAGGTCGCGCTCGGCGCGCAGGCGGCGGCGCGTGTCGCGCGCGAGCAGCACCAGCACCGACACCAGCGCGATGGAAATCGCCGTGACCAGCGCCGTGAGCATGTTCGGGAACAGGTCGGGCGCGGCGCGCCAGCCGTCGACACGCAGCATCAACGCAGTGCCCGGCAGGTCGATGAGCTGCTGCGAGGTGAACACGCGCGTGCCGGTGCGCCGCGAGGTGCCGAGCGCTACCAGCCGCGTGCCGTCGGCCTCGGTGAAGGCCACTTCCTGGCCGCGCGTGAGCGTGGGGCCGACCAGTTCGATCAGCGCGTCGCGCAGCGAGTAACTGGCCACGAGATAGCCCCCGGCATCGATGGGCACGCACAGCTCCATCACTTCGATGCCGCCGCCGCCGGCAATCGGCACGTAGTGGCTCGGCGAATAGGCCGGCGCGCCGAGCTTGCGCGCGGCGGCGCAGGCTAGCGTCACGTCGGACTGCTCGGCCCCGCGGCTCTCCTCGTCGAGGATGCGCATGCGATAGGGCGTGTTGACGGCCTGCTGCGGGCGCAGCGCGGCATCGCGCCATTCGAGCCGCAGCCATTCGCGATGCTCGCGCAGCAGCGCGGCCGCCACCTCGGACCACTGCGCGCGGTCGACGCCCGGAGCCTGCGTGGCGCGCAGGCTCTGCGCATTGCGCTGGAAGCCGCTGCGCAGGTCGGAGACCGCATCGGCGGTGTCGCGGTCGAGCGCCGCCTGCACCTGCTCGACCTCGTGCCGCCCCGCGAGCCACACCACCGTGACCAGCAGCACCGACACCAGCACCGCCAGCAGCAGCCACAAGAACCAGCGCTGCCACAGCGAGCGCAGCCGCGCGTACGCCAGCAGCGCCCACCGCTGCGGTGCGACGGTCAGCAGCGCATCGGACATTGCTAGAGAACGCAGTGCGAGAGCACGGGCAGTTGCGTTCGCGTGCGCTCGACCTGCGCAGCGTCGATGTCGAACAGCACCACGCCCTCTTCGCTGGCCTGCTGCGCCACCACCGTGCCCCAGGGGTCGATCACCAGCGACTGGCCCCAGGTGTGACGGCCGTTCTCGTGCGTGCCACCCTGCGCGGGCGCAACCACCCAGGCCAGGTTCTCGATGGCGCGGGCGCGCAGCAGCACCTCCCAGTGCGCGGCGCCGGTGGTGCGCGTGAAGGCACTAGGCACCAGCAGCAGGTCGGCGCCCTGTTTGGCGAGCGCGCGGTACAGCTCGGGAAAGCGCAGGTCGTAGCACACGCTCATGCCCACGCGCCAGCTGTGGCCGTCTCGCGAGGGCAGGTCGAACACCACGGGCTCCTTGCCCGGCGCGATGACGCGGCGCTCGTCGTAGCGCTCGGTGCCGTTGTCGAAGAAAAAGAGATGGATCTTGTCGTAGCGCGCCACGCACCGGCCTTCGGGCGAGAAGGCCAGCGAGCTGTTGAACACGTGCTCGGCGTCGGTGCTCTCGATGGGCAGCGTGCCGCCGACGATCCACAGGCCGAACTCGCGCGCCGCGTCGGCCAGGAAGCCCTGCACCGCGCCCGCGCCGGCGGTCTCGCGCAGGCCGAGCTTGTCGGTGTCTCGCGCGCCCATCATGCAGAAGTACTCGGGCAGCACCGCCAGTTCGGCACCGGCCGCAGCAGCCTGCGCGAGCAGGTCGTGGGCGCGCGCCAGATTGGCTTCGCGGGCGATGGCCGACACCATCTGGATGGCTGCGACTTTCATTGCGTGATCTCCGTTTTCTTGCCTTCGTCTGCCGTCGACGAGCCCGGCAGGCCGGGGATGTTCGGAATGCTCTGTGGCAACAGCTGCAGGGTGCGCGGCACCTTCGCTATTTTGGGGTCGGCCCAGGTGCCCTCGACGTGGAACTCCTGCGTGGCGGCCGCCGCGAGCGGCTTGCTCAGCACCCATTGGGCCAGGAATGTGCCCAGGCCGATGGCGGGGTTGATGGCGGTGGCCACGAGCGCGGCCGTACCGGCATTGATCTCGGGCACCACCACCACGCGCAGGTTCTGCGTCTCGCGCACGATGTCGGCCGAGCCGTCCATCAGCGCGGCGGCGTTGACGCCCTTCATCTGCAGGTTGTTGGTGCTGGCAATGCCCTTGTTGATCTTCGCGTCGCCGCGGATGAAGTCGAAGGCGAAGCCCTGGCTGAAGACGTCGCGGAAGTCGAGCGTGAGCCGCCTCGGCAGCGCCTGCAGGCTCAGCACGCCGAGCAGCTTGGCCAGGCCCGGGTCGGCCTTGAGGAACTGGCCTTGCTCCACGTCGACCTGCAGTTGCCCGCCCAGGCTCGGGTAGTCGAGCGAGAACGGCGAGCCGCGCCAGTTGACGTCGCCTTCGAGCCGCCCGCGGCCGCGCGCAAGCACGCCCGGCATGCCGAAGCGCGTGAGCAGTTCGCCGGCATCGGCGATGTCGAGCTTGAAGGTCATGGCGGTGCGGCGCTGGCCGGCCGCGGCGCCGGGCACCGCGGCCCAGCTGCCCTTGGCCGCGAAGCTGGCCTCGGGCATGGTGAAGACCAGCTTGTTGAGCGCCCATTCGCGGCCCGCGCCGCCGCGGTTGACGGCGTCGATCTCGGCCCGGCCCAGGCGCTTGCCGAGCAGCTCGAAGTCGTCGATCACGATGTCCAGGGCCGGCAGGGTGCCGGGCTGCTCGTCGAGCAGGGCCTCGACCTGCGTGGCCTCGGCCGGCGCGATCTTCAGCCGTGCGAGCCGCGCGTAGAGGCGCCCGGCCTGCGTGTGGCGGTATTCGGCGTAGCCGCTGAGTTCGGTGGCGTCGATGTTGGCGCGCCAGACGGTGCCTTCACGCGTGCCGCCGAGCACCACGTTGTGCAGCGTGCGGCCCGCAATGCCGAGCTGCTGCGCGCGCACCGCGATGCGTGTTGGCAGGTAGGCCTGCGATGGATCATCGGCCCGCTCCGCGGCCTCGGTGCCGGTGCTGGCGGCGTCGCCGATCAGCGCCTGCCATGCGGCCATGTCGAGCTTGGCGACGTTGATGTTCGCGAACACGCCCTTGTCGGGCAGGCTGGCCGTCTCGCCCTGCGCGAGGCCGACGCCGATGCTGCCGCGCTGCACGCGCGCCTCGTTGCCGACGAGATCGCGCACGTACTGGACGGCGCCGACGCGGCCGAGGTCGAGCGAGAGCTGGTCCTGCGTGGCAACGCTCGTGCCCTGGCGGGTTTCGCGCGCGAGCACCTTCTTCTCGATGCGCAGCGGCATCTGCTCTTCGGCGGTCTTCACGAGCGGTGGCGGCAGTTGCAGCGCCAGGCCCTGCAGGCTGCTGGTGAGCGAGAACTCGGGTGTGCCGTCGCGCACCGAGAAGGTGGCCGCGTAGGGCGTGCTGCCGGTCGAGTTCTTCGCGAGGCGGGCGAGCCAGTCGATCTCGCGCGCGCCGCGCAGGCCCTCGGCGGTGGCCGTGCCCTGTGCCTTCAGGGCGACTTCGCGGTTGGGGCCGCTGAAGCGGCCCTTGCCCTCGACACGGATGTCACCGCCCAGCAGCCTGGCCTGCACGCCGGCCAGCGAGAAGCCGGTTTCGGTGAAGCTGACGGTGCCCTTAGCCTGCGTGAACGAAGGCGCCTCGGGCACGACCTGCAGTTCGTTGTCGGCCAGCACGACCGAGGCCTGCACTTTTGCGTTTTCCATGGCCGCAAGGGGCAGTTCGAGGTGCAGCTTGTAGTCGGCCGAGCCGGTGGCGCGCGCGGTGCGCATGATCTCGCCGGTTTCGCCGGCTAGCGGCGCACCCGCGCGCAGCACCTCGCCGAGCGGGCCCTTGGCCTGTACATCGACGCGCAGCACTTGCGCATGGTGCGACAGCTCGGGGATCTGCGCTTCGCCCTTGGTCACCTCCACGCCGGCGGCGCCGACCAGGCGACCGCGCGCGTTGCGCACCAGCATGCCGTCGCGCTCGAACACCAGCTCACCCGAAAGGCCGGTGAGCGGGGGCCACACCGGGGCGGGCACGCCGTTGCGCGACGGCGCTGCGACGGACGGCGGCGCGTAGGCGTAGTTGACGTCCGCCACCTTGGCCGCGATGCGGAAGTCGCCCTGCTTCGGATCTTTGAACGGCATGTCGTGCAGGTCGCCGCGCACGCGGAAGTCGACGCTGCTGGCAACGCCCTTGGTGACGGCTTCGCGCACGTAGTCGCGCGTGTGCTGGGGAATGTCGAGCGGCAGGTAGCGGAACACGCGCGTGCCGTCGGCGCGGGTCAGCTTGCCCTGCAGGTCGAGCACGCCGGGAAAGCGGGCCTTGCTGCTCGATGTGGCCGGGTCGCTGGTGCGCCAGCTGGCCTGGGCGTCGCCCTCGGCGTCGGCGTTGGCGAAGCTCAGCTTCGACATCTGCAGCTGCGCGTTGCCGTTGTCGAGCTTCCATTGCAGTTGGGTCGAGAGCCGGTCGATGGGAATGACAGGCTCCTCGAACACGCCCGGGAATTCGAGCGTGCCCTTTGCAATGGCGAGCGTGGCGGTGCCGCCGGTGTGGGTGGCGTCGAAGTCGATCGTGGCCCCGCTCAGGCCGGGGGTGCCCGCATGGACCCTGGGCGGGGTGGCCGCAGCGGTGGTCGCCGACGGTGCCGAGGCCGCCGCCGCGGGTGGGCCCGCAGCCTCATCCGCCGCGCCGGGCTGCGAGGCGATGCGCAGGCCGCTGACGCGGCCCTTGGCCTGGTAGCGGCTGGGCGCGCCCAGCGAGCCCTGCCAGTTCAGGTCGACGTGCTCGACGAGGCCGCGCGGCGCGTAGGCGTCGAGCACGCGGTGCGTGGCGTCGCCCAGCGGCAGCCGGTCGGCGATGAGGGCGAGCGCGGCCAGGTCGAGGCGGTCGGCGCGCAGCGCGCCGTGCTCGGGCGTGCGGCCCCTGTTCGGCGTGTGCTGCAGCCACAGGTTGCCGCCGGGCCAGCGCAGGCCGTCGCTGGTGTCGAACTGCAGCGCAGTGGTCGAGAACTCGAGCGTTTCCTCGGAGAGCCGCCCCGCGAGACGACCGGTGACGGCGTTCAGCACCAGCGGCGGCAGGCCCTTGTCGAGCGAGACGTCGACCTTGTCGAGCCCCAGGTCGACCGCGCCGCCGACGACCTGGCCGTCGTCGACGTCGGCCCACAGGCGCAGCGCGCCGTTGCCCTGGCGAATGCGGGCGTCGAGCGAGACGTACTGGCCGAGCCGGGTGACGTCGATGTAGGGCAGGTCGGCATAGAGCTGGCCGTCCCAGGTCTGCCAGTGGCCGCTGCGCATCGACAGCAGCGGCTGGCGGAACTGGCCGCGAAGGGTGAAGCGCTGGCCCCAGCCGGCCGGCGGCGTGGCGTCGAGCCGCAGGCCATGGCGCCGGGCGCTGTTGCGCGCAACGAAGCGCACGTCGGTCAGCAGCAGGGGTTCGGCCTGGCGCTGCTCGTCGGTCCAGCGCACGGTGCCGCCTTCGATGACCAGCTCGCGCTGGGCGAAAAACCAGTCGGCACCGCGGGTCTCTCCGGTCGTATCGGTCGCCATGTGCAATCCAGCCACATGGAGTTTTCCCTGAGTGTCGCGGCGCACGTCGAGCTCCGGGCCCTCCACGTAAAGCTGCTCGAAGTTGAGCCGCCAGAGCGAGCGCGGCGACACGCTGGCCACCACGCGCACGAGGCGCAGCGCCTCTCGCTTGTCTGCATCCTGCAGCACCACGTCGCGCAGTTCGAAGGCCGGGAAAAGCCCTTCGGAGCGGGCGGTGATCGATCCGATGCGTACCGGCACGCCGATGGCCTTGCTAGCCTGTGCCTCCAGTGCGCCGCGAAAATCGCCGATTCGCGGCACAATCCACGCGTGTAGGACAACGACTGACAGCGCCAGCAGAAGCCATGCAGCGATCAACAGACCCAGCAGCCAGCGCGCCGTCACAGCGGTGATTTTGAGCAGACGTGAAGGGGTAGACGCCGTGTCGTTCATTGAGGATCGCGCTGTGTCGGGAATTATGACCGCCAGCATTCAGAGGGGTTCCACGGAAACCAGCATCAGTGTGAACCAGTTGCCAGCCACTTCAACGCGCAGCGCGCTCTCTTCTTACTCACGCTTCGTGCAGCGCCTGCGTCGCAGGTATGCGGCCGAGCTTTCATTGCTTCCCCCTGGTGCGCCGCGGCGCGAGTCGATGACGGTGGCTTACGAGGCATTGCGCCAACGTGGGGACAGCGTTGGCGATGCACTGCGAATTGTGCGGCAGCTTGTGATGGAGCGGCTTGTAACGCTTGATTGCGACGAGCAGGCGCCGCTGGCCGTGGTGACCACCGCCGTCACCGAGCTGGCCGAACTGGCACTCGATATTGCGTGCCAGGACGCATGCCACGAACTCGACGCAGTGCACGGCGCCCCGCTCGGGCCCGAGGGCCAGCGCGCGCAGCTGTGGATCGTCGGCATGGGCAAGCTGGGTGCGCGCGAGCTCAACGTGTCGAGCGACATCGACCTGATCTACCTCTACGACGTGGACGGCGAGACCAAGGGCGACGCCGACGGGCGCGGCCGGCTGGCCAACCAGGAGTACTTTGCGCGCGCCGTGAAGCGCATCTATGCGCTGGTGGGCGACACCACCGAGCACGGCTTCGTGTTCCGCGTCGACCTGGCTCTGCGGCCCAACGGCAACTCGGGCCCGAGCGTGGTCTCGCTCGATGCGCTCGAAGAGTATTTCCAGGTGCAGGGCCGCGAATGGGAGCGCTTCGCCTGGATGAAGAGCCGGGTGGTGGCACCGCGCGACATCGTGCTCGCGGGCCAGGCCCAGGGATTGCGCGGCGCGGTGCTCCCTTTTGTGTTCCGTCGCTATCTCGACTACAGCGTGTTCGATTCGCTGCGCGTGCTGCACCGGCAGATCCGCGAGCAGTCGGCGCGCCGCAGCGCCGGGCGGCCCGAGCGCGCGAACGACGTGAAGCTGTCGCGCGGCGGCATCCGCGAGATCGAGTTCACCGTGCAGCTGCTGCAGGTGGTTCGCGGGGGCCAGTTTCCCGAGCTGCGCACGCGGCCCACGCTCGATGCGCTGCAGCGCCTGGCGCGCGCCAACCTCATGCCGCAGGAAACGGCCGATGCGCTGGCCGCAGCCTATGAGTTTTTGCGCCGCGTGGAGCACCGTATTCAATACCTCGACGACCAGCAGACCCATGTGCTGCCGGTGTCCGACGACGACCTGCGCTGGATCGCCCAGACCCTGGGCTATCCCGAGTGCTGCCCTTTCCTGGCGCAGCTCGACACGCACCGCGAGTTCGTCGCGCAGGAGTTCGACAAGCTGCTCGGCGGCGAGAAGCCCTGCAACGGCAAGTGCAGCGGCAAGAAGACCGCCGCGCCCGCCGACCTGGCCGACCTGCTCGACGACCTGCCCCCGGTGTTTGCCGAGCGCATCCGCGACTGGTGCGAACAGCCCCGCGTGCTGGCCCTGCGCGAAGAAACACGCGGGCGGCTGCGCCAGCTGGTGCAGCGCACCGGCCAGTGGCTCAAGGAGCCCGACGGCGATGGCGCCGGGCAGACGCCGCGCCACGTCGATGCCGCGATGCGCTGGGCCGACTGGATCGAACCGCTGATGCGCCGCGAGAGCTATCTCGCGCTGCTGGTCGAACGACCGGCCGTGCAGGAACGCTTGCTGCGCCTGCTGGGCGCGGCCAAGTGGCCGGCACGCTACCTGATGCAGCACCCGGGCGTGATCGACGAACTGGCGAGCGACGAAATGCTGTCGGGCCGCTTCGTCGCCGCCGAGTTCGAGCGCGAACTCGAGGCGCGCCACGCGTCGCTTACCCGCACCGGGGAAGCCGACGAAGAGCGCCTGCTGAACCTGCTGCGCCACGCGCACCACGCCGAGGTGTTCCGCACTCTGGCACGCGACGTGGACGGCCGCATCACCGTCGAGCAGGTGGCCGACGACCTGAGCGCACTGGCCGACACCACGCTGCGCGTGACCGCCCGCTGGTGCTGGCCGCACGTGCGCAACCGGCACCGCGAGGTGCCGCAGTTCGCGATCATCGGCTACGGCAAGTTGGGAGGAAAAGAGTTGGGCTACGGCAGCGACCTCGACATCGTGTTCGTCTACGACGATGACGACGAGCGCGCCGGCGAAGTTTATGCAGCCTACGTGCGCAAGCTCATCAACTGGCTCACGGTGAAGACGCGCGAGGGCGACCTGTTCGAGATCGACACCGCCCTGCGTCCAAACGGCAACTCGGGCCTGCTCACCACCAGCTTCGAGGCCTACGAGAAATACCAGCTCGGCCGAGGCAGCAACACCGCGTGGACCTGGGAGCACCAAGCCATGACGCGCGCGCGCTTCGTGCTCGGCAGCGAAGACCACGGCGCCGAACTGGGCGCGCGCTTCGACCAGGTGCGCGAGGCCGTGCTCGTGTCGCCGCGCGACCGCGAGGCGCTGAAGGTCGAGATCATCGCGATGCGCGAGAAGCTGCGCGGCGCGCGGCCGGTGAAGGCCGATCGCTTCGACGTGAAGCACAGCCCTGGCGGCATGGTCGATGCCGAGTTCGCGGTGCAGTTTCTGGTGCTGTCGTCGTCGGGCGAGCATCCCGAGCTGATTCCGAACGTGGGCAACATCGCGCTGCTGCTGCGCGCCGAACTGGCGGGGCTGCTGCCCGAAGGCGTGGGCCGCAGCGCGGCGCGGGCTTATCGCGAGCTGCGCCGCGTGCAGCATCGCGCACGCCTGAACGAAGAACCGACGCAGGTCACCCCGCCCGCACTGACCCCTGAGCGCGAGGCCATGCTGGCGCTGTGGAAGGCGGTATTTGGCTGACGGCGCTCGCTCCTCCGCCGCCACCGCGCTGGCAGCGTGCGCGGTGGCTGTCGCCGTCCTTCTGGCCGGTTGTGCGAGCGGTCCACGCAGCGGCAGCGGCGTAGCCAGCGGCCGCGACGGGCCAGGCACCAACATTCCGCCGGACCTCGCCAACGTGCCCGATGCCGAGCCCCGCATCGAGCCCATCCGCACCAGCGGCGGCACCAGCAAGCCGTACACGGTGCTGGGTCGCGGCTATGCGCCGCTCACCGACGATCGGCCGTTCCGCGAGTCGGGACTGGCCTCTTGGTATGGCCGCAAGTTCCACGCGGCGTCGACCTCGAGTGGCGAGCCCTACGACATGTACGCCATGACGGCCGCGCACAAGACGCTGCCGCTGCCGAGCTATGTGCGCGTGCGCAACCCGGCCAACGGGCGCGAGGTGATCGTGCGCGTGAACGACCGCGGCCCATTCGTGGACGGCCGCGTCATCGACCTGAGCTACACGGCCGCGCTCAAGCTCGACCTGCTGCGCGGCGTCGCGCCGGTGGAGATCGAGCGGATCACGAACGAAGATATCCGTACGGGTGCATGGCGGCGAGACTCGGGGACGGCTTATGCAGCGACTGAAGCACCTGCTCCTGTGCGCGCGGCGCCGGTGCGTGTGGCGAGCGCGCAGCAGGTGCGGGTGCCGGCCGAATGGGTGGCGCCGGTCGCGACAGTGAATGACGACATGCCACCACCGGCATCGACGATGCCCGTCACGCCGCAGACTCCGATGGCCGCGGCGCTGCCGCCGGGGGCCGAGCCGGAGTCGGCACAGTCGCCGCCTTCCATTCCGCCGACCCGGCAGGCCATCGTGGTGAGCGACCTGGCCCCGTTGCAGGCGGCGCCTGCGTCACAGCCACCTGCCGGCGCTGCACAGCCCTTGGCGCTGCCGGGCTTCTGGGTGCAACTCGGCGCCTTTCGCGAACGCGATGGTGCACAGAGCCTGCTGAACCAGGCCGCACGCGGCCTGCCTTCGCTGGCGCCGCAGCTGCATGTGTTCAGCGAAGCCGGCACGCACCGGCTGCAGGCCGGGCCTTTTGCCTCGCGCAATGCGGCCGGCGAGGCGGTCGCTCAGTTGCGCGAGAGCCTGCGCATCTCGCCGATGGTGGTGGAGCGCAGGTAAGCCCGTTCAGGCCAGCGGCTTGACCGCGACCGGCACGCGCATGCCGACGTTGAGGCGGTTCCAGGTGTTGATCTGCGCGATTGCCACGGTGAGTTCTGCAATTTCCACGTCGCTGAAATTGGCCTTCAGCGCGGCGAATTCTGCTTCGCGTTCGTCATGGTCGTCGGCCAGGCACGTGAGCGATTCGGCCCAGGCCAGAGCAGCGCGTTCGCGCTCGTTGAAGAAGCTCACCTCGCGCCAGGTGGGCAGGCTGTTGATGCGCTGCCACTCCTCGCCCTGCTTGCGCAGGTCGCGCACGTGCATGTCGAGGCAGTAGGCGCAACCGTTGATCTGCGAGACGCGGGCGAAGACGAAGTCGACCAGTGTCTTGCCGAGCGTGCTCGACTCGATGGTGGTGTTGACGGCGAGGATGGCCTCGAAGGACTTCGGGACGAGCTTGAACCAGTTCAGGCGTGCGGTGGTATTCATGGGTTTCTCCAGGTGGGTTGCGATGAAATCTGCTTGCTACCTACTGAAGACGGGCGAGCCATGCGCCCTGTGACACGCCGCGCGAACTATTTCGAAGAAAAAAGCTGTGCGATGCGCGCCAGCTTGTCGGGGTTGCGCTGCGCGCGGATGCGCACGATGCGGTCGTTCTCGATTTCGAAGGTCTGGGCCGATTCGAGTTCGCCGTCGAGAAAACGCAGCATGCCCGGCTCGCCATTGATGTCGACCATTTCCATGCGCACCGCCGGCCCCATGCGGCGCCACAGCGAGTAGTACAGCTGCGCCAGGCGCTGGCTGCCGCGCAGGATCTTGCTGAAGGTCTGCACCTTGCCTCCACCGTCGCCGATGAGTTCGACGTCCTCGGCCATCAACGCCTTCAGGTCCTGCAGGCTGCCGCGCGCGGCGGCGTCGGCAAAGGCGCGCAACAGGCGCTCGTGGGTTTCGCGCGGCACGGTGAAGCGCGGGCGTCCTTCCTGCACCTGGACCTTGGCGCGGTGCACGAGCTGGCGGCAGGCGGCCTCGCTCTTGCCGAGGGTGCGGGCGACTTCTTCGTAGTCGGCGTCGAACACCTCGCGCAGCAGGAAGGCGGCGCGGGCCTCGGGGGCGAGGCGCTCCAGCACGGCGAGGAAGGCAACGGAGATGTTGTCGGCGCGCTCCAGCAGTTGCTCGGGCGTGTCGGGCGCCTCGGTCAGCATGGGCTCGGGCATCCAGGCGCCGATGTAGTGCTCGCGCTGGACCTTGGCGGCGCGCAGCCGGTCGATCGACAGGCGCGTGACCACGGTCACGAGCCAGGCTTCGGCGCTGTCGAAGGTGTCCTTGGCGGCTTCATGCCAACGTAGCCAGGCGTCCTGCACGACCTCTTCTGCCTCGGCCATGGAGCCGAGCATGCGGTAGGCGATGCCCTGCAGGCGAGGGCGGTGGCGGTCGAAGGTGAGGGTGGCGTCGTCCATGGGAGCTAGACGGCTGGCGTCCCCGGTTTGTGACACGGGTCCTTCAAGAAAGAACGCCCCGGCGTGCGGGGCGTTTTTCTTTATGCGCCCTGGTATTCGGGCTTGGGACCCAGGGTGGCCGCCAGTTCCTTGCGGTAGCGGTTCAGTTCCTGGACCGTCTTGAAGCTGCGGTTCATCAGCAGGCTCAGGTTGTGCAGGATGCGCTCGCCAACCTTGGTTTCCCAGACGGCGTCGAACTTGATCTGCTTGTCGAGCCAGTGCTCGAGCCAGTCCGGATCGGGCATGCGGCTCTGGATGGTGTCGCGCGGGAAGTGCGCCTTGCTGACGTGCAGGTTGGTCGGGTGCAGGGCCTGCGCCGTGCGCCGCGCGCTGGCCATCAGGACGCCGACCTTGGTGAACGCGGCACGGGCCTCGTCGCCGAACTTCTCCATCGCGCGCTTCATGTAGCGCAGGTAGGCGCCGCCGTGGCGGGCTTCGTCCTGGCTCAGCGTGGTGTAGATGTGCTTGATAACCGGCTCGGTGTGCCACTGGGCGGCACGGCGGTACCAGTGGTTGAGGCGGATTTCGCCGCAGAAATGCAGCATGAGGGTTTCGAGCGGCGGGGCCGGGTCGAAGTCGAAGCGCACTTCGTGCAGCTCTTCTTCGGTGGGGGCGTGCTTGGGGCTGAAGCGCTTCAGGTACTCCATGAGCACCAGCGAGTGCTTCTGCTCTTCGAAGAACCAGATCGACATGAAAGCGGAAAAATCGCTATCGTGGCGGTTGTCGCGCAGGAACATCTCGGTGGCCGGCAACGCCGCCCACTCGGTGATGGCATTCATCTTGATGGTTTGCGCCTGCTCTTCCGACAGCAAGGAAGCGTCGAACGACTGCCAGGGAATGTCCTTGTCCATGTCCCAGCGGACGGATTCGAGTTGTCTGAAGAGTTCCGGATAGAGCATCAATGTCTTTCTATGGCCGCCGATTTTAGTCGGCCAGTTTGGCGCGACCATGACAGACGCGCGATGATGCGAATACGTGCGCCGTTGCGGCACGGATGCACACACCCCTTTTTGACCCAGGAGCCCGCCATGCGAACCCTCTTCCGATTGTCGACGCTCTGGCGCTGCGCCCCCGCGATTTCCCTCGTGGCGAGCCTCTTTTCGACCCTTCCCGCCCACGCCCAGACGGCGTCCGCCGCGCCCGCTCCGGCAGAGGCCGCAGGATGCCCGGCAATCCTGCAACACACCTTCCCGCGGCTGCAGGATGAAAAACCCCAGTCTTTGTGCCAGTACTCCGGCAAGGTGGTTCTGGTGGTCAATACGGCCAGCTTCTGCGGATTCACTCCGCAATACAAGGGGCTGGAGTCGCTGGACATGAAATACCGCTCGCGCGGGCTCGTGGTGCTGGGTTTCCCGTCCAACGATTTCTCCCAGGAATCGGGCTCCAACAAGGAAATTGCCGACTTCTGCGAAAGCACCTTCGGCGTGAAATTCCCGATGTTCGCCAAGTCGTCGGTGCGCGGCACCGAGGCGAACCCGCTGTTCAAGCAGCTCGCGCAGGCCTCCGGCACCACGCCGAAGTGGAACTTCTACAAGTACCTGATCGGGCGCGACGGCAAGGTCGTGCAGGCGTGGTCGAGCATGACGGCGCCCGATGAAAACGGCTTTGTGAACGTCATCGAGAAGCAACTCGGGTCAAATTGAGACTGAGCAGTTCACAAGAAAACGAATCGGTAATATTATTTACCGATGCGTCTAAATCATCGTGAACTCGGCGTCACAAACGTTTACCAAACGCGCGGGAACCGTGCCGCGGATGTCGCGCTCCTAACTTGCGTGGGCAGTGATTGCCCAGCAGTTTTCATGTTGCGAGGTCTTCCGGGCGCCTGCCGTCTGGTCGAAATCCCGAGGCGATTCTTCTCCTCCTCCCTCCCTCCCTCCTTCGCGTCGGGGCGCCTCGCAGCATTTTTGTCTTCCAGCCGGGCTGGGGTTTCGCGATGACGCGGCCCCCTCGCATCGCCGTCATCGGCGCCGGCATCTCAGGATTGGCCGCAGCGCATTCGCTGCGCGATGCGGCCGCCGTCACCCTCTTTGAAGCCAGTGACTACTTCGGTGGCCACGCCCATACGGCAACAATCGAGCTTCCACGCTCCTCCACCGACACGACCCGGGTCGCCCATGGCGTCGACACCGGTTTCCTGGTCTACAACGATCGCACCTACCCGAACCTGATCCGTCTTTTCGCCGAACTCGGCGTCGAGACGGCTGCTTCCGACATGTCGTTCTCGGTCCAGGCCGCGCGCGACAACAGCGGCGGCCGGCTGGAGTGGAGCGGCAACAGCCTCGGCACCGTGTTCGCGCAGCGGCGCAACCTGTTCGACCGCCGCTTCCTGGGAATGCTCGGTGACCTGCTGCGCTTCAACCGCCTGACCACGCGCATCGCCGAGGCCGGCACCGAGGGAGAAATGGCCCAGCCGCTGGGCGAATTTCTCGACGCCCACCGCTTCGGCGCGGCGTTTCGCGAGTGGTATTTCCTGCCGATGATGGGCTGCATCTGGAGCTGCTCGACCACGCGGATGCTGAGGTTCCCGGTCGCGACCATGATCCGCTTCTGCCACAACCACGGCCTGATCCAGATCGCCAACCGGCCGCAGTGGCGCACCGTGCGCGGCGGCTCGCGCCACTACGTCGAGAAGATCGTGGCGGGCCTGCCCGACAAGCGCCTGAACACGTCCGTGCGCGGCATCACCCGCAGCGACGCCGGGGTGCTGGTGGCCACCGACGCGGGCGTCGAGCGCTTCGACCACGTCGTGCTGGCCACGCACTCCGACCAGTCGCTCGCCATGCTCGGCGACGCGAGCCCCGCCGAGGCTGCGGTGCTGGACGCGATCCGCTACCAGTCGAACCATGCCGTGCTGCACACCGACGCCTCGGTGCTGCCGCAGTGCCGCGCGGCCTGGGCCGCCTGGAACTACGAGCGCGCCGACGAACACGAGGCCGGCCGCATCTGCCTGCACTACCTGCTGAACAAGCTGCAGCCGCTGCCCTGGGAACAACCGGTCGTCATTTCGTTGAATCCGGTGCGCGAAATCCAGCGTAGTCAGGTCATGGCCGAATACGACTACGACCACCCGGTGCTTGACCTCGCCGCGATCCGCGCGCAGGCCGAGGTGCCCGCCCTGCAAGGCCAGCGCAACACCTGGTTCGCCGGCGCGTGGATGGGCTACGGCTTCCATGAAGACGGCCTCAAGGCCGGGCTGGCGGTGGCCGAAGGACTGCGCGCACGGCTTTCCGCCGGCGAGAACCCGACGACGGCGAGGCTTGCAGCATGACACCCACGCAGACCATGCCGCTGATGGGCTTCGGCGAAGTCCGCCACACACGCTTGCGCCCGGCGCGCAACGCCTTCGTCTATCCGACCTACTTCCTGATGCTGCCGATGCGCGCCCTGCGCGAGCACGGCAGCAAAGCCGTGGCGCTCAACCGCGCGGCCGCCATCTCTTTTCACGACGTCGATCACGGCGACGGCCGCCCGCCCGAGCAAGGCGGCGCGCTGGCCTGGCTCGACGACCTGCTGGCCGCCCACCAGATCCACGACGCCGGCGGAGAAGCCTGGCTGCACTGCTACCCGCGCGTGTTCGGCTACACCTTCAAGCCGGTGAGCTTCTGGTACTGCCACACGCCCGAAGGCGTGCTGCGGGCCATCGTGGTCGAGGTCAACAACACCTTCGGCGAGCGCCATTGCTACCTGCTGGACCGCCCGGTGTACGGCGAAGAACTCCAGGCGGCGAAAGCCTTCCACGTCTCGCCGTTCTGCCGCGTCGACGGCAGCTACCGCTTCCGCTTCTTCCTCGATGCCGGCCGCGCACATACGGTGGTGCGCATCGACCACGACGACACCGACGGCCCGCTGCTGCAGACCAGCGTGAGCGGCGACCTCGGTCCCATGACCTCGGCCAGCGTGCGCCGCGCACTGTGGCGCTATCCGGCCATGACCTTCGGGCTGATCGCGCGCATTCACTGGCAGGCCGCGAAGCTGTGGCTCAAGCGCGTGCCTTTGGTCGCCAGGCCGGCGCCGCCCACGCACTTCGTTTCACGCGACAACCAGCAGCAGCAGGTGAATCCATGACGTCCACAACAACCGCGTCCCGCTTCTCGCTGCCCCAGGGCGCGCCCGCCGCCGCGCGCACCGTACTCGGCCTGCTGCAGCGGCTGGCCCATGGCTCGCTCACCGTGCGCCTGCCCGACGACTCGGTGCGGCACTTCGGCGCCACGCCGGGCAGCGGCCCCACGGCCTCGCTCACGCTGCGCAACTGGAATGCCTGCAAGGCCGCGCTCAAGTCAGGCGACATCGGCTTTGCCGAGAGCTACATCGCCGGCGACTGGACCACGCCCAACCTCACCGAGCTGATCAAGGTGTTCATCGCCAACCGCCGCGCCATCGAGGACGTGGTGTACGGCAGCTGGCCCGGCCGCCTGCTGTATCGCGTGCGGCACCTCATGAACCGCAATAGCAAGGCGGGCAGCTCGCGCAACATCCACGCGCACTACGACCTGGGCAATGCGTTCTACAAACTCTGGCTCGACGAGACGATGAACTACTCGTCGGCCTGGTTCAATGGCGACCTGTCCAAGCCGATGCCCGAGGCGCAGCGCGCCAAGGTGCGCCGCGCGCTCGAACTGGCGGCCGTGCAACCCGGCGACCGCGTGCTCGAGATCGGCTGCGGCTGGGGCGCGCTGGCCGAGATGGCGGCGACGGACTTCGGCGCCTCGGTGACGGGCGTGACGCTGTCGACCGAGCAGCTCGCCTACGCCCGCGAGCGCACCGCCGGACTGGTCACCGACCTGCGCCTGCAGGACTACCGCGACATCGCCGACGCCCCCTTCGACGCGGTGTGCTCCATCGAAATGGTGGAAGCCGTGGGCCGCGCGTACTGGCCGACCTACTTCCAGAGCGTGAGCCGGCTGCTCAAGCCGGGCGGCCGCGCCTGCGTGCAGAGCATCGTGATCGACGATCTGCTGTTCGACCGCTACATCGACTCGACCGACTTCATCCAGCAGTACATCTTCCCGGGCGGCTGCCTGCCGTGCCCGCGCGAGTTCCGCCGCGAGGCCGAGGCCGCGGGGCTAGAGGTGGTGGACGAATTCGCCTTCGGCGCCGACTACGCCGAGACGCTGCGCCGCTGGCGCGAGAGCTTCCTCGGGCAGCGCGGCCGCATCCTGCAGCTGGGTTTCGACGAGCGCTTCATGCGTATCTGGGAGTTCTACCTGGCCTACTGCGAGGCCGCGTTCTCGCAGGCGAACATCGACGTGGTGCAGTACACGCTGCGCAAGCGCTGAAAAGAAAAAGGCGCCGCGTGGCGCCTTTCTTCAGGGCTCGCTTCTCAGGGTTTGGTGTCGATGAAGCTGGGCCGCAGCATCAGCTTGTCGAACAGCTTCGCGAGGTTGCCGTGGTCGCCGCGCCAGTCGATTTCGGGGAAGCGCAGGTCCAGCCAGCCCAGCGTGCAGCCCACCGCGATGTCTGAAAGGCTCAGGTGGATGCCGCTGCAGAAGGGCTTGTCGCCCAGGCCCTTGGACATGGCGGCAACGCCGTCCTCGACCTTGGTGCGCTGGCGCTCGATCCAGGCCGCGCTGCGCTCGCCGTCGTTGCGGCCGGCCCAGGTGGCTTCCAGGCGCCAGAGCACGCCGGCGTCCATGACGCCATCGGCCAGCGCCTCCCAGGTCTTGACCTCGGCGCGCTCGCGGCCCTGCTGCGGAATCAGCTTGCCGACCGGCGACAGGGTGTCCAGGTATTCGACGATCACGCGGGAGTCGAACATCGCCTCGCCGCCTTCCATGATCAGGCAGGGAACCTTGCCGAGCGGGTTGGAATTGGAGATCGTGGTGTCGGCAGCCCAGACGTCTTCGATCACGAACTGGTAATCGAGCCGCTTTTCGGCCAGCACCACGCGCACCTTGCGCACATAAGGGCTGGCGGCGGATCCGATCAGTTTCATGAAGGCTCTCTCCCTAGCTTTAATGACGTTTGTTAATAGTCATTTTAGGTGAACGGGAAAACCAGAGCCCCAAATCGACCCCAATGTGTCGGTACCGCCCCACGGACCGCCGGCCGCCTAAAATTCGGGCATGAGCTTTTCCACCGTTTCCGCCCTTTCCCCCCTTGATGGCCGTTACGCGGCCAAACTCGCGGCGTTGCGTCCGCTGATGAGTGAACAGGGCTATATGCACCGGCGCGTGCAAGTCGAGGTGGCGTGGTTCATTGCGCTGTCCGACTGCGGCTTCGCCGAATTCAAGCCCCTGACAGGCGGCGCCCGCAAGTACCTGCTGGGCCTGGTGTCGCACTTTTCCGAGGCCGACGCGCTGGCCATCAAGGAAATCGAGAAAACCACCAACCACGACGTGAAGGCGGTCGAATACTGGATCAAGTCCAAGTTCGAGGCCCGGCCCGAGCTGCTTGCGGCCGCCGAGTTCGTGCACTTCGCCTGTACCAGCGAGGACATCAACAACACCAGCCACGCCCTGCAGATCCAGGCCGCGCGCGACAAGGTGGTGCTGCCGGCCATCGACGGCCTGATCACCAAGCTGCGCGAGATGGCGCACCAGTTCGCCAACGTGTCGATGCTGTCGCGCACGCACGGCCAGACCGCCAGCCCGACCACGGTCGGCAAGGAAATCGCCAACGTGACGGTGCGCCTGTCGAAGGCCCGCGCGCAGATCGCCTCGGTGCAGCTGCTGGGCAAGATGAACGGCGCGGTCGGCAACTACAACGCCCACCTTGCCGCCTGGCCCGACTTCGACTGGGAAGCCTTCAGCCGCAAGGTCATCGAGACGCCCGCGCCGCTGGGCCTGGGCCTGAGCTTCCAGCCGTACAGCATCCAGATCGAGCCGCACGACTACATGGCCGAGCTGTTCGACGCAGTGGCCCGCGCCAACACGATCCTGATCGACTTCTCGCGCGACATCTGGGGCTACGTGAGCCTGGGCTACTTCAAGCAGCGGTTGAAGAAGGGCGAGATCGGCTCCTCGACGATGCCGCACAAGGTCAACCCGATCGACTTCGAGAACGCCGAAGGCAACCTGGGCCTGGCCAACGCGGTGCTGCGCCACCTGAGCGAGAAGCTGCCCATCAGCCGCTGGCAGCGCGACCTGACCGACAGCACGGTGCTGCGCAACATCGGCGTGGCCTTCGGCTATGCCACTCTGGCCTACGCCAGCCTGGCCACCGGCCTGGGCAAGCTGGAGCTCAACGAGGAAGCGCTGGCCGAAGACCTCGACGCCTCCTGGGAAGTGCTGGCCGAGCCGATCCAGACCGTGATGCGCCGCTTCGGCGTGCAGGGTGCCTACGAGCAGCTGAAAGAAGTGACGCGCGGCAAGACCGTGACGGCCGAGGCGCTGCACGGGCTGATCCGCTCGCTGGAGATTCCGGAAGAGGAAAAGGCCCGCCTGCTGGCGATGACGCCGGCCAGCTACGTCGGCAAGGCTGCCGAGCTGGCCAAGCGCATCTGATGGCCCTCAAGTCCACCATCTTCAAGGCCACCCTCGCAGTGGCCGACATCGACCACGGCTACTACGCCGACCATGCGCTGACCCTGGCGCGCCACCCGAGCGAAACCGACGAGCGGATGATGATCCGGCTGGTCGCGCTCGCGCTCAATGCGCACCAGCTGCAGGACATCTGCCAGGGCGACGGCACGCTGGCCTTTGGCGCCGGCTTGTCGAACGTCGACGAGCCCGACGTGTGGCTGCGCGACTTCACGGGCGAGGTCAAGATCTGGATCGAGGTCGGCCAGCCGGAAGACAAGCCCATCATCAAGGCCTGCGGCAAGGCGGACGAGGTGATCGTCTATTGCTTCAACCACGCGGCGGAAATCTGGTGGCGCGGCATCGAGAACAAGCTCACGCGGCCGCAGAACCTGAAGGTCTATCGCGTGCCGACGAATGCCTCGCAGGCGCTGGCCGCGCTGGCGCAGCGCAGCATGCAGCTGCAGGCGACCATTCAGGAAAACACGCTGACGCTGGGCGACGGCGTCAACAGCATCGACGTGGAACTGCTTCGCTGGAAGTAATACCGCGCGGCTAGGCGGCCGGCATCATCTCGCCGCACTGCCAGCACTGCTCGAAGCCGCCTTCGACCTGCTCGCCGCACACGCACAGCCAGCTGCGCTGCGGGCGGTGCTGCAACTCGTGCAGCAGCCTCCTGGCAAGATCGAACTGGGCCTCGTCGTCGATCCAGATCTCGGGCAGGCACTGGTCGGGTGGCAACTGGCCCATCACCGCGCCGAGGAATTCGCGCTGCACGGTGGCGGCCACGCCCTCTTCGCGCAGCGCGTGCACCCACACGGTCGCGATCGCGAGGTTGGGGGCTTGCGCGAGGCGGCGCATGGTCAGGGGGCCCAGTTTTTCTCGTCGTCGGGATCGAGCTCAGGCTCGGCTGCGGACGGCGGCGGTTCCGCCTCGCGTGCCCGTTCGGCATAGCGGTTGAAGCGCCAGGCCGAGTCTTCCATCGTGATGCGGCGCCACGTGGCGCGCTTCTCGACGGGTGTCATGCCAGGCCAGAACTGCACCTCGTCGAAGGTACGGCCGCAGCCCTTGCATTCGTCGTCGCCCTGGCTGGTGGAGCAGATCGCGATGCAGGGCGTGTCGGGCGTGCTCTCGTACCAGGCCATCCAGGCGGCCCAGGCCTTGGGCGGAAAGCCGACCTCGTCGACTTCGTCCTCGTGGTGAAAAACCATGAGCGCGTAGACCTCGGCCAGCGCGCGCAATTCGGGGCCAAGCGTGACCCCGTCGGGCGACGGCGTCTTCTCGCGCCAGTGGTTGATGGCGGCCTCGATGTCGGTGATGTGTATGGCGGCCATGGAACGTGAAAAAGCAGCGGACGGCGATCATAGTCCGGCAATGTCCCGAAACGCCGAAGGGACAAGATTGCTATGAAAAGCAGAGCGTCAAACACCCTATCCATCAGCATTTCCAAGGCGTTCTCTTTAAGCCCGTGGAAACTTTCGATTGCAGCGCCGGGAGCTTCGATGCTCTAATCCGCCCCACGAAGGGGAGTAGCTCCCGACCGCTGTCCACGGCAGCGCGAATCGTCAGGTCGTCAATACGAAGCAAAACACTTCCGGCCTGCCGGACAACGTACGCGCACTCGCGCGGGCGCTGTCGAGCGAGACCTTCGATTTGAACCTGTGCAGGTTTGGTCGAAGCGTTCGCAAGCTCCCGGTGTCACCCCCGGACTTCATTCCTCGCTTTCGACCTTCCCGCACGGGATGAATCGAAACGCATCGGCATGCGCCTTCCGTCGTCGCCCCTGAAGGGAGAGGCTGGGGCGCAAAGACAAAAGAGGAATCTATGGAAATGTTCATGACCCCGGAGTTCTGGGTCGCGGTCGGTCAGATCATCATGATCGACATCCTGCTGGGCGGCGACAACGCCGTCGTGATCGCGCTGGCCTGCCGTAAGCTGCCGCCAGCCCAACGCACCAAGGGCATTCTTTGGGGTACAGCGGGCGCCATCATCCTGCGCGTCATCCTGATCTTCTTTGCGCTCACGCTGCTGGCCATTCCGTTCCTGAAGCTGGTGGGCGCAATCCTGCTGCTGTGGATCGGCGTCAAGCTGCTGGCCCCTGAACACGACGACGCGCATGGCAACATCACCGGCAGCGACAAGCTGTGGGGCGCGGTCAAGACCGTGATCGTGGCCGACCTCGTGATGAGCGTCGACAACGTGATCGCCATTGCCGGTGCCGCGCAAGGCGCGGGCGACGGCCACCAGATGCCGCTCGTGATCTTCGGCTTGCTCGTGAGCATCCCGATCATCGTCTGGGGCAGCCAACTGGTCATCAAGCTGATGGACCGCTTCCCGATGATCATCACGCTGGGCGGCATGCTGCTCGGCTGGATCGCCGGCACGATGGCCGTGTCCGACCCCGCACTGGCAAACGCCGCCGCCTGGACCTGGGTGCCGAAGGTGCCGCAGACCGACGTGGTCAAGTACGCCGCCGGTATCGCCGGTGCGCTGCTGGTGCTGGCAATCGGCAAGTGGGTGGCTGCGCGCCACGCCCGCAACAAGCCTGAAGAACAGGCGGTGACGACCGGCTGAGCCGGCGTCGCTTTCGAGAAACTTCCTGTCCCACCTCGTCTCTCACTCTAACTACCTGAAGGAGCACGCCATGGAAAAGATCATTCTTTATGTCGACGACGTCACCTACGCCTGTGAGCAGTTCGCCGAACTTGCTCCGGACGCGAGCACCGTCGTGGCGCGCCATTGGGTGCTCGTGGCCTGCGCGCCGCGCATGACGCATCGCATCAGCAAGTGGGTGAGCCACAGCGCGCGCGAGAACTGGCGCGCCAAGTGGTTCAGCAAGGTGCAGGCGCAGATGCTGCCGCTGCTGGAGCGCAATGGCGGCCAGGTGACCCCGGTGCTGGCCAAGGGCCCGCTGACCGAACTGACGGCACAGCTCAAGCGCGAGCACTCGGCCGTTCACGTGGTCGATGCACGCCGCCCGAAGATCGGCGTCGACCTGGAGCCGGTAACGCCCGACCAGACACCGGCCCATCAATCGGGCTGGGCCTTTCCCGGCGCAGTGATGGGCATGGGCGCGCTGCTGGTGCTGGCGAACGAACTGGCCGAGTAAGGCAGGACGAGTCTCTCTGGACGAGCCCCGGTGCGGCAACGCACCGGGGCTCGTTGTTTTGTGGGCCCTGGGGTATCCTGAGCGCCCTATGCGCATCATCATCAAATGGCTGCTCAGCGCCGTGGCGCTGCTGGCGGTTGCCTATCTCTACAGCGGTGTCCAGGTCAACAGCTTCGGCTCCGCGCTGATCGCGGCCGCGGTGATCGGCCTGCTCAACATGGTCGTGCGGCCGGTGCTGGTGGTGCTGACGCTGCCGGTCACCATCGTCACGCTCGGGCTGTTCCTGTTCATCATCAACGCGCTGCTGTTCTGGGCTGCGTCGGGGCTGCTGAGCGGCTTTCACGTCAGCGGCTTCCTGGCCGCGTTGATCGGCTCGCTGCTGTATTCGCTGCTGGGGTTGCTGATCGAGTCCGCGCTGGGCGGGCTGCTGTCCAAGCGCTGAATCTGCAACTGCCGCGCTACGTCACTTCAGCGGCGGCTCCGCAGCCTGCTCTTTCACCAACGCCTCCACTGCCCGCGCACGGGTGTCGATGATCGACGCCTCGTAGTGGTCGACCACCTTGGACTGGCGGACGAGTTCCTGTGCAGCCTTGAAACGGTCGCGCGCGGCCGGGTAGTCGAGGATCGCCACGTTCGCCTCGGCGTCGGCGCGCACCGCGCGCAGCGTGTCATTCTGGGCACCGTAGAGATTGGCGAGCGTGCGCCACGCCGTGGCATCGCGCGGGTTCGCGGCGACCCAGTCGCGCAATACAGGAATCATCGGCGCGGGCTGGCGCATCGCCGTGGCGGCTTCGGCAGCGAGCATCATCTCGGGCCGCTCCTTCGACTTGGCATCGAGCAGCGCAGCCGCCTTGGGCGCGGCGCCTGCGGCGAGCTCGATCTCCGCGTTGAGCCAACGCGCCTGCTTCGCCGCGGCAGCATCGTCCGCCGTGCGCGCAACCAGTCGTTCGACCAGCGTGCGCGCGCTCTTGTAGTCGCGCATTTCCTTGGCCGACAGTGCCGCGGCATAGAGCGTGCCGGCCTGCTGGGCCGGTGAGCTTTTTGCGAACTCGCCGCTGGAGGCCGATTCGATCCAGAGCCGCAGCACGTCGACGCCCGGGCGCGTCAGCACGCGGGCGCGGGCGGCGATCATCGCGTGGTCCATCGCCAGCGGAACCGGCGGCGCCGCATCCATGCGGAACTGGAAGCGACCCTGCATGTCGGAGATGCGCTCCGTGGTCAGCGGGTGGCTGCGCAGGTAGGGGTACGAGCCGTTGTCGTTGAGGCGCGAGGCGTACTGCAGCTTCTCGAACATCGCGGCCGCGCCCTGCGGCGCGAAGCCCGCCTGCGTCATCACGCCGAAGCCGATGCGATCAGCCTCGCGCTCCATGTCGCGCGAAAAACTCAGCTGGTTCTGCATGAACAGCGCCTGGCTGCCCATGATCACGGCCTGGCCTGCGTCGCCGTTGCGGCTCTTGCCGGCCGCAATCATCCCGAGGATCAGGCCCGCGATCATCAATGGCATCTGCTTGCCCTGCTTGCTCATGATGCGCGAGATGTGGCGCTGCGTGACGTGCGAGAGCTCGTGCCCGAGCACCGTGGCCAACTCGTCGCGGCTGCCGACCACCGCCACCAGGCCGAGGTTGAGTCCCAGGTAGCCACCGGGCAACGCGAAGGCATTGATGTTGCGGTCCCGGCCCAGCAGGATCGTCCAGGCGAAGCGCTCGTCGAGCTCGGGCGTGAGCTCGCCGCGCGCGCGGGCGGCCGCCAGCAGGCGCTGCCAGATGTCCTGCACGTAGGCGGCGATCACCGGGTCGTCGATGTAGTCCGTGTCGCGGTACAGCTCGCGGGCGATCTGGTCGCCGAGGTGGCGCTCCGCGCTGGCGGTCATCTCACCGCCATCGCCCATGCCGGGCAGGATCTGCTGCATCTGCGCCAGCGCGGGCACTGGCAGGAGCACCTGGGATGCTATTAAAAAAGTAGCGCACAACGACCGCAAGGCAGGCATCGGCAGGCTTTTCGTGGGGCGATGGAGAGTCAAGCGCGGCATTCCTCGTCTGTGGCTCGGGCTCGTATGATGCATCTTCAAAACGAACGTTCACCATGAGCACTCTCACCCATTTTGACGCCCAGGGCCAGGCCCACATGGTCGACGTGGCCGGCAAGCCCGCAACCCACCGCGTGGCCGTGGCCACGGGCCGCATCGAGATGCAGGCGGCTACGCTGGCGCTGATCGAATCGGGGACGGCGAAGAAGGGCGACGTGCTGGGCATCGCGCGAATCGCTGGCATTCAGGCGGCGAAGAAGACCAGCGATCTGATTCCGCTGTGTCATCCGTTGGCGTTGACGCGGGTGGCTGTGGCGTTTGCGCTTGCCGACGCCGGGAGCGTGCCGCAAGTGGTCTGTACGGCGACCGTCGAGACCGTCGGGCCGACGGGGGTGGAGATGGAGGCTTTGACGGCGGTGCAGGTGGCGCTATTGACGATCTACGACATGTGCAAGGCGGTGGACCGGGGGATGCGGATCAACGATGTGCATGTGTTGGAGAAGCATGGGGGGAAGTCGGGGAGTTGGGTGGCGGGGTGATTGCGGCGCAAGTAAACGCCAACCTCACCACAAGACCCGCACACCAGACTAGCCGCCCGGAAAGGCCGAAAACTCGTTCTTGTCCCACTCCTGTCCCAATAAGGCACGAGATGGCATCGATTCGAGAACGGTTTGGCACGTGGCAAGCACGCGTGCGGCGAGAAGGCTACCCGGCTGAAGTGAAGAGCTTCGCCACGCGAACAGAGGCGAAGAAATGGGCGCGTCACATGGAAACGTCCATGGACGCGGGGGGCTATCGGTCGCGTACCAGCATGGACAAGGCACTGCTTGGCGAGGCGCTGCTCCGGTATTCAGCGGAGGTATCGCCGACCAAGCGCGGACACCTAGACGAGGTCATCCGCATCAAGGCGCTTATGCGTTCGAAGATGGCCGCCTTTGCGCTGGAGAAACTGACGCCTACGGTCGTTGCTGCTTTCCGCGACGAACGGCTAAGGGAGGTCAAGGCCGGAGCAGTCATCCGGGACCTTTCGCTGCTTTCCAGCGTCATCAATCACGCTCGGCGGGAATGGGGCGCTGGCATCGAAAACCCTTGCCTACTAGTAAAGAAACCGCCTGCTCCCCCTGGCCGGGCACGCGTGCTCTCTGCTGATGAAGAAGGGCGCTTGCTGGTGGCCGTGGCCCCAGTAGGCCGACGCAATCCAGACATGCTGCCGCTTGTGCAGCTTGCACTGCATACGGCCATGCGCCGGGGTGAACTGTTGGCCCTCGAATGGAAGCATATCGATCTCGCCGCTCAAACCGCGTACTTGCCGGTCTCGAAGAACGGGCATCCGCGCAGCGTGCCGCTATCCCGCGCCGCAGTCGCGGCCCTCTCAGCGCGGCCTACAGACGGGGATGGGCGCGTCTTCTCGATATCTGCGCAGACGCTGGCAGCAGCATTCCGGAAAGCTACAGCGCGGGCACGCGTTCCCGGTTTTCGCTTTCACGACCTACGGCACACGGCAACAAGTCGCATGGCGGACAAACTGCCCAATGTCATCGAACTGGCGGCGGTGACGGGGCATCGCAGCCTCCAAATGTTGAAGCGGTATTACCACCCCAGCGCGGGGGCCCTGGCCAAGAAGCTGGGTTAGTAGCGGCGGACCGGTTTCTATATCCGGTACCTATATTACAGACACAAGGTCGCATTTCTTGGCAGCGCAATGCTGCTGACGGTGCGGCCTTTTCCGTCTTAGCGCCAAGGTCTTCTTGGCATTCATCGCACCCTGTGCTCACGCGTCACTTCCCTAGCCCGATCTAGCGGCTCCGGGTTACGCACTCCCTCGCTCTCGAAACCGCATGCCCTTACCGGTAGGCGCAGCCGTGCGCGAAGACTCTTCAAAGGAACTTCATGGACACGAACTCCGCGCGACTATTGACCTCAACGCCTGCCGCGCAAACGCCCCGCTGGTACGGCCCTGCGACCAGTCCATACACGCCTGACGATACTCAACGGCTTCCTCGTCTAGGCGGCATAAATGACATCGTGCCCCTCACCCCTACCGTGCTCGGCGTGGTACTGCAAGACGGGTCTACCGCCAAGGTCGAAGCGCGAGATTACTGCCTCCTTCAAGCGGCAGGTTGGACCGCTCGCTGGACGCAACGCAAGGTCACTGGGAACAACTACTACCCCAGCATCAATCACGGCGACAAGATCAGGCCCCTCGCCCGCGTCATCTTGGACGCCCGCAAAGGCGAGAGGATCAGCTACCGCAATGGGGACCGCAACGATCTCACTCGTGAAAACCTGATCCTCAGAGTCAGCGGCAAGGAGATTGGCTTCAGCGAGCGGACATGTCCGCAGGCTCCCATTCTTTCCCGCGATGAGCGAGCACGGACCGTCGCAGCGGTCGAGTTCCGAGTCGGTTCCGCATCGCATCAGGACCGCGCCGCCGTTGGGGCAGCAGCCGTTCGGGCCGCACTGCCGGGATTGAACGCGTACCGCGAAGCGGGCCGCGCAGCCATGAATGCCTGACACCGAATACCCGTCGCCCCCCACCACCGCAGACCAGCTGAATCGCGCCATTTGCGCACTTCCATCGGTCGCAAACCCGCATGGATGCTGGATTCCTGCTGTTTTCCCGAATAAAGACATACACATGCGAAAGAACACAATCAGCCGCGCCACGGCTGCGGAGTCCCTGAGCTTCGATATGCTGGCGGTGTACTCCGTCAACACCACCAAGGCCGGGGGGATTCGGAGCGTCCATGAGTACTTGGACACAGGTACGGGAGAGATCATCCCTGCCGACCAGCTGAACATCCCCGTGCTGGACTTGCGCGAGAGGTTGCCCGCCCGCGCCAAGGCGCTTGCATCCCTTCGATTCGAGGTGCAGCAGTTCGCGACATTCGTCCTACGCTTCGCCAATCTGCGCCGAGGTATCACACCCGGCATTGGAGTCCTATGCCAGTGGTACGCCGAGATGCATAGTCGACGCTCGCAGGATGTTCGGCGCTACATCCCGGCGCTGCACAAAGCCGGTGTTCTGGCCGGGGAAACACTGCTAGGGCCCCTCTTCCAACGAACAGGCGGGAAGGCAAGGGAGCATCTCGGGGAGGAGTACCGCGCAGCGTGCATCTACTCTCGGCTGCGGATGAAGGCCCAACCCATCTCGACCACGCGGACTCGCACAGGGGACGCTGAGGTTATCGCGACCGAGGTGTCCCAGTTGGAAGCCCAGCGTGAGGCAGACCGAGTGGCATGGGAATGGGAGAGTTTTCACTTGGAACAGCCACACCTCGGGCAACCCGTTCATGCATTGCAAGGATGTGGTCCCTGTCGATCAGGTCGTGCAGCGTCTGACGGGCATGGAGGCCCCTGCCAGGTCGGCAAGCGGGCGATCTCTCGTGCACTGGGGCAGGGGACGCCAAGGCTGCTGCAATGACCGAGGTGCTGGCGCGGCTGGCCCCGCCCCCGCTGGGCTTCAGCCCCGGCGGAGGAGTCCGGTGCAGCGAGACTTTGCCCAGCAGCCCGAGAGACGGAACTGCATCTTTCTTATTTGTCCGCGAAGTGCATGAGTCCCGGCTTGCAACGCCTGAGACGCTACGCCTTCATCCGTTTGATGAGTTCATCCATTGCCCGCGCCCTGTCTCGCCCGGTCTGCGGATGCTGTTCCTTTTGGGCCGCTGCGGTTTTTGGTGGCTCATACGGCTGCGCCGGTACGGCCTCCCGAAATTCGACGTACAGACGCTGAGCAACTGCGAGCATCTTCTGATCCTCGTAGGAATGAAGGTGCCGCTCGGCATGCGCCGCCTTGAGCATGCCTGCCAGCGCCATCGCGCACTGATCTCGGACCTCTACTGCGAATTCGTCTTCGAGCACTGCGATGGCTAGAACGCTTGCGGCCAGTACTCGTCCTTTCCACTTTTGGGGTAGTTCGGGAACGCGGTTGCATGCGAGTTCGGTAATCCTATTGGCGGTCCCTGCGGGGTCGCCGGGAAAGATTCCATGCTGCTTGCTCAACTCGAAGTACTGCTGAATCAGAGCAGCTGCCGCACTCTTTCTCCCGGTAGCGGCAATCCATGAAAACAATCCCATGCGTCCTCCAGTTCGCTTGAACGCAGAGCGAACCTTCGGCGATCTGCTAGGCGACCACGTACAAGCCAAGCGCGAGATTGTGACTCAAAAGCGGCTGACTCAAAAGCAGCAGGCAAAGAGACTCCCCCGCAATGTCTCGCCCGCTTGTTCCCGACGGAGAGTCCGAACCTTCGGCGCGGGAAGTGCTTGCCATTAATTTGATACGGCGCCGAGCGGCGAAGGGTTGGTCTCAAGAGGCGCTTGCCTTTGAAGCGGGCCTGCATCGAACCTTTGTGGCGCATGTGGAGCGGCAGGCTCGAAACATCTCGCTGGACAACCTAGAACGATTGGCTCGCGCCCTCCAAGTCAAGCCGTTTCAACTGCTCAAACCGTAGAGAGTGGAAGTCCAAATTTTTTCTGTATCCGCAAGAGGGCAGCTACGACTGCTCCAGAGTCTGAGTTCCCCCGTGCCCCTCCAAGTAATGGGCTCAGGAGGGCCGGAGAGGGCCCCACGGCAGGCCGAATTCCACTCCGGCATCTGCCCTCGCTGTCGCTTTAGTGCTGCGTTGGCGGGGCCTTGTCGCGCAGGCGCATGATGGTCTGCCTGCTCGTGTCGAACTCCTTTGCGACAGCCGCCACGGAGAGCCCTTTGGAGAGCTTTTCAAGGGCGGCGCGGGCCTGCCCCTCGGCCAGCGCCTGCGGACGCCCCAAAGCCTTTCCAGCGGCCTTCGCACGCGCCAATCCTGATTGCGTCCGCTCGATCAGCAAATCCCTCTCGAATTCCGCAACGGCAGCGAGCACACCCATCGTCATCTTGCCCGCCGCACTGGTTAGATCAACGCCGCCAAGGGCTAGGCAATGAACCCGGACGCCTAAGCCCGTCAGGGCCTCCACGGTGGCTCTAACGTCCATGGCATTGCGGCCAAGTCGGTCCAGCTTCGTGACCACAAGCACATCGCCTTCCTCCAGCCTATTGATGAGCCCCGAGAAGCCCGCCCGTTCCGAGGCTGGAACGCTGCCCGATATCGTCTCAGTTATGAGCCGCTTGGGCGCGATGTCGAATCCTGCGGCTGCAATCTCTCGAAGCTGGTTCTCTGTCGTCTGGTCAGTCGTGCTGACACGACAGTAGGCGAAGACACGGGTCATGCGGACATCCTTGGTGTACGAAAAGGAGGTCCGATAATCGCATTAGTCCGAAATTCAGTCAACCCTAGGTTCTGGACATGCTGAAAGCGGATGTCCGCAACCGGTCGTTTTTGGCGCACACACGCCTACCTGCTGTTGCGAGAAAGCTGGGATTTCGAGCGATTGCCCGCAGTGCGGAACGTGACTGCTCGTGACCCGCGAATCGAATACGGCTGTGAGCCGATCGTCCGCTCACTGCGTGGGAATGAAAGGCTCGTCGCCCTTGGCGATGTTTCCTTCGGATGGCTCGAAGGCCGCGTGAAACTGACTCTTCTTCCGCTGGCCTACGTTGAGCGGCGAATCAATTGTGTAAAGAGCCAATTGCGCGACTCGTTGTCCCGGATAGAGAGCGATTGGAATCTGCCCAAGGTTTGCCAGTTCAAGAGTAATTATTCCCTCATACCCCGGCTCGATGAAACTGGCCGTCGCGATGCTCAATCCTTCGCGGGCCCAGGTTGAACGAGCGGTAACCACGCCTTGCAGATTCATCGGCAGCTTCGCCCACTCAAGGGTCGGCACAAGTGCCAAGGTTCCGGGATGAAGTAGAAATCGCTGGTGATAAGCCAGTTCGTGTCTTTCGTGCTTTTGCCGCTTCCCCAAAACCGCCGCGTGGTCGTCGGCAGATTTTAGATAGTTCCGTGGTTCGACGTGTGATAACCCTCGGGCTCTCGCCATGAGCACGATGTTCCCCATACGAAGATCAATCGCAGAAGCCCCAAGCTGTGCATCTTGAAGTAGCGGGGACACTACAAGAGAACCATCTTTAAGCCGGTCAACGATCGCACTTCGGCTCAGCGCTGACATTACGGTGTCCCTCGAACTATGTCCACCGCACCCTGTTGGAGAATCCCTCGGTCACACAGTTGATTGATGCTACTGAAGCTCAATCGATCATTTTCAGCGAGATTTTCTTGCCCCAGCCAATACACCCATCCAGCGGTCAGCACATGTCGAAAATCCATCTCTGATAGAGACACCGTTTCATTAGTCGGATTCAAAGCTGAGCCCACCGGAGGAACTCGAGCATGAAGGCTGTTCTTGACGGTGACTAGCGTGGACTCGCCCACAGGCGAATAGGCGAACCCCGCGTACGGCGCGAGGACTGCTACCAAGCCATCTGTCGCATCTCGAACCTGTTGGTCAGTGAATACGTCGTACCAGCCGTGAGTAGAGGGCAGTTTAGCCACGTACGCCTCCATCTTGTTGACCGCATCTTGCAAATACGTATCCGTGCCGCAAGGAAAGCTCAGCCAGTTGAGATGCCGCAAAGCCTTAAGAACTAGGATGGCTCTTGATGCGTAAGGCGGATGATGATCGCCCGGCTGATTGCCGCTAGGTTGATGTAAACCTAGTAGCAGTCGGTGTGCGCAGGCAAAGCTAGGTCCGAACATTACCAAACCGAATAAGTCGCAGAAAAACTCCTGATGCCACCGATCGAGCATCTTGTTGTTGTTCCCAGAAAACGAGAACTTGTTCGGCGTAAGCTTATCCCGCTTTAGTAAGAATTCATCGGCATCGGACGCTCTTCCTGATTCGTTCAGCCAAGCTTCGGCCGATGTAGGGCTTTCAAGTGGGCCTCCTTTAAAAAGCGGGGTAACCACTTTAGAGATGATGTCACGCCGCAGCTTTGGTATTGCCCACGCAGCGTGGCCAATTTCGTGGCCCAAGATCGTGTGAACAAGCACATCATGCTTCAGCGTCCGAGGAAAGATCACATGGATGAGTCTTTTTAGACCCCCAGTCAGCGCTGGATCTTCAGGTAGGACGGCATATGAAGTAAGCCCGCCTTCAGCGACGATATGCACGACAGGGTGCAGCAGCTCACCACCCGGCCCATTTTCTGCGCACAATTCTCTTGTAAGGTCGCGCAATCTCGAAGCAAATGCCCACGAAAACTCGCCAATATGCGATCGCTCAATAAGCGATACCAGCTTCGATAGAAACGAAAGCTGGTGCGCGTACGTAACCTGAAGGCTCAGATTCGTAGGCGATAAGCGCTGGAGCTGCTTCTCAGCCTCCTTAAGACGGGCGAAGCACTCAAGGTAGAACTCTCGCCCATCACCAGGAAGGTAGTCGTGCCGTAGCGTGTCGTCCAGGGCACTTTGTACGTTCTCGAGCTCGTGAAGAAGAAACTCTCTTGAAAGCACTTCTACACCTGCAGCGCCTTCGATACCTCAGCGAAGAACGTCTTAGCGTTTCTCAATTCACCGTGATACGTCGCTTCAGGCTCGTCCTTTGCCATAGCAGAAATCACCTGTTCCAACATTTCCACCACAGCGTCCTTGTCGACGCCCGGATAGACTGCGTGGGCGGCCCCCATCATCGCGTGCTTCACTACTTGCTCGTCAGAGTCGCCTGCGTCTGTGCCGAAGTTGGTTGCATCAAGGTCAAGGATGCCCGGCGAATGCACCCCTGCAAATGCGTCATACCGAAACATCTCCAAGAGACGGAAAGCGTTTCGAAGAGCAATAGTCTCCCTTTTGCAATTCTCCGGACGCTCAAAAACTTCCGCCACACGTCCGGCGAGTTCGCCGAACAGAATCGACGAAGACGCTCCAGGATAGTAAGTCGTCATCAATGTCATTTAATTCCCCTTCGCGCCACAAATTAATCGGCCGAATCTACCGCGTTCAAACCGAACTTACGCTACGCCGCCATTGCCGCAATTTCTGCAACAAGCTCATCGTGGATCGCTGTGAGGTCAAGAACAAATCCGAATGCACGTTGCCCGTCTACCAAGCGGTAGATGTCATCGATCCCATTCCAGCGATAGACGCTCCCTCCAAAGATGACCACATGTGAACAAGGCAACCTGTGGAGCGCGATCCCGAGCGCATGCAAATCTCGGATTGCCCCCTTCACTTTAACCGGGGAAACGCCTGAAGCCGTCAGCTGGCGGACCACTTTGAAGGAGACCAAGTCGCGGAAACTGTACCTCCGCTCGTGGCCATGCCCCTTCCTCCCCTGCCTCCGGCTTGCCGTTGGAACCACCACCCCTACCCGACAAAGATAGTTCAGCATGGGCTGCGTGATACCCGTGAGCCTCACAGCATCCAAGGTGGAGTAAGTGCTCATTATCGCTTCAGTGTGAACTATATTAAATATAGGATTGCTCAATCCTCTTTATACAATGTTTTCCCCTGTTTATCAACAGATTTATCCACCGCTTCCGACCGGGCTTTCTGACAAAAACGTCTAACGACAACGAACATCAGCGGGCGCGACCTATGAGCTATCCTTCCTCTGTCTGGGCAGAATTCTCTGTCCCAGTTTTGTCCCATTGGGTGGGCAAGAAGTTGAGTTTTCGACGTAGCGTTGACCGCCGTGGCGAAGCTAAGTCCTTGATTTATCAAGGAACACAGGTGGCGCTATTGACGATCTACGACATGTGCAAGGCGGTGGACCGGGGGATGCGGATCAACGATGTGTATGTGTTGGAGAAGCATGGGGGGAAGTCGGGGAGTTGGGTGGCGCCGTAATCGCACGGCTAGGGAGCGGTGCCTTCGCCGGCATCCTCTCTCATCCAGCGGGCGAAATCCGACGGGAACGCGTCCCTGAAGCGTTCCGCCTGCGCCCTGGCCTCGTCTTCGAAGCCGAGCAATTCAGCGCTTTCGATCAATTTGACGATGACGCGTGGCTCAGGTGAAAAATGAATCACGCGCTGCGCGAGCGCATGCATCGCTGCGGCGTTGGCAGGCGTCACGGTGGTCAGCGTCAGCTCCGCAAACTCCGCCTGGCGCGCAAACAGCCACGTTCCTCTCACCTTGGCGAGCGTGTCTTCCTCGTAAGCCGGAAGCCGTTCGTCGCGCGGGAGATAGATCTGGCTGACACGGACGTAGTCCCAGCTCGCGCATCCGACGATCAGCAGCAGGACGCCAGCCGCGATGAATGAAAACGCTGGCCGGATCGCAAGACCGCGCCTGGCCGGCCAGAGCATGCCGAGGCAAACGCCGAAAACCAGCTGAAACGGTCCATACCAGAGCGGGTACTCGAGCAGGCTGTGCAACACGATCGCACCGAGCATGCCCCACGCCATCAGGCGAGTGGGATCGCGCTCTCGCCAAGGCCGCGCCGCGAGCACCATCCAGAGAAAGCCGCCGCAGATCAGCACGGCTGCGGGAATGCCCAGCTCCACTGCCAGATGCAGCGGGAGGTTGTGCGCGTTGTCC
Organism: Variovorax sp. YR266; assembly: GCF_900107295.1. Taxonomy (NCBI): domain Bacteria; kingdom Pseudomonadati; phylum Pseudomonadota; class Betaproteobacteria; order Burkholderiales; family Comamonadaceae; genus Variovorax; species Variovorax sp. YR266. The sequence goes on from NZ_FNPM01000003.1 coordinate 221,653, forward strand.
AGGATCTCGACGAACCGGGCACCGTCGTACCGGGTGCTGTAGTGCGCAAAGCTGAGTTCGCCCCAGCCCCAGCCGGTCCAGGGACGCTCTGCGATCAGCGTGAGCACGTTGTGCCACAGGATCAGCCGACTGTGATCGTCGGGGGCGCCGGTATGCAGGCGCTGGAGCATGCTCTCGACACCGCCACTGCCACCGCCCACCAGCTGAGGCAATGCCCAGGCGATGGTGAAGTAGAGCGGGATCGTCGCCAACAAGAGCAGCGGCGAGGGCAGCCGCAATCGCGCCCCGGTTTTTTCGGCGCGCCAGCCCCGACGCTCCCGCCTGGCGATGAAGCTCGCCACGCCAACAATGGCCAACAGTTGCAACAGCCCCGTGCGCGATGTCGAAGCCGCTGCGGCAATCAGCAACAGCAGCGCCGCAGCCATCAATCCGCGCCGGGTGCGCGTCGACGAGCGCATGGCATAGAGCCATAGCGCGGCAATCCAGGCCATGCTGATCAATGTGGCGAACTGGTTGCGCTGGCGAAGGTTGCCGTAGGCCTGGCCCAGCGCGGGGGAGGTCGTCCAGGGAACAAGCCATTCGGCGAGGCCGTAGTACTGCAGCAAGCCCAAGGCGGCGCTGACAAGACCGGCAACAAGCACGCCCTTGGCCAATAGCGAGGAAGCTGCCTGACCGTCGCGCGCCAGTCCGCTGCCGACGCTCGCCGCCGCCGCGATTCCTGCGATTGCGAGACAGGCCGGGCCCCATGCCGACAGCGCGCCGGAAAGTGCGACAAGAAAGCCCCCGACCCCCAACCATCCCCAAACCCCGAGGGCAGGCGAGCCAGTGGGTCCCGTCAACAGCAGCCCCGCGAGGCAAGCCCAGGAAACCAGCAACTGCCATACGTTGGCAGACGGACCGGCAGCCAGGGGGCAGAGAAACGGAAACGCGACCAGCCCGACACGCACGGCGCCGACAGCTTTCGGTGAGAGAGCCGCGGCCTCGGCGGACGCTGCGCGGGAAGTCATTCCGCCGATTGTGCCAACCAGGCGAGCCGATGAATGGCCGTGGATGGGAGACGAGCGGCTTTGCGAAAAAGGACGGCAGGAGACATTCTCTAACACTTGTCTTTAATTGTTGCGCCTAGTGCGCGCCCGGCCATTCTGGCCCCGGAAGGTGTCCCTCGATGAACAAAAAACCCCGCTATCAAGTTGCCGTGCGTCGCTCCCCTGCGAGCGGCTTCACGCTGATCGAAGTGATGGTCACCGTGGCGATCATCGGGATCCTGGCTGCCATTGCGATTCCCAGCTATCGAGACTACGTGCTGCGCGGGCAGCTCGTGGACGCCCAGAACGCCCTCTCAGCGCTGCGCGCCAACATGGAGCGGTACTTCCAGGACAATCGGGACTACCGCTCCATCGGCACCACGTTCATCTCGCCGTGTGCGGCGCCGCCCGTGGCAGGCAGTTTCACCATCTCCTGCCCGACGCTGACGGCCACGGCGTTCACGGCACAGGCCGTGGGCAGCGGCTCCACCAATGGTTTCACGTTCACCGTGGACCAGCAGAACACCCGCGCCACAACTGCAGCGGGTTCGGGCTGGACGCGATGCACCACCGGCTGGACGACGAAGAAGTCGGGTTGCTGATGAAGACGCCAATCTATCCGCCGCATGGCGCGCGCGGCTTCACGCTGATCGAGATGATGGTGACGGTGGTGCTGCTGAGCATCCTCATGGCGCTGGCGTTTCCGGCAATGAATGAATGGATACGCAACAGCCGCATACGCACCGTCGCCGACGCGTTGCAGAACGGCATTCGCCTTGCGCAGACCGAGGCCCTGCGGCGCAGCCGCCAGACCGTCTTCTCGCTGACGGCCGACACAAACCCCGCGGACGGCCTCACTGCCGTGGCCAATGGCGCCAACTGGTCGGTCAACTTCGTGCCGCTCCTCACGGGCGAGGAAACCGATGCCACGTTCATCGAGGGCGGCGGCCTGACCGGCCTGGCCCCTAACGTCCAGATCACCGGCCCCGCGACGCTGTGCTTCAACTCCATGGGACGCGTCGTCGACAACCCCACGCCGGGCACCGGCGTGGCATGCAGCGCCGCGGCTGCGGCCTACGACATCACGATCCCCAATGCCGATCGCCCCATGCGCGTGCTGGTCGCCCTCGGCGGGCAAGTGCGCCTGTGCGACCCGGCAAAGACGCTTTCCAACACCCAGCCCGACGGATGCCCCGCGTGACGAAACACCATCACCCCACGCCCTCCTCCGCGCGCGCTTCGCAGTCCGGTGTCGCACTGATCGAAGTCCTGGTCTCGATCCTGCTGTTCTCGCTGGGCATCCTGGGCCTGATCGGCCTGCAGACGCGCGCGATCAGTCTGTCGGTCGATGCGGAAGACCGCAACCGCGCCGCCCTGATTGCCAATGACATCGCGACCACCATGTGGATTACGCGCACGGTTGCGATCGACCCCGCAGCCGGAAGCCCTTCGTGGAACGCTCGCGCGAGCAACCCGCAAGCCGGTGGCCTGCCCGGCGGCAGCGTCACGATCACCCCGACCGGCGCGGCCAATACCGTTGACATCCTCATCACCTGGCGCCCCCCCCAGCGCGCAGCCAGCGAACAGGACAGCCGCCTCATCACGCGCGTCACGCTGCCGCTCACACCATGAACGCCCGCTCCAAGCCCTTTGCCCGCGCCGCGCAGCGTGGCCTGACACTGATCGAACTGCTGGTGGCTATGGTCATCGGCCTGATCGTGGTGCTCGCCGTGACCAGCGTCGTCACGGTCGGCGAAACGCACAAGCGCAGCACCACCTCGACCAACGACATGAACCAGAGCGGCTCCTACGCCACTTACATGATCGACCGCTTGCTGCGAAGCGCCGGCTCCGGCTTCGCGCAGACCGGGACGCGCGGGCTGTTCGGTTGCCGTCTGAGCGCCGCGCGCCGCATCGGCGCCACCGCCACCACCATCCTGCCGCGAACCGCATCCGCGTTTCCGGCGCCGTTCGACACGCTGCTCGGTGGTTCAGGCGCCGCCGCGGCGGGCAATCTGCGGCTGGCGCCGTTCCTGATTGCCAAGGGCGCCACTGCCGGCGCCTCGGACACCCTCGTGATCATGGGCGGCAACGCAGCGGCGGGCGACGTGCCGCGCCGCATTCGCTCCGGTTTCCCGGGCAACAACGACCTGCGGCTGGACAACACCATCGGCCTCGCCAATGGCGACATCGGACTGGTGAGCCAGGAAGGCACGACCGACTGCCTGATCGAGCAGGTGAACGTGACGGACGCGACGGCATTCGCCGCAGTGGGCAACGAGGTCCTGCCCATGGGCGGGCGTTACTTCACCTCGACCGGCGCTACCAAGTCGCTGGCCGCGCTCGCAGCCGACGGCACTTCGCTCTTCACGCCGCTCGGCAATGTGGGCGCCAACAACCTGCAGTTCCAACTGCTCGGCGTGGACGCCAATCGCACGCTCGTCGCCTACGACCTGCTGCGGGCGGCCGGCACCGGCAGCAACGAGGGCACCGACGCCGCGGCCATGCAGGCGCTGGCCGATGGCGTGGTCGCGCTGTACGCGGTGTACGGCGTCGACACGGACAGCAACGGCACCGTCGATGCATGGATCGATCCCGCCGCTGCGGGCTACTCCATCAGCACCCTCATGCTCGCTCCCGACACCATGCGCCACATCGTGGCGGCGCGCGTCGCACTGGTTATGCGAAGCAGTCTGTTCGAAAAGGAACCCGTCACCGGGGCCAGCCTGACCGTCTTCGGCGATCTCGCCGCTGCGAGCCGGCGCACCCTGACCATCCCCGTTGCCGACCGGAACTTCCGCTATCGGGTCATTGACACCACCATCCCACTGCGCAACATGCTGTTGCTGCCTCTGCCATGAAGACATTGCCCAAAATGCACGGCCCCTCGCGCGAGCGCGGCGTGGTATTGCTGTTCTGCCTTATCATCCTCGTCGTGTTGCTCGCCGGTGGCGTAGCCGTCATGCGGTCAACAGGCAACTCGCTCTTCGGTGCCGGCAACCTTGCCTTCAAGCGCGATCTGGTCAACCAGGGCGAACTCGCCATTGCGAAGGCGATGAAGGAGTTCCAGACCGGCGGCGCGCTTGTCGATGCGACCGTCACCGCTGCCAACCTGCCGGCGGCGAACTACAGCGCGATCCAGCTCCAAGCCAACGAACACGGCATTCCGCAGGTGCTGCTGAAGAAGACGACGCTGACCGGGCCCGACGTGGCGGGCAACACCTTCACGCCGTCCGGCAGCGCCATCACGGGCAACGGCGGCGTCACCGTGCGCTACGTGATCGACCGCATGTGCAACGCCACCGGCGCCTTCTCGACCATTGGCAAGAGCAGCTGCGTCTATGTCCCGTCGAGCACCGAAACGCAGGGCGGCGACCAGAGCCAGCTGAGCACGCCCGGCCCGTCCGTTCCCAGCCCGCCCATCTACCGGATCTCTGTTCGCGCCGACGGTCCGCGCGACACGCAGGTGTTCCTGCAAGCCTCCTTCACCAAGCCCGAATAGGGCACAGGCGAATCATGAAAACAAGAATTCGTTCGTCCGTTCGCGCGGTGCGCCGCGCGGGCATCGCCACCGGCCTCGGCCTGCTGCTCGGCAGCGCCCTGGTCGCTTCGGCGGCCAATCTGGCCAACCAGCCCGTGTTCTCGACCTCGGAGGTCCCGGGCAACCTGGCGCTGGCGCTGTCGGTGGAATGGCCCACCGCATCCCGCACAGCCCACGTCGGCGACTACTCCAGTGACACCAACTACCTGGGCTACTTCGATCCGGGCAAGTGCTACCTGTACCAGGTCGATACCACCGCCAACGGCGTCAGTACCACCGACAAGGGCGACTCCAGCTACTTTTACCCGGCCGGAGCCGCCACCAACCGCACCTGCACGGGCTCCAACGATGACAAGTGGAGCGGTAACTTCCTGAACTGGGCCTCCACCGCCACGATCGATCCCTTCCGCTGGGCCATGACTGGCGGGCGGCGCGTGGTCGACACGGCCACCACCACCATCCTCGAGAAAGCCTGGCACGGCAACCGCAGCCTGTTCCCCGACCGCGCGCTTCCGGCCGGCGCCATTGCGGGCGCCACGCCGTTCAATAGCGCCACCGCGCTGACAACGAGCATCACCAATCGCGGCTTCAAGATGCGCATGACCGTGACGGGCATCGGCACCCGCACGATGACGGCGGATTACTTCAACAACGTCAACCTCACCAACCCGGTGTTCGCTACCGTCACCACGGACAACGCCAACCACGACTGGGGCAACGGCGCCCCGGTGACCGGGATGAATGCCGACAACTTCTCGGCGCGATTCATGGGCACCTACACGGCACCCGAGACTGGCGATTACGTCTTCCGCACCATCAGCGACGACGGCGTGCGGCTCTGGGTCAACACCAACGGCGGCACCAACTTCAACAACGGCAACCGCCGAATCAACAACTGGACCGACCACGGCTCTACCACCGACGACTCCGCAGTCATCTCGCTCACGGCAGGCCAACAGTTCAGCGTGCAGATCGAGTACTACGAAAAGGGCGGCGGCGCGGTAATGCAGTTCCTGTGGCGCACCCCCTCGTCGAACAACACCTTCAGGCCATTCGCCGATACCGGGCCGACCGACCAGGACTTCACGATGCGCGTGAAGGTGTGCGACCCTTCGGCCGCGGCCGGCGGACTCGAAGCCAACTGCAAGGCTTATGGCGCCAACTACAAGCCCGAAGGCCTGATCCAGAAGTACTCCGACAAGATGCGCTTCAGCGCCTTCGGCTACCTGAACGACAGCAGTGACCAGCGCGACGGCGGCGTGCTGCGCGCCAACCAGAAATTCGTCGGACCGACCGCACCGACTCCCGGCCAGGCGCCCGCAGCCAATGCCAGCAAGGAGTGGAGCGAGACGGATGGCACCTTCATCCGCAATCCCGATGCCGCCGATGCGACCGCGACCACGGCGGCGACCGGCGTGTCCATCGCGGACAGCGGCGTGATGAACTACCTGAACAAGTTCGGCCAGATCCTTCCGGGCAACTACAAGGACTATGACCCGGTCAGCGAGCTGTACTACGCGGTCATGCGGTACTACCGGAATCTTGGCAACGTTGCGGCCTGGAGCTCGATGGGCACTGCCGACGCCCCAACGAAGACCAGTTGGGTCGACGGTTTCCCCGTCATCACCGCCTGGAACGATCCGATCCAGTACTCGTGTCAACGCAACTTCGTGCTGGGTATTGGCGACATCTACACCCACGTCGACAAGAACGTGGCCGGCAACACCACCTACCGCACCCGCGAGCCCACCATGCCTCCCGAGGTCGCGAACGACAACACCGTCAACGCGATCACGGCCACCAACCGCGTCGGCGCGCTGCAGGGCCTGGGCAACCTCGGCAACACCAACGACTACAGCGGCCGCAACAACTCCGCCTTCATCGCTGGCCTTGCCTTCGACGCCAACACCAAGGACATCCGTCCCGACGTGGCGGGGCAGGCCAACACCATCGGCAAGCAGACCGTCAGCACCTACTGGGTGGACGTGCTGGAGCAGCCCTTCCAATACAACAACCAGTTCTACCTCGCTGCCAAGTTCGGCGGACTGGACCAGAAGAAGCTGCCGGCCAACTTCGACCCTTACACCTTCGCTGGCACCATTCCGCTGGACTGGTGGTCGACCAGCGGCGACACGCTGACCGATACACGTGCCGCGAACCTGACGCAGCCGCGTCCCGACAACTACTTTGCCGCGGGCCAGCCCGACACGCTGGTCAGGGGCCTGACGCAAGCCTTCGAGCGCATCGTGAACGCCATCCAGGCATACACCACCTCGTTCTCGCTCTCGGCCCTGCAGGTCGCGGCCACGGGGTCGGCTTCGTATGCCTCGCAATACGACGCCCAGGACTGGACCGGCGTCGTGAGCGCGAGCAGCATCAGCTTTGCCGCTGACGGCACGCCCTCGCTCACGGCGGCATGGAACAGCACTGACAAGCTCGCGACGCAGTTCGCCGGTACGGGCTGGAACACCAACCGGCGCATCGCCACCTGGAGCGGCACGGCAGGCGTGCCCTTCCGCATCGGAAGCCTCACCACCGGAACAGGCAGCCAGGCAGCCGCGCTCGACACGCTCTACGTCACCGGCGACGACAGCGCCAACTACCTGAACTACCTGCGCGGCGACCGCAGCCAGGAAAAGACCGCAACCGACGGGACCAAGCCCTACCGGCTTCGCAGCAAGCTGCTGGGCGACATCGTCAACTCGAAGGTGAAGCCTGTCGGCCCGCCCGCATCGAGCTACTCAGACGCCGTCAACCGAGGCTACGCTGCCTTCAAGACGGCCAAGGCCACGCGCCCCACGATGGTCTACGCCGCTGCGAACGACGGCATGCTGCATGCGTTCCGCGGCGAACTCACCGGCGCCAACGCCGGCCTCGAACAGTTCGCCTATGTGCCGAGCGCGCTCTTCAACGGGCCCAGCAACCCGGTCACGCCGGCCACGGACGGCTTGGCCCAGTTGGGCAACCCGAACTACCTGCACAAGTACTACGTCGATGCAACTCCCGAGGTGGTCGACGTCGACTTCGACCAGGCAGGCGGAACCTTCGCGACCACTGGCTCGGACTGGCGCTCGCTGCTGGTCGGCGGCCTCGGCAAGGGCGGCAAGAGCTTCTACGCCATCGACGTGACCGATCCGGCTGCAATGACCGATGAAACCATCGTGGCAAGCAAAGTGCTGTGGGAGTTCACCGATGCTGACATGGGCTTCAGCTACGGCGCGCCCCTGATCCTGAAGACCAAGCGCTACGGCTGGGTGGTGGTGCTGACTTCGGGCTATCACAACGACACCAGCAACCACAACGGTTACCTCTACTTCCTGAATCCGGAAACCGGTGCGCTGCTGCAGAAGGTAAGCACCGGCGCGGTGGCCAACGGCATGACCCATGCCACGGCCTTCATCTCCGACTTGACCGACGGTACGGCCGACGCGATTTACGTCGGCGACCTCAACGGCCAGCTCTGGCGCTTCGACGTGACCGCACCTGCAGGCACGACTACGGCCTATCCGGCACCTACCAAGATCGCCCGCTTCACGGATGGCGCCACGACCCCGAAAGCCCAACCCATCACCTCGCGCCCCCTGGTGCAGATTCAGCCCTCGACCCGCAAGCGCTACGTGATGGTTGGCACCGGCCAGTTACTCGATTCGAGCGACATCAATTCCGGTGCGGCGCAAAGCTTCTATGCAGTCATCGACGGAACCGCCACCACCTTCAAGCCCGCCGACAACACCATGCCTGTGACGCGCAGTACGCTCACAGCCGTCACCAATCTCGTGAGCGGCACCGTCGTTCCCACCGACTCGCTCGGCTGGTACCTCGACCTGGGCACCGAAGGCGGCATCGGCCTACGCATGGTGGCGAGCCCGACCGCCTTCAACGGCATCGTGGGGTTCTCGTCGCTGCTCACCAGCGGCGACGCCTGCAGCCCCTCGGGCCAGAGCCGGGTCTACGCCATTGACTTCAACACTGGGCGCACGGCGCTGGCCGACGGCACCGCGTTCGCTCAGTACGGCACCGCGATCACCGACCTCAAATTTGTGGGCGTCGACGGCAGGGTGCGCCTGATCTCCGGCGACGTGCGCGGCGACCTGCGCAACGTCGGCTTCACGCCACCTGCCGGTACCACGCTGCGGTTGCTGAACTGGCGGGAAGTGCCGACGGCGGATTGAGGGCCACAGCCGAGTCGCTTCGGCTGAAGCCTGGATCGATTGGCACGACGCCGGCTTAGGCGAAGACGAGCAATAGAGCCTGTCGTTGGGCACTTTGAAACATGGCAACAGGATTGACGGCAGCTGGCCGAGGGCAACAGCTGGCGATGCGCTGCATGCGGTGCTCAGCGCAGCCGGCGACAGCCTTCGATAGCTCCTGCGCATGCGGTTCAAGGCCTTTTTATTTTGCAGCTCGGGCTACTGACAATGCTCGTGATGACGCTCCAATCAACAGCGCGGCGCTGCGGAAGGCTCGCTGACCGTGTAACCAGTGACCAAAGATGAATATTGCAGGGCTGGCCGGATAGCTGTGTCGCGGGGGCGAGGCGTGAGTGCCGCCCCCATCCATCAGTAATTGTTCGTCATATGCTGCGGTGTTCACCCGCTCACGGCCCTTGGCTCACGAAATGAATCTGACTCCCGTTTTTTCAGCCATGGGTTGGGGTATCGCAGGATTTCAACAAGCTCACGATATTGAAATCTGACCCCACTTTTCTCCTGGGCAAGAAAGCGATGGAGAACGAGATTCTCCGAGAGGCGGCGGGTACGGCCGCTCAGAAAACTAGATTGCGCGTTCGTCATGCTGCCGGAAGACGACCGTTGAAGCGGGCCTGCGGTGCGCTACGTCCCGCCGCCCGACCTCTATGCCTGTAGTTGCAGCAGATTACGCATCGTGCGGTCGCTGGCGAACGAGTAGTTCCATATGTACTTCGTCGATGCGATGCGTCGGCGCCCCAGTTCAGCCTCGCAATCGGCTTGGGGTGGTAGTACGCTGTGCCCGGCTGATTCCCAGCAACTCCGCTTGGCGCTTGATCGGTCATACCCGTGCTCGATCATCTCTTGCGCTCCGCAACCTGATTTTGCTTGCCAAGTGCAGCGTCAACTGCCCGATCTTGGCGTGTGCAACGTCGCAACTGACCCGTCCTGCCATAGGTTGGCACCGATGAAGGACTCACAACCGGCGTGATCCAGCCGGCCAGAGACGCCCGATGAACCTCATCGGGCGTTTTCAATTTTAGGGACTGGTGCGGTCTCTCCTGGTTGTAGATCTGCACGGCCTGCTGGACCATCCGGCTGGCCTGGGCCAGATCGGCAGGCCGGTGCAGCAGGAACTCCATCTTCAAGATCCCGTTGACTCGCTCGGCCAGCGCGTTCTGGTAGCAGTCGTAGCCATCGGTCATCGAGCAGGCGATGCCGTGGCGCCGATGAATCTCCTGATAGTCGTTGGAGCAGTACTGGATGCCCCTGTCTGAGTGATGCACAAGCATTTGCCGCGTCTGCCGGCCCTTGAGCGCTACCTTCAGCGCCCGGCTGACCTGCTCGGTGTGCAGGCTGTGGTGCACGTGATGGCCCACGATCTTGCGCGACCACGCATCCGTGACCAGGCTGAGATAGACGAACCCTTGGTCGGTGGGCAAGTACGTGATGTCTGCCACCCATACCTGTTCGCTGGCAGTCGCTCGAACCTGATGCGGCCCCTCCTTGAGCAAGTTGGGATGGCGTCGGAATCGATGATGGCTGTCGGTGGTCTTGTGATACGCCCGCTTGGGCGCCACCAGCATGCGAGCCTCGCGCAGCACGTCCAGTAGCGCATCGCGCCCCAGGCTCGCGCCGGCGTGCTGCAGCGGCTGCTTGAGCAGATGGTGCAGCTTGCGCGCGCCCAACCGGGGCTGGCGCAGGCGAACGCCGCGAACGAGCTCGATCACGGTGTCGGCACGCGCACAGCGTTGCTGCTGATGCTGCAACTGCTGGTAGTAGGCCTGGCGGCTGACGCCCCAATGGCGGCAAGCCCTCGCCACGCTCAGCCCCGGGAGGAGCTTTTGCGAGAGGACTTGCCCGAAGGCTTTTTTACGATGCGCACCCCGTAGTCCTTCTTCAGGACATCGATCACCGCCTCGAACAGTTGGGCCTTCTCGTTGGCTTCGCGAAGTTGGACTTCCAGGGCCTTGATCTTCTGTTCGGGAGTCAGCGGTGCAGCAGGTGCAGCAGGTGCAGATGAGAGCTTCTTGATCGGTACTGGCATGGCAAGCCCAGATGATGATGCCGAACTCCAGTTCTGGCGGCCATGCTTGTGCAGCCACACCAGCACGGTCGAGCGGCCCTGGATGCCGTAGCGCTCCTGGGCCTGTTTGTACATGAGTTCGCCTTTTCTACCTGCTCGACCACCGACAGCTTAAAAGCCAGCGTGTAGTCCCGCTGCGTGCGTTTGACGCTTGATTCCATTGACTTGCCTTTTCTTGAGGGAAAAGGTGTCAACCCAGGTCAGGACGGGTCAAACCAAAGAAAAAAGCCGCCAAAGAGGCGGCTTACCCAAATACGCCGTCGGGCGCAATTTGTATTTATCGACCAGTGGTCTTCACGTAGTTACCCAAGGTGTCGGCAGCCGTCTTCTCGCAAGCGATATTGCCACCCGCATTGATGGTGCAGTCAGCGGTGTAGACCAAGCTCTTGACTTCCGAAGTACCAGTGAATGCGATAGTAACTTTGCCGGGGACAGCCGTTGCACCAGACCCCGAAGCTGCGGCGCCCGTCAAGGTCACAGCAGCTGTTGCATACCTGGGCTGGGACAGGGCGGTGCCTGCGAAACCAAACTGTTGCAACTCAGCAAGGGTGTCGCATTGCGTGCCATCACCCGCTTGATCACTCAGACACGCTTTAATTGCGCTTTTGACACCCTCTACTTCAGCGATGTTGGAAGCCCACTTGCTCTTGACCATGTAGTCTTGATATGCAGGCAGAGCCACAGCAGCCAAAATACCAATGATCGCCACAACGATCATCAATTCGATAAGGGTAAAGCCGGCCTGTGCGCGGCGGGCAATCTTGCGAACGTTCATTTAACTAACTCCAGGTTGGTTGGTTGTTACGCCCGGGAACCTGCCCGGAGCGAGGTACCTTCCGCAGCATCTGTGCCACCCACCCCCAGAGCCTCCTGCTGACCGAACACGTCAACTTTGATCACATTGTCGTTACGACATGTGACACAAGTTGCTTCAAGATGCCAAGCTTGGTGACAAATTTGTCATGCCAACGCATCGCCCCGCATCAGCAAGTCAGGATCCCATCCGCCTTCAGCCAGCGTATGTCCCGCTGCGCCAACCCCGCTACCTGTTCGTCCATCAGCGCCTCGATCTGGCTCATGATCTCGTCGGTTTCGGTGGGCTTGGTGTGGGTGATGTAGATCGGGTACTGCTTCCCCGGCCCGATGTGCGCCAACTCGTCGGCCAGCACCGCGGGCGACAGATGCAGGCTCCTCTCGGCCAGGGCCTGCTCGCGGCTGCTGAAGGCCGTTTCAATCACCAGCATCGCCACATCGATCGCATTCACACGCTCCCAGAAAGGCGCGTTGCGCTCGGTATCCCCGCTGAACACCCAGTGGGCGCCGCCTTCGGCCCGTCTCACGGCAAAGCCGCACGCCGGCACGGTATGAACCGCAGGCAGCACCTCGACCAGCTTGGGCTCACGGCTGCCCAGCGGCAGCATCTGACCGACCGCGATGACGTGAAAGCTCACGAACGGCGCCTCGACGCTGGGAATACTCTCGAAATCCGGCCAGATGACGTTGTTGAACACATGCGCCCGCAGCGCATCGATGGTGGCCCTCAGCGCATGCACGCGCAGCGGCCGCTTGCGGCGGCTGCCTACGGCGTCGAGCATCAGGGGGAGCGCTGCGATGTGGTCGAGGTGGCTGTGCGTGAGCACGACATCGTCGATGCGGACCATTTCTTCGAGCGTGAGATCTCCGACGCCCGTGCCCGCATCGACGAGCAGGTCCGTGTCGACCAGGAAAGAGGTGGTGCGGCAGTCTTTGGCGATGGCGCCCGAGCAACCCAGCACACGAACCTGCATTGTGAGAGACCCCTTGTGTGTGTCTGTCGTCATTTGGTTTCGAACCGGGTCGCGCCATCCCAATCAGGGTCTTGTGGTCGCAACGCCATCGAGGCTAAACGCTGGGCATAGAGCTGGTAAAGGACTTTTTTGGCATCCGCGGCGAGCAGGGGGGCCAGCAAGTTTCGGCCCATCGCCCAGTCCTGCCGTCGGTAGGCCGCGAGCACTTCGCTCCAGCGGCCGAGCAGTTGCCGGGTCTGCGCCACCGCCTCGGGCGTGCGCACGGCCAGCGGCGTAAAAACGGCAACGGCCTGTGCCTTTCCCTTGACGCGAACGCTGTCGAGTTCCTGCCAGATGTAGCCGGGCGCCAGCTCGCATGTCGCGCCGCTGGCCACGACTTGCACGCCGTAGTGTCCGCTCAGGCCCTCGAGGCGGGATGCGAGGTTGACCGCGTCGCCGACCACGGTATAGCTGCGGCGCGCGGCGGAGCCCATGTCGCCCACGCTCATCAGGCCGCTGTTGATGCCGATGCCCACGCTGATCTCGGGCCGGCCGCTGGCGCGGTGGATGCGGTTGATGTCGTGCACGGCATCGGCCATATCGAGCGCGGCCCGTACGGCGAGCGTGGCGTGGTCGGGCGTGTCGATGGGGGCGCCCCAGAAGGCCATTACGCAGTCGCCCATGTACTTGTCGATGGTGCCGCGGTGCGCGCTGATGACGTTGGTGAGCCGGCTGAAGACGGTGTTGAGAAAGGCCTGCAGCTCGGCCGGCGCCATCTGCTCCGACAGGCGGGTGAAGTCGCGCATGTCGCAGAACATCACGGTCATGGGCTTGCTCTCGGCGCGCATGCTGTAGCGGCCGGGGTGCTCCATCATTTCGTTGACGAGCTGTGGCGGCACGTAGGTGCCGAAGAGCCGCACCAGGCCGCGCCGCGCACGCGATTCGACGAAGTAGCCCCAGCTCATGTTGAGCACGAAGGCCAGCGCCGTCATCGCCAGCGCCGACGCCAGCGGCAGCACGAGGCTGTGGCTCACGTACAACCAGGTGTTGAGACCGATCAGCGCGGCGATCGTCCCCGCGGCCAGCAGCAGGGCGCGAGGCGCCGACAGCAACGACAGCCCAAAGGCCAGCACGAGCCCCGTCACGGCGACAAGCAGCACCTCATAGCCCACCGCGTAATCGGGCACGCTGAGCAGCCGATGGTCGAGCAGGGCGGAGACGACGTTGGCGTGCACTTCCACACCCGGAAACGCAGCCTCGACAGGCGTGGCGCGCAGATCCTGCAGCCCGGGGGCCGTGGCGCCCAGGAGCACGATCTTGTCCTTCAGCTCGCCCGGTCCGAGTCGACCTTCGAGCACGTCCGCTGCAGGCACGTAGCGGAACGATCCTCCGTCCGAGCCGCCTGGGCCGCGAAACGGCACCTGCATGCTGCCCGTGCCGTCGACCGGAATTCGCAGGCGGCCCACTCTCAGCGATTCGAGCTGCGGCGTGGCGGCTCCTCCGGGCGCAAAGGCCGGCTGCACGGGCGGCGATCCGTTCGCGAGGCGGTAGACGGCGAGCCCCAGCGACTCGTAGTAACCCGGCTGCGCCTTGTCGCCTTCGTAGCGGGCGATGAGCGGCACGCTGCGAATGACGCCGTCGCCGTTGGCACCGACCAGCGTATTCAGGAAACCCGCCATTGGCGCGGCCTGCGCCAGTGCCGGCAGACTTGCACCAAAGCCGTTCCAGGTCGTTGCGTAGATCCCGCCCGAGGGGAAGGCCCCGGCTGGCAGCAAGGGGGCAGCAGGCAGCTGCCCCTTGGCACTCGGCGCCTCGGTCCGCGTGAAGTAATAGCCCAGCGCCACGCGCCGGCCGCTCAGCGCCGCGGCGAAGGTGGCGTCATGGTCGAGGCCAGGCGCCAGTCGCTCGACCTCGGCGGACAGGCCCGGCACGTTGCTCAACGGCCCGCTTGCCATCTCCCGCAGCCTGTCGAGGCCCGAGCTGCGGTCCGGTTCCAGAAACATGACGTCGAAGCCGAGCACGGCCGCCTGCTGGCGGGTCATCAGCTCCGTGGTGAGGCGGGCGATCTTGTCGCGCGCCCAGGGCCATTGGCCCTGGCGCGCCAGGCTGGCGTCGTCGACGTCGACGATCACGACCCGCGCATCGGGTGTGCCCGGCATGGTGGCGCGCAGGCGAATGTCGTAGATCAGCCGGTCAAGGCGTTCGATCGCGGTCAGCGGCCAGGCGCCGGTGGCATGCGCCAGTGCCAGCAGCACGGGCAGCAAGGTGATGGCGATGCGCGGCCAGTGCCGCCGCAGTTCCCTCACGGCACAGCGCCCGTGCGGACGTTACCGCGGTAGGCCGAAGGAGAAGGCGGCTCAGATGCGCACGAACTGCATGCGCGTGGCGCCACCCAGCTCGAGCACGTCGCGCTCCTGCAGCGCAACCGCCTCGGCGCCGAGCTGCAGGCCGTTGAGCGTGACGTTGCCTTCGACGCCCGCAGCCACATAGCCCTGTCGGCGGCGCGTGACCACAGCCACCGCGACACCGGGCTTGCCGATGGTGGTGACGACCTTCTGCAGGGCCACGTCCTGCCCCTCGTTGGCGCCGGATAGCACGCGCAGCACCGGAATGCCGAGCTCGACCAAGGCGCCGGATTCCGTTGGCGCCGACGACAGCGGCATGGACCCCGAGGGGTACTCGGCCGACGGGGAGCGGACCGAGCCGGTGCCGATGGGCAGATTGCTGCGCGCGCGGAAATGGATGCGGCAGCCCCCGACCTCGATGACATCGTTGTCCTTGAGCGCCTGCTTCTGGATGGCGAGCGCATTGACGTAGGTGCCGTTGGTGCTGTTGAGATCTTCAATTTCGACTTCGCCACCGCTCATGTGCAGCACGGCATGCTCGCCGCTGACCGCCAGATTGTCGATCACGATGTCGTTGTAGGCACGGCGTCCCAGCGTCGTGCGTTCCTTGGCAAGCGCCACTTGCCCGATGACAACGCCATCGACCGAGATGATCATCTTCGGCATTGCCGACTCCCCGAATCCAGAGCTTGAATGACGGCAAGCACATTGGCGGATTGCCGCCAGGGCCTGCTACTTGGCCGTGCGAGACGCTTCTGCAACGCTCGCGCTGGCAAGGACAACCGATATGTTGTCCCGTCCACCATTGTCATTGGCAATTGAAACCAAAAGTGATGCTTTTTTCTGAAGCCCGACATCGTGTCCTAGAAGCGTGAAAAGCTGCTCATCCGAAACCATCTCGCTGAGCCCGTCGGAGCAAAGCATATAGAGATCGCCCGGTCTTGCGCTGTGTTCGTGCATTTCCAGCAAGACTTGGGCCTCCACGCCCACGGCGCGCGTCACAAGGTTGCGGGTGGGCGAATTCAGGGCTTCCTCGGCGGTGATGGCGCCGGCGTCGAGCTGCTGCTGGCGCAGCGAGTGGTCGCGGGTGAGCAGCTCCAGCTTGTTGTTGCGCACCCGGTAGCACCGCGAATCGCCGATGTGGCCGACCAGCACGCGCTGCGGCCGGAACGCCGCTAGCACCAGCGTCGTTCCCATGCCCTGCAGTTCGTGATTGGTCATGCCTGCGTGCAGGATCGAGCTGTTGGCCTCGTCCGTAGCCGCCTGCAGCGCCCGCCGGATCACGCGGGTCGGCGCCTGCATTCCGGCCTGGGCGAACCACCGGCCGAAGCTGGCGTGCATCAGCGAGACAGCCATCGCGCTCGCCACTTCGCCGCCCTTGTAGCCGCCCATGCCGTCGGCCAGCAAGGCCAACCCCAGGGCGGAGTCCACGTGCACGGCGTCCTCGTTATGGGCCCGCGTCCGCCCGACGTCAGTCAGGGCGGCGAATTCCCAGGTCAGCGGAGGGCGGGTGGAGAACAGGGAAACGCCGACACTCGCCATGGTTTGTCAGTGCCGACTTCTCGAAAACTCAGTGCGCAGCGGCGCGTGCGCGCCGTTGCAGCAAGCGGCCACCGGCCACGACGAGCAACGCACCAGCAGCAGCCGCCGCGTAGTGCAACCAGGGGTTGGCCGCCAGCGTGTCGCGCAGCACCGCGTCCTGCACGATGGTTTCGCCACCGACCCAGCCGATCAGCGCGGCGCCCAGCATGACGATGATCGGGAAACGTTCCATGAGCTTGATCATGAGCGTGCTGCCGAAAATCACCAAGGGGATGCTGATTGCCAAGCCGAGGACCAGCAGGACCATGCTGCCCTGCGCGGCGGCCGCGACGGCAATCACGTTGTCCAGGCTCATCACCAGGTCAGCCAGCAGGATGGTGCGCACGGCGGCCATCATGCTGCCGTATTCCTTGGATTCGCCCTCGCCCTCGTCGTCCTCGCTCAGCAGCTGCAGGCCGATCCACAACAGCAGCAGGCCGCCGATGATCTGCAGGTAAGGCAGGGCGAGCAGCTTGGCCGCCACCACCGTGAGCACGATACGCAGCACCACGGCCGCGCCCGAGCCGAAGAGCACGGCCTTTTTCTGCTGCGCGGGCGGCAACGAACGCGCCGCCATGGCAATCACCACCGCGTTGTCTCCCGACAGGATGATGTTGATCCAGACGATCTTGAGCAGACCTAACCAGAAGTCTGTGCTTTGAAGAATTTCCATGTCTCTGATCCCACTGTGTTTTATTGAAAAAAGCGCCCGCAATCCAGTGCGGGCGCTTCTTTGTTTCTGCGTGGTCCTACGGCATGTTGCTGCCGTTTTCCGTTTTAGAGCTGCGCCTTGAGCAGCTTGGCCAGTTCCGAGAAGTTGCGCGTCACGGTGAAGCCGCATTCTTCCATGATGGCAAGCTTGGCATCAGCCGTGTCGGCGCCGCCCGAGATCAGCGCGCCGGCGTGGCCCATGCGCTTGCCGGGAGGGGCAGTGACACCGGCGATGAAGCCGACGACCGGCTTCTTCATGTGTTCCTTGCACCAGCGGGCTGCGTCAGCCTCGTCCGGGCCGCCGATTTCGCCGATCATGATGACGGCGTCGGTGTCCGGGTCGTCGTTGAAGGCCTTCATCACGTCGATGTGCTTCAGGCCGTTGATCGGGTCGCCGCCAATGCCGACTGCCGACGATTGGCCCAGGCCGATTTCGGTCAGTTGAGCCACGGCTTCATACGTCAGCGTGCCCGAGCGCGAGACCACGCCGATGCGGCCCTTGCGGTGGATGTGGCCGGGCATGATGCCGATCTTGATTTCGTCGGGCGTGATCAGGCCGGGGCAGTTCGGGCCCAGCAGCAGGGTCTTCTTGCCGCCGGCCGCTTCCTTGGCCTTCATCTTGTTGCGCACTTCGAGCATGTCGCGAACCGGGATGCCTTCGGTGATGCAGATCGCCAGGTCCAGGTCGGCTTCGACGGCTTCCCAGATGGCGGCCGCGGCGCCTGCCGGCGGCACGTAGATCACCGACACCGTGGCGCCGGTCTGCGAAGCAGCTTCCTTCACCGAGCCGAAGATCGGGATGTTGAAGATCGACTCGCCGGCCTTCTTCGGGTTCACGCCCGCCACGAAGGCGTTCTTGCCGTTCGCGTATTCCTGGCACTTCTCGGTGTGGAACTGGCCGGTCTTGCCGGTGATGCCTTGCGTGATGACTTTGGTGTCTTTGTTGATGTAGATCGACATGACTTGTTCCTTAGGCCTTCTTGACTGCTGCCACGACCTTCTGGGCCGCTTCCGCCATGGTGTCGGCGCTGATGATCGGCAGGCCCGAATCGGCCAGCAGCTTCTTGCCTTCGACTTCGTTGGTGCCCTTCATGCGAACGACCAGCGGCACTTGCAGGTTCACGGCCTTGCAGGCTGCGATCACGCCGGTGGCGATGGTGTCGCACTTCATGATGCCGCCGAAGATGTTGACGAGGATGGCCTCGACGTTCTTGTTCTTCAGCATGATCTTGAAGGCTTCCGTGACCTTCTCGGGGGTGGCGCCGCCGCCTACGTCCAGGAAGTTGGCCGGCTCGCCGCCGAACAGCTTGATGGTGTCCATGGTGGCCATGGCCAGGCCGGCACCGTTCACCAGGCAGCCGATGTTGCCGTCCAGCGAGATGTAGGCGAGGTCGAACTTCGAGGCTTCGACTTCGGCAGCGTCTTCTTCGTCGAGGTCGCGCAGGGCCACGATTTCGGGGTGGCGGAACAGCGCGTTGCTGTCGAAGTTGAACTTGGCGTCCAGCGCCATGACGTTGCCCTTGCTGTCACGGTTGAGCGGGTTGATCTCGACCAGCGAGGCGTCCGTCTCCATGTAGCAGGTGTAGAGCTTCTTGAGGATGTCGACCGTCTGGGCGGTCGAATCGGCCGGCATGCCGATGCCGTCGGCGATCTGCTTGGCCTGTTCGTCGGTCAGGCCCTTTTCGGGGTCTGCGAACACGGTGATGATCTTCTCGGGCGAGGAGTGAGCCACTTCCTCGATGTCCATGCCGCCTTCGCTCGAAGCGATGAAGGCCACCTTCTGGGTGGCGCGGTCGGTCACGGCCGAGACGTAGTATTCCTTGTTGATGTCGGCGCCGTCTTCGATGTAGAGGCGGCGGACCTTCTGGCCTTCGGGGCCGGTCTGGTGCGTCTTGAGCTGCATGCCGAGGATTTCGCCGGCGAGCTTCTTGACGTCTTCGATCGACTTGGCGACCTTGACGCCACCGCCCTTGCCGCGGCCACCCGCGTGGATCTGGGCCTTGACGACCCAGACCGGGCCTCCAAGTTTCTGGGCGGCTTCCACCGCCTCCTGAACCGTATAGGCCGGGATGCCGCGCGGCACCGGCACGCCGAACTTGGCAAGGATTTCCTTGCCTTGGTACTCGTGAATCTTCATGAGGGATGTCTCTCGGAAGGAGGAGGTTGAGAACGGGAGATCTGGGTGAGAGTGTTTCTGCTCTGTTGCTCGCGGGCGACGGCGGCCTGACGGCCGGGGGCGGCGAACAACCGCGGACTGTATCATGGTGCGCCGCACCAATACTGTACGTGGGGTTGCGGGCAATACGTACTTTCTTCTAGTTACCCGGGGCACCCTCCATCATGGCCAAGGTTTTCATCGACGGCGAAGCCGGCACCACCGGCCTGCAGATTCGCGAACGGCTCCAGGCGATGCCGCAGATCGAACTCGTGAGCATCGCGCCCGAGCTGCGAAAAGACGTGAACGCCAAGCGCGAACTGATGGCCGGCGTCGACCTGGTGGTGCTGTGCCTGCACGACGACGCGGCGCGCGAATCGGTCGCGCTGATCGACCAGTTGCCCGGCAAGAAGCCCAAGATCATCGACGCCTCCACGGCGCACCGCATCGCTCCCGGCTGGGTGTTCGGCTTCCCCGAACTCACCGAAGGCCACTGGCAGGCCGTGGCCAAGGCCGAGCGCGTCGGCAACCCCGGCTGCTACGCCACCGGCGCCATCGCCATGGTGCGCCCGCTGGTCGACGCGGGCATCCTGCCGGTCGACTTCCCCGTTTCGCTGCCCTCCGTGAGCGGCTATTCGGGCGGCGGCCGGACCATGATCGAGGCCTACGAAAAAGGCGAAGCGCCGCCGTACGAGATCTACGCCCTGGGCCTGAAGCACAAGCACATTCCCGAAATCATGACCTACACCGGCCTCACCCGCCGGCCGGTCTTCATTCCGTCGGTGGGCAATTTCAAGCAGGGCATGCTGGTGCAGCTGCCGCTGCATCTCGACCTGCTGCCCGGCAAGCCGAAGGCCGGCGACCTGCAAGATGCGCTGGCCGCGCACTACGCGCGCAGCAACACCCCCGAGAAATTCGTGAAGGTGCTGCCGCCCACCGAGGACGGCAAGCTCGAAGCGCTGGCGCTCAACGACACCAACGAGCTCGAGATCCGCGTGTTCCCCAACGAGGACCATCGCCATGCCGTGGTGATTGCCCGCCTCGACAACCTTGGCAAGGGCGCCAGCGGCGCCGCGGTGCAGAACCTGAAGCTGATGCTGGCGCTCTGAGCGCCGCGCCTCTTCAGTCAGTTCACCAGCCAGAGCCCGACGCCCAGCAGGGCCGCGTGCACGCCCAGCGCGACGTACAGCGGCTTGCGCGAAGGCGTCGCCATATCCTGCAGCGTCTCGTGGATCCGGCGCGTGAGCAGCGCGCGCAGCGCCGGGTCTTGCACAGCGCCCTCGCCTGCCACCGGCTCGCCATGCTCCACGCGACTTTGCTGCCATTCGGCCAGCATCTCGCTCAGCGGCAGCCTGTTGAGCACGAAGCCCACCACCGAACGCACCGCCTTGCCTTCACCCAGCACCGGCGCGAGCTGCTTGCTCAAGGCATCGACCGACAGCCAGTCGGCCGCGCGTTGCAAAGTGCCGTGGGCGCGCGGCATCGCTTCGATGCGCCCGGCAATCGCACCGCCGAGCCGCTGCGACACGGCCTCGCCACGCGCCGCGACCAGATGCTGCATCGCACGCGCGCGCCCTTGCTGCACGCCCAGCATCACGTAGACGACCACGAACAGCAGCAGCAGAACCGCCACCAGCAGCGGCGGCGAGGTGATGAGCGCGACGATGGCGCCGGCTCCACCGGCGCGCGCGGCCGTATTGCCCGGCCCCTGCAACTGGCTCAGATAGAAGAAGAAAACGCCGCCGCCCAGGATGACGCCAAGCAGGCCGCCCTTGATCACGGAACCGGCGAAAGACAAGCCGGCCTTGGCGCCGGTGCGAACGAGAGACGGCTGGCCGACGGGGTCGGATGACATGGAAAAACTCCTCCGTTGATTGACGGCCGCTCTGCTCGACTGCTTGCCGTGCAATCCGGCGGCCTGCCGCGGATCATGCCATCGGCGCCCCACACCATAATCGCGCACCAACCACACAAGGAGGACTTCATGGCCGTCAAATTCCAGAAACCGACCGCGGCATTCGTCGCCGCATCCTGGGCCGCGCTGCTCATCGGCGCCATCGTCTACCTGATCGGGCTGTGGAACGCCTCCATGCAGCTCAACGAGAAGGGCTACTACTTCACCATCCTGATGTACGGCCTGTTCGCCGCCGTCTCGCTGCAGAAGACCGTGCGCGACCGCCTCGAAGGCACCGCCGTCACCGGCATCTACTACGGCCTGTGCTGGATCTCGCTGCTGCTGTCGGTGGCGCTGCTCGCCGTCGGCCTCTTCAACGCCACGCTGGCCGCGAGCGAAAAGGGCTTCTACGCCATGGCCTTCCTGTTGAGCCTGTTCGGCGCTGTGGCCGTGCAGAAGAACGTGCGCGACATCGCCGCGCACAAGAGCGAGATGCCGTCGCTCGACGACTCGCCCGAAGCCAACTGAGCGGCGACCCCGGGGCCGGGCGCTACTCGTTGTCGTTGTAGCCGCTGGCCCCCATCAGCGCCGACAGGCGCGCGGAGATGTTGCCGACGATGCCGCGCACCTGCACCACGTCCGGCGCCGACTTCTGGTCGATGCGCTCGATGTACGGCACGTTGATCGACGCGATCACGTGGTCGGCCGCCCCCATCACCGGGAACGCGATGTTGGTGATGCCGCGCGTCTGCTTGCTCGGCATGGCCGAATAGCCGCGCTCGCGCACCTCCTGCAGGATGGCGAAGAGCTCGCCCGGGTCCATGTCGAGCTCGCCTTCCACACCGATGTGGGCGCGCAGCATGCGGGCGCGGTCGATCTCGTCGCGGAAGGCCAGCAGCACGTGGCCTGACGACGTATCCGTCAGCCCCATCACCACCCCCACCTTGAGCCCGAACGACCAGCGCTCGGGGCTCTCGACCTGCGCGATGACCACCACGCGCCCGCCCTGGTACATGGTGAGGTGGCACGACTGGCGCGCCCGGTTGGCCAGCTCGCGCAGCAATGGCAGCGCCGCGCTCACCAGGCTCTTGAGCGGCTGCTGGCGGTGCGCCAGCTCGAACATGCGCAGCGTGAGCGTGTAGCGGTCGTTCTCGTCGACCTGCACATAGCCGCGCCGCTGCAGCGTCACCGCCATGCGGAAGATCTCGCTGACCTTGCGCCCGACCTTCTGCGCCAGCTCGTTCAGCGTGTAGCCGGTGGCGCTGTCGGCCAGCGCCTCCAGGATGTCCAGCCCCTTCTCGAGCGCCGGCGCGGCATAGCGCAGCGCGCCCTCCCCTTCGGGCGCGGCCTCTTCCTGACTCTGTAGTTCTTCCGGCGCTGGTGCTTGCTTCATTGTTCCCTGCTCAGTTCGACCATCCACCGTCGATCATATGGATCGCGCCGGTGGTGAAGGCCGACTCGTCGGAAGCCAGGTACACCACCAGCGCAGCAATTTCTTCCGGTTTGCCGACGCGCCCGAGCGGCTGGCGCGCCACGAAGGCGGCGCGCACCGCGGCTTCGTCGGCGCCGGCCTGCTCGGCCTGGGCCGCGATCCGGTCGCGCAGCGAGGGCGATTCGACCGTGCCCGGGCAGATGGCATTGCAGCGCACGCCCTGCTGGATGAAGTCGGCGGCCACCGCCTTGGTCAGCCCGATGACCGCGGCCTTCGAGGCGCCATAGACGAAGCGGTTCGGCACGCCCTTCACGCTCGACGCGGCCGAGGCCATGTTGATGATCGAGCCGCCGCGCTCCAGCATCGCCGGAAGGAAGGTGCGGATGGTGCGATACATCGACTTCACATTGAGGTCCATGCTGAAGTCCCAGTCGGCTTCCTCGCAGGCCAGGATGTTGCCGCTGTGCACGAAGCCGGCGCAGTTGAAGAGCACGTCGAGCCGCCCCGCGGTCTGCGCGAAGGCCTGCAGCGCGGCGCTGTCGCGCACGTTGAGCGTGGCGGTCTTCAGGCCCGACAGGCCTTCTTCGCGGGCCAGCGCTGCGAGTTCGGCCAGCGCGGCTTCGTCCACGTCGGTGGCCCATACGGCGGCGCCTTCGCGCGCCAGCGCCAGTGCGCTGGCGCGGCCGATGCCCTTGCCGGCAGCAGTGACGAGGATGTTCTTTCCCTGAACGCGAGAAGTCATTGGCGATGTCCTTTGAGTGAGTGCCGGCGCATATGTGAAATATCAATTTCACTGATGAAATCAAATATACGCGACCAGCAAGCCTTTGCATCCCCTCAAAAACCCGGGATCGGTCGCTCAATCATTGGTGAATACCCTTGAATTGGCGCAAACCCCAGCTTCTATTCGAAGGCCTGCTGCTAACCTCATCTGTGAAAAGTAGTTTTACCTAAGAAAACGAGATTCACCCATGGCCCAAGCACCCTCCTCGCTGCTCACCCGCCTGCAAGCCTGCTACACGGGCATCCTCCACGACGTGATGCGCGCCGCGGGCCTGCGCGACTTCACGCTGCCGCCCACGCTGCGCCCGCTGATCGCCGGCCAGAAGATGTGCGGGCCGGCCTTCACGGTGAACGGCCGCGTCGACCCGGCGGCCGATCCGCACGAGACGCTGATGGCGTGGACCGGCTTTCTCTCGCGTGCCAAGCCCGGCCACATCGCCGTGATCCAGCCGAACGACTCGACGGTGTCGCACATGGGCGAGCTCTCGGCCGAGACGCTGGGCCGCAAGGGCGTGCTGGGCGTGATCGCCGACGGCGGCGTACGCGATGCCGAATTCATCCTGCAGCAGGGCTTCCAGGTATGGCACCGCTACTTCACGCCGCGCGACATCGTCGGCTACTGGCTGCCAGATGCGATGGACGTGCCGGTGCGCATCGGCGACGTCACGGTGAACCCCGGCGACCTGCTGCTGGCCGACACCGATGGCGTGATCTGCCTGCCGCTCGCGCAGGCCGAAGCCATCGTTACCGAGGCCGAACACATGATGGGCCGCGAGAACCTCGTGCGCACCGCCATCCTCGCGGGCACCGACCCGCAAGAGGCCTACCTGAAGTACCGCAAGTTCTGAGCGCCGGATGTCGAACCCGCAATCCATCGACGCCCGGCTGGTGCTGCTCTCGCCCGGCGACAACTGCCTGATCGCCTGCACCCGCCTTGCCGCCGGCACGTCCGTGCAGCTCGAAGACGGTGCAGTGACCCTGCCGAAAGAAATCGGCCTGGGCCACAAGCTCGCGCGCCATGCCATCGCGGCCGGCGAGAAGGTGCTGAAGTACGGCGCCGTCATCGGCAGCCTGCGCCTGGCCGTAGAGGCCGGCGAGCACATCCACACGCACAACCTCGACAGCGACTACACGCCCACCTACACGCTGGACGAGGGCAAGACCTTCGTCGGCCACGCCTGAGACGCCCTCCCCGCATGAACGCTCCCAATTTCAAGATCAACGGATTCCCGCGCGCCGACGGCCGCAAGGGCATCCGCAACGTCGTGGTCGTGGCCTACCTGGTCGAATGCGCGCATCACGTCGCCCGCGAGATCACGCTCAACTTCCGCCAGCAGGACGGTGAATCGGAAGTGCATCTCGTCGGCTTCCCCGGCTGCTACCCGAACGAGTACGCCGAACGCATGATGCAAGCCATTGCCACGCACCCCAACGTGGGCGCGGCGCTGCTGATCTCGCTGGGCTGCGAGAGCATGAACAAGCGCAAGCTCGAAGAGGCCGTTGCCGCATCGGGCCGGCCGGTGCACACGCTCACCATCCAGCAGAAGGGCGGCACGCGCACCACCATCCGCGAAGGCACGCAGTGGGTGCAGTGGGCGCTGGCCGAAATCGCGCAGCAGCAGCGCGTGCCCATGGACCTGAGCGAGCTCGTGGTGGGCACGATCTGCGGCGGCTCCGACGGCACCAGCGGCATCACCGCCAACCCGGCCGTGGGCCGCGCCTTCGACCTGCTGATCGAACAGGACGCGCGCTGCATCTTCGAGGAAACCGGCGAGCTGATCGGCTGCGAGTTCCACATGCAGCGCCGCGCCGCCACGCCGGAGCTCGGCGAGGCCATCGTCGAATGCGTGAACAAGGCCGCGCGCTACTACAGCACCATGGGCCACGGCAGCTTCGCGCCGGGCAATGCCGACGGCGGGCTCTCGACCATCGAGGAAAAATCGCTGGGCGCATATGCGAAAAGCGGCGCCTCGCCCATCAACGGCATCGTGAAGCCGGGCGACGTTCCGCCGCAGGGCGGCCTCTACCTGCTCGACGTGGTGCCCGACGGCGAGCCGCGCTTCGGCTTTCCGAACATCAGCGACAACGCAGAGATCGTCGAACTCATCGCCTGCGGCGCGCACCTCATCCTGTTCACCACGGGCCGCGGCTCTGTGGTGGGCTCTGCCGTGTCGCCCGTCATCAAGGTCTGCGCCAACCCCGACACCTACCGCCAGCTCGGCGAGGACATGGACGTCGATGCCGGCCGCATCCTCGAAGGGCGCGGCACGCTGCAGGAGGTGGGCCAGGAGATCTTCGACGCTGTGCGCAGCGTTGCCGACGGCGCAGCCACCAAGTCCGAGGCGCTGGGACATCGCGAATTCATCCTGACCTACAAGGCCTTCGAACCGCTCGGCCCTTCGTGCCTGCCGCTCGCCAGTATTGCTCGCGCTGCGTGAGCGGCACCCTCCCCTGCTTTCTTCCATTGGACTTCCGGAGCCCAACGCATTGAACTACCAGTTCGACTTCATGCCCGTGCTCGAGCAGTGGCCGCTGCTGCTCGAAGGCGCGTGGACCACCGTGCAGCTGTCCTTCATCGCGACGGTGCTGGGCTTTGCGCTGGGCACGGTCTGCGCACTGGGGCGCAACAGCCGCCAAGGCTGGCTGCGGCGCCTGACGGGCGGCTACGTGGAAGCCATCCGCAACACACCGCTGCTGATCCAGAGCTACTTCCTCATCTTCGGCCTCTCCAGTGCCGGCGTGACGATGCCGATCATGGTGGGCGCGGTGCTGGCGCTGGTGGTGAACATCGGCGCGTACAGCTGCGAGATCATCCGCGCGGGCATCGAGTCGATCCACAAGGGCCAGCTCGAGGCGGCGCAATGCCTGGGCCTGTCGAAGCTGCAGGTGTTCTGGCACGTGATCCTGCGGCCCGCGGTGGAGCGCGTGTACCCGGCGCTCGCCAGCCAGTTCGTGCTGCTGATGCTGGCCTCCAGCATCATGTCGTCGATCGGCGCGGAAGAGCTCTTCGGCGTGGCCAACCGCATCCAGTCGGACACCTTCCGCAACTTCGAGATCTTCATCGTGCTGTGGGTGGTGTACCTGGCGCTGTCGTACGCCATGCGCCTGGGCTTCTGGCTGCTGGGCATGCTGATCTTCCCGCGCCGGCGCAAGCTGGGCACGCCGCTGTGAAGCGGGCGAAAGAGGTTTCGACATGACCTTCATGCCAATCGATCACTTCGGCTTTTTGTTGATGGGCGCGTGGGGCACGGTACAGCTCTCGGCGCTTGCGTTCGTGGGCGGCGGGCTCATCGGGCTGGCGGTGGCGCTGGCGCGCGTGTCGCCGGTGAAGGCGGTGCGGCGCATTGCGGCGGGCTACATCCAGGTCATCCAGGGCACGCCGCTGCTGGTGCTCATGGGCGTGTGCTTCTTCGGACCCAACATCGCGGGCATCGGCTCGGTGCCGGCGATCGTCGCGGCAGCGCTGGCCATCACCATCTATGCGAGCGCCTTCCTGGGCGAGATCTGGCGCGGCTGCATCCAGTCCGTGCCGCGCAGCCAGTGGGAAGCCGCCGAGTGCCTGGCGCTCACGCGCTGGGAGCGCATGCGCCGCGTGATCCTGCCGCAGGCGCTGCGCATCGCGACGCCGCCCACAGTGGGCTTCCTGGTGCAGATCATCAAGAACACGTCGATCGCGTCGCTGGTGGTCGGCTATGCCGAGCTTTCCTA
Source organism: Variovorax sp. YR266 (assembly GCF_900107295.1). NCBI lineage: Bacteria > Pseudomonadati > Pseudomonadota > Betaproteobacteria > Burkholderiales > Comamonadaceae > Variovorax > Variovorax sp. YR266. Next base: position 248,867 of record NZ_FNPM01000003.1, read on the forward strand.
CAACGCCAAGGTGCTGAACAACTCGACGTTCCAGCCCTTCCTGTATTTCGGGTGCGCGGTGGTCCTGTATTTCATTCTTTGTTACCCGCTGTCGCGATGGAGTCGCGCCCTTGAAAGGAAGCTCAATGCAGCCCGTGGTTGAACTCAACGACGTCCACAAGCACTTCGGCAAGCTGCATGTGCTCAAGGGCGTGTCGTTCTCGGTGACGCGCGGGCAGGTGGTTGCCATCATCGGCCAGAGCGGCTCGGGCAAGAGCACCGCGCTGCGTTGCATCGACCGGCTGGAGACCATCGACAGCGGCACCATCCAGTGCTGCGGCCACGCGGTGCACGACCCGGCGCTGAACCTGCGCGACCTGCGCAAGGACGTGGGCATCGTGTTCCAGAGCTACAACCTGTTCCCGCACCTCACGGTGAAGCAGAACATCACGCTCGCGCCGCAATCGGTGAAGAAGATGAGCGCATCGGAAGCCGGCGCCATCGCCATGGAAGTGCTCGAACGCGTGGGCCTGGCCGAGAAGGCCGACGCCTACCCCGAACAGCTCTCGGGTGGCCAGCAGCAGCGCGTGGCCATCGCGCGATCGCTCGCGATGAAGCCGCAGCTGATGCTGTTCGACGAAGTGACTTCCGCGCTCGACCCGCAGCTCACCGGCGAAGTGCTCAAGGTGATGGAAAAGCTCGCTGCCGAGGGCATGACCATGATCCTCGTCACGCACGAGATGGCGTTCGCGCGCGGCGTGGCCGACAAGGTCATCTACATGCACCAGGGGCTGGTGTGGGAGGAAGGCGACGCCGGCATCCTCAGCGACCCGCAGACGCCCGAGCTGCGCCAGTTCATCGGCACCGGGCTTTGATTTTCTTTTCAGACAACTCCAGGAGACCTTCGATGACTTCTTCCCTCTCGTTCAAGCGCCGCGGCGCGCTGCTGTCCGCGCTCGTGCTGGCACTGCCGCTGGCCTTCGCAAGCGCATCGGCGCACGCCGACCAGCTCGACACCATCACCGCCGCCAAGAAGATCCGCGTGGCCATCGACCTCGCAGTGCCGCCCTACGGCCTGAAGGACGAGAAGCTCAACGCCACCGGCTCCGACGTCGAGACCGCGCGCTTGCTGGCCAGGACCCTGGGCCTCGAGCTGGAGATCGTGCCCACCACCGGCGCCAACCGCATTCCCTTCCTGCAGACCGACAAGGCAGACATCGTGATCTCCAGCATGTCGGTCACGCCGGAGCGCGAGAAGGTCGTCGACTTCTCTGTGCCCTATGCCGCCATCCTGGCCGTGGTGGGCGCGCCCAAGAGCATGAGCATCACCGGCCCGGCCGACCTGGCGGGCAAGAAAGTGATTGCCACGCGCGGCACCACCAACGACCAGGAAGTGACGAAGATCCTGCCGGCCGGCGCGCAGATCGTGCGCTTCGACGACGACGCCACCTCCATCACCGCCGTGGTGAGCGGACAGGCCGACATCTTCGCGACCGCGCCGCCGCTCTTGAAGACCATCAACGAAAAGAACCCTGCCAAGCAGATGGAGCCGAAGTTCACGATGAAGGTCAACATGCTGGCCATCGGCATGCGCAAGAACGAGCCGCGCCTGAAGGCCAAGCTCGACGAGTTCGTGAAGGCGCAGCTCAAGAGCGGCGAGCTCAACACCATCTACAAGAAATACCACGGCGCCGACCTGCCCGCGGACGTGATGCGCAACGGAGCCTGAGCACGATGGCGAAGATCGACCAGGTAGAAATCGCGCAGATCGACATTGCGCCCAAGGTCAAGCGCACCGACGCCATCCAGTCCTTCGTGACGCAGGAGACCGTGATGGTCACCGTGCGCTGCGACGACGGCTCGGCGGGCACGGGCTACACGTACACCATCGGCACGGGCGGCTCGTCCATCGTGGCGCTGCTGAACGACCACCTGGTGCCGCGCCTGATCGGGCGCGACCCGCAGCAGTACGAAGCCATCTGGCGCGACCTGTTCTTCCACACGCACGCGACCGCCGTGGGCGCCATCACCAGCCTGGCGCTGGCGGCCATCGACACCGCGCTGTGGGACCGCAACGCGCGCGCGGCGGGACTGCCGCTGTGGCGGCTGGCCGGTGGTGCGCAGGCGCGCGTGCCGGTCTACACGACCGAGGGCGGCTGGCTGCACATCGAGCCCGCGCAACTCGTCGAGCAGACGCTCGCTGCGAAGGCCGACGGCTTTCTCGGCGCGAAGATCAAGGTCGGCAAGCCGCATGTGGCGCAGGACATCGCGCGCCTCTCGGCCGTGCGCGAGGCCGTGGGGGCGGACTTCGAGCTGATGGTCGATGCCAACCAGAGCTTCACCGCGGCAGAGGCCATTCGTCGTGCGCGCCAGTACGCGCCGCTCGACCTGGCATGGTTCGAGGAGCCGATGCCGGCCGAGCACGTGCGCGGGCACGCGCAGCTGCTGGCGAGCACCAGCGTGCCGATCGCAGTGGGCGAATCGATGTACCACCCGTCGCAGTTCGCGGAATACATCCAGCAGGGCGCCTGCTCCATCGTGCAGGCCGACGTGGCGCGCGTGGGCGGCATCACGCCGTGGCTGAAGATTGCGCACCTCGCGGAGGCGCACAACATCGCGATGTGCCCGCACTTCCTGATGGAGCTGCACGTGAGTCTGTGCGCGGCCGTGCCGAACGCGCGCTGGGTGGAATACATCCCGCAGCTCGACGACCTCACGACGAGCCGGCTGCGCATCGAAGGCGGCCATGCGGTGGCGCCGGAGACGCCGGGGCTGGGCATCGAGTGGGATGCCGAGCAGCTGAAGGCGCGGCGCAAGTTCGCGCCGATCGTGGTGCGCGGCTGAGTCGATCAGTCAGTCCGCTTCGAGCAGGTTGCGCAGCGCCTGCAGGTCGCGGGCGATCCACTGCGCATCGCGCTCGAAGGCCGCATCGTCCATGTGCGGCTGGCGCAGCAGCGTGAACTGCAGCTCGCAGGCGTCCGGCGCAACGCCGATCACGCGAAACGGCAGATAGACCTCGGGCACGCCTTCGGGCGCGACCCAGTGGTCGAGCACACCGAGATCGTTGCGCGGCGCGAAGCGCATGCGGGCCTCGCCGCTCTCGGGTGTGCGCACGATCCAGTGGTCGCCATGCGGCACCAGCGCGCTCTTGGCGAGGCCGCTGGCCCAGTCGGGCAAGCGCTTCGGATCTGCCGCCAGCACATAGGCGCGGCGCCATTCGCACTGCACGCGCTGAGTGATGACGCGGGACTGCGCGGCGTGGTCTTCATTCGTCGGTTTCATCGAAATCGCTCCTGAGTACCTTGGACACGACGGCGCCCGAAAAACCGCGCGCCATCAGGAATCGCATCTGCTTGGCCCGCTCCTTCGCGTCAGCGGGCGGCGCGTCGAAGCGGTGGCGCCACAGGGCCGTGGCGCGTTCGACTTCTGTTTCCTGCAGCCCAGCTATCGCTTCGGCGATGGCCTCGGGCGCGATGCCCTTGGCCTGCAGCTCCTGCTTTACCCGCAGCGCGCCCGAGCGGGCAGCGCGCTGGTTGAGTACAGAGGCCACCACGCGCGGCTCGCTGATGAAGTCTTTCGCTGCCAGCTCGTCGAGCGCCTTTGCCAGCGTGCCGGGCTCTTCTTCATGCTTTGCCAGCTTGCGCTCCAGCTCCGCGCGCGAATGTTCGCGCTGGCTCAGCAGGCGCAGTGCGCGGCCTTTGAGGGACGGGGCGTTGAATGCCATTCGGGGGTCGCTCGCGCGGCCCCCGGGGAGCCGCGCTCTGGCTTATTCGCCCTTGTCGGCCTTCTCGGCCTTGGCAGCCTTCTGCGGCTTCTCGGGCGTGGCGCCGGCATCGGCGGCCAGCAGCGGGATGCCCAGCGACTCGCGCACCTTGTTCTCGATCTCGCGCGACAGCTCGGGGTTCTCGCGCAGGAACTCGCGGGCGTTGTCGCGGCCCTGGCCGATCTTCTCGCCGTTGTAGGCGTACCAGGCGCCCGACTTGTCGACGATCTTGGCGGTCACGCCCATGTCGATGATCTCGCCTTCGCGGCTGATGCCTTCGCCGAACAGGATGTCGAACTCCGCCGTCTTGAACGGGGGCGAGACCTTGTTCTTCACCACCTTCACCTTGGTTTCGTTGCCGATGGCCTCGTCGCCCTTCTTGATGGTGCCGATGCGGCGGATGTCCAGGCGCACCGAGGCGTAGAACTTAAGCGCGTTGCCGCCGGTGGTGGTTTCGGGCGAGCCGAACATCACGCCGATCTTCATGCGGATCTGGTTGATGAAGATGACCATGCAGTTGGTCTTCTTGATCGTGGCCGTGAGCTTGCGCAGCGCCTGGCTCATCAGGCGGGCCTGCAGGCCGGGCAGCGAGTCGCCCATTTCGCCTTCGATTTCAGCCTTGGGCGTGAGCGCGGCGACCGAGTCGATGACGATCAGGTCGACGGCGCCGGAGCGCACCAGCGAGTCGACGATTTCAAGGGCCTGCTCGCCGGTGTCGGGCTGGCTGATCAGCAGGTCGGACAGGTTCACGCCGAGCTTCTGGGCGTACTGCACGTCGAGCGCGTGCTCGGCATCGACGAAGGCGCAGGTGCCGGCCTGCTTCTGCATGGCGGCAATGACTTGCAGCGTGAGCGTGGTCTTGCCCGACGATTCCGGGCCGTAGATTTCGATCACGCGGCCGCGCGGCAGGCCGCCGACGCCCAGCGCGATGTCCAGGCCCAGCGAGCCGGTGGAAACCACCTGGATGTCTTCGAGCGCCTCGCCTTCGCCGAGCCGCATGATCGTGCCCTTGCCGAACTGCTTTTCGATCTGGGCCAGCGCGGCTTGCAGCGCCTTGGCTTTTTCACTGTTGGCGACCGAGATGCTTGCGCCCTTGACGACTGCGTCCATGTGGAAACTCCTTGAAAATCAACGGTTTGTGTTGGGTTTCATCCGATCTGCTTTTAACTACAGGCTGGATGCTTGAACAGTAGTGTAGGGGCTGATGGGTTGGCGCAAACCCATTTTTTGGTCAGTTTGCTTTACCATTTACCGCCATGGCCGAAGCTGCTTTCCCGACCGACCCCGATGCCTGGCGCCAGACCCACCTGGGCCGCCTGCTCGGCCACGCCATGCGTCGCTTCGACGAGCGCGTGCTGGAGCTGATGGCGCACGACGTCGACGTGCCGCTGGCGCTGTCGAACCTCGCGGCGCGCGCGCAGGTGAGCGCGGCGCACATCCACATCACGCGGCACCTGGCGCGCGAGGGCTCGCGCCTCACGGAACTGGCCGAGCGCGCGGGCATGACCAAGCAGGCAATGGGGGCGCTGGTCGACCAGTGCGAGGCCTGGGGGCTGGTCACGCGCGGGCCCGATCCGCTCGACGCGCGGGCGCGGCGCGTGCTCTTCACCGCCGACGGGCTTGCCTGGCTAGACGCCTTCCGCAGCGCGGTGACGCAGGCCGAGAGCGAGTTCCGAAGCAGCGTCGGCGACGAGATCGCCACCGTGGTAACCATCGGACTGGAAGCCTACACAGCGGGCTAGACTCGCCCCAGAGACAAATGTGAACGGCGCCGGTTTGGCGCCCGAACGGGCTGGAGGTGACGCATGCGGATTCTGATTGCCGAAGACGACCAGGTGCTGGCCGATGCCCTGCTGCGCAGCCTGCGCACCTCGGGCGCGGCGGTCGACCACGTGGCGAACGGCTCGCAGGCCGACACCGCGCTCATGACGCACGACGAGTTCGACCTGCTGATCCTCGACCTCGGGCTGCCCAGCCTGCACGGCATCGAGATTCTCAAGCGCCTGCGCGCGCGCGGCTCGCAGCTGCCGGTGCTGGTGCTCACCGCGGCCGACAGCGTCGAGGAACGCGTCAAGGGCCTGGACCACGGCGCCGACGACTACATGGCCAAGCCCTTCAGCCTGCAGGAGCTCGAAGCGCGCGTGCGCGCTCTCACGCGGCGCGGCATGGGCACCACCAGCAACGCCATCCGCCACGGCCCGCTGGTGTACGACCAGGCCGGCCGCGTGGCCACCATCGACGGCAAGATGATCGAGCTGTCGGCGCGCGAACTGGGGCTGCTCGAAGTGCTGCTGCAGCGCGCCGGCCGGCTGGTGAGCAAGGACCAGCTGGTCGACCGACTGTGCGAATGGGGCGAGGAGGTGAGCCTCAACGCCATCGAGGTCTACATCCACCGCCTGCGCAAGAAGATCGAGAAGGGGCCGGTGCGCATCGCGACGGTGCGCGGGCTGGGCTACTGCCTCGAAAAGATCCAGTGACGACGACGCGGCAGCCGCCACGCGCGGGCGGCGGCACGCCGGAGGACTCGGCGCGATGAAGCTCTTTCAGCGTGCGCAGCGCTCGCTTTTCGGCGAGATCCTCGACTGGATGCTCACGCCGCTGCTGCTGCTGGTGCCGGTGAGCATCGGCGTCACCTGGCTGGTGGCGCAGGGCATTGCCAACGCGCCCTTCGACCGCGCGCTCGAACACAACGTGAAGGCCCTGGCCGAACTGGTGACGGTGAAGGAAGGGCATACGCAGTTCGTGCTGTCGCAATCGGCGCGCGAGATCCTGCGGGCCGACGACGCCGGCCACGTGTACTACCAGCTGCTCGACGGCCACGACACGCTGCTGAGCGGCGAGCGCGACATTCCGATGCCCGGCCTCGACGAGCCGCTGCCGGCCGGCCAGGTGTTCCTGCACAACAGCGCCCTGCATGGCAAGGAAGTGCGCGTGGCCTCGATGTGGATCGCCAGCGGCACCGACGACGTGCCGCCCACGCTGCTGCAGCTGGCCGAGACGCGTGAGAAGCAGTCGGTGCTGGCGGCCGAGATCATCAAGGGCGTGCTGCTGCCGCAGTTCGCCATCCTGCCGCTGGCAGTGCTGCTGATCTGGCTGGCGCTGGTGCGCGGCATCAAGCCGCTGTCGGTGGTGGAGGCGCGCATCCGCGAGCGGCGCCCGGGCGACCTGAGCCCGCTCGACGAATCGTCGGTCCCGCTGGAAGTGGTGCCGCTGGTGTCGTCGGTGAATGAACTGCTCGACAAGCTCAACGATTCGATCGGCACGCAGAAGCGCTTTCTGGCCGACGCGGCGCACCAGCTGAAGACGCCGCTCGCGGGCCTGCGCATGCAGGCCGACCTGGCGCAGCGCGAAGGCGCCAATGCCGACGAGCTCAAGCAATCGCTCAAGCAGATCGGCCGCGCGAGCAAGCGCGCCACGCACACGGTGAACCAGCTGCTGTCGCTGGCGCGCGCCGAAGGCAACAGCGCCAATGCGCACCACCAGCCCTGCGATCTGGCGAAGCTCACCATCGAGGTGGTGCGCGAGGCCGTGCCGCGCGCAATCGAGAAGCGTATCGACCTGGGCTACGACGGCGCGGAAGCGGGCGCACCGGGCGTGATGTTCGACGGCAACGCGACGCTGCTGAAGGAGCTGGTGCGCAACCTGGTCGACAACGCGATCAACTACACGCCCTCGACGCCGGAGCGCCCTGGCCTGATCACCGTGCGCGTGCTGGCCGACCCCTTCGGCCACGTGCTGCTGCTGCAGGTGGAGGACAACGGCCCCGGCATCGCCGAGGTCGACCGCGAGCTGGTGTTCGAGCCCTTCTACCGCGTGCTCGGCAACGAGGCCGACGGTTCGGGGCTGGGGCTGCCGATCGTGCTGGAGATTGCGAACCAGCACCGCGCGCAGGTGAAGCTGGAAGATGCGCATCCCGGCAAGCAGCCGCCGGGCGCGCTGTTCACGGTGCGCTTCGAGGGCGAAGCGGCACCTTGATTGACCAGGGAAGTCAGGGCGCAGGCGCGCCCGGCTTCGCTTCCTTGCGGATCTGCAGCCACTCGGGGTGGATCTGGCGCGACATGCGCTGCGGCTCTCGCTCGTTGAGCGCGGCCGGAGCCAGGCCGAAGCCGGCAAGATCGCCGCGCGCCCACAAGAAATAGCCGGCGTTGGCCAGCAGCAGGACGATGAGGAGCAGGCGCAGCTTCATACGTGTCAGAGGGTCATGCCGCGAGGGCGTACGCTCACTTCGTCGCTGGAAATCAGCTGCAGGCCGGCGTCGGTGCGCACCTGCAGCTCGCCACCCCAGGCCACGCCTTCGCACAGGCCGGCGGTGCCGTCGCTGAGCACCACTTCGCGGCCCCGCAGCACGTCGCGTGCGGCAAAGCGCTCGGCGAAGGACGCAAAGCCCCTAGCCTCGAATTCGAGCACGCTGCGCACCAGCGGCTCGGCCAGTTCGCGCAGCACTTCGGGCGCAGTGGCCTCAGGGTGCCACTGGCGCAGCCAAGCCGGTGGCGTACGCATGCCGTCGCCTTCACGCGCGCCGATGTTGATACCGATGCCGATCACGAGATAGCGCGGCGCATCGGCGCGGCCGGCGGACGGCAGCGCGGTTTCGATGAGGATGCCGACCAGCTTGCAGTCGTTCACCCACACGTCGTTGGGCCACTTGAGGCCGACCTTGTGTGCGCCCGAGGGATCGAGGCTTTCGGCCACGCTGACACCAACGGCGAGCGACAGGCCCGACCAGTCGGCAGGCGCCAGAGGCAGGCCGAGCGAGAAGGTCAACGAGGCCGATTCTTCCTGCTGCGGCGCGCTCTGCCAGGGCCGCCCGAGACGGCCGCGCCCCGCGGTCTGGCGCTCGGCCACGAGCAGCACGGGCTCGATGCGGCCGGCGCGCGCGCGGCGCATCAGCTCGGTGTTGGTGGAATCGATTTCGGCCACGGCCTCGACCGCGAAGCCGGGCAGCAGCGGAGCGACCGACGCGGCGATCCGGTCTTCGAACCAGGCGGCCGAGGTGCTGCTGCTCATGGTCAGTCCTCGGCGGACTTTTCCTTCTTGGCGGATTTTTTCTCCGCCTTCTTTTCGGATTTCTTCTCGGCTTTTTTGTCGGCCTTCTTTTCCGCCTTCCTGGCTTCTTTCTTCTCGGCCTTTTTCTTTTCAGCCTTCTTCTTTTTCTTCTTTTTCTTCTTTTCGTCCTCATCGTCCTTGGGCGTCAGCAGCGTGCCGCGGCACTGCTCCGAGCCGCACCAGCAAGGAAATTCGGACAGAAGCTTCGGCGTGTACGGCTCATCGATGATCAGGCCGTAGTCGTAGTTGAGCTCTTCGCCGGCGGAGATGTTGCGCAGCGCCTTGATATAAACGCGCCCATCGACCTCGTCGGCTTCGCAGTTCGGCTCGCACGAGTGGTTGATCCAGCGGGCGGCGTTGCCCTTGACGTTGCCGTCGATCACACGCCCGTCGTCGATGTGAAAGTAGAAGGTGTGATTCGGCTGGGCCGGGTCATGCGGATGGCGACGCAGCGCCTCCTTCCAGTTGATGACTTCGCCCTTGTATTCGATCAGCGTTTCGCCCTCGGCCAGGTCCTGCACGGCGAACACGCCGTTGCCATGGACATTCGAGCGCCGCGTCTGGATTCGGCGACCGGCGGAAAGTGGGGATTTGGAAGGCATCGCCGAAGTCTGTTAGTTTGAATATGCACACATGCGCGTGTGCGCGTGCGCACGCGGGAAGCCGCAGAGTATAGAGAGCCCTTAGATGACAAAGACTTTGGTAATCGCAGAAAAGCCGTCGGTGGCACAGGACATCGTCCGTGCCCTCACGCCGGTTGCAGGGAAATTCGACAAACATGACGAGCATTTCGAGAACGACACCTATGTCGTGACCAGCGCTGTCGGTCACCTGGTCGAAATCCAGGCGCCCGAGGAGTTCGACGTCAAGCGAGGCAAATGGAGCTTTGCCAACCTGCCGGTGATCCCGCCTCATTTCGACCTCAAGCCAGTCGACAAGACGAAGACGCGCCTGAACGCCGTGGTCAAGCAGGCCAAGCGCAAGGACGTGACGCAGCTCATCAACGCCTGCGACGCGGGCCGCGAGGGCGAACTGATCTTCCGCCTGATCGAGCAATACGCCGGCGGCAAGGCGGGCCTTCACAAGCCGGTCAAGCGCCTGTGGCTGCAGTCGATGACGCCGCAGGCCATTCGCGACGGCTTCGACGCGCTGCGCACCGAAAAGCAGATGCAGGGCCTGGCCGACGCCGCGCGCTCGCGCTCGGAGGCCGACTGGCTGGTGGGCATCAACGGCACGCGCGCCATGACCGCGTTCAATTCGCGCGACGGCGGCTTCTTCCTCACGACCGTGGGCCGCGTGCAGACGCCGACTCTCTCCGTCGTTGTGGAGCGCGAGGAGCAGATCCGCAAGTTCGTCTCGCGCGACTACTGGGAAATCCACGGCAGCTTCGCGGCCGAGGCCGGCGAGTACCCGGGCAAGTGGTTCAACCCCGACTGGAAGAAGGCCAACGCGCCGCTCCTGGCCAACGGCGAGCCCGACTCCGAACAGCGCGCCGACCGCGTGTGGAACGAGCAGGAAGCCCGCGCCATCGCCGACGCCTCGCGCGGCAAGCCCGCCACGGTGACGGAAGAGAGCAAGCCCACCACGCAGGCCTCGCCCGCGCTGTTCGACCTGACCTCGCTGCAGCGCGAGGCCAACGGCCGCTTCGGCTTCAGCGCCAAGACCACGCTCGCGCTGGCACAGAGCCTGTACGAACGCCACAAGGCGCTGACCTACCCGCGTACCGATTCGCGCGCGCTGCCGGAAGACTATCTGCCGGTGGTCAAGCAGACCATGGGCATGCTCGCCACGAGCGGCATGAAGCACCTGGCGCCGTTCGCGCAGCAGGCGGTCGACGGCAACTACGTCAAGCCCAACAAGCGCATCTTCGACAACGCCAAGGTGTCGGATCACTTCGCCATCATCCCGACGCTGCAGGCGCCCAGCGGCCTGAGCGATGCCGAGCAGAAGCTCTATGACTTCGTGGTGCGCCGCTTCATGTCTGTGTTCTTCCCGAGCGCCGAGCACCAGGTGACCACGCGCATCAGCACGGTGGAGCAGGGCGGCAAGAAGTATCCCTTCCGCACCGACGGCAAGGTGCTGGTGAAGCCGGGCTGGCTCGCCATCTACGGCAAGGAAGCACAGGACGACGAAAAGGAAGACGACAAGGACGGCAAGCGCCTCGTGCCGGTGAAGCCGGGCGAGATCGTGAACACCGAGTCGGCCGACATCAAGGGCCTGAAGACGCGCCCGCCGGCGCGCTACTCCGAAGCCACGCTGCTCGGCGCGATGGAAGGCGCGGGCAAGACCATCGACGACGACGAGCTGCGCGAGGCCATGCAGGAGAAGGGCCTCGGCACGCCAGCCACGCGCGCGGCCACCATCGAAGGCCTGATCACCGAGAAGTACATGCTGCGCGAAGGCCGCGAGCTGATTCCCACGGCCAAGGCCTTCCAGCTCATGACGCTGCTGCGCGGCCTCGGCGTGGAAGAACTCTCCAAGGCCGAGCTGACCGGCGAGTGGGAATACAAGCTCGCGCAGATGGAGAAGGGCGCGCTCAGCCGCGACGCCTTCATGCGCGAGATTGCGGCGATGACCGAGCACATCGTCAAGAAGGCCAAGGAATACGACCGCGACACCGTGCCGGGCGACTACGCGACCCTGCAGACGCCGTGCCCCAATTGCGGCGGCATCGTGCGCGAAAACTACCGCCGCTACGCCTGCACCGGCAAGAGCGGCACCGGCGAGGACGCCTGCGGCTTCTCGTTCGGCAAGTCGCCGGCCGGGCGGACCTTCGAGGTGGCCGAGGCCGAGGCGCTGCTGCGCGACAAGCACATCGGCCCGCTGGAAGGCTTCCGCTCCAAGGCCGGCTGGCCCTTCACCTCCGAGATCGTCATCAAGTACGACGAAGAAGCGAAAAACTGGAAGCTGGAGTTCGACTTCGGCGACGACAAGAACGAAGACAGCGGCGAGATCGTCGACTTCAGCGAGCAGGACACCGTGGGCCCGTGCCCGGTGTGCGGCGCGCCGGTGTTCGAGCACGGCAGCAACTACGTCTGCGAGAAGTCGGTGCCGACCAATGCGCAGCCCACGCCGAGCTGCACCTTCAAGACCGGCAAGATCATCCTGCAGCAGCCGGTGGAACGCGCGCAGATGGAAAAGCTGCTCGCCACCGGCAAGACCGACCTGCTCGACAAGTTCGTGAGCATGCGCACGCGCCGCGCCTTCAAGGCCTTCCTGACGTGGAACGCCGAAGAGGGCAAGGTGACCTTCGAGTTCGCGCCGCGCGAGGGCGGCAGCAAGTTCCCGCCGCGCAAGACCTTCGGCAAGGCCGCGCCCGCGGGCAAGACGGCTGCGGCCAAGAAGGTTGCTGCGAAGAAGACGCCCGCCGCCAAGAAGGCACCGGCAGCGAAGAAGGCCGCGGCACCGCGCAAGCCCGGCGCGGGCCTGAAGCCCAGCGATTCGCTGGCCGCGGTGATCGGCGCCGAACCGGTGGCGCGCACCGAGGTCATCAAGAAGCTGTGGGACTACATCAAGGCCAACGGCCTGCAGGACGCGGCCAACAAGCGCGCGATCAATGCCGATGCCAAGCTCAAGCCGGTGTTCGGCAAGGACCAGGTGACGATGTTCGAACTCGCGGGCATCGTGGGCAAGCACCTCTCGGCGCCCTGAGCCATGCGGCGCAGACACTTCGGCGCAAGCGTTGTTGCGATGGCCGTCGCGCTGCTGGGCGGCGCGGGCCTGGCCCACGCCGCCGCGTGGCCCGACAAGCCGGTCAAGCTGGTCGTGCCCTTTCCGCCGGGGCAGGCCACCGACATCTTCGCCCGCGCGCTCGCCGAGCAGCTCGGCAAGCGGCTGGGCCAGCCGGTGATCATCGACAACAAGGCCGGTGCCGGCAGCAACATCGGCACCGAGTTCGTGGTGCGCTCGCAGCCCGACGGCTACACGCTGGTGGTGGCCGGCAGCGCGATGGCGGTGAACCAGACGCTCTATGCCAAGCCGGGCTTCGACCCGCGCAAGGACCTGACGGGCATCTCGCTGATCGCGAAGGTGCCGCTGGTGTTTCTTGCAACGCCCGAGAGCGGCATCCGCACGCTGGCCGAACTCACGGCGCGCGCCAAGGCAGAGCCCGGCCGGCTGAGCTACGCGAGCGCCGGCATCGGCGGCACGCAGCATCTGTCGGGCGAGATGTACAAGTCGGCGGCGCATGTGTTCATCACGCACATTCCGTACCGGGGGAGCGGGCCGGCGCAGTCGGACTTCCTGGGCAACCAGGTGCCGCTGATGGTCGACTCGGTGACGGCCGCGCTGCCGCACATCAAGTCGGGCAGGGCGGTGGCGCTGGCCGTCACCTCGGCCACGCGCTCGTCGCAACTGCCCGACGTGCCCACCGTGCGCGAAAGCGGCGTGGCAGGCACCAAGAACTTCGAGGCCGTGGGCTGGCTCGGCCTGATGGCACCGCGCGGCACGCCGGCCGACATCGTCGAGCGGCTCAATCGTGAAGTGACGGACATCCTGAAGAGCGAGCAGATGGCGCGCTTCATCCGCGAGCGCGGCTCCGAGCCCGCACCCACGACGCCGGCCGAGTTCGACCGCTTCGTGGCGAGCGAGATCGGGGTGTGGGGCGCGGCGGTGAAGGCCTCGGGCGCGAAGCCCGAGTAAGCAGGCATTAAGCAGGCATCAAGCAGGCGCCTGCGCCTCTTTGCCGCGATCCACCTCCGCGAGCAGCCAGCTGCGGAAATGATCGAGCGTGGCCAACTGGCCGCGCCCTTCCGGGTAGCAGAACCAGTAGCCCTCGTTGCCGCGGTAGCCGCCGCCGGGCAAGGGCTCGTCCACAAGCCCGGAAGCGATTTCGTCCTGCACCAGGCAGCGCGGCACCAGCGCCACGCCCATGCCGACCATCACTGCACGGATCATGGTCTGGAACTGGTCGAACTGCGGGCCCGCCAGCGGATCGAGCCCCCGCACGCCATGCGCCTCGCTCCACTGCAGCCACGACTGCGGCACGCTCACGTGGCGAAGCAGCGTGCAGCGCGCCACGTCCTGCGGCGTGCGGATGGCCACCTCGGCCTGCGCGGCGCGCGGGGCGATCAGTGCCACGTCCTGTCCGGCGAGGTAGTGCGAGCGGGCGCCGGGCCAGTGGCCGTCGCCGAAAAGAATGGCGCAGTCGAGCTCGGGCCGCTCGAAGTCATAGCCATGCACGAAGGGCACGAAATGCAGCGTGATCTGCGGATGCGCGCGCTGAAAGTCGGGCAGCCGCGGAATCAGCCACTTGGCGCCGAAGGTGGGCAGGGCGGACAGATGCAGCGCGCCGCCGCCGTCGCCGCTGGTAATGAGCTCCAGCGTGGCCGCCTCCAGTTGCGCGAGCGTGGCACGCACCGCCTTCTCGTAGCGCTCGCCGGCCGGCGTGAGCGCCAGGCGCTTGCGGCTGCGCTCGAACAGCGGCGCGCCGATCCAGCGTTCGAGCTCCTGCACCTGCTTGCTGACCGCGCCCTGCGTGAGGTGCAGCGCCTCGGCCGCGCGCGAGACGCCGCCGAAGCGCACGACGGTCGAGAAGGCGCGCAGCAGGTTCAGGGGCGGGTTGAGACGGCGCAGTGACATGGGCGGAGTGACATGGCGGGATGCCCATTAAAACATTCCAGATCGGAATGTTAGCTGGTCTATCCTTTGCTTCAGGTAATGCAGCGAATCGCTCCATCACTCTCTGTTTCATTGGAAGAAACCCATGCTACGTCGTCACTTCATTTCCACCCTGGCCGCTGCTTCCGTCGTGCCAGGAATATCCTTCGCCCAGGGCAAGCCGATTCGCCTCGTCGTGCCGTTCCCGCCCGGCGGCGCCACCGACATCACGGCGCGCGTGCTCGGCGAGCCCCTCGGCAAGATCCTCCAGCAGCCCGTGGTGATCGACAACCGCGCCGGCGCGGGCGGCTCCATCGGCATGGCCGAGCTGGCACGCGCCACGCCCGACGGCCTGACCTTCGGCGTGGCCACGCTGTCCACCCACGGCGTGAACCCGGCCGTGTACCAGAAGCTGCCCTACGACCCAATCAAGGGTTTCGTCGCCGTGACCGAGCTGGTGAAGGCGCCGGGCGTGATCGTCATCAACCCGTCCGTGCTGCCGGTCGGCAGCTTCGCGGAGCTGGTGAAGTACCTGAAGGCCAACCCCGGCAAGGTGTCGTACGCCACGCCGGGCAACGGCACCATCGGCCACATGTGGGGCGAGCTGTTCAAGAGCAGCACCGGAACCTCGATGGTGCACATCCCCTACCGCGGTGCGGGCCCGGCCATCAACGACGTGCTCGCGGGCCAGGTGCCGGTGTACTTCGACCAGGTGGCCTCGTCGCTGCCGCATGTGAAGTCGGGCAAGCTGAAGGCGCTGGCCGTGTCCTGGAGCGGCCGGCTCGACGTGCTGCCCGAGGTGCCGACGTATGGCGAGCTGGGCTATCCGGTCAACAACGATCCTTCGTGGTTCGGCATGGTCGCACCCGCCGGCACGCCGGCGGAGATTGCGCTGCGCATGCAGCAGGCCGTGGCCACTGCGCTGAAGGACCACGCGGTGCGCGAGCGCCTTGCGCTGCAGGGGCTGTATGCCTCGGGCACCACGCCTGCCGAGTTCACGAAGCAGATCGCGGGTGAGATCGAGAAGATGAAGAAGGTGGCCGAATTCGCCCGCATCCGATTGGACTGACCGACACCTGCCTATGCATCCTGTTCTGAAACTGATCCAAACCCGCGCCCAGGTGACGAGCGTCGCCGGGCATACCCCGCTGGTGCTTGACTCCCCGCACAGCGGCACCGTCTACCCGGAAGACTTCCGCACGGTGCGCGACCTGGCCACCCTGCGCCGCGCCGAGGACACGCACGTCGAGAAGCTCTACGCCTTCGCGCCCGCCATGGGCGCGGCCTGGATCGAGGCGCACTTTCCGCGCAGCTATCTCGACGCCAACCGCGACACGACCGAGATCGACACCACGATGCTCGACGGCTCCTGGACCGATCCGGTTTCCACCGACCCGCGCGTGCTGTCGAAGGTGCGCCTGGGCAAGGGCCTGATCTGGAAGCTCACCGACGAAGGCCTGCCTATCTACGACCGCCAGCTCCCGGTGGACGAGGTGCGCCAGCGCATCGACACCTGCTGGCGGCCGTACCACGCGGCGGTGGCGCAGGCTGTAGCCGAGGCGCATGCGCGTCACGGCTACAGCATCCACATCAACTGCCACTCGATGCCGGCCATCGCGGCCAGCCACGCGACGGACTTTCCGGGCCTGGCGCATGCCGACTTCGTGATCGGCGACCGCGACGGCAGCACGGCCGATCCGGCGCTGTCGCAGAAGATCTGCGAGCACCTGCGCGCCTTCGGCTACAGCGTGGACTACAACCACCCGTACAAGGGCGTGGAACTGGTGCGCCGGCACGGCAAGCCTGCCGAACACCGGCACAGCATCCAGGTCGAGATCAACCGCAAGCTGTACATGGACGAGGCCACGCTGGCGCTCGACGAGGCCGGCGCGGCGCGGCTGCAGGGCCATCTGCGCTCGATGGTCGAAATGCTGCTGGCCACGGACCCGCGCTGATCCTTTGCAGCTCGATCAGGCGCCGGCGGGCGTGAAGTCGGTCGACACCGACAGCGCCTCCCACGCCTTGATCTCCTCCTGCAGCGCGCCGAGCTTCTCGCGCACCACTTTCACCGCGTCGGGGCCGAGCAGCAAGTGTGCGGGCGGATTCACAGCCTCGGTGACCTGGATCATCGCGCGCGCCGCCTTCACCGGATCGCCGTCCTGCTTGCCGCTGCGCGCCAGCCGCCGCTCGCGCACCGGGCCCATCACCGGCGCGTAGTCGGCAATGGTCTGCGGTGCGCGCACCATCGAGCGGCCCGCCCAGTCGGTGCGGAAGCCGCCGGGCTCCACGGCAGTCACGTGGATGCCGAAGCTCGCCACCTCCTTGCCCAGCGTCTCCGAGATGCCCTCGAGCGCGAACTTGCTGCCGTGGTAGTAGCCCAGCCCCGGAAAGGTCACGATGCCGCCCATCGACGTGATGTTGAGGATGTGGCCGCGCCGGCGCGCCCGCATGAAGGGCAGCACCGCCTTGGCGACGGCCACCGCGCCGAACACGTTCACCTCGAACTGCTGGCGCAGCTCGTCGAGCGACGATTCCTCGACAGTGCCTTCGTGGCCGTAGCCGGCGTTGTTGACCAGCACGTCGATCGGGCCGACCGAGGCTTCGACCTCGGCCACCACGCGGGCCACTTCGGCGTCGTGCGTCACGTCGAGCAGGCAGCCGAAGGAGCGGCCGGGCTGCAGCACATCGAACTCGGCGCGCGCGGCCTCGTTGCGCAGCGTGCCGACCACGCGGTGGCCGGCGGCCAGCGCCTCCTGCGCCAGCGCGCGGCCGAAGCCGCTGCTGACGCCGGTGATGAACCAGGTCCTGGGAGAAGAAGAAACCGTCATGGCGATGTCCTTGAAGGGTGGATGGAAGAACCGATGGCCTGACTGTGCGCGCGCCGCATCGCTTTGATAATCCACCCAATCGACGAAGCACCTTGAAGGTTTTCTTCAAGATCAACCGGATTCCACCCATGCGCCAGGACCAGCTAGACGGACTCGTCACCTTCGTAGCCGTGGCCGAAACACGCGGCTTTTCGGCCGCGGCGGTGCGGCTGGGCGTCTCGCCCTCGGCCGTGAGCCAGGCGGTGCGGCTGCTCGAAAAGCGCATGGGCGTGCCGCTGTTCAACCGCACCACGCGCAGCGTGAATCTCACCGAAGCCGGTGCCCGCTTTCTGGAACGCATCCGCCCGGCGGTGCAGGAGCTGGCCTCGGCCTCCGACGAGCTGAGCGACAGCGCCGAGCGGCCCGCGGGCCTGCTGCGGCTCACGGTGCCTCGCGCGGCCTACCTGTTCGTGCTGCAGCCGGCGCTCGGGGGCTTCCTGCGGGCCTATCCGCAGATCGACGTGGAGGTGTCGATCGACAGCGCGCTGGTCGATATCGTGGGCCGGGGCTTCGACGCCGGCATCCGCTTCGGCGGCATGGTCGAGCGCGACATGGTGGCGGTGAAGGTCGGCGGGCCGCTGGCCAACAGCATCGTCGCCGCGCCGCGCTACCTGGCCGAACGCGGCACGCCGGTGCACCCGCGCGAACTGCTGGCGCACGACTGCATCGGCTTTCGCTTCGAGAGCTCGGGCCTGCTGGAGCGGTGGGAGTTCGAGAAAGACGGGGAGGCCATGACGCTCGCGGTGAGCGGCCGCCTCGTGATGAACGACGTGGCCGTGATGCTCGACGCTGCGGTCGACGGCATCGGCATCGCCAACCTGATCAGCAGCTACACCGAGCGCCACGTAGCCGACGGCCGGCTGGTGCAGCTGCTGGCCGACTGGACCACGCCGCTGCCCGACCTGACGCTGTACTACCCCGACCGCAGGCGCGTGCCGCCCAAGCTGCGCGCGCTGATCGACTGGCTGCGCGAAACAACCTTGTCGGCGCCGGGTGTGTTGTTACAGGGCGAGCGGGCCGGCGGCCTATAGTGAGCCGGCAACAACCGTCAACCAAACCATCTCTTGGAGTTTCCAGTGAAGCCAATCATTGCTGCTGTATTCGCGATCGCAATGGGCGCGCTGGTGTCGGGCTGCGCAGGCACGGGTTCGGCCCCGGCCAGCAGCGGCGCCAATACATCGGGCGCGACCGGCGGCAGCGGCGTCACAGTGTTCGGCACCATCGACGCCAGCGTCAGCGGCACGACGAACAAGTCGTCGCGCTGATCAGTGCGCGCCGCCTAGCGGCGCAGCAGCGCCTGGCGCAGCACGCGCGCAGCGCGGTCGCGGATCTTGCCGGAGCTGGAGCGCGGCGGCACCTTCGGCGCGACCTTCGCGGTGGCGCAGGCCCACAGGAAGTCATGCAGGATCGGCGTGTCGTCGACCGTCTCGGTGCTGCCGTACTTGTGGAATTCGGGGTGCCACTGGGTCGCGGCGATGTAGCTGCGGCCCTTGTCGGGGCGGCGGCGGATGGCCTCGGGCACGCGGTCGGGCAGGCTCCAGGCCTCGATCTCGAAACCCGGCGCGAGGCCCTTGATGCCCTGGTGGTGGATGCTGTTGACGCGCGCCTTCTCCACCTGCGGGTAGAGCTTCGACAGCCGCGTACCTTGAACCAGTTCGATCTCGTGGAAGTTCTGGTCGTAGGTCACCGGGTCGCGGTGGCGCAGGCCGCCCTCGTGCTGGGCCTCGATGTCCTGGTAGAGCGTGCCGCCAAAGGCCACGTTGATGAGCTGCAGCCCGCGGCACACGCCGAAGATAGGCTTGCCGGCCTGCTCGAAGGCTTCGACCAGCGCGAGGTCGTAGAGGTCGCGGATCTGGTCGCCGATCCACGCGTCCTTCAGCGGCACCTCGCCGTAGCTGCCGGGCCAGACGTCGGCGCCGCCGTGCATGACCACGCCATCGAGCCATTCGGCGTAGTGCGACAGCTTGGTGTCGCCGCGCGCGGTTTCGCCGGTGGGGCAGGGCACCATCACCACCATGGCGCCGGCGGACATGAGCCAATGCGCGATCGATTGCTCGACGTACTGCAGCGTCTTGTTGGTGAAGAGCGAGCGGGCCGGGTCGGCGTGCGAGAAGCAGGCGGACAGGCCGATCTTGAGCCGAGCGGAAACAGGTTGTGTCATCGCGGGACTGTCGTCGGTGGGAACCGGGCGATTGATGCGAAAAGGAAAGTCCATTTTGGCTCGTTGGCCTCTCGCACGGGGTCGGACGACACGCCAAGTATGCTTTCAACGCTGCCCCAACGAATAAGGAAGACAAGCCGATGAAAACGATCAAGGGCCCCGCCATCTTTCTGGCCCAGTTCGCGGGAGACACCGCGCCGTTCAACACGCTCGACGGCATCGCCGGCTGGGCCGCCGGGCTGGGCTACAAGGGCGTGCAGATCCCGAGCTGGGATGCCCGCCTGTTCGACCTTCAGCGCGCCGCCGAAAGCAAAACCTACTGCGACGAGGTGAAGGGCACGCTGGCAAAGCACGGCCTGGAGATCACCGAGCTCTCGACCCACCTGCAGGGCCAGCTGGTGGCGGTGCATCCGGCCTACGACGCGGGCTTCGACGGTTTCGCGGCGCCCGAGGTGCGCGGCGATCCGGTACGGCGCCAGCAGTGGGCCGTCGAGCAACTGCACTTTGCGGCAAAGGCCTCGGCCAACCTCGGGCTCAAGGCGCACGCGACCTTCTCGGGCGCGCTGGCCTGGCCGTACCTCTACTCGTGGCCGCCGCGTCCGCCGGGCCTGATCGAGGAAGCCTTCGACGAACTTGCACGCCGCTGGCGGCCGATCCTCGACGCCTTTGACGCCGTGGGCGTGGACGTGGGCTACGAGATCCACCCCGGCGAAGACCTGCACGACGGCGTGAGCTACGAGATGTTTTTGGAGCGCGTGAACAACCACCCGCGCGCCTGCCTGCTGTACGACCCGAGCCACTTCATGCTGCAGCAGCTCGACTACCTGGCCTACATCGACCACTACCACGAGCGCATCAAGATCTTTCACGTGAAGGACGCCGAGTTCAACCCGACCGGCAAGCAGGGCGTGTACGGCGGCTTCCAGAGCTGGATCAACCGGGCAGGGCGCTTCCGTTCACTGGGCGACGGGCAGGTGAACTTCAAGGCCATCTTCTCGAAGATGGCGCAGTACGACTTCCCGGGCTGGGCGGTGCTGGAGTGGGAGTGCTGCATCAAGCACCCCGAAGACGGCGCGCGCGAAGGCGCGAAGTTCATCGCCGACCACATCATCCGCGTGGCCGACCGGGCCTTCGACGACTTCGCCGCGGGCGGGGTCGACGTGGCCGCAAACAAGCGGATGCTCGGGATCGGCTGAGCCGGCTAGCTAGCTCACCGACCGGATCACGTCGTCGAGGATCTCCAGGCCGCGATCGATCTCCGCGGGCATCACGGTCAGCGGCGGCGCAATGCGCCACACCGCGGCCATGCCGCCGACCGACACGATGTTCATGCTGAGGCCGCGCGCCATGCACGCATCGGTGATGGCCCGGCCGCGCTCGGCATCGGGCTCGCGGGTTTCGCGGTCTTTCACGAGCTCGACGCCCTGCAGCAGCCCGTGGCCGCGCACGTCGCCGATCAGCTCGTGGCGCGCCTGCAGCGTCTCCAGTCCGTGGCGCAGCCGCAGGCCCATCTCGTTGGCGCGGGCGTTGAGCTTTTCTTCTTCCAGCACGTCGAGCACGGCCAGCGCAACCTCGGCCGGCAGCGGGTCGGACACATGCGAGGTGACGTGCACGAAGCCCTTGTCGTGGCACTCCTGCTCGATCGCCTCGCTGGTGATCGCCGCGCCGATGGCCACGCCGCCGCCCAGCGTCTTCGATACCGTGAGGATGTCGGGCACCACGCCGAACTGCTCGAAAGCGAAGTTGCTGCCCATGCGGCCGAAGGCGGTCTGGGCCTCGTCCAGGATCAGCAGCATGCCGCGTTCCTGGCACTTGGCCTTGAGCTTGGGCAGGTAGCCATCTGGCGGCACGATCACGCCGCCCGAGCTTTGCACCGGCTCGGCAATGAAGGCGGCCAGCGAGCCGCTGGACTGTGCATCGACCATGTCGAAGCCGACGTCCAGGCAGGTGCTGTCGCAGGCATCGCGGCAATGCCTGATGGGGCAGCGAAAGCAGTTGGGCGGCGGGATCGACATCGTGCCGGGCTTGCGCGGCCCGTAGTCGACGTGCTGCCTGCCCGCGAAGGTGAGCCCGGCCATGCCGCCGGTCACGCCGTGCCAGCCGCCGTTCAGGCCCACGATCTCGTAGCGCCCGGTGGCCACGCGCGCCATGCGCGCCGCCGCCTCGTTGGCCTCGCCGCCGGTCGAGAGGAAGATCGATTTCGACAGCTGCGGCGGCAGCATCGAGGCCAGCCGCTCGGCCAACCCGAGCACGGCCGGCCCGACGAAGCCGCTGTACAGGTGCAGCGCGCCCTCGCAGGCCTTGTGCATGGCGGCAACGATGCGCGGGTGGTTGTGGCCGATGGTGGCGCACATCTGGCCCGAGGTGAAGTCGAGGATCTCGCGGCCGTGCTGGTCCCACAGCGTGGCGCCCCGCGCCTTGACGATGACGTGCGGGCTCAGGCCCATGCCGTAGCGAATGAGATGCCGGGCGACCGTGGGGTCGTAGCCTGTGTCCTGGCCCATTGAATGCTCCTTGTCGTGGGGATGCGGCCAGCGTAGCCATCGGTCGGGAAATCGGCTGTCGTTGTAGGGGCCTTGAAACGAAGCCGATTGCATCCTGGTTGCGCCACACTGGCGGCATGAAAACCGGCACCCTCGACCGCATCGACCAATGCATCCTGGCCGAACTGCAGGCCGATGCGGGCCTGCAGAACCAGACGCTGGCAGAGCGTGTGAACCTCTCGCCCTCGGCCTGTCTCAAGCGGGTGCAGCGGCTGCGGCGCGCGGGCGTGATCCGCGAGGAGGTCGCGATCCTCGATGCCGCGCGCGTCGGCTTTCCGGTGCTGGTGATCTCGCGCGTCTCGCTGCGCAGCACCACGCGCGAGGCGTTCCGGGCCTTTGAGCGCAAGGTGCACGCGCTGCCGCAGGTGCTGCAATGCCACTGCGTGGCCGGCGAGACCGATTTCGTGCTCGTGATCTGCGCGCGCTCGCTGCCCGACTACCAGGCCTTCGCGCAGGAGCAGCTGGGCGACGCGCTGGCCCTGGAGAACTATTCGAGCGACATCGTGCTGTCGACCACCAAGTTCACGACGCAGCTGCCGCTGGACAGGGCGTAGGCCTGCGCTACAGCAGGCGCGCCAGCCGCTGGATGGCGCCGTCGATCTGCGGCTCGGCGACCAGGCCGTAGCCGAAGGCGAGGCCATTTTTTTGCAATTCAGGTACGTCAGGCGCGCCGGGCGCGTTCGGGTCGAGCGCATAGCGCGACAGCGGCGGCAGCGTGATGCCGGCCGCGGCCGCGCGTTCGACCACAGTGTGGTCGCGCGTATCGCCGTGCAGCCAGGCCGACAGGTGCAGGCCCGCATCTGAAGGAATCGCTTCGAGCCTGCCCGCGCAGTGGCGTGCCAGCGCATCGAGCAGCACGGTGCGCCGCGCGCCGTAGATCTTGCGCATCTTGCGGATGTGGCGCGCCAGGTGCCCTTCGGCGATGAAGGCGGCGAGCGCCTCCTGGCCGAGCACCGGGCCGTGCCAGTCGGCCAGCTCGCGCGCCCGCACCAGCGCCGCGCGCGCCCACGGCGGCGTCACCACGAAGCCAAGGCGCAAGGCGGGAAACAGGCTCTTGGAAAAGGTGCCGATGTAGAAGACCGACTCGGCGCGGTCCAGCGTCTGCAGTGCATCGAGCGGGCGGCCGGCGAAGCGGAATTCGCTGTCGTAGTCGTCCTCGACGACGACAGCGTTGCGCGCCCGCGCGAAGGCCAGCAGGGCGGCGCGGCGCTGCGGCGACATCGCGACGCCGGTGGGGAACTGGTGCGAGGGCGTCACGCAGACCACGCGCGCCTCGGGCGGAATGCGGTCCACGCACAGGCCCTCGCCATCGGTCGGCACCGTCATCACTCTCGCGCCCGCGGCCAGCATGGCTTCGCGCAGCGAGGGATAGAACAGCTGCTCGACCGCAACCACCGTGCGCCCCGGCACGACGAGGATGCGCGCGAGCAGCCCGAAGGCCTGTTGTGCGCCGGCCGTGACCACGATGTCGTCGGCGGTGCAGCCGACCGCGCGGGTGAAGGACACGTGCTTCGCGATGGCCTCGCGCAGCGCGCCCTGGCCTTGCGGGTCGGCGTAGTCGGCCGTCTGCCGCGCGACGCGGCGCAGCGCGCGGTCGCTCAGGCGGCGCCAGATGTCGAAGGGAAAGACGCTCACGTCGGGCAGGCCGACGCGGAAGTCGTCGCGCGCGGGCTGCGGCTGCAGCGTGGGGGCGAGGTCGGCGCCAGGAACGTTCAGCGGCACCAGCCGGGGGTCGCGCTTGGCCGTCGAGGCCTTCGTGCTGCGGCCGCGCCGGGATGCCGGCAGCGTGTCCGCCACGTAGGTGCCGGCGCCGGGGCGCGCCAGCAGGTAGCCCTCGCTCAGCAGCAGGTCGTAGGCCGCGAGCATGGTGTTGCGCGACACGCCCAGCCGCAGCGCCAGCGCGCGCGTGGCGGGCAGGCGTGCGCCGGGCTGCAGCCGGCCGTCGAGGATGGCGCTGCGCAGCTGGCGGTGCACCTCGCGCAGCAGATCACGCGAGCCGGCTCCCGGCAGGCGGATGGCGAGTTCGAAAATTGGCTCCATGAACTTCGCCGATTGTGGTTCTTTTGAAGAGCCAATTGCAAACCTATTCTGGAGGCCTTGAACACACTTGCCACGGAGTCCTTCATGAACACGGATCTCTCGACATCGCAACAGCAACCGGCAACCGAACGCCTGCCGCTGAGCCTGGGCTGGCTCGCGCTGGGCGCCTTCGCCCTCGGCACCGAAAGCTTCATGGTCGTGGGGCTGCTGCCGGTGCTGGCGGCCGACCTGCAGATCAGCGCCGCGCGGGCCGGGCAACTGGTGCTGCTGTTCGCGCTGAGCTACGCCATCGGCTCGCCGGTGATGGCGGCGCTGCTGGCGCGCTTCGGGCGCCGGCAGCTGCTGATTGCCAGCCTCGCGGCCTTCTCGGCGCTGACGCTGGCGGCGTCGATGGCGCACGGCTTTGCGCAGCTGGCGCTGGCGCGGGTCGCGTTGGGGCTGGTGGCCGGCGTGTTCCTGCCGACCGCGAGCGCCGTGGCGGCCGCGATGGTGTCGCCCGCGCTGCGCGGCCGGGCGCTGGCCATCGTGACCGGCGGCGGCACGGTGGCGGTCGCGCTCGGCGTGCCGCTGGGTGCGTGGATCGCGGGCTGGGGCGGCTGGCGCACGGCCTACCTGCTGATCGCGGCGGTGGCGGCGCTCGCCACCTGGGGTCTCGCGCTCGGACTGCCGCGCCAACTGGGGCTGGTGCCGGTCGTCGCAGCCGCCGCCACGAAGGGCACACCGGCCTTTGCAGTGGCCCGCGTGCCAGGCGTGCTGCCGGCGCTGCTGACCACCATGCTGTGGACCACTGGCGGCTTCAGCTTCTATACCTACATCGCGCCATTCCTCTCGGCCACGCTGGGCTTCGGCACCGAGGCCGTGGGCGCGATGTTCTTCGCCATCGGCGTGGCGGCGGCCATCGGCACCGCCGCCGGTGGCTGGGCCACCGACCGCCTCGGCGCCAACCGCACGGCGCAGGGCTTCGCGCTGATGCTGGTGGTGATCCTTGGCGGGCTGTCTTTCTCGGCGCAGATGCTGCCGCGCGGCCTGGCGCTGCCGCTGATCGTGGGGCTGTCGGCGCTGTGGGCCTTCGCGGGCTGGGGCTTCGGGCCGGCGCAGGCGGTGCGGCTGATCCGGCTGGCACCGGAGCGCGCACCGATGACGCTGTCGCTCAATGCCTCGGCGATCTACCTCGGCATTGCGGCGGGCTCGGTGTCCGGCGGCGCGGCGATCGAGCTGGTCGGCGTCAGCGCGGTGGGCTGGGTGGGGGCGGCCTTCCAGTTCGCGGGATTGATGCTGCTGTTACGCGCGGCGCACAAGGCGCGGACGGCCGGTTCGGCGCTGGCAGCGGCTGCTACGGCTTGATCGGCCGCTGAATAACTATACTTTTGATAGCAAACAACTCTCCAGTCACGGCCCTTCGGGGCCTTTTTCATGGGATCGTTGTTTTTAAGACCGGCAATTGTCATGCCCCGCAAGCTATAATGTCGAGTTCGTTTCGATACCACGACGAAGAATTTCGTCAATACCGCCGGCTGACCTGCACTGTCCTTGGATTATTCAGGCCTCTCACTCCCAAGCCGGCTTTCACAGTGTGTTGGAGCGCCAGACCGGGCGCCCATGATTGCCACCACTGCCTTCGTTCCTGTTGAAGCGAATAGCGCGTCCGCCGCGCCATTCCGGCCGGCCCATGCCCGTTTTCAATTATTTTTCAGGCACTTCGCGCTTTGTATCCGCGCGGCGTGCCAAGGCTTCATGGACATCATTCAACACAGTATCGCGGTGGGCAAGTACCTTGTTTCCCCGCTCATTCGACACCAGGACGACGGCAATTACGCCGCTTCCGTCTCGATCCGCTCCGGCCACGGCAGCGGCATGCACGACCGCGTGATGCGCTTCACGCCGCGCTTTGCCAGCCACGCAGCCGCCGTCGGCTACGCCATCGACCAGGGCCTCGGCTGGGTGCGCGAACGCGCTCCCCGCAATGCCCCTCTCGCGCTTCCGTGCGCGGGCTGAAACAATTACGCCCAATTCCATCTCCAACACACATCGAACGATTCAGAGGTAACCACACATGCCCAAGGAAGAACTGATCGAAATGAACGGCGCAGTGACCGAAGTCCTGCCCGACTCGCGCTACCGCGTCACGCTGGACAACGGCCATCAGCTGATCGCCTACAGCGGCGGCAAGATGCGCAAGCACCACATCCGCATCCTGGCGGGTGACAAGGTGTCGCTCGAACTCTCGCCCTACGACCTGACCAAGGGCCGTATCACCTTCCGTCACCTGGAACGTCGCGGCCCGCCGCCGACCAACTCCGGCAACAACAACGCACCCCGCCGCTGATCCGCGACTGACGAAAGGCCTTGCGGCGCCCCGCGACGGGCGCCGGCAAGGCCTTTGTCATTCGTGCGTCTGTCCGGCTGCTGAACGATGACCACACCCAATCCCACAGCCGGCGGCCCGCAAGCCCAGGCCCCTGCCGACAACGGCTTCGCCGCGCTGGCGCTCTCGCCCCAGATGCTGGCCAACCTCACGCAGCTCGGCTACACGCAGATGACGCCGATCCAGGCGGCCAGCCTGCCGCCGGCGCTGCTCGGCAAGGACCTGATCGCCCAGGCCAAGACCGGCAGCGGCAAGACCGCCGCCTTCGCCCTGGCGCTGCTCTCCAACCTGAACCCCCGCCGCTTCGCGGTGCAGTCGATGGTGCTGTGCCCGACGCGCGAGCTGGCCGACCAGGTCACGACCGAAATCCGCCGCCTCGCGCGCGCAGAGGAAAACATCAAGGTCGTCACGCTCTGCGGCGGCGTCGCACTGCGCGGGCAGATCGCCAGCCTGGAGCACGGCGCCCACATCGTGGTCGGCACGCCCGGCCGCCTGATGGACCACCTGGAGCGCGGCAACCTCGACCTCTCGGCGCTCAACACGCTGGTGCTCGACGAAGCCGACCGCATGCTGGACATGGGCTTCTTCGACGACATCGTGAAGGTGGCGCGCCAGTGCCCGAAGGAACGCCAGACGCTGCTGTTCTCGGCCACGTATCCCGAAGGCATCGCCAAGCTCGCGCAGCAGTTCATGAAGAACCCCGAGCAGATCACGGTGCAGGCCCAGCATGAAGGCAGCAAGATCCGCCAGCGCTGGTACCAGGTGAAGGACAGCGAGCGGCTGCACACCGTGAGCCTGCTGCTCGATCATTTCCGCCCCGTGAGCACGCTGGCCTTCTGCAACACCAAGCAGCAGTGCCGCGACCTCGTCGAGGTGCTGCAGGCCCAGGGCTTCAGTGCGCTGGCGCTGTTCGGCGAACTGGAGCAGCGCGAGCGCGACCAGGTGCTGGTGCAGTTCTCCAACCGCAGCTGCTCGGTGCTGGTGGCAACCGACGTGGCGGCGCGCGGGCTCGACATTGCGCAGCTCGAAGCGGTAATCAACGTCGACGTGACGCCCGATTCGGAAATCCACATCCACCGCATCGGCCGCACCGGCCGCGTGGGCCAGTCGGGTGACGCCGAGGGCTTGGCGCTGAACCTCGCCAGCATGAACGAGATGGGCAGCGTCGGAAAGATCGAGCAGCTGCAGGGCCGCGAGTCCGAATGGCACGAACTGGCCGAGCTCACGCCGGGCAAGGGCGCGCCGCTGCAGCCGCCGATGGCCACGCTGCAGATCGTCGGCGGGCGCAAGGAAAAGATCCGCGCCGGCGACGTGCTGGGCGCGCTCACGGGCGACTGCGGCTACGCGAAGGACCAGGTCGGCAAGATCAACGTCAACGAGTTCTCGACCTACGTGGCGGTGGACCGCGCCATTGCCGAAGAGGCGGCGCGCAAGCTGTCCAGCGGCCGCGTGAAGGGCAAGTCGGTCAAGGTGCGGCTGCTGACGCTGCAGGACCTGTAGCAGCCGCAGCAGGCTGCGGCGTGACGAGCGCCGACGTAGGCGCCACCGGTGCGTCGAGCACCGGTGCCGGTGCCGCATCGGGCGCCTCCTGCCGCGCCAGCTTCGCGGCCAGCCGGAACGCCACCACCACCGCCAGCAAGCCGAAGATCGACGAGCCCACGGCCTGCCCGATCAGCACGCCGGCCGCGCCGTAGTGCGAGCCCCACCAGGCGAACGGAATCGTGCCCAGCGTGGCGCGCCCCCAGTTGAACGCCGTCGACAACAGCGGATGCCCGAGGTTGTTGAACGACGCATTCGCCACGAACAGCCCGCCCGCAAAGAAGAAGCTCGCGGCCAGCCAGCTGCAGAACAGCGAGATCAGCTCCGCCGCCAGCCCGTCGGCCGAGAACGCGCGAATCAGCACGCCTTGGCCCAGTGCCAGCACCAGCCACGCCACGGCCACCGACGCCACCATGAACAGCAGGCTGTCGCGCAGCCCCTCCTGCACGCGGCGATACTGCCCTGCGCCCAGGTTCTGCGCAAGGATCGGCCCGACCGCGCCGCTGAGCGCGTAGACCAGCCCGAAGGCCACCGGCGTCAGCCGGTCGATGGTGGCCGCGCCCGCCACCGCCGACGGCCCGAACTGCGCGACCGCATGCGTCACGAAGGCCGCGCCCACGGGCGTCGCAAGATTGGTCAGCACAGCCGGCCCGGCCACCATGCCGAGCGCGCGCGCGTCGTCGGCCAACTGCCGCGCATCGAAGCGCCCGAGCATGCGGTGCTTCACCATCACGCCATGCAGCCCGATGGCCGCCAGCACCATGCGCGAGACCACCGCGCTGATGGCCGCGCCGTCGAGCCCCAGCCCGAAGCCGAAGATCAATATCGGGTCGAGCACCGCCGTCACGAAGGCGGCCGCGAGCGTCACCGTCATCGCGCGGCGTGCGTCGCCGATCGAACGCAGCAGCGCGGAAGTCGCCATGCCGATGCCCAGCAGGGGCAGCGTGTGCACCGTCACCGAGAGGTATCGCTGCGCGAGCCGCGCCGTCTCGCCCTCGGCGCCGAGCGCCTGCAGCGCTGGGTGCAGGAAGAAGGCCGTGCCCGTGCCCACCACTACCGACACCGCCGTCATCAGCACGAGGCTCGAGGTGCCGATGCGCCGCGCGTCTTCGGTGCGTCCCGCCCCCACCGTGCGTGACACCACCGCCGCGATGCCGATGGTCAACCCGATGCACAGCGACGCATGAAAGAACCCCACCACGCCCGCGAAGCCGACCGCCGCGGCCGTCGCTTTCTCCCCGAGCAGCGAGATGTAGAACAGGTTGATCAGGTCGACCGCGAACACCGCGATCAGTCCGATGGCCCCCGTGCCCGCCATCACGCAGACATGCCGCAGCAGCGACCCCGAAACGAAGCGCGCGCGCTCGACACCGCCGGTTGTTTCGGCTATTGGCATGTGAAATTCTCGATGTGGCCTAATTGCGGCTCGAACATTACTTTTACCCGAGCTTTTCATGCCCAAGAAAATTCGTACCGAAGCCGACCGCGTTGCCACCCCGAAGCCGACGCCCCTGCCCGGCTACACGGCGCCTCGCTCCGGTGGCGGCCAGAAGGTCAGCCTGGAACGCGGCACCGCAACGCGCAGCAAGAAGAACCCTGGCAAGCGCGCCAAGAAGGGCGGCTGATCCATCAGCCCCCGCCTGGCTCCCACCTGAGCCACGACAGACGCGCCCCAGGGCGCGTTTTGTCATTGGGGCAGCTATAAATCGCAATGTCCGACGACAACCAGATCCTCATCCCGCCCTCGTTCTTCGCGGTGTACACCGACGCGCGCCAGCGCCTGAGCGAGCCGATCGGCGTGGTGCGCGAGCGCTACGAGATCTGCGAAGACCTCGCCAGCCACCTCGTGGGCCATGCGCAGATCCAGCACCACACCGAGGTGCCGGTCGAAAGCGAGATCCTGCGGCGCATCCACGTGGGGCTGGCCACGCCTGAATCGGGCGTATCGGCGGCCGAGGCGGGCTGGATCGTGCAGCGGCTGGCCGAGCTGCTGGGCTGGCAAGGGCCCGAGCCGGCGCCCGAAGCGGACTGAGCCCCTGCCGGAGCGACCCATGCTGCTCAAGGTCGGAGAACTCGCCCGGCACACGGGCCTCACGGTGCGCACGCTGCACCACTACGACGCTATCGGCCTGCTCGCGCCCTCGGCACGCTCCGAGGCCGGCTACCGGCTCTACAACGCGGCCGACATCGCCCGCCTGCACGCGATCCAGGCACTGCGGCTGCTGGGCCTGCCGCTGGCGGAGATCGGCGCCTTGCTGGGCGCGGAGAGCAGCTCGCTGCCCACCATCATCGCGCGGCAGATCGAATCGCTCGACCAGCAGATCGCACAGGCCACGGCCTTGCGCGAACGGCTCGGCCTGCTGCAGCAGCGCCTGGACGAAGGCGCCCAGCCCGACATGAAGGACTGGCTGGACACGCTCGAGAAGATGACCACCTACGGGCGCTACTTCAGCCCCGCCGAGATCAGGTCGTTCATGGCCAACTGGAAGGACGTGGCCGACCGGTGGCCGCCGCTGGTGGCCGAGGTGGCCACGCTGATGTCGCGCGGCGTGCCGGCCGGCGCCCCCGAGGTGCAGCCGCTGGCCGCCCGCTGGATGACGCTGATGGGCCAGTGGATGGACGGCAGCTTCGACCTCATCACGCGCTGGGGCGAGATGTACCGGCGCGAGCCCGTGGCTCGCAGCGACGACGGGCCTCCCGCCGAACTGGTGGAGTACATCGGCGAAGCCATCGGCATGCGCATGGCCGCGCTGCTGCGCCACCTGAGCACCGACGATCTCGCGCACCTGAGCCGCCCGCCCGAGGACGAATGGCGGCGCCTGGCGGGCGAACTCGCCGTGCTGCGGGCGCGCGCCGTCCCTCCTGAAGACGAGTCGGTGCAGGCCATCGCGCGCGAATGGGCGCGCCTGTTCGCCGCCTTCACCAACCACGACCCCGGCCTGGCGGCACGCCTGATGCGGGCGATGAACGCGGAGCCGGTGCTGCAGGCCGCCGCCGTGACCACGCCCGAAGTGCGCGAGTACCTGATGCGCGCCATGGCCGTGCTGCAGCAGAAAAATCCGCCGCCATCCGCCGGCAGCGCTTGACCCTGACGTTGCGTGAGGCCCGACAGTGGCCGCATGAACAACCCAACCACACCCCAACGGCTCCACGCGCTCGACAACCTCCGCGCCCTGATGATGTGGCTCGGCATCGTGCTGCACGTGGCGATCAACCACCTCACGATCAATTCGCCGCTGCCATGGCGCGACCCGAAGACATCGCCGGTCGCCGACCTGCTGCTGCTCTTCATCCACAGCTTCCGCATGCCGGTGTTCTTCATGCTGGCCGGCTTCTTCGTCGCGCTGCTGGTTGCACGACGCGGTGCCGGCGGCATGCTGCGAAACCGCGCGCTGCGGCTGGCGCTGCCCTTCGCGATTTTCTGGCCGCCGCTGTTCGTGGCGACCACCGTGCTGGCGATGGTCTACATCCACCTGACGGCGCGCGGCGTGCCGGGCATCGACCCCGCGCTGACGCCCGCGCGGCAGCCTGGCGGCTCGCCTTTCAACACCATGCACCTGTGGTTCCTGTACCAGCTGTTCTGGTTCAGCGTGATGGCCTGGGCCGGCGTGCGGCTGCAGCGCTTCGTGCCGATACGGCTGCGCGCGGCGCTGGCCCGAAGCTTCGTGACGCTGGCCGAACGGCGCTGGGGCTTCGCTGTGCTGGCGTTGCCCCTGGCGCTCGTCGGCACTTTCTATCCGTCCGGCATGGTCACGGAAAGCGGCTCGTTCCTGCCGCCGCTGGCCGAATGGGTGCAGAGCGGACTCTTCTTCGTGGTCGGCTGGTACGTGCACGGCCAGCAGGAGCGGCTGCTGGCGCTGTTCGCGTCGCGCTGCAAAGGCCACGCGGTGGCCGGCCTCGCATTCCTGGTGGCAACGGTGGTGTTGCTGGGTGCATTCCGCGACAACCGTCTCCAGTCGCTGCCGCACCCCGAGTTCTGGATCGCCTTCGTCTACGACGCGACCGCATGGCTCTGGAGCCTGGCCCTGATCGGCGGCTTCGTGCGCTACCTGCCGCGCCAGAACGCCGTGCTGGCCTACCTGTCGCAAAGCTCGTACTGGGTGTACCTGGTGCACATGCTCGGCACCATCGGCTTCGGCATCCTGCTGTTCAACGCGCCCCTCGGCGCGGTCGCGAAGATGGGCCTGAACATCGCGGCCACGTCGCTGGTGGCGCTCGCCAGCTACCAGCTGCTGGTGCGCCACACCCGCCTCGGCACGCTGCTGAACGGTCAGCGCGCGGAAAAGCGCTCGACCAGGAAGTCGACGAAGGCGCGGGTCTTGGCCGCCAAGTGACGCGAGGGGTAGACGGCATAGATGGGCGTCCGATCGGCCTCCCAGTCTTCGAGCACAGCCTGCAGCCGGCCTGAAGCCAGCTCGCTCTCGACATAGATGCGCGGGATCAGGCTCAGGCCGAAGCCCGCAAGCAGCGCGTCGCGATGCTGGAGCTGACCTTGTAGCGCCCGTCGATGGGCACCACCACGCTGCGGCCGGCGCGGCTGAAGGTCCACTTGTTCGCGTGGCCCGAGAGCGTGAACTGCACGCACTCGTGGGCCTTCAGATCTTCAGGCTGCGCAGGCCGGCCGGCGGAGGCGAAGTAGCCGGGCGCGCCGCACAGCACGTGGGTCATGGTCATCAGCTTGCGCGCGACGAGACTCGAATCTTCCAGCCGGTCGCTGCCGCGGATGGCGAGGTCGTAGCCCTCGCCGATGATGTCCGAGCGGCTGTCCTGCAGGTTCAGTTCGAGCCGCAGGTTCGGGTAGCGCTTCATGAACTCGGGAATGGCCGGCGACAGCGAGGTGAGCGCAAAAGTCAGCGGCGCGCTCACGCGCAGCACGCCGCCGGGGCTGCTGCCCATGGGCGCGAGCGCGGCATCGGCCTCGGTGAGTTCGTCGAGGATGCGCGACAGACGCTCGAAGTACGCCGCGCCCGCTTCGGTCAGGCTCATCTGCCGCGTGGTGCGGTTGATGAGCCGCACCTTCAAATGCGCCTCCAGCTCCGCGATGTTCTTGCTGATGGCCGCGGCCGAGAGCCCCATCTGCCGCGCGGCGCCGGCGAAGCTGCCCGCGGTGGCGGTGGTGCGAAAGACCTTGAGAGCCGTGAGATGGTCCATGCTGGATTGACGACCGACAGTAAAGAATCAATTCATTATTCGAGCATTCACAACCAAGGGTCAACTCACTAGATTCGAGGCATGACCAGCCGCACCACCGACATCCTCCTCACTGCGACCGCGCCCGCCATCTGGGGCAGCACCTACATCGTCACCACCGAGCTGCTGCCGGCGAACTACCCGCTGACCGTCGCCTTGCTTCGCGCATTGCCCGCGGGCCTGCTGTTGCTGCTGATCGTGCGCAAGCTGCCCGAACGCGCCTGGTGGGGCCGCATCTTCGTGCTCGGGGCGCTGAACTTCTCGATCCTCTGGGCCATGCTGTTCCTCGCGGCGTATCGACTGCCGGGCGGTGTGGCGGCGACGATCACCTCGGTGCAGCCGCTGCTCGTGGTGTTTCTCGCGAGCGTCTTCCTGGGCTCGCCGGTGCGTGCGTTGTCGGTGGCGGCGGCGGTGGTCGGCATCGGCGGGGTCGCGCTGCTGGTGCTCACGCCGAATGCGGCGCTCGACGCCATCGGCATTGCCGCAGCCATCGCCGCGGCCGTGTCGATGGCCTTCGGCACAGTGCTGAGCCGCCGCTGGCAGCCGCCGGTGTCGGCGCTGACCTTCACCGCTTGGCAGCTCACCGCGGGCGGCCTGCTGCTGTTGCCGGTGGCACTGCTGCTGGAGCCGCCGCTGCCCGCGCTCACGGTGCAGAACTGGATCGGCTTCGGCTGGCTCGGCCTCGTGGGCGCCGCGCTGACTTACATCGTGTGGTTCCGTGGCGTGGCCAAGCTTGAGCCATCAGCGATCGCGCCGCTGGCCTTTCTCAGCCCGGTGACGGCCGTGATCCTCGGCTGGGCGCTGCTGGGGCAGAGCCTTTCAGCGTGGCAGGTGGCGGGAATCGGCATCGTGATCGCGAGCATCTGGCTCAGCCAGCATGCGCAGCGCGGCGCGCAGCCGCTGGTGCGGCCTGCCGCGGCCACCCGTTAGGCGGCAAGCGCCGTGGCGCGCTTCAGCAGGCTCAGGTAGCCGGGCTGCACTTCCATGCGCACGATCGCGCCCTGCCGCTGCAGCAGGCGGTGCGCCTTCGGCAGGGCCCAGCAGGGCAGGTTGGTGAACATGTGATGTTCGCAGTGGTAGTTGACCCAGTAGGGCGCCACCAGGATGCGTTCGAGCCAGCCGGCGTGCGTGGTGCGGGCCTGCCGCAGCGGATCGGCCTCGTTCTGCGCGACGAGCGCGTGTTCGGCGATGTTGCGCACGCGGCTCACGAGCGGCAGCCATGTCGCCATCGGCAGCAGCCACATCAGCAGCCATGCCCACCAGTAGCCGGCCACGGCAAAGGCCAGGAAGCCTAGGCCGTTGGCGACGAGAAAGCGGCGGTCTTTCGCAAGCTCCCGGCCCAGCACCTTCAAGGCCGACTCGCCCGCCGCACGCTTGCGAATGCCCTCGGCGATGTGCCCGAAGCGCTGCTTGTAGAAAGTCTGCCCGCTCAGGTCGCGCACCACCTTGCGCCACATCGAGGCCCGCGTGATCGGGAAGGGCGCCGACAGCACGAGGTCGGGGTCTTCGGTCTGCTGCACGAAGCGGTGGTGCTGCAGGTGGTACGGCCGGTAGTCGCGCAGTGTCGACGAGCACAGCCAGTAGCCCACCCAGTCGTTGACCTTGCGGTTGCGGTGCAGCCCCGCATGCGCCGCGTCGTGCATGAGGATGAAGAGCCCCAGCTGCCGCGCGCCGACGACGGGCACCACCAGCGGAATGGTCCACGGCCACACGATGCCCGCCAGCATGGCGGCGCCGATCACGCCCCAGCAGTGCAGCACCAGCCACAGGCCCTTCCACGACGAGCGCGCGGTGAGAGACTGCCACTCGTCGGTGGTGAAGAAGTCTTCGGGTTGGGCACGGGGAGCTGCGGCCATGAGGCCAGTATGGCGCCGCGAGCCGCTGTGGAACACACGGAATTCCCCGGGTGCCGGGCGAGGCCCTTCGGCCTACTCGCCGCTACTTGTCGATGATCTTGCGGGCGAAGACTTCGAGATAGTCCATCAACCGGTTGGCGCCCGCGATGGCCGCGGCCTCATCGCCCGTCGCGATGCCCTGCGCCAGTTCGAGGTGCGCATTCGCGCCCTCGACGATCTCGCCTTCATGCTGGTACGCGTACCAGAAGCGCCTGCACTGCACGATCAGCGGCACCACCGCCTTCACCGCTGAATCGTTGTGGCTCGCCTGGTGGTTGACGAGGTCCAGCGCGCGGTCGGCCTGCATGTAGTCGTTCAGGTCGCCGCGGCCCGCGGCCTCGACCATCATCTCGGCGCAATGAACGATTTCCTTGCGCTGCTGCGCGGTGGCCCGGCGCGCGGAGCAGGCGGCAATCAGCAGTTCGAGCACGCGGCGGGTCTGGATCACGTCGAGATGGTCGGCCAGGTCGATGGCCGACACCAGCAGTCCGCGGCGCGGCTGCTGCACGATGAGGCCGATGGACACCATGCGCATCAGCGCCTCGCGCACCGGCGTGCGGCCCAGCCCCGTGCGCTCGGCGAGTTCGGCCTCGACGATCTGGCTGCCGGGTTTCAGCAGCATGGTCGACAGCAGCGTCTCGATGGCGTCGTAGGCCATGTCGGCGGCGCGGCGCTTGGGCGGTGCGCGCAAGCTTGTCTTCTTTGGAGCAGTCTTCTTCGGGGCGGCCATGGTTTTCTTTTTCCGCGGATGCGGCGGCGTCATTGTCGGGCGTCGCCGTCGTTCGCGAGACCCACGAGACCCGCCAGTGTCGCTATGCGGACCGGCGACAGCGGCGGGCGCGGCACGGGCGGAGTCCATCCGAAGAGGAATTGCGCGGCATCGCCGCAGACGCGGCCCTGGCAGGCGCCCATGCCGCAGCGGCGGTGCAGCTTGGCGTCTGTCCAGCCGCTGCAGGCTGCCAGCGCGGAGAAGGGCACGTCTTCGCAACGGCACACGAGCGTGTCGGGTTGCGGCATGGCCTTGATGTCGGCGGCCAGCGCGAAGCTGCGGTGCAGCTGGTCGGCGAAGGCGTTCCAGCGGGCGCGCTCGCCCTCGTGCGTCTTTGCAGCGCGCTCGTTGCCGACGGCGGCATGGCCGGCGATGGTGCCCTGTGCCAGCGCGCGTTCGCTGCCGCCGAAGCCGGTGCACTCGCCCGCTGCATAGATGCCAGCGACGCTGGTGGCCTGCGAGGCATCGACCGCCAGGGCCTGCGCACCTGGGCCCGCGGGCGTGAGGGCACAGCCGAGCAGTTGCCCCAGCTGCGTGTTGGGCGTAAGGCCGAAGCCGCAGGCGATGCGCTCGCAGGCGATCTCGACTTCTCTGCCGCTGCCTTGTCGAAGGCGAACCGACTCGACCTGCGTCGCGCCCTGCGCCAAGACAATGCGCGACGAAGTGCGGTACTGCGGATCGGCGAGCGTCACTGCCTGCGCGGCCTTGCCCGGCCAGCGCGCGAGGCTGGCACAGAAGCGCGCGACCGAGGCGAACGAAGCCTGTTCGGCGATGCGCAGCACTTTCGCACCCGCCGCACGTGCCGTTGCGGCGGCGGCGAGCAGCAAGGGACCGCTGCCCGCGATGACGATGCGCTCGCCCTCGACCGGCATGCCGGCCTTGATGAGCGCCTGAAGGCCGCCCGCGCCGGTCACGCCGGGCAGCGTCCACCCGGGGAAGGGCAGCAGCAGCTCGCGCGCGCCGGTGCAGAGGATGAGCTTGCGCCATTGCATGCGCGTGGCGCGCTCCGCGTCTTCGAGCAGCAGCTCGTTGGGCGAAAGTGCGGAGACAACGCGGGTGCCGCTGCGCACGCGGATGTTGGCGTGGCGCTCGAGCGCATCGCGCCACTTGCGCGCCGCTGGCGGCAGCGTCGCGCCGGGGCCGTCGCGCCAGATCTGTCCTCCGGGCGCGGGGTTGTCGTCGATGACGACGATCGATGCGCCACCCTGCGCGGCAGCCACCGCCGCCGCCATGCCAGCCGGGCCCGCACCGACGACCAGCACATCGCAATATTCCATGTTCATTCCGCCGTCTCCACGCGCATGCCTTCGACGCAGACCGTCTGGCATGCGAGCCTGCGCCGGCCATCGATCAGCACACGGCACTCCTGGCACACGCCCATGCCGCAAAACGGCGCGCGCTGCTGGCCCGTGACCGACGTGCGCGCGACGCCCATGCCACCAGCCACACGCAACGCGGCGGCGACCGAGCTGCCCGCCTTCACGCGGACCAGGTGGCCGTCGATGTTCAACAGGGTGTGGGCGCTCATGCGATCTCCCGCAGTCCACGCGGCGCGTATGGCGCCGCATCGAAATCAGGAGTCGCGCCGGTCATCAGCGCAGCAAGCAGATGCGCGCTGCCCGGCGCCGTGGTCACGCCCAGGCCTTCGTGCCCAACGGCAAGCCAGAGCTTCTCGCGCCACGGGTGCTTGCCCAGCAGCGGCAACCCATCGGGCGACGCCGCGCGCATACCGGTCCACGAACGTACGGCGTTGATATTCGCGAGCCCCGGCAGGTAGTCCAGCGTGCGCTGGAGCATGCGCGCCAGCATCGGCGCCTCGACCGTCGGATCGGTCGTGTCGAACTGGCGCGACGAACCGACCAGCAGTTGCCCCGTGGGACGCGGCTGCACGTTGAAGGCGACTGAGTCGCCGTCGCTGTGGTGTGCGCTGGTCACGTAGCCGAGCTCGACCAGTTGGTGATGCACCGTGCCCGGATAGCGGTCGGTGATCAGCAGGTGTCCCTTCTTCGGGCGTATCGGGAGTTCGGGGCACAGCGTCGTCGCCTGGATGCCGTTGGCGAGCACGATCTGCGGCGCGGTGCGGCGGCTGCCGTCCGCGAGACGCAGCGCGCCGTCGTCTTCGATGGCATCGACCTTCGCGTGCTCCACACGGACCAAATCAGCGGCCTGCGCAAGCAGCCAGCGCGCCGCATTCGGCGCATAGAGGATGCCGTCGCCCGGCACTTCGAGCGCGCCCGACAGGCCCTTGCGCAAGGCGGGCTCGGCGCTCGCCAGTTCGCGTGCATCGAGCAGCCGGCTGTCGATGCCGTGCGCGCGCAGCCGCTGCTGCTTGCGCTCGGCCTCGGCCATCTCTTCGTCGTTGGCGGCAATCCACAGCGTGCCGCAGGCGCTGTACGCGCAGTCTTCGCTCATGCGCGGTGCAAGCTCGCGCCATTGCGCGACCGAATGGCGGCTCAGTTCGAGTTCGGCCGCGTTGTCGTCCATCACCACGAGGTGACCCATGCCCGCGCCGGTGGCGCCGCCGATGCGCGCATCGAGCACCAGCACACGGCGCCCCGCCTGTGCAAGCGCTTGCGCGCAAGCCGCGCCGACGATGCCGGCGCCGATGACGATGACATCCGCGTCCATGCCGCGCGGCGTCAGAGCCGGATGCCCCAGCCGAACGGGTCTTCGTCGTCTATCAGCAGCGTGGCTTCCGCGCTGATGTGCGCGCGGCCACGCAGCGTTGGAATGACCTTGTCGCCGTCCATCGCGTAGCTGGCCTCGAAGACGCTGCCGATCACGCTGGCCTGCTTCCACACCTCGCCGGGCGCAAGCTTGCCGTCGGCCGCGAGGCAGGCGATCTTGGCGCTGGTGCCGGTGCCGCAGGGTGAGCGGTCGTAGGCGTTGCCGGGGCACAGCACGAAGTTGCGGCTGTCGGCGCCTTCATCGTCCGCGGCGAAGAGTTCGATGTGGTCGATCTCCGCGCCGTCCGCGCCCGTGATGCCCTGGGCCGAGAGCGCCTTGCGCAACGCCGCGGTGTAGTCGGTCAGCGCCGTGAGGTTGTCGCTCGCCACGCGCTGGCTGTGTTCGCTCACCAGGAAGAACCAGTTGCCGCCCCAGGCCACATCCCCGCGCACGGTGCCATGGCCCGGCAGCTCGACCGCCACCTGGTGCAGATGCCGGTACGCGGGCACGTTGCGCACGCTCACCGAGCCGTCTTCGTGCAGCGTGGTCGTGACGGTGCCCACAGGCGTTTCGATGCGGTGCTCGCCCACGCCGATGCGCCCCATGTGCGCGAGGCTCGCAACCAGCCCGATGGTGCCGTGGCCACACATGCCGAGGTAGCCGGCGTTGTTGAAGAAGACCACGCCGGCAGCCGCATCCGGCGACACCGGCTCGCACAGCAGCGCGCCCACCACCACGTCGCTGCCGCGCGGCTCCAGCACGGCGGCCGCGCGCCATTTGTCGTGCTGGTCGGCCAGCAGCGCACGGCGCTCGGCCATGCTGCCGCCGCCCAGATCAGGGAAGCCGCCGATCACAAGGCGCGTGGGCTCGCCGCCCGTGTGCGAGTCGATGACCTGGATGCGTTGCATGTGGCGTCGTCCGTTCGTTCGTTCAGTAGCTGGCGATGGGTACCGGGGCCGCGTTCTTGAACGTGAACACGGTGATGGGCGCCTGCTTCATGTTGCCCTTGTCGTCGTAGGCATAGGTTGCGGCCACGCCCTTGTACGTTGCCTTGTAGAGCTCCGCGCCCACCTTGTCTGGGTCGATGGAGTTGGCCTTCTTCATCGACTCGCCGATGAACAGCACCTGGTCGTAGTACGAAGCAGCGTAGGCATCAGGGTCGGCGTTGAAGCGCTTCTTGAATTTTTCCTTGAACGCCGGGCCGCTCTGCGCCTTCTCGAGGATGGAGCCGCCCTGCGCGCAGAACACCAGGTCGTTGACCGCATCGCCGCCGAGCTTGCCGGTGGCGGGGCTGCACACGGTGTCGCCGCCCAGCAGCTTGCCGGGCACGGCCAGCTGCTTCATCTGGCGCGCCATGGGCGCGGCCTGCGGTGCATAGCCGCCGAAGAAGATGGCCTCTGGCGCCTTGGCCTTCATGTTGGTCAGGATGGCGGTGAAGTCCACGGCCTTGTCGGTAGTGAACTCCTGGCCGACCACGGTCAGGCCCTGCTTCTTCGCTTCCTTGGTGAACTCTTCGGCGAGGCCCTGGCCGAAGGCGGTGCGGTCGTCGATTACGCCGACCTTCGTCACCTTCAGCACCTTGGCCGCATACACGGCCATGCTGGAGCCGATCTGGTTGTCGCTCGCGATGATGCGGTAGAGGTTCTTGTAGCCGCCCTGCGTGACCTTCGGATTCGTGCCCACGGTCGAGACCATGGTGCCGCCTTCGCTGTAGATGCGCGAAGCCGGGATGGCCACGCCCGAGCAGTACGGGCCCATGACGTACTTGACGCCGTCGTCCACGAACTTCTGCGCGACGCTCACGCCGGTCTTGGCGTCGCACTGGTCGTCTTCCGACACCATCTCGAACTTCAGCGTCTTGCCGCCGACGACAAGCTTCTTCGCGTTGAGCTCCTCGACGGCGAGGCGCACGCCGTTTTCATTGTCCTTGCCCGCGAAGGCATTGGGGCCCGACAGCGGACCGCTGTGACCGATCTTGACCACCTGCTCCTGCGCGTACGCCTGGCCTGCAAGGGCGAGGGCCACGAGGCTTAGAAACGGAACCATGCCTGCTTTTGTCTTCATGCTTCTTCCTAGGTTGGGGACGATGAAAAGGACGTTCGTTGTGTGCGATTACATGACCGACTGGTACTGAGTGGGCCGCGTCGCGAGCGCCTTCTTGACGATGGCTTCGATGAAGCCGCGCTCCTCGCCGATGAGCGGCAGGCGCGGACGGCGCATGTGCTCGCTGCCCACGCCCACCAGCACGTCGATGAGCTTGAGGTTCTGCACCAGCTTGGTCGACACGTCGAGATGCAGCATCGGCGTCATCCACTGGTAGAGCTTGAGCGCTTCGGAAAACTTGCCGGCCTTCATCAGGTCGTACAGCGCCACGGTCTCGCGCGGGAAGGCACAGCCCACGCCGGCCAGCAGGCCGTCGCAGCCGAGCGCCAGGCCCTCATAGGCGAGGTCGTCCACGCCCAGGAACAGCTGGTAGCGGTCGCCCACGGTGTTGCGCAGGTCGGTGATGCGGCGGATGTCGTCGGTGCTTTCCTTGATGGCCGCGATCCATTCGCAGTCGGCCAGCTCGACCATGTGCTCGGGCTTCAGGTCGACGCGGTAGGCCACCGGGTTGTTGTAGACCATGATGGGCTTCTGCGCTGCATTGGCGATGGTGCGCACGTTGAGCATCGCCTCGCGCGCGTCGGCCACGTAGATCACCGAGGGCATCACCATGAAGCCGGCCACGCCGAGCTTGTTGGCGCCGTCCACGTAGCGCAGCGCTTCGCGCGTGCTGGTTTCGGACACATTGGCCAGCACCGGGATGCGGCCGTCGGCGGCTTCGAGCGCGATCTTCGCGACCTGCAGCTTTTCTTCCAGCGTCAGCGTGCTGGCTTCGCCGAGCGAGCCGCAGGTGACGAGGCCGTGGATGCCGTTGCGGATCTGGAAGTCGATGTGACGGGCCGTGCCCTCGGCATCGATGCTCTCGTCGGCGTGGAACTTGGTGGTGACGGCGGGGAAGATGCCTTGCCAGCGGGGATTGCTCACTTGATCGCTCCTTGTGGATGTGCGGTGGTGTGGAAGCGTCGCACTTTAAATATATTAAGGATATATGGTCAAGATATCTTTCGGGCATGCGCTCTTCCGCGCCCGGTTTTTCTGTGATATCCGGGAGCGGGTAGGTCGCGCTACTTGCGGCCGTCCGCGGGGCGCAGCAGGCCCCGCTTGAGCGTCACCGGCTTGCCGATGGGCGGCGCGGTCTTCGTCTCGACCGTGCGCAGCGTGCCGTTGTCCATGCGCACGCCCACCTCGTAGACCGTGACCGTGCGCACGTGCTTCTCGATCTCGTTGCCCGCGAAGCCGCCGCCCACCGCGCCGAGCACCGTGGTCGCGACGCGCCCATTGCCATGGCCGAACTGGTTGCCGACGAGGCCACCCACCACGCCGCCGGCCACGGCCCCCACGCCCGAGGTGTTCTGGATGCGCTTCTGAACCGGGCGAACCGATTCGACATGGCCGCAGACCGCGCAAGGTGGCGGGGCGGGAGGCGCGGCAGCGACCTGTGGTGCATTCATCACGCCTGGCGCAGGTCCGGGCTCGATAGCCGGGGCTGGCATGGGAGCGGGCATCGGCGCAGCCGCCCTCGCTTGTGGCGCCGGGCCTGCCGCCGTGGGCGGCACTGCGGGCGCTGGCGGCATGGCTTCAGGCTTGAAATCGTCCGGTGCGGCGGGTGATGCTGCGGCAACGACTGGCGGCGGAACACTCGCACTCGCGACCGGCTCCTGCCGGTGAAGCAACACGCCGCCAAGCGCCACCACGGCCACGCTCAATGCGCCGATCACGGCCCACAGCGCCTTGGGCGACTTGCCCGCCGGCTGGCCCGGAGGCGGGTTGAATGGCGACGTCGGATCCATGAAAAGCCCCTTTTACGGTCCGAAGCGGAATGCCCCGAAACCCATCAGGAAGCATGAACGCGGGCGGCGCGTTGTCAATTGACCGGCGTCCTACACAGCGATGTCGGCCACACCTGAGAGGAACCGCTCGGCCTCGCTTCGCATGCCCCGCGAGATGGACTCCCAGGTCCATGCAGGGAAATCCGACGGCAACAGGGCCTCGACCTCGCTCAGTGCGTCCTCCACCGAGGCCACCATGTCCAGCATGGCGTTCCAGACGTCGATGCCACCGTTCTTCATGGCCAGCCCATGCCAGTGGCGAGCCTGGATGGTGTGAAAGACATAGTGCGCATTCTTGGAACGGATGGTCATGGCCAGACCCGCCTTGCGCGGCTGGAACTGATTGGGCCCGTTGCCGAAGTACGGCCACATCGAAATGATGTCGTAGAGCGGCGTCATCTCGTAGGCGTCGCCGCGCAGGAGGTGAATCGAAAAGTTCTTGGCATGGCCGTCGGTGGCGGCGAGCAGAAAGAAGGCCAATTGCGCGAGCAGGAACCGGGCGCCGTCATCCACGCTCCCGCTGCCTTGCAGAAGCTGCAGGCACTTGCTCATGCCGGGGCCGCCGTGCTGCTCGTACTTCCTGTCGGACGGCAGGCCCATGGTCTGGCAAAAATCTTCCTGCGGCAGGCGCGCGATCCAGGCGCCACCGTCCATCCACTCGCGGTCGAACCGCTCCACGACCAGGACCGTCTGCCCGCCGAAAGTGGCCATGGACGTCGGTGCCACTGGCAGGCCGAGTGCCTCGACGATCTGTGCGCACAGCCATTCGTTCTGCACCGAGTCCGAGGCGTCCACGCGCTTGGAGCCGCCGATCAATCCCAGCGGCAGCTTGATGATGTGCGTGGTGGGCGTGGCGCCATGCGGCCGGCACCATTCGCCGTTCCAGAAAGTCAGGGCGGTCTTCTCCTGCGCACCGGCAAGGGAAATGCGAAACAGGTCTTCGTCGCGCATGCCTTCCGGGGTGTCTTCGGACGGAACGGCTTGCAGCAGCGCGGCGATCTGCTCTTCGTCCAGGGGCTCGCAGTTCACGGCATTCCAGCGTTCCGGCGCGGCGCCTTCGGGCAGCAATTGCACGGCCCCGACGCAGTCGCGGCCGATGGCTTCGAGCAGGTCGAAAGTCTTGGCGTCCTTGAGCTTGAAGCGATTGCGCAGACGCGCGCGGACCCTGTCGTTGTCGGGCAGCAGATTGTCGAAGTAGTTGCGGACCACCTCGCCGCGGACTTCGAGCGTGCCGGTGAGCGGAATCGACAACGACAGCGAGCGCCGCCGGGGCGATTCGAGCCATCGGGGGTCGTACCGGAAGGTGTGGACGCCGTGGTCGACGGACCAGGTGCCAACGGGCTCCCCGTTCATCCACGCGCCGAGCGCTTGCGTCACCATGACTCCTTCTTCGGCCGGACGACGAAGCTCCGGCGAGACGTCGGCTTGATGTCCTTGCCGGGATTCAGCGCCTGAAGCGCACGAAGCGATGCGCCTGGAGCGCTCGATTGCCCGGAAGGCAGGCGGACCAGCACCGATTGATCGCTCATCCTCTTGGCGATCCATCCCTCCGGAAGGTTCACGGCATCGTCCGGCAGCGAGTCGCGCTCCCCGGGATGCTGCTGCGCGGCGTCCGCGATGGGACTTGGGGACGTCCCGTCCTGCAGGGAAAAGGATGCCCCCAACGCCGCCATCAACTTCATCAGTTGCTCGAAGCTGACCGCCCCGGGATTCGCTTCGAT
Organism: Variovorax sp. YR266; assembly: GCF_900107295.1. Lineage (NCBI taxonomy): Bacteria > Pseudomonadati > Pseudomonadota > Betaproteobacteria > Burkholderiales > Comamonadaceae > Variovorax > Variovorax sp. YR266. Next base: position 292,942 of record NZ_FNPM01000003.1, read on the forward strand.
CTCCGCGATCCGGGCCTGGCTGACACCGACCAGCGCACCTGCCTGCGCCTGCGTCAGGCCGCGCTTCTTCCGCAGTGCCTTGAGGTGCGGCCGCAGCTGGTCGACGAAACGAAGGGGATAGTCCATCGCCGACCAGAGTATCGGCTGTAGCTTATTTTGTCAAAATATCAGCTTTGGGATATTTTTATAAGTTACAAGCCCTGTCTTGTTTTCTCCGAAACAAGGCCTGGCCGTTATTCGATCACCGCCTCAGTCGATCTTCGCCCCGGAAGCCTTCACCACAACCCCCATCGCATCCCAATCCGAACGCAGCAGCTTCTGGAATTCCTCCGCACTCTGGCTGCGCGGCTCCACACCCAAGCGCTTGAAGCGTTCCTGGATCGCCGGGTCGGCCAGCACCTTGTTGGCCGCGGCGTTCAGGCGCTCGACCTCCGCCTTGGGCGTGGCGGCCGGCGCAAGCAGACCGATCCACGAATCGAAGGCGTAGCCCGGCAGCCCGCTTTCGGCCACCGTCGGCAGCTTCGGCAGGAAGGGGCTGCGCGACTGGCCGGTGGAAGCCAGCAGTTTCATGCGCGCGTCGTCCTGGAAGCCGATCACGCCGATGCTCGACGAGATCACCGCCTGCACGCGGCCCGCGAGCACCTCGTTGACGGCCTCGCCGGTCGACTTGGTCGGGATGTGCGTCATCTGCAGCCCCGCCTTCGCGAGAAACGACGCCATCGCGAGGTGCGTAGCGCTGCCGTTGCCCGCCGAGGCGTAGTTGTACTTGCCGGGGTTGGCCTTGACCTCCTTGATGAAGTCGGCCGTGCTCGACACATTCATGCCGCTGGCCACCGCCAGAACATAGCCCGCGTTGCCGACGTTGGCCACGCCGACGAAATCCTTCAGCGGGTCGTAGCTCAGCTTGTTGTAGAGAAAGCCCGCGATGTTGTGGCTCGCGGCCGCCAGGATCAGCGTGTTGCCGTCGGCCGGCGCGCGCGCCACCAGGGCCGCGCCCACGGTGCCACCCGCGCCCGCGCGGTTCTCGACGATGGCGCTGGCATTCAGCGCCGCGCCCAGCTCGTTGTTGAAGGCGCGCGCCACCGTGTCCTGCACCGCGCCGGTGGCGAAGGGCACGACGATGTGGATCACGCGCTGCTGCGCATGCGCCGGTGCAACGGCACAGAGCACCGCCGCGGCTGCAAGCGCGGTCAATGAACGTCGGGTGAACGGGGTGGAGGTCATCTGGGTGGCCACTTCTTTCTTCGTCATCGTCGACAGTGAAAAATTCAAACGCCCGACGGCAGCCAGCGCTGCACCAGCTTCACGAAGTAGCTGGCACCGATCGGGATGATCTCGTCGTTGAAATCGAACGAGGTGTTGTGGATGATGCAAGGGCCGGGCCCGTGGCCGTCCAGCCGGTGGTCGCCATCGCCATTGCCCAGGAAGGCATAGCAGCCGGGCCGTACGAGCAGCATGTGCGCGAAGTCTTCGGCGCCCATCACGGCGGGGAAGTTGTCGGTCACCATGTCGTCGCCCACCACCTCGCGCATCACGCCGGCGGCAAAACGCGCCTCGGCTGGGTGGTTCACGGTCGGCGGCGACGAGCGGTTGAAATACACCTCGGCCGTGCAGCCATGCGCCGCCGCCACGCCCGCGGCCACCTCGCGCAGGCGGGCCTCGATCTTGTCGATGGCCTCGATGGAGAAGGTACGGATGGTGCCGCCCACCGTCGCCACGTCGGGAATCACGTTCGGCGCATCGGAGCCCTGCAGCTGCGTGACCGCAAGCAGCGCACGCTCGGTGCTCGGAATGGTGCGCGCCACGATGGTCTGCAGCTGCTGCGCGAGCGTGACCACCGCCGCCACCGGGTCGATGCCCGTGTGCGGCATCGAGGCGTGCGTGCCGCGCCCATGCACGGTGATCTTGTACGTGTTGCTCGACGCCATCAGCGCGCCCTCATTGAGCGCGAAGCGGCCCACGTCGCCCACCGGAAAGTTGTGCAGCCCGAAGACCGCGTCGCACGGAAAGCGCTCGAACAGGCCTTCGTCGATCATCTTCTTGGCACCCGCCTTGCCCATCTCCTCGGCGGGCTGGAAGATGAAATGCACCGTGCCGTCGAAGTCGTCCGGCCCCTGCTGCGACAGGTGCCACGCGGCGGCCAGCAGCATCGTCGTGTGGCCGTCGTGGCCACAGGCGTGCATGCGGCCGGGGTTGGTCGACTTGTGGGCGAACTCGTTGGCTTCGTGCAATGGCAGCGCGTCCATGTCGGCGCGCAGGCCGATGGTGCGCGAGCCCGTGCCCTTGCGCAGCACGCCGACGAGTCCCGTGCCGGCGATGCCTCGGTGCACCTCGATGCCCCATCCGGTCAGCAGGTTCGCGACCTTCTCGGAGGTGCGGTGCTCCTCGAAACCGAGTTCGGGGTGGGCGTGGATGTCGCGTCGGATCTCGACGAAACGGGCGGCGTTGGCGAGGAAGGAATCGGCGATGTTCATGGCGGCAAGGGCGCTGTCGTGGGAGGCGGACGATTCTGGCGCAAGGCGGCGTTCGCCGCTATGGCGTTGGGTCAAAGCCCGGCCAGCACTTCGTCCAGCGTGTCGATCAGCAGATCGGCATTGGCTTCGGAGAACACCAGCGGCGGACGGATCTTCAGCGTGTTGGCATGCTCGCCGGTGGCGCTCAGCAGCACCTGCCGCTCCCGCAGGCCGTTGACGACGCGCACGGTCTCGGCTGTGGCAGGCGTGCGCGCGCGACGGTCCGTCACGAGCTCCAGGCCCACGAACAGGCCCGCGCCGCGCACGTCGCCGATCAACTCGTGGCGCTCGGCAAGCTTCGAGAGCCCCGAGCGCAGATGGCGGCCGACGCGCTGCGCATTGGCCATCAGGCCTTCGCGCTCGATCACGTCGAGCACGGCCATGCCGGCGGCCATCGACACCGGATTGCCGCCGAAGGTGTTGAAGTAGCGGCACTCGCGGCCGAACGCGGCCAGCACCTCGGGGCGCACCGCCAGCCCGGCCAGCGGGTGGCCGTTGCCCAGCGGCTTGCCCATGGTCACGATGTCGGGCACCAGGCCCTCGTGGCGCATGAAGCCCCAGAAGGCATCGCCGGTGCGGCCCAGGCCCGGCTGCACTTCGTCGGCAATGAAGATGCCGCCGGCTTCGCGGATCGCCGCCACCGCCTCAGTGAGAAAGCCCGCCGGGTCGGTGAAGATGCCGTCGCTCGAGAACACCGTGTCGACCATCAACGCGGCAGGCCGAATGCCATGAGCCTGCAAGTCGGCAATCGCTGCACGCACACCGGCCGCAAACGCCGCGCCTTGCTCCCCGGCCGGCACGCGATAGCTGTCCGGCGCCGGCACGGTGCGCACCGCACGGCCAAGCTGCACGAAGCGCCCGAGCGAAGGAGAGGCCTGCGCGATCGACTCGGTCACGCCGTGGTACGCGAAGCGCGTGACGATCAGCCCTTCTGCCTTGGTGTGGGCCTTGGCGATGCGCATCGCGAGGTCGTTGGCCTCGCTGCCGGTGCAGGTGAACATCGCGTGGCCGAGCTCGCGCGGCATGGTGGCGAGCAGCCGCTCGGCATAGTCGAGCACGCCCTCGTGCAGGTAGCGCGTGTGGGTGTTGAGCACGCCGGCTTGCCGCGCGATGGCCTCCACCACGTGTGGGTGGCAATGCCCCACCGACGCGACGTTGTTGTACGCATCGAGATAGCGCTTGCCGTCGGCGGCGTCGAGCCATACGCCCTCGCCGCGCACCGGATGCAGCGGCGCTTCGTAGAACAGGCGGTAGGCCGGGCCGAGCAGCCGCGCGCGGCGCTCCAGGAGCGATTCTTCAGGCATTTGCGTGACTCTGGTTCATGCCGCAGGCGCGCCGGAAGGCGGTGCTTGCGGCTTCGTTGCCGATGCGGTCGCAGGCCTGCAGGCGGGCCCACGAAAGCGCGTTGTTGCGCAGCAGGTAGGCCGCGTTGTCGGGGTGGCGCGCAGCGCGCCAGCCGCTGATGGCCACCACCATCACGAGCCGCGCGGTGATCAGCGTGAACAGCACGTCGACCTCCTCGCGCGTCAGCGGAAGCACGGCGTGGTACGCGGCGATGAAGGGCACGATGCCGGCCAGCGCATCGCCCGCCGGATCGAGCTGGTAGGCCGCGGCCACTGCCAGGTCGTCGATCAGCGGCGCGCGCACCATGTCGCCGAAATCGAGGATGCCGGCAATTCGGTCGGTGTCGGCGGGGTCGACCAGCACGTTGTAGATGTTGAAGTCGTTGTGAATGGGCTGCGTGCGCAGGCCCGCCAACACGGGCTTTGCATCGCGCTCGAAGCGGTCGAGCGAGCGCCCGGCCAGCGCGCGCCGCTGCGGATCGCCGATGTGCGCGAGCAGGCCGCGCACGCTGTCGGCGCGCTGGATGTCCCAGGGCAGCGCGAGCGCGCCGGCCGGATGGTCGAAGTCGCGCAGCGCGAGGTCGAGCCGGGCCAGCATGCGCGCCAGGTTCAGTTGCTGCGCGGCTGTGCGCGGCGCTTCGGGCAAGGGCAGGCCCGGCAGATAGCTGAAGAGCCGAGCCACGCGCGGCAGGCCGTCGCCCGGATCGCACAGCAGCGAGGGCTGGCCCTCGCGCGTGGGCACGATGCGCTGCACCGGCAGCCCCGCGTCGGCAGCCGCGATGTGCAGCAGCGCCTGGGTCTGGAAGTCCGCCACCAGCGGTGTTTCGCTCGGGTGCGAGATCTTCAGCATGAAGTGCTCGCCGGTCAGCGCCGATTCAAGGCGGTAGTTGCGGTCGCGCTCGCCGGTCAGCGGCCGCATCTCGCCCTCGATGCCGTAATGGCGCAGCGCGAACGCGCGCACCCATTCGGCGTCGAGTTCGGGCGAGCCTTCGCTCAGGACTTCCGCATCGTCGAACCCGTCCGCTGCCGTCATGCGGCGCCCGCGAAGCCGCGCAGCGCGCTGGCGAGGTTGGGGCCCAGGTCGTCGGAGAGATAGCCGCCCTCCTGCACCAGCACGGTCGGCAAGCCCAGACGCGCGATCTCGGCGAGCAGCTGCGCGAAGCCCGGCGTGGTGATCTTCATGCCCTTGTAGGGATCGCGCTCGTGCGTGTCCAGGCCCAGTGCCACCACCAGCGCGCCGGGCGCGAAGGCGCGAATGCTCTCGCAGGCATCGCGCAACGCAGGCAGGTAGCCATCGATGTCAGTGCCCAACGCTAGCGGCTTGTTGATGTTGTAGCCCAGGCCCGCGCCTTCGCCGCGCTCGTGCGCGTAGCCAGTGAAGAAGGGCGTGAAGTTGCGCGGATCGCCGTGCAGCGAGATCGTCAGCACGTCGGCGCGGCGGTAGAAGATGCCCTGCGTGCCATTGCCGTGGTGCACGTCGATGTCGAGGATCGCCACGCGCTCGTGCGCCGCGCGCAGCTGCTGCGCGGCGATGGCCGTGTTGTTCAGGTAGCAGAAGCCGTTGGCCCGGTCTGCATACGCGTGGTGGCCCGGCGGACGGCACAGCGCATAGGCCGCGCGCTCACCCTGCAGCACCAGCTGTGCCGCATGCGTGGCCACGTGGGCCGAGCCCACGGCCGCTGCCCAGGTGTGCGGGCCGATGGAGCAGGCGTTGTCGCCCATGTGGTAGCCGGCCTGCCCGACCACGCTCTCCGGGTAGGTACAGGGCTCTCCCGGAAAGGGATGGATGTTGGGCATGACCTCGTCGGAGGGGTCGTCCAGCAGGCGCCAGCGCGCATAGGCCGTCTCGAGGAACCGCAGGTACTCGGGCGTGTGGATCGCGGCGCGCGGGCCGGCACCGAAGTCTTCGCCCGCGATGACCTCGTGGCCGTCATGTTCGACCGCCGACAGCAGGCGGAAGGCGCGCTCGGGCTGCTCGTTGCTGCGCTTCAGGCGCCCGCGCACCATGAAGAGCTGTGGGTCGTGGTCCTTGTGGGCGTCGCTGTAGACGATCTTCATCGCGCGGGGCCTTGCGTCGGGGTAGATGGAGAAACCGTGCCGTGCTGCTTCACGAACAGCGCGCGCACCTGCTGCCATGCGTCGTCGAGGTGCTCGCGCATGGCCAGGCGCGAGGCATCGACGTCGCGGCTCATCAGCGCATCGACGATCGGGTAGTGCGTGTTGGCCATGGTCTCGGGGTCGTGGTAGACCGCGTCGATGAGCGCGATGATCATCTGCATCTCGGTCTGCGTGTTCGAGAAGATGCGGTGCAGGTGCGCGTTGCCCGAGAGCTCGCAGATCAGCGTGTGAAAGGCCAGGTCGGTCGCGATGCGCACGTGCTGCGGCTGCGTGGGCGCCTCGCGCACCATGCCGTCGACCAGCGTGCGCAGGCGCTGCAGCCCCGCGTCGTCGGCCTTGCGGCAGGCCAGTTCGACGGATGTCATCTCGAGGCTGATGCGCACTTCGAACAGGTCGTCGATCTCCTGGACGCTGATGGTGCGCACCGCGAAGCCGTGGCGCGGCCGCGCGACCAGCACGCCCTGGCGTTCGAGCCGGCGCGCGGCCTCGCGCACCGGGGCGCGGCTCACGCCCATGCGGCGTGCGATCTCGGCCTCGACGATGCGGCTGCCGGGGGCCAGGCGCCCTTCGACGATCGCGCGCGTCAGCTGCGCTTCGACCAGCCCGACGAGGTCTTGCGCCTCGACGGACTCGAAGCCGGCGCTGTCGGCAGTGGAAGAAGAAAAAGCCATGGTGTTTGTCTCGTCATGTGAGAGGGATCGGGTTCTTATTCTTGATCGGCCGCCGGGCCAGGTACACGCCCGCCGCCATGATCAGCGCAATGCCCGCCATTGCCAGCGCATCGGGCGGCCTGTGAAACCAGAAGGTGCTGAAGGCCACCGCCAGCAGCAGCTGAAAGTAGTTGAGCGGCGCCAGCGTCGCGGCCTCGACGCGCTCGAAGGCAGCCAGCAGCAGCCATTGCGCGAGCCCGCTGCACGCGCCGCCCGCGAGCAACAGCAACACGGCGCCGGCGGCAGGCCGCTCGGCCGGCAGGAAGAAGGGTGCCGGCACGGCCGTGACCACAAGGCACACGAGCGCCGTGTACGCGTACTGCACCGGGCTTTCAACGAGCCCCGCGAGGCGGCGCGTGAGCAGCTGGAAAATCGCATAGCAGACGGCCGACACCGCCATCAGCACCGTGCCCACCCAGGGCAGATTGCCGCCGGGCCGCACGATCAGCAGCATGCCGGCAAAGCCCACGCTCACCGCCACCCAGCGGCTGCGCTGCACCTGTTCGCCGACCAGCCAGGGCGACAGCGCCACCATGAGCAGCGGCGCGGTGAAGTAGATCGCAGTGGCCTCGGCCAGCGGCATCCAGATCAGCGCCGTCATGAAGCAGGTGGCCACCGTCGCGAGCATCGTGCCGCGCAACAGCAGCAGCTTTTTCTGCGGCGCCCGCCAGATGCGCAGGTCGCCATGGCGCAGCAGCATGGCAAAGGCGATGCAGATCACCGACAGGTAGCGCATCAGGTTGATGAACGGCGCCGGGTAGAACTGCAGCATGTGCTTGCAGAAGGCGTCGTAGCTCGCAAAGGCCATCAGCGCGCAGAAGAACAGCGCAACGCCGGTGCTCCTGGAGCCCGGCGGTCGCAACAGCACTGCGGCGTTCGCTGTGTTCACGCCAGCGAAGCCTCGAAGCGGGCCATCGCGCGGTCGAAGCGTTCGAACATCTCGTCGACCTGCGCGGGCGTGATGATCAGCGGCGGGCAGAAGGCAACGGCATCGCCCATGGCGCGCACGATCAGGCCTTCCTGCAATGCAAGCTCGGCCAGCCGCGCGCCGGCCTTCATCGCCGGATCGAACGGCGTGCGAGTGGCCGGGTCGGCTGCGAGTTCGATCGCGCCGATCAGCCCCACGCCGCGCACCTCGCCCACATGCGGATGGCCGGCGTAGCGGCGCAGGCCAGCCTGGAACTGTGGCGCCAGCGACTGCACATGCGCGAGCACCTTTTCCTCTTCGTAGATGCGCAGTGTTTCGAGCGCCACCGCGGCGGTCACCGGATGGCCCGAGTAGGTGAAGCCGTGGCCGAAGGTGCCGATCTTTCCGCTGTTGGCGGCCACGGCCGCATGCACCTGCTCGGACACCATGACGGCCGAGATCGGCACATAGCCCGACGACAGCGCCTTGGCGGCCGTGAGGATGTCGGGCCGCAGGCCGAAGGTGGTGGAGCCGAACATCTCGCCGGTGCGGCAGAAGCCGCAGATCACCTCGTCGGCGATCAGCAGCACCTCGTACTTGCGCAGCACGGCCTGCACCTTCTCGAAGTAGGTGGCCGGCGGCACCAGCACGCCGCCCGCGCCCATCACCGGCTCCGCGATGAAGGCGCCCACGGTGTCGGGCCCTTCAGCCAGGATGCGCTGCTCCAGCGCATCGGCCAGCCGCGTGGCGAAGGCTTCTTCGGTTTCGCCGGGCTCGGCATAGCGGTAGTGGTGCGGGCAGTCGACATGCAGGATGCGGTCGATAGGCAGGTCGAAGTCGCGGTGGTTGGGAACAAGCCCGCTCAGGCTGGCCGCCGCCACGGTGACGCCGTGGTACGCGTTGCGGCGCGCGATGATCTTCTTCTTGGCCGGCTTGCCGATGGCGTTGTGGTAGTACCAGACCAGCTTGACGGCCGTGTCGTTCGCCTCCGAACCCGAGTTGGCGAAGAACACCTTGGACATCGGCACCGGCGCCATCGCAATCAGCTTCTCGGCCAGCGCGATGGCGGCTGCGTTCGAGCGGTGGTTGAAGGTGTGATAGCAAGGCAGCGTGTGCAGCGCCTCGCTGCCGGCCTTGGCCAGGCGCGCGTTGCTGAAGCCCAGCGAGACGCACCACAGGCCCGACATGGCTTCCAGGTAGCGGCGGCCCTGGTCGTCCTGCACGTAGATGCCGTCGCCGCGCTCGATCACGAGCGGATCGACCTGCGGATGCGCCGCAAGATTGGTGAAGGGGTGCAGATGGGCCGCGATGTCGTTCGCCGCGCGCTCGGCGTGTGCCGATTGCAGGGCGGCGTTGGGAATCGATGCGTTCATGGGGCCTGCTCCGTTTTTCTTGCTTGAATTGCGATAGAGAAGAAAACCTCGCGGCTCAGTAGCCCCGGTCGAGGTCGACGGCCGTGTGGGGCCGCTCGCCGCGCTGCACGAGCGCGAGGTTGTGAAGTGTCTGCCGCGCGATCACAGAGGTGTCGGTGCGGGTGGCGATGTGCGGCGTGACCAGGATGCGCGGGTCGCCCCAGAAGGGGTGGTCGGCCGGCAGCGGCTCCTGCGTGAAGGCGTCGAGCGTGGCGGCAGAGAGCTGGCCGAGGTCCAGCGCGCGCAGCAGGTCGGCTTCGACCAGATGCGCGCCACGCCCTACGTTGACCAGGTGCGCGCCACGCGGCAGCCGCGCGAACAGGTCGGCGTCCAGGAAGCCCTGCGTCTGCGGCGTGAGCGGCAGCAGGCACACCAGCGTGTCGCAGCCCGAGAGGAATTCGTCGAGCTGCGCATCGCCGTGAAAGCCCGTGACACCGGCCGGCAGTTCGGCCTTGGCGCTGCGGCTCCAGCCACGCACCGCATAGCCGATGGCGGCCAGCGCCTCGGCACAGGCCAGCCCCAGGGTGCCGAGCCCCGCGATCCCGACACGATGGCGCCCGGGCGGGCTCATCGGTTGCTCTTCCCACACGCGCCGGGCCGCGCTCGCAAGGTACGCGGGCATCTGCCGCTGGTGCTGGATCACGGCCCAGCACACGTATGCCTTCATGCCCGTGGCCATCTCCGGATCGACGATGCGGCACAGCGGCAGCGCGCGCGGCAGCCGGGGGTCGGCCGTGATGTGGTCGACGCCCGCTGCCAGCGACTGCACCAGCTGCAGCTGCGGCAGGCTCGCGAGCAGGCCATGCGGCGGAAACCAGCAGACGGCCGCATCGATCTGATCGAGCGGGCCGAGGTCGGACCCAAGGCGCAAATCGATGTCGGGGCAATGCTCGCGAAAAGCGGGCGCCAGGTAGTGCATGTCGAGCACATCGCTCAGGAGCGCAACGCAAGGCATCAGGCCACCTTCGCAGACATGTCGGCCTGCGGCGCAAGGCGCGGCACGGCGTCGATCAGCTTGCGCGTGTAGGCGTGCTGCGGATCGTTGAGCACCTTCTGCGTCTCGCCGTACTCCACGACTTCGCCGCGCTGCATCACCGCGATGCGGTCGCACATCTGCCCGGCCACGCGCAGGTCGTGCGTGATGAACACCATCGCGAGCTGGAACTGCGCGCGCACCTGCGCGAAGAGCTCCAGCACCTGCGCCTGCACCGACACGTCGAGCGCCGACACGGGTTCGTCGGCCACCAGCAGCTCGGGCTGCATCGCGAGCGCGCGGGCAATGCCGATGCGCTGGCGCTGCCCGCCCGAGAACTCGTGCGGATAGCGCTGCGCTGCATCGGCGCCCAAGCCCACGAGCTGCAGCAGTTCCATGGCCCGCGCCATTGCCTCGGCCTTGCTCACGCCCTGCGCGATGGGTCCACCCGCAATGGCCGCGCCCACGCGGTGGCGCGGGTTGAGCGATGCATATGGGTCCTGGAACACCATCTGGATCTTGCCGGCCGCCGCGCTGCGGAAGTTGCGGCCCTGCGCGAGATTACGGCCCTTGAAGATGATGCGGCCGCTGTCGAAAGGCGCGAGCCCCACCAGGCAGCGCCCGACGCTCGACTTGCCCGAGCCCGACTCACCCACGAGACCCAGCGTTTCGCCGCGGTGCAGCTCGAAGCTGATGTCCTTTGCCGCCTGCACCGCACGGCCGCGCTTGAACAGGCCGCCGCTCGAACGGTAGGTCTTGCACAGGTCCTGCACCTGCAGCACGCGCGTGAGGTCGTCGTGCGGCACGGTCTGCGCCTGGCCGTCGGGAATGGCGGCGATGAGCTTGCGCGTGTAGGGATGCTGCGGCGCGCCGAGCACCTGCGCGGCCGGGCCGCTCTCGACCACGTGGCCGGTCTGCATGACCACCACGTGGTCGGCGATTTCGCTGACCACGCCGAAGTCGTGCGTGATGAAGAGCACTGCCGTGCCGCGGCGCTGCTGCAGCTCGCGTATCAGCGCGAGGATCTGCGCCTGGGTGGTCACGTCGAGCGCGGTGGTGGGCTCGTCGGCAATCAGCAGCACGGGCTCCAGCACCAGCGCGCAGGCGATCATCACGCGCTGGCGCTGGCCGCCCGAGAGGCGGAAGGGGTAGGCGTCGATCAGCAGTTCGGGGTCGGGCAGGCCCACGTCGGCCAGCGCCGCGAGGATGCGGCGTCGCTTCTCGGCCGCGGGCACGCTGCCGTGCGCGTCGAACACTTCGCCGATCTGCTCGCCGATGCGCATCACAGGGTTCAGCGCGGTCATCGGCTCCTGGAACACCATGCCGATGCGCCGGCCGCGCAGCTCGCGCATCTGCGGCTCGGTGAGCTGCAGCAGGTCGTGGCCCTCGAACATGATGCGGCCCGCCACCGGCGCCACGTGCGGGCGCGGCAGCAGGCCCATGACGGCGTTGGCGATCATCGACTTGCCCGAGCCGGACTCGCCGACCACGCACAGCGTCTGGCCCGGCAGCACGGAGAGCGTGGCGCCCTCGACGGCCAGCGCGCGGTCGGCGCCCGAGGGCAGCGAGATGCTCAGGTCGACGATGTCGAGCACGGGGTGCAGGGGTTTCATGGGCGTCACGGTGGCGTTCATTTCTTACTTGCCCCTTCCGTGCAGCCGCGTGTTGAGGCCGTCGCTCAGGCCTTCACCCACGAGGTTGAGCGCGAGCACGGTCAGCACGATGGCCAGCCCCGGGAACAGCGCCATCCACCAGGCCTGGCGCAGCACGGTGCGCGCGGCGCCGACCATGTAGCCCCAGCTCATCTGGTTCGGATCGCCCAGGCCCAGAAAGCTGAGGCTGCTTTCGAGCAGGATGGCCGTGGCCACCATCAGCGAGGCCATCACGATGATGGGCGACATGGCGTTGGGCAATATCTGCGTGAGGATGATGCGCGGCGTCGACTGGCCCGCGAGCAGCGCGGCCTGCACGAAGTCGCGCTGGCGCAGCGTGAGGAACTCGCTGCGCACGAGGCGCGCCACCGGCGGCCAAGAGACGATCGCAATGGCCACGACGATGGACTTGATCGAAGGCTCGAAGATCGCCACCAGCACGATGGCCAGCGCGAAGCTCGGCACCGCCTGGAACAGCTCGGTGAAGCGCATCAGCGCCGCATCGATCCAGCCGCCGAAGTAGCCCGCGATTGCGCCGAAGGTAACGCCGATCAGCAGCGCCACGATGGTCGACACCACGCCGATCAACAGCGAAATGCGCGCGCCGTAGACCAGGCCCGCGAGGATGTCGCGACCGAGCGTGTCTGTGCCCAGCAGGAAGCCGGGCTCGGTCCAGGGGCGCACGAAGGGCTGCTCGACCATGGCCCACGGGTCGTTGGTGGCGAGCCACGGCCCGAGCAATGCAACCGCTGCCACGATCAGCAACACGACCATGCCGGCCACGGCGCCCTTGTTGCGGCGAAAGCGCCGCCAGAAATCGCTTTGCATCGTCGTCGTCATGTCAGCTCGATCCGCGGATCGACCAGGGTGTAGACCAGGTCGGTGATGAGATTGAAGAGCACTGCCATCGCCGCCGTCACCAGGAAGGCGCCGAGCAGCAGGCTGTAGTCGCGCTGAAGCAGCGCGTCGAACATCAGGCGGCCGATGCCGGGCCAGGCGAACACGGTCTCGGTGAGCACGGCGCCGCCGATCATTCCGCCGGCCTGGATGCCCGCCAGCGTGACCACCGGCAGCAGCGCGTTGCGCAGCACGTGCGCGCGCAGGATGCGGCCGGGCTTCACGCCCTTGGCGCGCGCGGTCTTCACGAAGTCCATCTGCGCCACCTCGAGCATCGCGGCGCGCGTCATGCGTGCGTAGACGGCCATGTAGAACAGCGCGAGCGTGAGCGCCGGCAGCACCAGGTGCTTCGCGACGTCGAGCGCCAGCGCGAAGCCGGTGTGGCCCGAACCCACGGTCATGAGGCCGAAGCCCGGCAGCCATTCGAGCTGCACCGTGAACACCAGCACGGCCATCAGCGCCAGCCAGTACAGCGGCGTGGCATAGAACAGCAGCGCCACCACGGTGATGGCGCTGTCGACCCACGTGCCCGCGCGCCGCGCCGACAGCGCCCCCAGCGTGATGCCGAAGAGCAGCGAGAGCGCGAAGGCCGTGCCGGTGAGCAGCAGCGTGGCGGGCAGCCGGTCCATGATGAGCTTCAGCACCGGCTGCTGCTGGCGGTACGAATAGCCGAGGTCGAGCCGCACCACCTTGCCGACGTAGGTGGCGAGCTGCGTCGACAGCGGCTGGTCGAGCCCGAACTGCGCGCGCAGCTGCGCCACGAACTGCGGGTCGGACGCGCCGGCCTCGCCGGCCAGCACCGACACCGGATCGCCCGGCGCGGCGCGCACCAGCATGAAGTTGACCGTCGCAATCAGCAGGATCGCCACCAGGCCCTGCAGCACGCGGGTCAACATGAACTGCGTACGTTTCATTCGGTCGTCACTCCGCGCGTCAGCCGACGCTTGCGTTGCCGAGGCTGTCGTTGAGGCCGATGCCCGAGCTCACGATGTTGCTGAGCTTGGTGCGGTAGAGCGTGGGGAAGTTGAGCTCCAGCAGCCAGGCCACGGGCACCTCGTCGAGCAGGATTTTTTGCGCTTGCAGGTAGATGGCCTTGCGCTTTTCCGGGTCGGTCTCGCGCGCACCGGAATCGAACAGCTCGTCGATCTTCGGGTTGGAATAGCCCTCGACGTTGTTGAAGGGCGAGCCCTTGGCGATGTTGGCGGTGGTGTAGTTGCGCGCCACGCCCAGCGCCGGGTCGCCGTACTGGTAGACGTAGGTGAAGGCGAGGTCGTAGTCCCAGTCATTCAGGCGCTGGTTCCAGCCGGCCACGTCGGTGGCGGTCATCTCGACCTTGATGCCGGCCTGGGCCAGGTTCTGCTTCAGGATCTCGGCCTGCCGCGACCAGGTCTCGCCGTAGGGCAGCGGCAGCAGCCGCAGCGTCTCGCCCTTGTAGCCCGATTCGGCCAGCAGCTTCTTGGCCGTTTCCACGTTGCGCGGGTACTTGGCGACGTCGGTGCTGTAGAACTTGATGTTGCTGTTGAAGGGGCCGGTGGCGGGCTTGGCGAAGCCCTGCCATGCGATCTTGGCCATGGCCTCGCGGTCGATGGCGAACATCATGGCCTGGCGGAACTTGACGTTGTCCATCGGCGCCTTGCGGTTGTTCAGCCACAGCCACGAATGCGGCGCGAAGAACTCCCAGCCCTTGGTGGTGACCGCGACGCCCGGCAGCTTGGACAGGCGCTGCACGTCGAAGTACTCGACCGCGCCGCCGGGCACCAGGTCGACCTTGCCCGATTCGAAGGCCGCGGCGCGCGAGGCCGCGTCGGGAATGACGTGGAAATAGACGCTGTCGACCAACGGCACGTCTTTCACGTGGTACTTGTCGTTGGCCACGAGCTGGATGTACGAGCCCTTGACCCACTCCTTGAACTTGAACGGCCCGGTGCCGATGGGCGTGGCGTTGGCGGGGTTGGTCGCGAAGTCGGTGCCTTCGTAGATGTGCTTCGGGATCATCGGCATGCTGCCGACCTCGAAGATGCCGATGAAGGGGCCGAAGGGGTACTTGAGCTTGAACTCGACGGTGAGCGGATCGACCGCGCGGATGCTTTCCACCGCAGCCAGGTTGGCCCGCAGGCGCGCATGCGTCTTGCGCAGGAACACGTCGGCCGAGAACACCACGTCGGCCGAGGTGAAGGGCTTGCCGTCATGCCAGGTGACGCCGGGCTTGAGCTTGAAGGTGTAGAGCGTGCCTTCCTTGTTGACGGTCCACGCGGTGGCCAGCGAGGGCAGCGGGGTGATCTTCTCGTCGTAGCGCAGCAGGCCTTCGTAGATGTTGCCGGAGATCATCTGCGTGGGGCCGTTCTGCGTGATGCCCAGCATCAGCCCCGGCGGCTCCGGCTGGACGACGGCGTTGATCACGCCGCCCTTCCTGCCCGCGGCCAGGAGGTGCAGGGGAACGCCGGCCAGCGTCAGGCCGGCGGTGGCAGCGGCACCCATCTGGATGAGGTTGCGACGTTTCATGAGGGCGAACTCCTTCTGGCTCTTTCGAGGTGGTGGACAGGGTCAGGGGGACGGGATGGGAAAGCGGGGGGCAGCGGCTCAGTCGCGGAACGACGTGGCCGGTGCGGGCTCGATGCGCTGCAGCATCGCGCGCCATTCGCGCGCGTTCGGGTCGGATTGGCCGGGCAGGTGGCTGCCGCCGCCGGCCTCGTACTGCTGCGCGGTCTTTTCGCAGACCTCGGCCGGCACCGGGTACACCGGCAGGCCGCTCGACTGGATGGCCACCTGCACGCGGCAGGCACGCTCCAGGTTCAGCATCAGGATGAAGGCTTCCGACACCGTGCGGCCCAGCGTCACCAGGCCGTGGTTGCGCAGGATGAGCGCGCGCGCCGTGGGGCCCAGGTCGGCTACGAGGCGCTCGCGCTCCTCTGGGTCGAGCGCGATGCCCTCGAAGTCGTGATAGACCACGCGCTGATAGAACTGCAGCGCCCACTGGTTGCAGGGCTGCAGCCCGCCGGCCAGCGACGACACCGCCACGCCCGCCACCGTGTGGGTGTGCAGCACGCAGGCCGCGTCGTGGCGCGCCGCGTGCACCGCGCTGTGAATGGTGAAGCCGGCCGGGTTCACGTCGTAGGGCGAGTCGTCGAGGATGCGGCCTTCCAGGTCGATCTTGACCAGCGACGAGGCCGTGATGTCGCGGAATAGCATCCCGAAGGGGTTGATCAGGAACTGGTCTTCGGTTCCCGGCACACGCGCGGAGATGTGCGTGTAGATGCTGTCGTCCATGCCGTAGTGCGCCACCAGCCGGTAGGCCGCGGCCAGGTCTTGTCGGACCTGGCGCTCGGCGTCTGAGACGGGCGGGGCCTTGCGGTCCACTGCGTGCAGTTGCATATCGCGTTCCTTTCCACAGGCCCGGCCGGGCGGGCCTTGCCTTGTTGATGGGTTCGTCGGATTGACTGCGAGCTGTCGACAGTCAACCAGCGACAGTCTTAAGCAATATGCGGGCCCGCGTGATGGGGTAAGCCCTTGGATGGCCCTCCAGACCGGCGCCGTTCAGAGGGCGGAACGCAAAAAAGCCGGCAGCGCGCACCCGAAAATGCGCGCCGCCGGCGTGGTTGGAGGCTGTCGTTCGTGCGCCCAAGCGCACCGATGGGGTGCTAGGGCAGGCGCCCTTCCTGGCGCAGCCGTGCGCCGATGCGCCGGATTTCGGCCTCGCCCTGGTCGAGCGTCGCCCGGCTGGTGTGCACCGAGTAGTGGCCCATTACCAGCTCGTGCGGGTGCTTCGCCGCCGAGCCCAGCACGAAGGACGTGTCGCCACGGGCCACGAAGTCGATGACCGCGCTCGACTCCTCGAACACCGCGAGCTCGCCGCTGCCGATCGGGCCGCCTCTGTCGTCGCCCGCTTCGAGCGCGCCTTCGTTGACCGCAACCCAGCCCACCGTGTGGCCGGCGGGCGGCACGTAGCTCCAGCGCTCGCCGTCTTTCAGCTGCACGGCCAGGTAGTTGATCGGAGCCGGTGCCGCGATGGCGCTCTGCGCCGCGCCGTAGCGCCCGAGCAGCACGCGCGCCGGGCCCTCCTGCGGCACCTGCGAGGGCGCGAGGTACATGCTTTGCGCCGGTGCGTTCTCTTCCGAGGCGGGCAGCGCCACCCACAGCTGGAAGCCGCGCACGCGCTTCACGCCCGGCGCGGGTCCGCCGGTGTGCCACACGCCGTTGCCGGCGCGCATCCATTCCACGCCGCCGCCGAGCAGCGTGCCTTGCTCGCCGGTCGTGTCCTCGTAGAGGGTGTCGCCCTCGATCAGATAAGTGAGCGTGGCAATGCCCGAGTGCGGGTGCAGGCCGAAGCCCTTGTGGCCGCCCGTGGTGTCGAAGCCGAAGAGGTCGAGGAACACGAAGGGCTTGAGAAACTCGCCCAGGTCGCCGGGGCTCATCAGCCGCACGATGCCGCCGTGCTGCGAACCGCGCGTGCGGTAGACGATGGCGCGGGCCAGCGTTTCGACAGCAGCGGTGGTCATACAGCCTCCCTCGCCGTCTTCAGCGCCTGAGCCCACCAGGCGATGTCGTCGAGCATGCCGGTGGCCGACTGCGCGAGGTGCGGGAAGTCATCAAAGCTCTTGCCCTGCTGCCAGATGCCGAGGAACTCCACCATGCCGATGTGCACGGCGTTGCGCACCGGCGCCATCTGCATCTCGACCGCAACCAGCCGCAGTTGCTCCACGGCCCGCGCCGCGCCCACGCCGCCGTAGCCCACGAAGCCGATCGGCTTGCGGATGAATTCCTTGTAGGCCCAGTCGATCGCGTTCTTCAGCACCGCGCTCGGGCCGTGGTTGTATTCGGGCGTGACGACGACCAGGCCGTCGAAGGTGGCCAGCTTGGCTTGCCAGCGCTGCGCGGCTTCGTTCTTCACCGGCCCCCAGGCCGGCGCGCCCGCCTCGTTGAAGAAGGGCAGCGGATGGTCGCGCAGGTCGACCAGCTCGAAGGCGAGGTCGGTGCGCTGCTTGGCGATCTCGTGGATCCATTGCGCGGGCTTCTCTCCGAAGCGGCCTTCGCGGGTCGAGCCGAGGATGATGCCGATGCGGGGTTGCTGCTGGGTCATGGGGTACTCCAAATAAAGTTGAAGAAGATGAAGAGGTCAGGCCGCCGTGACGGCCAGCCGGGGCACGGGTCGCAGGCGCCAGGCGACAAAGCCCGACAGCAGCGCCAGCACCATTGCCGGCGCGGGGTTGCCGCCAATCAGCACCAGGTGCGTGGCCACGCCGCAGACCATGGTCGCGGCCAGCAGCAGGCCACCGAAGAAGCCGGTTGCGGGCACGAGCAGCAGCAGCGCACCGCCGACCTCGACCAGGCCCGTCACGTAGCGGAACCACTGGCCGAAGCCGATCGCGTCGAACACCTGGACCATCTGCGGCACGCCGGCCAGCTTGGAAGCGCCGGCGGCGCCGAAAGCCAGCGCGAGCAGGATGCGAACGCCCCAGACGATGCGGCGCTGCATGGAAGAGGAAGTAGATGAAGAAGTCATGGGCATAAGGTTAGGCACGCACCCATTGATCGACTAGACGGTAGAGTCGGATTGCACTCGTCCAAAAATTGAAGGGATCAACCCGCCATGTTCGACCTCAACGACGTCGCCATGTTCGTGCAGGTGGTGCGCCACGGCAGCTTTGCCGAGGCGGCCCGGCGGCTGGGCCTGCCGCCCAACACCGTGAGCCGGCGCATCCAGCAGCTCGAATCGCAACTGGGCACGCGGCTGATGCAGCGCTCGACACGCAAGCTGACGCTGACCGGCGCCGGGCAGGATTTTCATGACCGGTGCGCGGGGCTGGTCGACGGGCTGGCTGCGGCCGGGCAGGCGCTGGTGGCCGGAGGCCAGGAGCCCAGCGGCCTCGTGCGGGTGGCGGCGCCGGCGGATTTTTTCGATTTCTTCCCGATGGAGTGGGTGTCCGACTTTCTGGCCGCGCATCCGCTGGTGAAGCTCGACTTCGTGCTCAGCGACGCGGCCGCCGACCTCATCGCGGAGCAGATCGACGTGGCCTTCCGCGGCGGCGTGCTGCGCGATTCGGGCTACATCGGCCGGCGGCTGGCCACCCGCAGCGGCGGCCTGCTGGCAAGCCCCGCCTACATCGCGCAACGCGGGGAGCCCACAACATTGCAGGAGCTGGCGGACCACGACTGCGTGACGCCACCGCACCCCAGCGGCCACACGATCTGGCGCCTCACGGGTCCCGGGGGCGTGGAAGAAGAAGTGCAGGTCACCGGCCGGTTCACCGGCAACACCGCCCAGGCACTGCGCAAGGCGGCGCTGGCCGGGCTCGGCATTGCGCAGCTGCCGCCGGCGATGGCGACGCGCGACGAACAGGAAGGGCGGCTGGTGCGGGTGCTGCCGCAGTACGAGTACACCGGCCGGGGGCTCAGCGTGGTCTACCCGAGCCGCAAGCATCTGCCGCTGGCGGTGTCGGCGTTCATTGACCTGGTGCTGGGCAAGCTCGACCAGATGGACATGCTGCAGGAGCTGCCGTCTTCCGGGAAGGCTCAGGGCCTTTTCGTTTCCACTGAAAATGCCACCCCATGAAAATCGAAAAAGACACCGTCGTCACCATCAAGTACAAGGTCTCCGACGCCCAGGGCAAGCTCATCGAAGCGAGCCCCGAGCCGATGGCCTACCTGCATGGCGGCTACGAGAACACGCTGCCCAAGATCGAGGAAGCCCTCGATGGCAAGGAAAAGGGCTACCAGACCGTGCTGAACCTCGCGCCCGAAGACGCCTTCGGCCAGCGTGACGAGACGCTGGTGCGCAGCATCCCCAAGACCGACTTTCCGCCGGGCGTGAAGGTCGGCGGCCAGTTGCAGGGCCGGCTCGACGACGGCACCGAGCATGTCTTCACCGTCATGAAAATCAAGGGCCCGGTCGTGCTGCTCGACGGCAACCATCCATGGGCCGGCAAGGCGCTGCGCTTCAGCCTGCAGGTGACGGATGTGCGTGCGGCGCTGCCGGTGGAAATCGAGCACCGGCATGTTCATGGGGCGCACGGGCACCATCACTGAGGCATAGCGGGCCATGGATTTCCCGGACGCTGCCAACGTATCCAGCATTTTCGGCGTCGTCGCGCCTTTGCTCATTGGGGCGGCTTTCCTGTGGGTTATCTGGCGCACCGAATCGCGCTATGTGCTGCTCAGTCGCCTGTGGCAGCTGGTTCACGGAAAGCAGGAAATCTCTGACCCGCAGATCCGCGAATTTGTCGACGAACAGACAAGCCTGATTTCATTCCGCATGTTTGCGGGTGTGCCCGTCGCCAGTCTGAACGAGGCACATCAGCTGATTGAGTGGACCAAGCTGAACGGGGTGCAGATGCGCACCTTGAGCGTTTGCGGAGACCTCTTCGATCCAGAACTTCGTCAAGTCAAGGTTCACAAGCTGCCATCAAGCTTTTCACAAGCTTGGAGGCTGATCGGATTCTTCACGGCCGTGGCGGTCGGCTGCGGCAGCTTGATGAGTCTTTTCGCGTCTCAACCGCTTCTCTCGCTGAAGAGCACGCAGAGATATTTCTGGGCAAGCCCTACCGAGGTGAAACCGCTCTGGCCCCTGGGAGCCGCAGCACTCGGAGTCAGCGACTGTTCGCAAGCCGCAAGTGCGAACGCGGCACGCACGACATTCAGCGAGCAGGAAGTCGGCATTCTTTGCGATGTTCTGAAATCGAAAACCATGCCCGAATTCACGAGGAAGGCATTGAGCGATCAGCGCTGGGCTCTGGTGATGTTAGTAGCGTTCTCCGTGTGGCTCTCATGGATCGGCCTGTTTGCATGGGCGGCCGGATTCGCGGCTCACAACTTGGCAAAGCGCCGCATTGACCCATCGCTCCCAGGTTCCCAGCTGAGCCTGGATCTGCCCATCTAGCTGCGCTTCTTCCAGAACCGCGGCGCATCCCCGATCTTCACCAGCGCCTTGTGGCAGGCCTTCGCGCCGGCTGCATGCCGCGCGGTGAACCATCCCACCGCAAACCACGCACGCGCATCGCGCGCGGTGGCCTCTCGGTACAGCGCGAGCGCGACGGCCTCGTCGTTGAACTCGCCCAGCGCATCCTGCGCGGGGCGCAGTGCTTTCAGGTAGCGCGCGACGGCGCTGCCGTCTTCCTTCTCGAACAGCGGCGCCACGAACTCGGCGAGGTAGCGCAGGCGCTTGAGCCGCTTGCGCACGCGGTGCTGGCTTTCGGTGTCGAGCGACTCGAAGCGCTCGCCGTCGCGCCGCACCTGTTTGTGCAGACGCTGCAGGCGTTTGCGCAGCAGGCGGCGCACGGCGTTGGCATTGATGGGCGCGGGTGCCGAAGGAACTGCCGGGCTGTCTTCGGTGGCGACGGTCGCCGGTGCTGCTTCTGCAGGCTCCGCCGCGGTAAAGCCGATCAGCGAAACAAGCACGTTCTGGAACGCCGGGGCACGCACGATGTCACCGGGCGATAGCGTGCTGGCCGCCGTGTCGCCGCCGGCCAGCGGATCGAAGTCCGGCGCGCCCGCCTCGCGCAGCCGGGGCTGCGCGAGCTTCACGACCTGTTCGCGATCACGCAATGCGCCCAGCGCGCGGAAGGCGTCGACCAGCGGCGGCTCCCATTCGGCCGTGTCGAACTGGCCCAGCTCCGGCAGCTCGCGCAACGCCGTGCGCAGCCGGCGGATGCCGATGCGCAGCTGGTGGATCTGCTCTTCATCGGTACTCCCCGCCGCGATCTCGCTGGCATTGGGCAGCATCTGCGCCAGGCACGATGCCACCACGGCCTGCTGCACGGCTCGCCCGTCGGGGTGCTGCGTGGCGAAGCGTGGCGCTTCGGCCTTCGCCGCTTCGACGGTCTCCTGCGCCGCGAGCAGGCGCGCGCCGCGCTCCGCCTTCGACACGGTGCTGAACCACAGCCCATGCTGCTGCGACCAGCGCCGCGCGAGCGACACAAGGCCCTGCACGTCGCCGCGCTTGAGTTCGAGCTCCAGCTCGCACACTGGTGATTCGCGCTGCTCGGGCGTGCCCGCGTGCGCGACGACCTTGCCGATGTCGAGCGCCATCTCCACCACAGCGCCGCCGGGCCCGGTGACGCGCACGTCGCGCGTGAGCCGCACGATGTCGGTCGATTGCCGCTCGACCAGCGGCGCGCCGCCCCCTTCGGCCAGCAGCTTCGAAAGCCGGTCGCCCACGGGCGTGCCCTGATGGCGCTGCGGATCGATCTGCGGCGCCGCAGCCGCCGTACCCAGGTCGACGTTGTGCTCCAGCCGGTGCAGCGCGTTGTCGCCGATGGCCTTCACGGTCTGCACCCAGCGCCGGCCTTCCTTGCGCAGCCGCAGCACCATGCCGTCGGCGGCGAGCCGCTGGTCGGCGGTGTCGAAGTAGCGGGCCTGCAGGCGCGTGCGCACGACGGCGCCACGCTTCAGGGCGGCTTCGACGGCCTTCAGGCGGTCGGCGGGAATGCAGAACTTGAACTCGATTTCCATGGGGGCCATGATGCCCCGTCTTTTTTCTCATGCGCAACGTCGCATCGGGTACTCCGGGGCACGCCGCCCTTGCCAACCGTTGCGAGCACGGGGATGGCTTCCTCGATTGCGAACAACCGGTTTAGCGTGGTTGCTCATCGGTCTGCAACTCCACCAGCGCCCGGTACAGTTGCTCGGCTGAGATCGGCTTGTGCAGCAGTGGAATACCGCTGGCCAGGGCTTCGCGCAGGCGCTCCGAGGCAGTGTCGCCGGTGATGATGAGGGCGGGTGTATGACGCCCCCCCTGCCGATGCAATTGCTGACGCAATTCAGTGATGGCGTGAGCCCCGGTGCGTGGCCCGCGCAGTCGATAGTCGCTGATGATGCATGCAGGGGGGTTTTGCAGGGCCAGCGGCAGTGCTTCCTCCAGGGATTCGGCGTTGTCGCAGGGGCAGCCCCAACTTTGCAGCAGGTGCGCCATGGCGCTGCGCACAGCGGCATCGTCGTCGATCACCAGTACCCGCATGGGTTGCAACTGCGGCCCTTTTTGTCGCGGAGGCGGCACGGGTGCTACCGACAGGGGTAGCTCCAGCCGGAACACGCTGCCCCGCTCAGGCTTGGATGACAAGGTCAGCCCATGGCCCATTGATCTCGCCAGTCCGTCGGCAATGGCCAGGCCGAGCCCCAGACCTTTGTGCCGGTCGCGCTCGGGGTTGCCCAGTTGGTGAAACTCCCGAAAGATGGCTTGCTGGTCGGCTGGCGCGATGCCTATGCCGGTGTCCCACACCTCGACGCTCACGGTGTGCCGGCGTTTTCGGCAGCTAACCAGCAGGCCGCCGCGCTGGGTATAGCGGATGGCGTTGGAGACCAGGTTGCGCACCACCATGCCGACCAGGATGGCATCGGATTGCACGGCAAGCCGGGTTTCCCGCGAGCGGTAGACCAGCCCCTTGGCATCGGCCAGCGGAGCGAAGTCGTTCTCGATCTGGTAGAGCAGGTCTTGCAGGAGAAAGGGTTGTATCTGGGGCTGCACGACACCGGCTTCGATGCGCGAAAAGTCCAGCAGGGTGTTGAGCATGTCGCTGGAGGCGCGCCAGGCCGACTGGGTGCTGACCAACACCTCGCTTTGATACGGTGACAGCGGGGTACGCGACAGCACGTCCAGAAACATGCCTTGGGCGTGGATCGGCTGGCGCAAGTCGTGGCTTGCGGCGGCCAGGAAACGCGACTTGGCCAGGTTAGCCTGTTCGGCCGCTTCTTTCTGGACATGCAGGCGTTCGGCCAGGTCAGCAATCTGGAAGCGAGCCCGCAACGATTCGGTCAGCTTGTCGTTGAGCGTCCGGGCAAAGCGCACCGCCAGCAGCGAATAGGCAAAAATCGTCAGGGCGACGGCCTGGTACAAGCGATTGCCAAGCATCAGGTTGCCCGCGACGGCACTCACCGCGCAGGGCAGGAAAAAGGCATGGAAGGTCGGCAGATGGATCGTCTGCGAAATCAGGGAGCTCGAGACCATGCCGGCCAGCATGAGGGTGACCAGCAAGCGGTGCTCAATGTCGCCGTACTGGAGCAAGCACAGAGCACCACCAGCCCACAGCAATCCCGAGGCGAGCGACAGGACCGTGTGCAGATGAATCCGGCGGCCCACCTCCGCTTCCGTAACGCTCTGGTGCCGCAGCCACCACCAGCATGCCAGGCGCACCAACGCGTGCCCAACCAGCAACCCGCTCCACACCAGCAGCACGGCCAGAGGAATAACCTCGTTCATCACCCACAGCAGTGCAGTGGCCACCAACAGGCTGCCAAGGACGATGAAGGGCACGTTGCTCTGCAACGTGATGAACTGATGCAACTGGATCTGGGATTCGGCCTTGGAAGACAGGGGCGAAGGAGCGGGAGACGGGTTCATCTAGGCAACCTTCGGAAACTACCAGGGCCTGCGCTGTTTCACGTTGAGGATTTGCTTGCGCAACGCCCCCTGTCCGCCCTCGGGCGGACAGGGGCCGTTGCGCAAGTCCGGTTAACCAATCAGCCCGTTTTGGCGTGCCGCAAACGTGGCCTGCGAGCGGCTGTTGACCCCCAGCAAGCCCAGGACCGCTTGCACATGTCCGCGCACGGTGAACTCCGACACCTGCAGGCGCCGGGCAATGAGCTTATTGGGCAGACCCTCGCACAGCAGGTCCAGCACCTCGCATTGGCGGGGGGTCAGCCGGGGCACGGTGGGCTTTGCCGGGGCGGTGCCGGCGAGGGGCGGCTGCTGCAGATGCGCCAGGGTTTGGCGAATCACTGAGATGATCTTGTCCGGGGTATCGCCCTTGGAGACGAAAGCCGCCGCGCCGCGTGCCAGGGCCTGGGCGATGGTGTCGGGCGTCGCGATGGAGGACAGCATCACCACCGGCACCTGTGGCCAGCGCTGCCGAAGCAGCCCCAGCCCCTCCAGTCCGTTGACACCCTGCAGCTGGATGTCGAGCAGCACCAGCGCGGGGGGCTCGTCCGTCGTGCGCACGGCTTGCTCCAGGGATGCCGCCTCCAATACCTCGACGTCGGCCATGCCCTGCAGCAAAACCAGACGCAGACCCGAGCGGAAAAGCGCGTGGTCGTCGATGAGCAGCAAATGCATAAGCGACATGCGCAAATTAAAACATTGGTTGCAAAGAGTTTCAATCAGTCAATATTGACTATATGCGGGCCGGTGCGCCCTGGGCAGCATGCAATTTTTTCATGCAAAAAACAGGGGCTATTTCTCCATGAACCACGCCTACCGCCTCGTCTGGAGCGACGCCGCCGCACGCTTCGTGCCTGCCCCCGAGACCGCCAAGGGGCGCGGCAAGTCGTCAGGCCGTGGCGCTGCCGTCGTGGCGCTCTGTGTGGCGCTGCTGGCCAGCGGCGCGTGGGCTGGCCCCAGCGGTGGCAGCGTAAGCGCCGGTAGCGGCAGCATCAGCCAGAGCGGCGCCACCACCACCATCACCCAGGCCAGCCAGAACCTGTCCATCAACTGGGCCAGCTTCGGCATTGCCGCCGGAGAACGCGTCAACTTCGTGCAGCCCGGTGCCAGCGCCATTGCGCTGAACCGGGTCGTTGGCTCCGAGTCCTCGGTCATCAACGGCAGCCTGAGCGCCAACGGTCAGGTGTGGATCCTCAACCCCAACGGCGTGCTGTTCGGCAGCACGGCCAGCGTCAACGTCGGTGGCCTGGTGGCCTCCACGCTGAGCCTGAGCGATGCCGACTTCCTGGCCGGCAAACGCAGTTTCAGCGCGAATGGAGGCCAGGGCACGGTGGTCAACCAGGGCAGCCTGACCGGCGGCTACGTGGCCCTCTTGGGCAAGCAGGCCGGCAACAGCGGCACCATCACCACCGCCAACGGCACGGCGGCACTGGCCGCGGGCGACAAGATCACGCTGGACTTCAGCGGCAGCAGGCTGCTGTCGGTGCAGGTGGACGAAGGCACCCTGAACGCCCTGGCCGAGAACAAGGGACTGATCCGCGCCGACAACGGCAAGGTGATCCTCACGGCCAGCGCCAAGGATGCGCTGCTGAACACGGTGGTCAACAACGAGGGCGTGATCGAAGCCAAGGGCATCGATGCCGCGGGCGGCACCATCCTCTTGCTGGGCGGCCTCAACGGCGGCACCGTCAAGGTGGCGGGCACGCTGGACGCCTCGGCCAGCGGCGCCCACGACGGCGGCTTCATCGAGACCAGCGGCGCGCATGTGCAGGTGGCCGGTGGGGCGAAGGTCGGCACGCTGTCGGAGACAGGCAAGACCGGCACCTGGCTGGTCGACCCGACCGACTTCACCGTCAGCGCCGGCAGCGCGGCCGGCACCACGAGCGGCATCGGCGCCGACACGCTGTCGGCCAACCTGGCAACGACCAACGTCACGCTGGCCACCGACAACAGCACGGGCACGGACAGCGGCGACATCAACGTCAACGCGGCAGTGAGCTGGGGGGCCAACACCACGCTGACGCTGAATGCGTACCACGACATCAACATCAATGCAGCCATCACTGCCACGGGCACCAGCGCCGGGTTGGTGCTCAACCACGGCAACTACGCCAGCACAGGAACGGTCACCAGCGGCACCGACTACAACGTGAAGGCGCCCATCACCTTGAGCGGTGCCAACGCCACGCTGGGCATCAATGGCACCAGCTACACGCTGATCCACAGCATGGCGCAGCTCGATGCCATTGACAGCACCGGCCTGGGCGGCAACTACGCGCTCGCGCAGGACCTCGATGCCGGCGGCATCACCTACACCAGTGCGCTGGTGGGCTCGGCCAGCACCCCCTTCAGCGGCCGCTTTGCAGGCCTGGGCCATGCCATCTCGAACCTGACCATCAGCGCCGGCAGCGCCGACTACGTGGGCCTGTTCGCGCAAAACTTCGGCACCCTCCGTGATCTGGGCCTGGTCGGCGGCAGTGTGTCGGGCGGCGACCGCGTCGGCGGCCTGGCAGGCTACAGCGGCGTCAGCGGCAGCATCAGCAACGCCTATGTCGCCGGCAGTGTTTCGGCAACTGGCGACGACGTCGGCGGGCTGGTGGGCCGGAACTACGGCACGATCAGCAGCTCTCATGCCACCGGCAGCGTTGCCGGAACCAGCGACAACGTCGGCGGGCTGGCGGGCTGGAACAGCGGCAGCATCAGCGACGCTTATGCCACGGCCAGCGTTTCGGCGGCCGGCTTCAACGCCGGCGGGCTGGTGGGCTGGAACGACGGCGGCACGATCAGCAACGCCTATGCCACCGGCAGCGTTTTGGCAACTGCCGGCTCCGCCGGCGGGCTGACGGGCACGAACGGCGGCAGCATCAACGACGCCTATGCCACCGGCAGCGTTTCAGGAGACACCGCCGTCGGCGGGCTGGCGGGCGTGAACGCTGGCAGCATCAGCAACGCCTATGCCACCGGCAGCGCCTCGGGAACCAGCTACGTCGGTGGGGTGGTGGGCTGGAACCTTGGCAGCATCAGCAACGCCTATGCCACCGGCAGCGTCTCGGGGGGCGCCAACGTTGGCGGGCTGGTGGGCTTGAACGACGGCAGCATCGGCAACGCCTACTGGGACAGCAGCACCACGGGCCAAGGCGCCGCGGTGGGTACGAACAGCGGCACGGTCACCAGCGTCAACGCTGTCACCAGCGGCACCGCCTATAGCCACGGCAGCTATACCAACCTCGGCACCTGGACCGAAACGGTTTCGGGCTCCGGCGTGTGGGTGGCCAAGGACGGCAGCGGCAACCCGCAGTGGGTGATGGTCGAAGGCGCGACCCGCCCGTTCCTGTACAGCGAGTACTCCACCAGCATCCGCAACGCCCACCAGCTGCAGCTGATGGCCTACAACCTCTCCGCCAGCTACAGCCTGGCCGCCGATGTCGACGCCAGCGAAACCGCCGGCGCCAACCCCAGCGGCATGTGGACCACGGCCGGCTTCTCGCCGGTGGGCAATGACACGGTGGCGTTCAGCGGCAGCCTGGACGGCCAAAGCCACACCATCACTGACCTGGTGATCAACCGCGGCACGACGTCGAAGGTCGGGCTGTTCGGCCAGGCCGGCAGCAGCAGCGTGATCCAAGGCGTCGGCCTGCTGGGCGGCAGAGTCACCGGCCGCGACGAGGTGGGCAGTCTGGTGGGCCACAACGAAGGCGGCATCAGCAATGCTTACGCCACGGGAACCGTCAGCGGGGCCAACAGTGTGGGCGGCCTGGTGGGCTTCAACTTCGGCGGCAGCATCAGTGGTGCCCACGCCACGGGTGCCGTCGATGGCTCCGGCAACGATGTCGGCGGCCTGGTGGGCCACAGCGCCGGCAGTGGCGGCAGCATCAGCGATGCCTACGCCACCGGCGCCGTCAATGGCACCGGCAACGATGTCGGTGGCCTGGTGGGCTACAACCGCGGCAGCATCAGCAATTCATACGCCACTGGTGCCGTCACCAGCGCGGGCAACCATGTCGGTGGACTTACGGGCCTTCTCGACCTTGGCAGCATCAGCAATGCATACGCCACGGGCGCTGTCAGCAGTTCCAACGCGGCTGGGGTCGTGGGCGGCCTGGTGGGCTACAACTCCCTCGGCAGCATCGGCAACGCCCATGCCACGGGAGCTGTCAGCGGTGTCGCCTCCTTGGGCGGCCTGGTGGGCTACAACTACAGCGGCAGCATCAGCGATGCCTACGCCACGGGTAACGTCAGTGGTTCCGGCATCAATGTCGGTGGCCTCGTGGGCCTCAACGACGGCAGCATCGGCGCCGCCCACGCCACGGGGGCCGTCAGCGGGACCACCGCGGTGGGCGGCTTGGTGGGCCGCAACAGCGGCAGCATCGGCAGTTCCTACGCCATCGGCACCGCCACGGGCACGGACGACGTGGGCGGGCTGGTGGGCTTCAACTTCAGCGGCACCAACAGCATCAACAATGTCTACGCCATGGGCGCCGTCAGTGCGTCCAATGACTATGCCGGCGGTCTGGTGGGCCGAAGCGGCGCTGGCAGCATCAGCAATGCCTACGCCACCGGGGCCGTCAGTGCGTCCAATGCCTATGCAGGCGGCCTGATGGGCTGGAATGCCGGGAGCGTCCTCAACACCTACGCCACCGGCGCCGTCAGCAGCTCCGGCGTTCTGGGCAGCCTGGTGGGCCACAACGCCGGCAGCATCACGGCATCGTTCTGGCTCGGTGCGGGCAACACTGGCGTTGGCACCCAAGCGGGGTCGGTCGATGCGCTGACGCGCGGCCTGAGCGGCAGCGAAGCCACCAGCGCCAGCATCTACAGCGCCGCCGGCTGGGACATCGCCACCACCGGCGGCACCAGCGCGGTGTGGCGCATCTACGAGGGCAACACCATGCCCTTGCTGCGCAGCTTCCTGACCGCGCTGACCGTCACGGCCGGCAACGTCAGCAAGACCTATGACGGCACGACCAGCTTCAGCAGCAGCTACACCCTCAGCGATCCAGGTGCCAACACCGGCCTCATCTTGGGGACCGCGAGCTACGACACCAGCAGCAAGAATGTGGGCAGTTACGCCATCACCGTCGGCGGCCTGTATTCCAGCCAGCAGGGCTACGACCTGATTTCAGCGGGTACGGCCAGCATCACCGCCGCCACGCTGACCGTCAGCGGCGCGACTGCGGCCGACAAGACCTATGACGGCACGACTGCCGCCACGGTCAGCGGCGGCAGTTTGAGCGGCCTGGTCGGCGGCGACACCGTGGCGCTGAGCCAGAGCGGCAGCTTCAGCGACAAGAACGCCGGCACCGGCAAGACCGTCACCGAGACTTTCGCCATCAGCGGCAGCGACGCCGGCAACTACGTGCTGGCCAGCAGCAGCGGCACGACCACGGCAAACATCAATGCCGCCACGCTGACCGTCAGCGGCGCGACTGCGGCCGACAAGACCTATGACGGCACGACTGCCGCCACGGTCAGCGGCGGCAGTTTGAGCGGCCTGGTCGGCGGCGACGCGGTGACACTCAGCCAGAGCGGCAGCTTCAGCGACAAGAACGCCGGCACCGGCAAGACTGTCACCGAGACTTTCGCCATCAGCGGCAGCGATGCCGGCAACTACGTGCTGGCCAGCAACAGCGCCACCACCACGGCCAGCATCACCGCCGCCGCGTTGACGGTCACCGCCAACAACGACAGCCGCGTCGCCGACGGCAGTGCCTACAGCGGCGGCAATGGCGTCAGCTACAGCGGCTTCGTCAATGGCGAGACCGCAAGCGTGCTCAATGGCAGGCTGGTCTATGGCGGCAGCGCCCAGGGCGCCACCGCGGCCGGCAGCTACAGCATCGCGGCCGGCGGGCTGAGCTCGGGCAATTACACGCTGAGCTATGTCGACGGTGCGCTGGTGATCAGCGCGGCGGCGCCCAGCCCCGCTCCGTCGAGCCCCGCTCCGTCGAGCCCCGTGCCGTTGAGCCCCGTGCCGTCGAGCGCCAACCCGTCGCTTGGCGATGCGCAGCAGCGCGCAGTGGCCAGCCTGGCCGACTGGCCGAAGCCGCCGGCCAATCCGCACGAGCCGCTGCGCATCGAGTATTGCGGTCTGAACATGGACCAACCCGCGACCGACTTCTTCACCCGCAACGAGAACAAGCTTTCATGCATGTCACGCCTCGAATCCCGCTGAGCCTGCTTTCTATCGCCCTGGCTCTGGTTCCCACCATCGCCGTCGGCCAGGTCCGCACGCTCCCCGATGCCGGCCAGATCCTGCAGGAACCCCGTGCTCCGCAGCCGATCCCCAGCACCGGAGCTCCGGCCCTGACCATCGACAAGCCCGGCGCCGGTAGCGTGGCCGAGGGCGGTGCCCAGGTTCGCGTGGTGGCCATCCACTTCAGCGGCAACACCGCCTTCGGCAGCGCCGCCCTGGAAAGCCTGCTGGCCGACGCCATCGGCAAGGAACAGACCTTTGCCGACCTCAGCCGCCTGGCCGCGCGCGTGACGCGGCATTACCGGGAGGCGGGCTATCTTGTCGCCCGGGCCTACCTGCCGGCGCAAGAGCTCAAGAACGGCGTGCTCGACATCGCCGTGCTGGAGGGCAACCTGGGCCAGGTCAGCATCACCAACAACGCCGGCCTCAAGGACTCGGCCCTTGCTCCCTTGAGCGCCCTGCCGCTGAACGCCCCGGTGCAAGCCCAAAGCCTGGACCGCACCCTGCTCACACTGTCGGACCTGCCGGGCACCCGCGTGCAGTCCACTCTGCGCCCGGGCACGACCGTGGGGGCATCGGACCTGCTGGTGGAGGTGGACAAGACCCGCGCCATCCAGGGCATTGCCGATATCGACAACTTCGGCAGCACCTACACCGGGCAGTACCGCGTGGGCACCAGCCTGTACTGGAACAATCCGCTGGACCGGGGCGACCAGATGAGCTTGCGGCTGCAGGCCAGCAACACCAGCATGCACTACGCGCGCCTGGGCTACCAGCTGCCGCTGGGCGCCAGCGGCACGCGCGTGGGCGTGGCCGTGTCGCACCTCGACTATCGCCTGGGCAAGGACTTTGCGGCACTGGATGCCGACGGCAAGGCCGATACCGTCAGCCTGTATGTGCGCCAGCCCTTGCTGCGCAGCCTGGAGAACAACTGGTATGCCCAGCTCCAGGTGGACGCCAAGAATCTGCGCGACACCGTGGGCAGCACCGCCACCACGTCGGTGCACCAGCTGCGCAATGTCGTGCTGGGGCTGAACGGCGACTGGCAGGATACGCTGGGTGGTGCTGCCGGCAACAGCCTGGCCGTGAACCTGACCACCGGCCAACTGCGGCTGGACAATGACAGCCTGGCGCAAGACGCGGCCAGCACCCAAAGCGCCGGGCACTTCAGCAAGCTGAACTACCAGTTGCAACGCGTGCAGGCCTTGCGCCCCAACTGGTCGCTGGTACTCAACCTCGGCGGCCAGATGGCCGACAGGAACCTGGCTTCGGCGGAGAAATTCAGCCTGGGCGGCAACAACGGAGTGCGGGCCTATGCGCAAGGCGAGGCCCTTGGCGACGCAGGCTGGCTGGCCAGTGCGGCCCTGCGCTGGCAGCCCGCGCCGGGCTGGCAACTGCAAGCTTTCTACGACGCGGGAGGCGTGCAGCTCAACCACCGTGCCTGGAACCGGACCGGCAGCACCAGCAACCGTGCGCATCTGGCCGGCGCCGGTCTGGGCGTGGGCTGGGCGACGGACAAGTTGGCGTTCTCGCTCACCTCTGCCTGGGCCACCGAGGGCCGGGCCAGCGATGGCCGCCGCGGCGCGCGGCTGTGGGCGCAGGCGACCGTGGCTTTCTGAATGCTCGCCTGGAAAAAAGATGTGGACGCCGTCCATTTTCTTTGATATCTTTTGTGGACGGTGTACACAAGACACCGCGAAACACCTCCACATCCATCCATCCACCGATACAGGACGACACCATGGCCACCAAGCAGATCTTCGTGAACCTCCCCGTCAAGAACCTCGAGAAGACCAAGACCTTCTTCGCCGCGCTGGGCTACACCTTCAACGAGCAGTTCACCGACGCCAATGCCGCATGCATGGTCGTCCAGAAGGACAGCATCCACGTCATGCTGCTGGTCGAGGAGTTCTTCAAGACCTTCACCACCAAGAGCCTCACCGACACGTCGAAGAGCACCGAAGTGCTGCTGTGCCTCTCGTGCGAGAGCCGCGCCGAAGTCGACGAGCTGGTGGCCAAGGCAAAGGCGGCCGGAGGCACCATCCCGGGCGAGCCGAAGGACTACGGCTTCATGTACGGCCACGGCTTCCAGGACATCGACGGCCACCTGTGGGAGCTGGTGTACATGGACCCGAACGCCGCCGTGACACACCAGAACCCGTGATGTAACGCCACGCCGCTGAAGAACCAGAGCGATGCCCATCGTTCCATACGCGCTCTTCACTGTTGCACGGAAGGCCTCTACCGGAAGGCGGCGGCGCCCCGATATTCCATCCACTGGCGCGGCATCATCGGCCGCGCCCCATATGGAAAGGAATATCGAAATGTCTGACAACAACAAGGGCCCCGTCGTCCAGGTCAAGCCACTCGGCTTCCCGTGGCAGACGATCGACCCGTTCCTGTTCTGCGTCTACCACGACGACGCCTACCCGAAGGCCAACGGCCAGATGGGCCCCGAGGCCTCGCTGGCCGGTCGCCAGATCGGCCAGGACTTCAGCCGCAAGGACGGCTGGAGCATGTACCACGGCGACACGGTGCCGGGCTTTCCCTCGCACCCGCACCGCGGCTTCGAAACCGTGACCATCGTGCGCAAGGGCCTGGTCGATCATTCCGACTCGCTGGGCGCCACCGCGCGCTTCGGCGGCGGCGACGTGCAGTGGCTCACGGCCGGCAAGGGCATCGTGCACTCTGAAATGTTCCCGCTGCTCGACGCCGGCGCGCCGAACCCGCTGGAGCTGTTCCAGATCTGGCTCAACCTGCCAGCCAGGAGCAAGATGGCCGAGCCGCACTTCACGATGTTCTGGTCCGACGCCATTCCGCGTTTCGCCTCCGACGATGCGAAGGGCGGCCGCACCGAGGTTGCAGTCATCGCGGGCCGGCTCGGCGACGCCGCCAGCGGACAGGACCCGATCCAGCCGCTGGCGCCGCCGCCCGACTCATGGGCTGCCCAGGCCGACGCCGACGTGGCGATCTGGACGCTGAAGATGACGCCCGGCGCGCAATGGACGCTGCCGGCCGCCACGGGCGAAGGCACGCGGCGCATGCTGTACTTCTTCAAGGGAGTGGTGGCGCACATTGCCGGCGAGCGCGTGGAAGGCCCGGCCGCTGTCGAGCTGCGCGCGGATGCGGCCGTCGAGATCGTCAACGGCAACGACGAGACGAGCGAGTTCCTGGTGTTGCAGGGCCGCCCGATCGCCGAGCCGGTGGCGCAGTACGGCCCCTTCGTGATGAACACGCAGGCCGAGATCAGCCAGACCATGGCCGACTACCGCCGCACGCAGTTCGGTGGCTGGCCGTGGGACGATCCGGCGCCGGTGCACGACCGCGAGGCCGCGCGCTTTGCGCGGCACCCCGGCGGCCACGAAGAAGTGCCGGGAGCCTGAGCAAAAAAAAGACGTTCTTCGTCAGAACGTCTTGATCACCTCGATGCTGGGGGCCGTCATGCTGGGCACGAACTCGGTCACGTCGGCGCGCGCCACGCCGCCCTGCACGAACGGATCGCGCGCCAGCACGGCCTCCAGCCCTTCACGGTCGCCCGACCGGGCGAGGATCACGCCACCCGTGCGCGGCACCTGGCGGCCCGAAGCCACGAACAGCCCGCTTTCGTAGTGCTTCCTCAACCAGACCATGTGCGGGTCCATCAGCGCGTCGACTTCTTCGAGCGGGCGGATGTAGGTGAGGGTGACGATGAACATGGGCAGGGCTGCGGTGAATTCGGAAGCCCCGATCCTATGACCTTGGCAAGACGCCCGCCCGGGCGAGGTGTGCACACCCGTAACAGACTGCTCGCTAGTCGATCGCCACTCCGCCCTCTTTGACGAGTTTCGCGAATCGGGCTGTCTCTTCCCGGATCTGCCGCGCCATCTCTTCCTGCGTGCCGCCCAGCGGCTCGGCGCCGATGGCCTGCATGCGCTGCGCAAAATCGGGCGAGTGGATGATCTTCACCATCTCGGCGTTGAGGCGCGCGACGATCTCCTTCGGCGTGGCGGCCGGCGCAAGCACGCCGAACCAGGTGCCGATGTCGAAGCCCTTGAGCCCCGCTTCCTCCAGCGTCGGCACGTCGGGCAGCACCGACGAGCGGCGCGCCGTGGTCACGGCCAGCGCGCGCAGCTTGCCGCCCTTGATGTGCTGCAGCACCGGCGTGATGGTGTCGAAGGACATCGCCACCTGGCCGCCGAGCAGGTCGGTGGTGAGCGGGCCGCTGCCCTTGTAGGGCACGTGCAGCAGCGTGGTGCCGGTGCTGGACTGGAACTGCGTGCCGATCAGGTGCTGCGCCGTGCCGTTGCCATTGGAGCCGTAGGCCAGCTTGCCGGGCTCGGCCTTGGCGAGCGCAACCAGTTCGGCCACGTTCTTCGCGGGCGTGTTCGCGGCGTTGATGACCAGCACGTTGGGCACCATGGCCACGACGGTGATCGGCGCCAGGTCTTTCTGGAAGTCGTAGGGCAGCTTCTTGTAGACGCTGGTCGCGATGGTGTGGTGCACCGCCCCCATCAGCAGCGTGTAGCCGTCCGGCTTGGCCTTGGCCACGTAGTCGGCGCCAAGCGTGGCGCCGGCGCCGGGCTTGCTCTCGACCACCACCGGCTGGCCGAGTGACTGCGAAAGCTTGTCAGCCAGCGCGCGCGCCAGCACGTCGGTGGTGCCGCCGGCGGGGAAGGGCACGACGAGGCTGATGGGCCGCGTCGGCCAGTTGGCTGGTGCCTGCTGCGCAAGCGCCAGCGCAGAGGCGCCGAGGCCGAGCGCGAGCGCCGCGGCCCGAAGCACCGTGCGCCGGTGGCGCTGGGGGAAAGAAGCTGCTGTCATGGTGTTGTCTCCGGCTCGTTGTTGTGATGCGCGCATCGAGGCGCGCGGATACCGTCGTGTCGCTCGAATCGGTCAGGCCGCAAGCCGCACGGGCTCGCCGGCAATGTGCGCGCACACCGCGCGCGTCACCTGCTCGGTGGTCGCGCTGCCGCCCAGGTCGCGCGTGTGCAGCGACGGGTTGGCCGTGACGTGCTCCACCGCAGCCATCACGCGGCGCGCGGCCTCGGCCTCGCCCAGGTGCTCGAGCAGCATCACCACCGACCAGAAGGTGCCGACCGGATTGGCCAGCCCCTTGCCCATGATGTCGAAGGCCGAACCGTGGATGGGCTCGAACATCGACGGATAGCGCCGCTCCGGATCGATGTTGCCGGTGGGCGCAATGCCCAGGCTGCCCGCCAGCGCGGCGGCGAGGTCGCTGAGGATGTCGGCGTGCAGGTTGGTGGCGACGATGGTGTCGAGCGAGGCCGGGCGGTTGACCATGCGCGCGGTGCAGGCGTCGACCAGTTCCTTGTCCCAGCTCACGTCGGGGAACTCCTTCGAGATCTGCAGCGCGATCTCGTCCCACATCACCATCGCGTGGCGCTGCGCGTTGCTCTTGGTGACCACGGTGAGCAGCTTGCGCGGCCGCGAACGAGCGAGCTTGAAAGCGAAACGCATGATGCGTTCGACGCCCGCGCGGGTCATCATGCTCACGTCGGTGGCGGCTTCGATGG
This sequence comes from Variovorax sp. YR266, assembly GCF_900107295.1. Classification (NCBI taxonomy): domain Bacteria; kingdom Pseudomonadati; phylum Pseudomonadota; class Betaproteobacteria; order Burkholderiales; family Comamonadaceae; genus Variovorax; species Variovorax sp. YR266. Next base: position 328,532 of record NZ_FNPM01000003.1, read on the forward strand.
GGTGGCCCTGGTGCACGCGGCCGCCGACGCCGGCGTACTCGCCCTCGGAGTTCTCGCGCACGATCACCCAGTCGAGCTGGCCCGGAGCGCATCGCTTGAGCGGTCCGTCGATGCCCGGCAGGATGCGCGTGGGCCGCACGTTGGCGTACTGGTCGAAGCCCTGGCAGATCTTCAGGCGCAGGCCCCACAGCGTGATGTGGTCGGGAATGTGCGGGTCGCCCGCGGAGCCGAAAAGAATCGCGTCTTTCTTGCGCAGCGCGTCGAGGCCGTCGGCCGGCATCATCTCGCCGTGCGCGCGGTACCAGTCGCCGCCCCAGCCGAAGTCTTCGAAGCTGAAATGCAGGGCGCCGCCGGAGGCCGCGGCCAGCGCCTCCATCACCTGGCGCCCCGCCGGGATCACTTCCTTGCCGATGCCGTCGCCGGGAATGGTGGCAATGCTGTAGCTGCTCATCGATGTCCTTGTGTGCGCTGTAGTGGTGGTGGCCCACTGTAGGATCCGATGCGCCGAATGATTCACGCCAGAAGTGAATCCATCATTAACCTCAATTCAACAATCGGATCGCTCATGGTTGCTCCGGTCCAGCCCGCCGACCTCGGCTTTTTCTCCTCGCTCGCGGCCTGCGGCAGCCTGAGCGCCGCAGCGCGCGAACTCGGCATCAGCACGCCCGCGGTGAGCAAGCGGCTCGCGCAGATGGAGACGCGCCTGGGCGTGACGCTGGTGAACCGCACCACGCGGCGCATGAGCCTCACGCCCGAGGGCGAGCTCTACGTGGCGCACGCGCGCCGCATCCTCGGCGAGATCGACGACATGGCGCAGCTGCTGGGCGGCGCGAAGGGCGAGGCGCAGGGCCTGCTGCGCGTGAACGCCACGCTGGGTTTCGGCCGCAGCCACGTGGCGCCGCTGATCTCGAAGTTCGCACGCAGGCATCCGCAGGTGGAGGTGCAGCTGCAGCTCTCGGTCAATCCACCGCCGCTGACCGACGACGCCTTCGACGTCTGCATCCGCTTCGGCGCGCCGCCCGAGGCCCGTGTGATCGCGCGGCGCATCGCGTCGAACCGGCGGCTGCTGTGCGCTTCGCCCGCCTACCTGGCGCGCGCCGGGCAGCCCAAGGTGCCCAACGACCTCACGCACCACCGCTGCATCGGCATCCGCCAGGGCGACGAGGCCTATGGCATCTGGCGGCTGAGCACCGGACGCGGCACGGCGCAGCGCACCGAGGCCGTGAAGACGCGCGGTGCGCTCAGCACCAACGACGGCGAAATCGCGGTCAACTGGGCCCTGGACGGCCATGGCATCCTGATGCGCGCCGAGTGGGACATCGCGCGCTACCTGCGCAGCGGCCGGCTGGTGCAGGTGCTGGCCAACTACCGCACGCCCGACGCCGACATCTACGCGGTGTACCCGCAGCGCCACCAGCTGTCGGCACGCGTGCGAACTTTCGTCGACTTCATGGCCGCCGCGCTCGGAAAAGACGACATGCCGCCGAGGGCTTGAGCTTCGATCCGACAAGCGCGGACGGGTGTTTCTGCTACGGTGTTCTGGATCAATCGACACCCGACGAAAGGCCCGCCCATGCCGTCGCGCACGCTGCAGATCCTGCCGCCCGGCTTCATACCGCCGTACCTGCTGAGCCGCCTTGCCGAGCACGCCAGCGCGTCCATCAGCGCGCGTGCAGTGAACACCCTGACGATCGATCGCGAGCACCGCGCGCTGCGCGGCTTCGTGCCGCCAAAGCTTGCCTCGGGCACAGCGAGCACGACAGCCGCGCGGCCACGTCCGGCGCGGCCGAATTCGCCCGAGCGCGCCATCCACGACGCGGCCCGCACGACCACGCTGCCAGGAAAGCTGGTGCGCACCGAGGGCAAGCCCGCCACCGGCGACATCGCGGCCGACGAGGCCTACGACTACCTGGGCGCAACCTGGCGTCTGTACCACGACGTGTACGAGCGCGACTCCATCGACGGCGCGAGCATGCCGCTGACCGGCAGCGTGCACTACGGCAAGGACTACGACAACGCCTTCTGGAACGGCGAGCAGATGGTGTTCGGCGATGGCGACGGCGAGGTCATGAACCGCTTCACCATCGCGGTGGACATCATCGGCCACGAGCTCACGCACGGCGTGATCGACCACGAGGCCGGCCTCGTCTACCAGGGGCAGCCCGGCGCGCTCAACGAATCGATCTGCGACGTGTTCGGCGTGCTCGTCAAGCAGCACTCGCTGCGGCAGACGGCGCAGCAGGCCGACTGGCTGATCGGTGCGGGCCTCTTCATGCCGAGCGTGAGGGCCAAGGCCCTGCGTTCGATGGCCGAGCCCGGCACCGCCTACGACGACCCGGTGATCGGCAAGGACCCGCAGCCGGCGCACATGAAGGACTTCGTCACCACCTCGCAGGACAACGGGGGCGTGCACATCAACTCAGGCATTCCGAACCGCGCCTTCTATCTGGCGGCCATGGCCATCGGCGGGCAGGCATGGGAAACCGCAGGCCGTGTCTGGTACGACGCGGTATGCGACAAGCGCCTGCGCCAGGATGCCGATTTCGAGGCCTTCGCAACGCTCAGCACCGACGTCGCCTCGCGGCGCTTCGGCGCTGGCAGCGCGGTACACAAGGCGGTGGCTGATGCCTGGCAAGGCGTGGGAGTGATTTCGCCATGATCCGCCTGCCGCCACTGGACAAGGCGACCATCGTGCGCGTGACGCGCGAGGGCGGGCTGGCCTACATGCCCGGCCTGTCGCAGCCGCGCAGCTTCCAGCTCGGCGACTGCACCGCCGAACTGCGCCAGCAGATCGGTGACGCGCTGCAGAGCGCGGTGCCGTACGCCGGGCAGGCCGGTGCCACGTTGTCCAGCGGCGACCAGCGCTACTACCGTGTCGAGGTGCTCGTTGAAAGCGCCGGAGAAGACCAGAAGATTTCCGTGAGCTTCGAGGTGCCGGAAGCCGAGGCGCCCGAGGCGCTGGTGCACCTGTGGAAGGACGCGGGCAAGCGCTAGTTGCCCGAGACCACCGTGGCGACCAGCCACACGTTGGCCGCGCTGATCACGCCGAACAAGAGCCAGGCCAGCGACTTCACCACCGGGCCGTTGGCAAAGCCGCCCATCATCGCGCGGCTGCTCGTGAAGCGGATCAGCGGCCACATCGCAAAGGGCAGCTGGAAGCTCAGCACCACCTGGCTGAGCACCAGCATCTTGCCCACGCCACCATCGCCGAACCACCAGACGCCAAGCCAGGCCGGGCCCAACGCCAGCCCGCGCGTGATCAGCCGGCGCTGCCAGCACGGGATCTTCAGGTCGAGAAAACCTTCCATGATGATCTGGCCCGCGATGGTGCCGGTGAAGGTCGAGCTTTGCCCCGACGCCAGCAGCGCAATGCCGAACAGCGTGGCCGCGAAAGCACTGCCGACGATGGGTTCGAGCAGCCGGTAGGCGTCGTCGATCTCGGTCACTTCGCGGTGTCCCGTGGCATGGAAGGCGCTGGCCGCGAGCACCATGATGGCCGCGTTGACCAGCAGCGCGAGCGACAGCGACACCACCGCGTCGAGCGTGCAGAAGCGCACCGCCTCGCGGCGCGCCGAGTCGGTGTCGGCAATCAGCCGGGTCTGCACGATGGACGAATGCAGGTACAGGTTGTGCGGCATCACCGTTGCGCCGACGACGCCGATGGCCAGGTACAGCGCGCCCGGCTGGTGCAGCCGCTCCAGGCTCGGGCCGAAGCCCATCGCCACGCCGAACCAGTTGGGCGGCGCCATCGCCAGCTCGACGACGAAGCAGCCCGCGATGGTGCCGACCAGCCCGAGCACGATGGCCTCGACACGGCGGAAGCCCGCGCCCTGCAGGCCCAGCACCAGCAGCGTGTCGAAGGCCGTGATGGCGATGCCCACCGGAATCGATACGCCGAACAGCAGATGCAGCGCGAGCGCACTGCCCAGCACCTCGGCGAGGTCGCAGGCCACGATGGCCAGCTCGGCGCCGAGCCACAGCAGGCGATTGACACGCGGCGAGTAGTGTTCGCGGCAGGCACGCGCCAGGTCCTTCTGCGCCACGAGCCCCAGCCGCACGCACAGCGTCTGCAGCAGCATCGCCGCGAGGCTCGCGAGCAGCACCACGAACAGCAGGCCGTAGCCGAAGCGAGAGCCGGCCTCGATGTCGGTCGCCCAGTTGCCCGGGTCCATGTAGCCGACCGACACCAGCAGGCCGGGGCCCGCGTAGCGCATCAGCTTCTTGAAGAAAGGCAGGTCTTGCGGGACGGCCACGCTGCCTTTCACTTCGGAAGGGCAGAAGGGCGCAGTGGCCGTGCGGGGCAGCGGGAAGAACATGCGGGCGATGATAGGGACAAGGCCGTGGTGTTGTCGCGGACCGGACCAGCGCGACGGCGCCGAATCTCTTAGATTCGACCGTCCTACTACCTTAGCTACTGGAGACTCTTTCAATGATTCACGTCGTCGCCGTCATCACCGCCAAGCCGGGCCAGCGCGCCAAATTGCTCGAAGCCTTTGCCGCCAATCGCGCGGCCGTGCTGGCCGAGGAGGGCTGCATCGAATACGGCGCCACGGTCGATGCGCAGGGCATCCCGACTTCGAAGGCCAGCTTCGGCCCAGACACTTTCGTGGTCGTCGAGAAATGGCAAACGCTGGCACATCTGCAGGCGCATGCGGTCGCACCGCACATGAAGGCCCACAGCGAGAAGACGAAAGAGTTCACCGAGAGCAAGCTGATCCACGTGCTCGAACCGGTCTGAAGCTGGCCTGAGTTTCCCGCCTTCGCGCGCCGCGCGATGCGTGCTACCGTCGCGCCGGGGAGCAGGCATCGCGGATGCACCATGTATGCATCGCACGGCCGCATGGAGAGAGGGACTGCAGGCATGGCGATCTTTCGTTCGCGAGGTTTCCGCTTGCGCGCCCGGCTCGCGCCCGGCGCACTACTGGCCGCCCTTGTTCTGACCACCGGCTGCGCGCCGTTGCTGGCGCCGCCCTACGCGGCCGACTACGAGACGCTCGACCGCCTCGAGGCCACGCGCCCCGGCCCCGTGGCGCTCGTGAAAGCGCAACCGACCGAGCCGGAAGACAAGGTCAACACCGTGCACCTTCGCAGCGCCAGGCTGCTGTCACCCAGCGGCAGCTTCGCGCAATACCTGCAGGACGCGCTGATGCGCGACCTCAGCGAAATCTCCGTCTACGACCCGAAGGCGCCCACGCGCATCGCGGCGCGCATCCTGGTCAACGAGATCGACCTCGGCGTGATCAACGGCACCGGCCGCATGGACGTCGAAGTCACCGTCACGCGCGAGGGCGCGCAACGCCTGCGCAAGACCTACCGCGCGGAGACCGCCTTCGATTCGAGCTACGCGAGCATCGTCGCCGTGCCGGCCGGACAGGCCGCGTACCCGCGCCTCGTGCGCGCCTTGCTGCGGCAGGTGTATGCCGATCCGCAGTTCGTGGCCGCCATCGGCCGCTGACGTCACAGGCCTGGAGGCGCTTCGATGATGATGTTCTTCTTACTTCCGATGACCGCGATTCGACGTGTTGCGGGCGCGGCACTCGTGGCACTGATGTCATCCATGCTCGCTGGCTGCGTGCATCCGATCACGATGATCACCGAGACCGCGCCGCAGCGTTCGCAGGCGCACCTGATTCAGAAGAAGGTCGCCTACGTGATGACCGATGCCGATCGCGACCTGGAAGTCATCACCCCCGGCGGCAGCGGCGACCGCGTGAGCTACTACCCGTACCGCGACCTGGAGAAGTCGATCCGCGATGCGCTGCGCGCGGTGTACCGCGACGTGGTGGTGCTGCGCACCGCCGGTGACGCGAAGGCGAACGAGGCGGCCGGCGTGTCGCTGGTGTTCGCGCCGCGCATCAAGACCGACTCCAGCTCGTCGTCCCTCATCAGCTGGCCGCCGACCTCGTTCACGGCCGAGGTGTCGTGCGTGGTGACCGATGCTGCCGGCGCCGAGGTCACGCACGTGCGTGCGACGGGCAACGGCACTGCGGAGTTCGGCGAGTTCAAGGGCGACTTCGGATTGGCGGCTCGAAGGGCTGCAACGCGATTGACCTCGCAGCTGAGCAGCGAAATTCGCAGGAACGAGAAGCTGCGATAACGGTGGGCAAGAGCCCAATAAAAAACGCGCCCGAAGGCGCGTTTTTTGCTGAAGCCGCGAAGCCTTACTTCGAAACGACCTTCACCATCTCCAGGCACTTGTTCGAGTAGCCCCATTCGTTGTCGTACCAGCTCACGAGCTTCACGAAGGTGCCGTCGAGCGCGATGCCGGCTTCGGCGTCGAAGATCGAGGTGCGCGGGTCGCCGCGGAAATCGGTGGCCACCACCTTGTCTTCGGTGTAGCCCAGCACGCCCTTGAGCGCGCCTTCGCTCTGTGCCTTCATTTCGGCGCAGATTTCCTTGTACGTGGCTTCCTTCACCAGCTCGACCGTCAGGTCGACCACCGACACGTCGGAGGTCGGCACGCGGAAGCTCATGCCCGTGAGCTTCTTGTTGAGCTCGGGGATCACCACGCCCACGGCCTTGGCAGCGCCGGTGCTCGAGGGAATGATGTTTTCCAGGATGCCGCGGCCGCCGCGCCAGTCCTTGTTGCTCGGGCCGTCCACGGTCTTCTGCGTGGCGGTGGCAGCGTGCACGGTGGTCATCAGGCCGCGCTTGATGCCCCACTTGTCGTTCAGCACCTTGGCCAGCGGGGCCAGGCAGTTGGTGGTGCAGCTTGCGTTGCTGACGATGGCTTCGCCGGCGTACTTCTTGTCGTTCACGCCGTAGACGAACATGGGGGTGTCGTCCTTCGACGGTGCCGACAGAATGACCTTCTTCGCGCCCGCGTCGATGTGCTTCTGCGCCGTTTCCTTGGTGAGGAAGAGGCCGGTCGATTCGAGCACGACGTCGGCGCCGACTTCGTTCCACTTCAGTTGCGCAGGGTCGCGCTCCTGCGTCAGGCGGATCTTCTTGCCGTTCACGATCAGCGTGTTGCCTTCAACCGTGACTTCGCCCTTGAAGCGGCCATGCACCGAGTCGTACTGGAGCATGTAGGCGAGGTAGTCGGGCTCGAGCAAGTCGTTGATGGCAACGATCTCGATGTCGTTCTTGAAGTTCTGCACTGCTGCGCGCAGCACGTTGCGACCGATGCGGCCGAAGCCGTTGATACCGAGTTTGATAGCCATCTGACTTGCTCCTAAGGTTGAAAAACTTGTTTGTCGTGAACCGGCGCGATCAGTCGCGCAATGCGGCTTCCACCGTAGCGGCCACGTTCTCCGCCGTGAATCCGAAGTACTTGAACAGCTCCGGCGCGGGCGCCGATTCGCCGTACGTGTCGATGCCGACGACGGCGGCGCAGCCGTACTTCCACCAGCCGCCGGTGCAGCCCATTTCGACGGCGATGCGCGGCAGCTTCTTCGGCAGCACGGCCTTCTTGTAGGCGAGGTCCTGGCGGTCGAAGGTGGTGGTCGAGGGCATCGACACCACGCGCACGGCGATCTTCTTGTCGGCCAGCAGCTTCTGCGCGGCAATCGCGAGCTGCACTTCCGAACCGGTGGCGATGATCACGGCCACGGTCTTCTTGTTCTTCAGGCCGACGGCTTCCGGCTCGGACAGCACGTAGGCGCCACGGCTGATGTCGCCCAGCTCCGACTTCGCCGCGTAGGCGATGTTCTGGCGGCTCAGCAGCAGCGCCGTGGGGCGCGACTGGTTCTGCAGCGCCACGGCCCAGGCCACGGCAGTTTCCGCCGTGTCGCCCGGACGCCAGACGTCGAGGTTCGGAATGAGGCGCAGCGAGGCGGCGTGCTCGATCGACTGGTGCGTCGGGCCGTCTTCGCCCAGGCCGATGGAGTCGTGCGTGAACACGTGCACCACGCGGCGCTTCATCAGCGCGGCCATGCGGATGGCGTTGCGGCTGTAGTCGCTGAAGGTGAGGAAGGTGCCGCCGTAGGGGATGTAGCCGCCGTGCAGCGACACGCCGTTCATGATGGCGGCCATGCCGAATTCGCGCACGCCGTAGTTGATGTGGCGGCCGATCTGGCCTTCGGGGTGCTGTTCGGTGGGCTCGGTGCGGACCACGGCGCCGGTCTTCGAATCGAAGCGCAGAGCGGCGGTGCTCTTGGTGTTGGTGAGGTTCGAGCCGGTCAGGTCGGCGCTGCCGCCGAGCATTTCGGGCAGCGCGGCCGTGAAGGCTTCGAGCGCGAGCTGGCTGGCCTTGCGGCTGGCCACGGTCTCTGCCTTGGTGTGGGCGGCGACCACGGTGTCGAAGGCGACCTGGTGGAAGTCCTTGGGCAGCTCGCCCTTCATGCGGCGGGTGAACTCGGCGGCGAGTTCGGGGAACGCGGCGCCGTAAGCGGCGATCTTGTCGTTCCACGCAGCTTCGGTCTTGGCGCCGGCTTCCTTGTGGTCCCAGTCGGCGTACACCTCGGCCGGGATCTCGAAGGCCGGGTAGTGCCAGTCGATGGCGTCGCGCGTGAGCTTGATTTCTTCGGCGCCGAGCGCCTCGCCGTGCGCCTTGGCGGTACCGGCGCGGTTCGGGCTGCCCTTGCCGATGACGGTCTTGCAGTTGATCAGCGTGGGCTTGTCGGTCGACTGCTTGGCCTTGGCGATGGCCTTGGACACTTCGGCGGCGTCGTTGCCGTCGATCGGGCCGATCACGTGCCAGCCATAGGCGTGGAAGCGTTCGGCGACGTTGTCGATGTACCAGGGCTTGACCTGGCCGTCGATGCTGATGCCGTTGTCGTCGTACAGCGCGATCAGCTTGTTCAGGTGCCAGGCGCCGGCGAGCGCGCAGGCTTCGTGGCTGATGCCTTCCATCATGCAGCCGTCGCCCAGGAAGGCGTAGGTGTGATGGTCGACCACGTCGTGGTCCTTGCGGTTGAACTCGGCGGCGAGCAGCTTCTCGGCCAGCGCGAAGCCCACGGCATTGGTGATGCCCTGGCCCAGCGGGCCGGTGGTGGTTTCCACGCCCGGGGTCACGTCGACTTCAGGGTGGCCGGCGGTCTTGCTGTGCAGCTGGCGGAAGTTCTTGAGCTCGCCGATGGGCAGGTCGTAGCCGGTGAGGTGCAGCACCGAGTACAGCAGCATCGAGGCGTGGCCGTTCGACAGCACGAAGCGGTCGCGGTCGAACCAATGCGGGTTCGCGGGGTTGTAGCGCAGGTGTTCGCCCCAGAGTGCGACGGCCATGTCGGCCATGCCCATCGGTGCGCCCGGATGTCCGGAATTTGCTTGTTGGACGGCATCCATAGCCAGAGCGCGGATTGCGTTGGCCATCAGGGCGTGGTTTGCCATGTGCGGTGGACTTTCGGAGGGAAAAGGGAGGATTGGGGTCGGGAGAACCCGCGATTTTACCGGGCGAGCCCAGACCGGCCCCGATACGGCCTGAACACCCTTCCGATGTTCTTGTGCGGCGGGCGGACTGCTAGAGTTGCCACCCATGCATGGGCTGCACCTCACCGCCGACCTTCACGACTGCCAATGCGGCCTTCAATGGCTCACCGACGGCCCCGCCTTGGGGGCGGTCTGCATCAAGGCGGTGTCGGCCGCGGGACTGCAGGCGGTGGGCAAGATAGTTCACTCCTTTCCCGCCACGCCGCAGGGGCCGGGCGGCGTCACGGCCACGGTGCTGCTGGCCGAATCGCACCTGTGCATCCACACCTGGCCCGAGCAGCGCGGCGTGACGCTCGACGTGTACGTCTGCAACTTCGGCGGCGACCATTCGGCCAAGGCACATGCGCTGATGGAGTGCCTGGTGTCGCTGTTCCAGCCCCTTCATAGCGAACGCAACGAGCTGCAGCGCGGCCGGGTCTCGGCGTGAGTGCGGTGACCTCGGTGCGGGCGATGATCCTGGCCGCCGGGCGCGGCGAGCGCATGCGGCCGCTGACCGACGCCACGCCCAAGCCCCTGCTCGAAGTGCGCGGCAAGCCCCTGATGCAGTGGCCGATGGAGGCGCTGGCCGCCGGCGGGTTCACCGAGCTGGTGGTCAACACCGACTGGCTCGGCGCGCAGATTTCTGACAGATTCGGCCTGACTCCCTTGCTGGATGGGCGTATTGCGCTATCAATTTCATACTCCGACGAGGGCCGCGACTTCGGCGGCGCACTCGAAACGGCCGGCGGCATCGTCCGTGCGCTGCCCCTGCTCGGCGACGTGTTCTGGGTCGCGGCCGGCGACGTGTTCGCGCCGGATTTCGCCTTCTCGCAGGCCTCGGTCGACCGTTTCATCGCCAGCGGCAAGCTCGCGCACCTGTGGCTGGTGCCGAACCCGGTGCACAACCTGAAGGGCGATTTCGGCCTCTCGGCGGACGGCCTCGCGCTCAACACCGCGCCCGAGAAGTTCACCTTCTCGACCATCGGCCTCTACCGCGCCGCGCTCTTCGCACCGCCGTACTGCGACATCCCCCCCGGCAACCCGGCCGGCCGCAAAGCCCCATTGGCGCCGATCCTGCGCGCCGCGATGGACAATGAACTCGTGAGCGCCGAGCTCTACACCGGCCCCTGGACCGATGTGGGCACCCCCGAACGACTCGCCCAACTGAACACCACGCCAAGATGACTTCAGCAGCAGCCTCCACGACGACGATCTACGCCGAGCGCCGCGCGCGCCTCGCCTCGCAACTGGGCAAGGATGGCATCGCGATCATCCCGACCGCGCCCGAGCGCCCGCGTAACCGCGACACCGACTTCCTGTACCGCCACGACAGCTACTTCTATTACCTGACCGGCTTCACCGAGCCCAACGCCTGGCTGGTGCTGGCGGGCGACGGCCGCGCCACGCTGTTCTGCGCGCCGAAAGACCTGGAGCGCGAGATCTGGGACGGCTACCGCCTCGGCCCCGACGCGGCGCCCGCGGCACTCGGCGTCGACGAGGCCTTTTCTGTTACCGACCTCGACGCGAAGCTGCCCAAGCTGCTCGAGAACCGCTCGACCGTGTGGTTCCCGTTCGCCATCCACAAGGGCCTGGAGACCCGCATCGACGGCTGGCTGCAGTCGGTGCGCGCCCGCGTGCGCTACGGCGCGCTGTGCCCCGAGGAACAGCGCGACCTGTGCGGCCCGCTCGACGAAATGCGCCTGATCAAGGACGCGCACGAGCAGGACATCATGCGCCGCGCCGCGCAGATCAGCGCCCGTGCGCACATCCGCGCGATGCAGCTGTCGGCCCGCATGCTGCGCGAGGGCAAGGATGCGCGCGAGTACCACCTCGACGCCGAGCTGCTGCATGAATTCCGCCTCGGAGGCTCGCAGTACCCGGCCTACTACTCCATCGTCGCAGCCGGCGCCAATGCCTGCGTGCTGCACTACCGCGCCGATGCGGCGCCGGTGCGCAAGGGCGAACTGGTGCTGATCGACGCGGGCTGCGAACTCGACGGCTATGCCAGCGACATCACGCGCACCTTTCCGGGCGACGGCAAGTTCAGCGGCCCGCAGCGCGCGCTGTACGACCTGGTGCTGGCCAGCCAGGACGCCGCGGCCGCCGCCACCAAAGCCGGCAACCGCTTCACCGACCCGCACGACGCCGCGGTGAAGGTGCTGGCGCAGGGCATGCTCGACTTCGGCCTGCTCGATGCCAACAAGGTCGGCGGCGTGCAGGACGTGATCGACTCGCGCGCCTACTTCCAGTTCTACATGCACCGCACCGGCCACTGGCTCGGCATGGACGTGCACGACTGCGGCAGCTACGTCGAGCCCACCCAGGTCGGCGAGGTGAGCGAACGGAAAGATCCGCTGTCGAACGAGGTCATCAAGAACCGGCCCAGCCGCATCCTGCATCCCGGCATGGTGCTGACGCTGGAACCCGGCATCTACGTGCGGCCCGCCGACGGCGTGCCGGAGCAGTTCCACAACATCGGCATCCGCATCGAGGACGACGCGATCGTCACGGCCACCGGCTGCGAGCTCATTTCTCGCGGCGTGCCCGTGAAGGCGGACGAGATCGAGGCGCTGATGCGGGCCTGACGCCCGGACGCCATGAACGTCCAGCCGCTGGCCGCCCGCTACGCCATCGAAACGACGCCCGGCGGCGGGCTTCGGGCCGTGGTGCCCGCGCGCAAGCACTGGCTGCTTCTGCTCTTCATGTGCGTGTGGCTGACTGGCTGGTGCTTCGGCGAGTTCACGGCCGCGAACCAGCTGCTGCACCCGACCCGCCACGACACCGACCGGTGGTTCCTCACGCTCTGGCTCACGGGTTGGACCCTCGGTGGTGCGTGGGCATTCTTCTGCGTGCTGTGGCAGGTCTTCGGCCGCGAACTCATTTCGGTCGAAGAAGGGTCGCTGGTTCATCGCGTCGAAATCTGGGGCCTGGGGCGCACGCGCGCCTATGCGGTCCATGCGATTTCGCGCCTGCGGGTCGTCGAGTTCTCGTTCGATATCTTCCGCAATCAACGCGCCGCGATGCCGCCGCTGTTCGGCGCGGGCATGGGACCGATTGCGTTCGACTACGGGCAGCGCACCTTCAGGATCGCGCCTTCGCTCGACGAGGCCGAAGCCCGTTCACTGGTCACGATTTTGGCCGAGCGGTTGCCGCGCGCTGTGCGCGAGCTGTAGCGGGCTGGCGCGATCGCGGTGCCGACGCGTTCCTGACGGCCCGCTGCGACACCGGCGGCGGCGCATGCCGCGCCTGCAGGAAGTCGATGAACACCCGCAGCTTGCGCGGCATCTGCGCACGGCTGGGGTAGTACAGGTAGAAGCCCGGAAAGGTCGGCCACCAGGGCTCCAGCAGCGGCACCAGCTTGCCGCTTGCAAAGTCGTCGCGCACCGCGCCCTCGAAAGACGTTGCAATGCCCGCGCCCGAGCGCGCGGCGGCCAGCAGCAGGTCGCTGTCGTTGCTGACCAGCGGGCCGGCGAGTTCGACGTCCAGCACGCGCCCGTCCTGCGCGTATTCCCAGCGATAGATGCCGCCCGTGGTCAGGCGGTAGTTCAGGCACTGGTGCTCGCGCAGGTCTTCGGGTGTGCGTGGCAGCTTGCGTCCCTTCAGGTAGCTGGGCGCCGCGTAGGTCACCATGCGCACCGGCCCGCCCACCGGCACAGCGATCACGTCCTGCGCCAGGCTTTCGCCGAGGCGGATGCCGGCATCGAAGCCACCTTCCACGAGATCGACCATGCGGTTGTCGCAGACGAACTCGAGCGTGATGTCCGGGTAGGCGGCGGCGAACGCGCCGAAGTGCGGAAAGAAGAGCAGCTCGGCCGCCACGCGCGAGACATTCAGGCGCAGCAGGCCTGCCGGCTTGTCGCGCGCCTCGTCGATGCCTTCGACCGCCTGCGCGAGCGCGGCCAGCGCGGGCTGCGCACCCTCGAGAAACTGCTGGCCCAGCTCCGTCACGCCGACGCGGCGCGTGGTGCGGTCGAGCAGGCGCACGCCGAGCTTCTGTTCGAGCGTGCGCATGGTCTGCGAGAGGGCCGAGGGCGACACGCCCAGCTCCTGCGCGGCGCGCGTGAAGCTGGCGTGGTGCGCCACGCGGGCGAAGGCGGCAATGGCGGGCAGGAGCTCGGGGGACATGGCGGCCATTATGAAGACGGGCTTCACAAAGAAGCCATGGCCGCCGCGCTGCTAGCTCATGCGTCGAAGCGCACGATGAGCTGCGTTCCCGTATAGGTCGGCGTGACCTTGAAGCCCGGCGCGTTGATGGCTGAAAAGCGGCCGGTCAGCGCGCCGCTGCTGATGACCGTGAGCGTGTCGCCTGCGCTGGGCGCAAAGCCGGGCTTGAAGCTCAGGGTCAGCGTTCCGTCCAGCGCGGCCACGCCGGCCACGCTCAGGCGGCCGGCACCATTGCCGCCGAGATTCAGCTGCAGCGTCGTGCCTGCCAGCTGCGTGTAGGCGCCCGCCATCGTGACCGCCGAAGGCGCATTGCAGACCAGCGTGCCGCCACCGACGTAGACATTGCCCTTGCCGAAGGCCGCGGCAGCGTCCGCCTGCAGCGTGCCTTCTGCGAGCTGCGTGCCGCCTGCGTAGCTGTTGCTGCCGCCGAGCGCGAGCGTGCCGCTGCCCTTCTTGGTGAGCTTGCCGGCGCCGGAGATGTTGTTGCGCCAGCTGTCCAGCGCATTGAAGCCGCCGAGGCTGGCGTCCATGGTCACGACCACGTCGCCGTTGAAGACGCCATAGCCGTCGGCTGCGTCGAACAGGTTGAGGCGGCCCCAGCCTTCGGGGTCGTCCATCACCGGGTAGCCCGAAGCCACCGCCGTGGTCTTGAGCACTACGCGGCGCTGGGTGGCGTCGAGGTAGGGCAGGCGCGTTTCGAGCAGCACTTCGGCGCCCTTGGGCACCACGGCCGGCTTGGTCGCATCGGCCACCTGCTTGAAACCGAAGGTCAGGCGGCGCAGGTAATCGGCCTTGCTCGCGGCATGGTCGGCAAAGCGGTCGGCCGCGGTGCCTTGCGAATGGGCAAAGCTGTTGAAGGCGGTTGCATCGCTCGCGCCCACGGCGGCCATCAGCACGGACTGCGCCTGCGTGTAGGCCGCGCTCTTGCGCGCGGCGTTGGCGCCGGTGGAAAGACTCGCTGTCGCCACGGCCTGCCCGTGCAGTCGCCCACCGACCACGTCCAGCGGCGAATGCATGCCCGCAAGAATCCGGTTCTCTCCGAGTTCGAGGCCGCGCGCCACCATTTCCTGGAAGCGCTGCGGCACGACGTAGGCGGAGGCGATGGCATCGCGCACCGCCTCGGCCGTGTGGCCGCTCACGAAGCCGCCGTCGGTGGCGGGCGTGCCGCTCTTGGCGGGCTCCAGCGCGGGCACCACCTTCACGCTGCTGCTCCAGCGCCAGGGACGCGCGTATTTGTAGAAGCGCTTGGCGGGCTCGGTGGAGCCGTTCTCGCCGATGTTCTTGAGCAGGTCGACCACCGTGCCGAAGGCCGGGTTCGCGGCACCGGCCACGCCCACATCGTTGCCGCCGTCGTTATAGAGCACCGTGGTGGCGTCCGGTGCGATGCCGTTGATGGTGGTGACCTGCTGCGTGGCTGTGCGCCAGGCGTTGGTGAGTGGACCCATGCCGTCGCTGATGCTGTAGCCCTTGCCGCGGCGGTCGTCCAGGTAGGCGGCCAGCTCCTGCGCGCTGGTGCGCGCATTGGTGACGTCGACGACGTACTGGATATTGCTGTTCAACACCCCGCTGTTGAGGATCTTGCCGTCGGTCGCGTCGCCCGGAATGCCGCTCCACGTGGATGCAACGACTGCCGGAAAGCTGCCCTGTGCAGGGGCCGACACGCCTGCATCGACCAGCAGCGTGCTGGGCTGCCAGAAGTCGAGGAAGCCGGCCACCACGCGCACGCCGGCATTGGTTTCCTTGGTCGCGTAGCGCGCATCGCCGCGCTGGTTGGTCGCGACGTTGTCGACGAAGGGTGGGATGGCGACCGCATCGGGCACGGGCGCGGTGTCGGTGAAGCCCAGGTCCTTTGGCGGGCCAGCCACCACGACGGCGGGCGGATTCGTGGTTGCCGGCGGCGTGCCAGTGATGGGAAACGAGGCGCCGCCGTCGCTGCCTCCTCCGCATGCCGAGAGGCACAGGGCCGCGACAAGAGTGATGGCGAAGGGGCGGCTGAAAGACGAAAGGGGCGACATGGCGAAATGGATGGAAAGATTGAAAACGCAAGCGAACCGGACCAGTCGTCCGATGCAGCCCGCGCAATCTATCCACGCAACAAGTCGTTTTTATTAATAATCATCTGGCCGAGGGCACAGGTAGGGTCCTGAGCCAGTTAACAAGAGCCCGCCCGGGTCATTTCCCAGCCCATGCCCACCATCCTGCTGATCGACATCACGCCATGTTCCGCGAGGGCCTGCGCAACGCCGACATCGCGCAGCGGCTGAGCACCACCGAGCGAACCGTGAAGGCGCATATCTCGGCCATCTTCGCCGGGCTCGAGGTGAGCAGCCGCATCCAGGCCGTGATCGTGGCCCGCCGTGCCGGGCTCCTGGGCCGCCGCCCTCGCTAGTTTGTGTTATGGCGCTTGCCATTTGCCTTTGGTCCAATGCGCCGCACAAGAGCCCGGCCTAGCATCGAGGCCGATTGTTCCGCCACCACAACACACACCCAGATTTCTACATGCTTGATATTCCGCAAACCAGATTCGACGAACTCGGAAAGAGCCTCTCCGAGTACTACGAGAAAGAAATGTCGGCAGGTGTGCGCATGCTCCTTGACCGGATGCGCACCAAGGACTGGGGCGTGGTGAGCGCGGCCGTCGTCCAGAAGACCGACCTGGTCGAGCGGACCTGGGATGCCTTCCGCGCCAAGTCGAACGACAGCTTCAGCGTGCCGTTCAAGAAGAAGCTCACCATGCTGCTGGGCGAGTACTGCGGCAACACCGCCGACATGCAGAAGCTGGTGCTCAAGGGCGTTGCCGCCGTGGCCAAGGCGGGGCTGGGCGCCATTCCGGTGCCCGGCGCCAAGTACCTCAAGCAGGTGGTGACTGGCACCGTCAAGCTCGGTGGCCTGATCGTCGGCGAGGCCGAAGGCGGCCTCGACCGCTACCTGCACGGCAAGAGCATCCGTGAGGCCGACGGCGTGATCGCCAAGCGCGGCAACGAGGACGCCGCAGCGCTCTTTCGCGACGACCGCGATGCGATGGCCGCCGCGGAAGCGGCCATGTCGCAGTACAAGCACATCGCCAATCTGATCAATTCCATGCCGGACCAGATCACCGGCCTGAACGACGCCGTGCTCTATCCGGGCGTGGCGGCCAAGGTGCGCATGGCCGCGTCCGACCTGCGCCAGCAGCTCATCAAGATCAACGCCTACGTGGAAGGCATGCAGGTGCGTGCCGAGCGCGTTGCCGAGCTGATGCACAAGGACACCGACCAGATCTCGGAACGCATGGTCGATATCGCCAAGGACGTGGTGTTCAATGCGTATCACACGGCCCGCGCGGATGCCCGACAGGTGTTGACAGGCATGAACCCCAAGGGCAAGCCGTACCAGCCCGTCAGCAAGCCGGTGCTCAAGCCGCCGTCGGCGAACGAGGGCGGCGCCACGCAGCTGGCCAACCTGGTCGCCTACGCGCTGGCGCTGGGCAACTACGACGCCTTCGAAATTTCGACGCCCACGCTGGTGTCTTCTTCCAATCCCGCCGTGCCTGTCGGCCGTTCACTCGGCAATGCCGTGGCGCCCATCGGCGGGCAGCCGCCGCGCATCCCGCCACCGGTGCCACCGCGGCCCTGGGTCCGCTGATCAGGCCTCGGGAGGAATGCCGGGGCCGGTGTCCCACACCTCGACGCGAAGGGCATTGCCCGCGCGCCGGCAGCCGACCAGCACGCCACCGTGCTTCGTGTGACGGATGGCGTTGTCGACCAGGTTGCGCAGGATGCGGTCGAGCAGCGCCGTGCCTGCCAGCGTGCAGCGGCGCCAGCGATGCAGGGCCGCGCCGTCTTCTGCAACGCGGTAGCGCCACGCACCCCAGCCACGAGCGGCAGTCAGCACTGCGTTGGCTGCGGCCCGAGTGGCCAGCTGCGCATGCGGCACAACGCGGTACAGCGCTGCGATGACCAGCGCCACTGTGAGCATGACGCCGAGCAGGGCAAAGGGCAGATTGCGCCTCAGTGCGGCCATTCTTGAAGCGGCGCTTCATAAAGCTTGAAGGTGGCACGGCTTTGTTCCATGGCGTCCGGCAGGTAACTTTGTCGCCAGGCCAACGCTGGCATCTCACCTCGAAAGGACATTCACCATGAAGCTCGACAACTACCTCACCCTCGGCCGCTCCGGCCTGCGCGTCAGCCCCGTGTCGCTGGGCACGATGACCTTCGGCCAGGAATGGGGCTGGGGCGCGGACGCGGGCGAATCGCGCCGCATGTTCGATGCGTACGTGGACCGCGGCGGCAACTTCATCGACACCGCCAACTTCTATACCAACGGCAGTTCTGAACGGCTGCTGGGCCAGTTCATCGCCGACAGGCGCGAGTCGGTGGTCGTGGCCACCAAATACTCGCTCAACATGCAGCCGGGCAACCCGAACGCGGGCGGCAACCACCGCCGCAACATGGTCCGCTCGGTGGAGGCCAGCCTGAAGCGACTGGGCACCGATTACATCGACCTGCTGTACCTGCACATCTGGGACAACCTGACGCCCTTCGACGAAGTGATGCGCGCCTTCGACGACCTCGTGCGCTCGGGCAAGGTGCTGTACGCGGGCATCTCCGACACGCCGGCCTGGCAGGTCGCGCGCATGCAGACGCTGGCCGAGCTGCGCGGCTGGGCGCCGCTGGTGGCGCTGCAGATCGAATACAGCCTGATCGAGCGCACCGTGGAGCGCGAACTGCTGCCGATGGCACACGAACTCGGGCTGGGCGTGATGGCGTGGTCGCCGCTGGGCAGCGGTGTACTGTCGGGCAAGTACACGCGCGCCGACCTGGACTATCGCAAGGACCCCGATTCAGGCGTGACGGGTTCGCGCAAGGACGTGGCCGCAGGCAACGGCGTGCTGACCGCCCGCTCGCTCGACATAGCCGGCGTGGTCGCGCAGGTTGCGAAGGAGCAGGGCCGCTCGCCCGCGCAGATCGCGCTGGCCTGGCTGCTGCACCGTAGTGCGCCGACGGTGATGCCGATCATCGGCGCGCGCACTTTCGCGCAGTTCGAGGACAATCTCGGCGCACTCGATGTGAAGTTCGACGGCTCCGTGCTGCAGCGCCTCGATGCGGCCAGCGCCGTGGCGATGGGTTTCCCGCACGACTTCATGGCGTTGCCGATGACGCAGGGCGTGCTCTCGGGCGGCAGCTCGGTGCGGCGCGCAGCATGAAGCAGCGGCTGAAGGTCGCGGTGGTGGCGACGCTGGGAGATCGGCATGAGGTGATCCCGGCCTCGCGCCACGGCGCGCTGCGCATCACGTGACCGACGCCGCCAGCAGCAAGCTGCACAGCGTGACCGACGCAGCGGCAAATGCGATCCAGTGAAAGCGCCGCGGCGCATAGCTGAGCAACCCCACCGTGGCCAGCGCGGCTGCCGTGAGCGCGCCCAGCCAGAGCACCCAGCCGATCGTGCTGCCCGCCGCCCGCAGGCTTGCGACCAGCGACAGGCACAGCAGCGCGGCGCCACCCAGTTGCAGCCAGCGCCGCCACGGGCCCGGCGTGCTGCCGCGGCCGAAGACGTCTTCGCTGTGGCGGTCCATCGCGAGGCTCAGCGCGCAGAAGCCCGCGAGCGATGCGGCGAACACGAGGCCGAGGAGCAGCGAGTCCGTCGTCATGAGCCTTGGCCCGAAGTGGCGAGCGTCGATGGTGGTGGTTGCGTCTTCGCTGCCGCCTGCTTCGCAATCGACTTGCGTCGCTTGCGCTCCACGATCCATGCCGCGCCCGCGAGCGCCAGGCCCAGCGCGATCACGACCAGGTCGAAGCCCGCCACCGAGGTCGGGCCGGTGCGCAGGCTCACGGTCAGCGGCGCGGGGCCGGTGAACGCATTGAGCACCGGCAGCCCCGCGAACAGCAGCGCGCCCAGCGCAAGCTGCGCCTGCCACATGCGCAAGGTGGGACGCAGCAGGCCCAGCACGGCAGTCGCGCCCCAGACGATGAAGAACCAAC
Source organism: Variovorax sp. YR266 (assembly GCF_900107295.1). NCBI lineage: Bacteria > Pseudomonadati > Pseudomonadota > Betaproteobacteria > Burkholderiales > Comamonadaceae > Variovorax > Variovorax sp. YR266. The sequence goes on from NZ_FNPM01000003.1 coordinate 348,001, forward strand.
GGATCTCCGCCTCGCCACGCTCGGCCACGTCGACCGGCAGCAGGCGGTTGGCCCAGAAGAAGGCGGCCATCGCGACGGGCAGGCCGGCGATGGCGCCGAGATTCAGTCCGTCGACCAGCCGCAGCCCGAAGCTGACGCGCCCGCCCCGCTTGAGCGTCTTCGCGAACTTCTGCCGCTCCTTCACGGCCCACATCAGAAGCCCCGTCGCAACCATCAGGCAGCCCGCGAGCCCCGAGAGGAAGAACAGCGCGCGCAGCAGCGGATCGCCGAAGCGGCCGATGTGCAGGCCGTAGAGCACGCCGCGCGTCTCGGCCGCCGGCTTGGGCACGTCGCCGAACGCGCCGATCAATGCGCCGGTCGCGCCGTTGAACTGCATCGAAGGCTGGTCGTACGACAGCTGCGGCCCCTCGGCGCGCGTGAGCGAGACCACCGCGTTGGCATCGTTGGGCTGATGCACCGTGACACGGCCCACCGCCGCGCCGCCCCAGTGCGCGGAGGCCTGCGCCATCATCGGCGCAATGGGCGCGAGCAGCACCCTGTTGCCCGAGGCCTTGATCTGGTCGCGGCCACCACCTGGGAAGGCCTCGGAGAAAAAGGCCTGCTCGCCGCCGCGGTCCTTGTAGGCCACCTGCGGGCCCCAAGGCATGTACATGAACATCAACGTGACGAGGCCCGTGTACGTGATCATCAGGTGATAGGGCAGTGCGAGCACGGCCGTCACGTTGTGCGCATCGAGCCACGAGCGCTGGCCCTTCTTCGGGCGGAAGGTGAAGAAGTCCTTGAAGATGCGCTTGTGCGTGACGATGCCGCTGAAGATCGCCACCAGCATGAACATCGCGCAGAAGCCGACGATCCAGCGTGCCCACAGCGCGGGCATGTAGTGCAGGTCGAAGTGCAGCCGGTAGAAGAATTCGCCGCCGCGCGTGACGCGCGGTGCGCTGACGGCTTCGCCGGTGGCGGGGTCGAGCGAGGCGCGGTCGAAGCGTCGGCGGGGCTTCTCGCCGGGCTTGGCACCAGTAGCTGCTGCTGCGCCGGCCGGTGCGGGCGGCGCGAGGTACAGCACGTCCGTCGACGGCTGGCGCTCATTCGGCAGGTTGATGAACCAGCGCGGGCTGTCCGCGGCGCGTTGCTGCAGGTAGGCCATGGCACTCTCGACGGCCTTGACCGGCGGCACGGCGTTCTGCGCGACTGCATGCAGCTCCGGCTTCATCCAGAACGTGATCTCGTCCTTGAAATACGAAGCCGTGCCGGCCGCAAACACCATGAACAGCACCCAGCCGACCAGCAGGCCCGACCAGGTGTGCAGCCATGCCATCGACTGGCGGAAGCCCTCCTTCATGCGGCGCCTCCGGTGGCGCGCATGAGCAGCAGCAACAGCAGGGCCAGCGGCACCGCGACGATGACCAGGCCGGACCAGGCCCGCAGCGCAGTGCGCGCGGCAAAAACCCACATCACTGCGAACGCGAAGATGGCGAAGGAAGCGAGTGTGCCGGTCATCGCGGCTTCGCTGCGGGCCATGCCGAAGGCGGCGGGCAGGCAGAGCGCGAGCACGGCGGCGGACAGGGCGGCGATGCCATAGCCGCCGAAGATGGCTGCTACTGCACGTGAGGCCACGCCTAGGCGATAACGAACGCCGATGGTCACGGCGCGCGCCGGACGGCGGGCGGGGTCGTTCGGAGATTCATGAAGAGGGAAAAGGACTGGCGAAGATGAGAATGATACTCATCTGAAGAAAACTTTCCCCTGCCACCCAACCTGCGAGCCGGGGCTTTCGCTCCGGCTATGGCAACTTACTTCGCCTGCAGCAACGCCCCGACTTCCAGCAGCACCAGCTCGTTGTCATCCGCCTTGTTCGGCTCGCGGCTGCTCGAGAAGGGCAGGTTGTTGTCGTTGCCGACCACGATGTGCGTGGCATCGACCACGTCGACGTTCTCGATCGTGAAGAACGGGAACTTGAGCACGCCGTCGTTCAGCGGCTTGCGCGCGAGCTTGTCGGGGTCGGCGATGTTCAGCAGGTCGATGTAGCCGATCTTGCGCACCGGGCCGCCCACGTTCGCGTCGTTCAGCTCGACCTTGTAGACGCGCTTGAACTTGGCGATGTCGTGGAAGCAGTCGGTGCGCTTCTGGCCTTCGGGGCAGGCCTTGTCGCTCGTGCCTTCGCCGTTGTCGCGCTCGATGATGAGGCCCGTGGTGCCGTCGATCATGTTGAAGTCGCCGATGGCGTTGCCATTGGCTTCGAGCACGTACTTCCAGTGACGGCCGGTCCACTTCTCGGTGGCCACGTCGAACTCCAGCACGCGCAGCGCTTCCTTGCCTTCGACCTTTTCGTAGTCCTTGGCCTCGGCGTTCCACACCGGGCCTTCGAGCAGCGCATAGAGCTTGCTGCCGTCCTTCGACGAGGCCATGCCTTCAAAACCCTTGGAGCGCTTGATCTGGAAGTCGACCGCGCCACCCGGTGCGCCCGGCGTGGTCACGGCCGGATGGTCGGGCGAGCGCACGGCCTTGCCGTCGACCTGCGTGTCGAACACCGCGAGCACCTTGCCCTTCAGGTCGGCCTTGATGAGGAAGGGGCCGAATTCTTCGCCGATCCACAGCGCGCCACCGGCGAACTGAAAGCTCTCGGGGTCGAAGTCGGAACCGGTCAGGTAGCGCTGCTTGGTGCCTTCGTGGACGATTCGGAAGGGCACCTTCTTGTCGGGGTCGTGCAGGAAGATGGTGCTGATGCGATTGAGCTTGCCGCCCTTGAAGTCCACCTTGTAGTGATTCAGGTAGAGCATGAAGTCGGGCGAGTTGGCCTTGGCGCCCGCGCCGTTGTCGGTGAGGATCCAGAAGCTGCCGTCGTCCATCTTCTTGATGCCCGAGTGGCCCTGCAGGGGCTGACCCTTGAAGGGCACCGACACGCCCGTGCCGCGGCCACCCGACAGGCCTTCGACCGTGCCGACCGCCTCGACGCGCTTGCCGGTCGTGAACTTGCCGCTGACCTGCAGGTCGGCCGGCGCATCTTTGGGCGCGGCCACAAAGCTTTGCGCGGGCAGCACGGCGTGGCCGGAGAGCGTGGCGGGGAACGCGGTCTGTGCGGCCGCGGCGCCGCATGCGAGCGCAGCGGCAAGGGCAACGAAGGACAAGGAGGCAAGACGTGTCATGAGCAGGAAAGTGTTCAAGTCGAAAACGCGTGACCATGCCGAGGAGGCGTGACGCCGCCATGACATCCCTTCAAGGTGCGATGTCGACCGTCACCTCGCGCGACTCTGCGCGACCCTGGTCGTCGACCGCGCGCAGCACATAGCGCCGGCCCGACGCCGCGAGGTCGGGCATCCACGTGATGCCTTCGCCGGGCGCGGCGCGGCCGATGAGCGCGTCGTCGGCAAACCAGTAGATCGCCTGCGTGCCCGCAGCGGCTTCGGCGCGCAGCACCAGAGGTTCGGGCTTCTTCACGCGCAGTGTGTGGCGCACGCCACGCAGGGGCGAGGTGATGAGTGGCGCGCTTTCCGGTGCGTCGCCATCTTTCTCGCAGCCATCGGCCGGTGCGCTCGCGCGCGGCAGGCCGGCCTGGCGGAACAGGCGGCGCATGTCGCTGCCCCATTGCTCCACCACCTGTTGGCGCGCGTTGGGCTGCGGGCCGCAGACCACCTTGCCGGTCGTCTCGTCGACCCACGCCGCGCGGTGCAGGTTGCTGACCTGGATGGGCGACTTGCCGGCGATGAACCACGTCATGGTCCGCACCGGGCACAGCGCATCTGGCAGGCCGCCCGTCGCAGCGCAGACTTCGACCTGCCGCAAGTCGGGCGGCTGGCGCGACGCGACCTCGCCGGGGTCGAGCCGCTCGGCGCGCAGCGCATCGACCATGCGCAGGAACAGCGGCGCGGCCGCATCGACGCCCACCAGCGCGGGGTTGCTGGTGCCGTCGAAGTTGCCCACCCACACCACCAGCACGTGCCGGCCGAACACGCCGGCCGTCCATGCGTCGCGAAAACCCCAGGACGTGCCCGTCTTCCATGCGATGGCAGGGCGCGCGGGCAGTGTGGTGTCGGGGCGCGGCGTGTGGCGCAGCATGTCGAGCGTGATGAAGGAAGCCTCCTCGCTCAGCAGGCGCAGCGGCTGCACGGGTCGCTCGTCGGGCGCGGGCTGCGTGTAGCGAATGGGCTGCGAGATGCCGCCGTTGGCCAGCGTTGCGTACATGCCCGCCAGCTCCTCGGGCGTAACCTCGCCACCGCCCAGCACGAGTGCAAGGCCGTAGTGCGATTCGCTCTGCAGCTTCTGCACGCCAGCGAGCCGCATGAAGTCGTAGAGCCCCGGCTTCGAGAGCTTGGCGGCCACGGCGACTGCGGGCACGTTGCGGCTGCGGATCAGCGCCTCCTGCGCGGGCAGCGGACCAGCAAATCGATGGTCGAAGTTCTCGGGCGTGTAGGGGCCGAAGGAAGTCGGCGCGTCCTTCAGCATCGTCTTCGGATGCAGCAGCCCCTGGTCGAGCGCCAGCGCGTAGATGAAGGGCTTGAGCGTGGAGCCCGGCGAGCGCTTGGCCAGCACGCCGTTGACTTGCCCCGAGATGGCGTCGTTGCGAAAGTCGGCCGAGCCGATCATCGCGCGCACCTGCATGGTCGAGGCGTCGAGCAGCAGCGCGCTCGCGTTGGTCATGCCCACGTCGGCATGCGTGCGCAGGTACTGGCCCATCACGCGTTCGAGCGTGGCCTGCATGCGCAGGTCGATGGTGGTGCGCACCTCCTGCACGCCGCGCTCCTGCGCGAGCAGCATGTCGGTGGCGTGTGGAGCAAGAAAGGGCAGGCTGCCGCGCGACTGCGCCGACAACGCGAGCTGCGCATCGGGCGCGTGCTGCTTCGCGGTCGGATCGCGTTCGGCCCACAGCGCCCACAGTCGTTCGCGCGCCGATTGCAGCTCGGCATTGCGGCCGCGCTCGGCGATGCGCTTGACGGGGTTCTGCGGAATCACTGCAAGCGTCAGCGCTTCGGGCAGGCTGAGCTTCGCGGCGTCCTTGCGGAAGTAGATGAGGCTCGCGGCCTGCACGCCTTCGATGTTGCCGCCGTAGGGCGCGGTGTTGAGATACGCCTCCAGGATGTCGTGCTTGCTGAAACGCGCCTCCAGCCACAGCGCCGCGAAGATCTGCGCGACCTTGCCGGTGGGCGTGCGGCTGTCGATGCCGTAGACGCGGCGCGCGAGCTGCATCGTGAGCGTCGAGCCGCCCTGCCTGCGTTCGCCGCCGGCAATGCGCCAGGCGCTGCGCGCCAGCGCGGCGGGGTTGACGCCGGGGTGCGCGTAGAAGCGGCGGTCTTCGTACAGCAGCACCGCGTCGACCAGCGTGGGCGAGATGCGATCGAGCGGCACCCAGAGGCGGTACTGCTCGTCGCCTGCGAGCGTGAGGCGCAGCAGCTCGCCGCCCTGCGCATACACGGCGCGCGAGCTGCCAACCGTTTCACTCAACGCAGCGTGCGGCCACAGGCGCAGCAGCGCGAGCACGAAGACAGCCGCCAGCGCCCAAAGCGCGGGCTTGCGCAGCCTTCTTCCTGCAGACGCGATGCCGATGCGCATGGCGAGCCTGCCTTGCCTCAGTTGCCGACGACCTGGAAGCGCGCACCCGCCGAGCGCGAGAACACACGGCGGTCGTACATCGCCTCGCCGTACGCTGCCGGCACCACGTAGTCGCCCACGTTGGTGGCGCGTGCCTTGTAGGTCACTTCGAGCAGGTCTTTGTTGACGCTGCCGTAGAACACGACGCGGTCTTCGCGGATGTCGGCGTACTGCACCTTCCACGAACCGCCGCCGCCCAGGCGCTTCTTCCAGATGGGCGCGTCGGCGTTGGCATCGTCGTCATCGCCCACGGCCTGCAGCACCGGCTCGAGGCCACCGGGCAGCACGTCGACCAGCGCCACGTCGTTGAGCTGCGCGCGCTCCAGGCTGCGCACGCGCACCCGCACCGTGACCTCTTCGCCGAGCTTCGCCTTGGTGATCGGGTTGCCCTTGGCATCGAGCACTTCATGGAAGATTTCGAGGCCCTTGTTCACCGCCGTGGTGGGCACGTTGCGCTCGAAGCCCTGTTCGGCCCAGCTGTAGTACAGGTTGAAGTCGCTGTCGTTCGACAGCTTCAGCTTGGCCGTGCCGGCCGGCACCGCGGCTCGCGTGATCGGGTTCACCGCACCCAGCGCGAGCGCTGCGGCCTGGCCTTGCGCGTTGACGGTGCTCGCCGTGAGCTTGCCCTCGACGTTCTGCCCCACGGCCTCGAAGTACGAATCGACCGCGAGCAGCATCGAGGCCGACGACAGGCTGTTGTACCAGCCGTCGCGCACCATCGCCGCCATGCCTTCCCACACCGCGGGCTTCAGCGTCTTCAGGCGCGACGGGAAGTGGCGGCCCACCAGGTGCAGCGTCATGCTGTCGTGCACCAGCGGGTCGTAGTAGGCGCCCCAGACATTGCGGCGCTGCTTCTTCTCGGTGCGCGCGAGCAGGTCGGACCACACCGGGTTCAGCAGCTCGTTGGCCACCTGCTCCTGCTTCACGAGCTGGTAGCTCGCGGCGAGGTAGACGGCGCCGAGGTCATCGCTCCAGCCCTGCGTCTGCTTGCTGCGCCAGGCTTCGCGCAGGTTGGCCAACGCGGCCGGCGCGATGATGCCCTGGCGCGTCAGCAGGTAGGCCGCCTGCGTGCGCTGGCGCCAGCCGTCGAGCGATGCGTCGCCGCTGCCGAGCCAGCCCTGCAGGTACGCGTTGGCCTTCTGCAGCAGGTCTTGCGGCACGGGCAGCTTGTGGTCCTTGGCTTCGACCAGCAGGTGCACTGCGTATAGCGTGGCAAAGGCGTCGGTGCCGGCACCGGGCCACAGCGAGAAGCCGCCGTCGGCCGTCTGCCGCGCGCGCAGCTGCACGAGATAGCGCTCGAAGGTCTTGCGTGCCTCGGGCATCGGGCCTTGCTCGGCCGTACGACCGCGCGCCATTTCCTTCACCAGCTCGGGGCGGCCCGCGAGCAGCACGGCCGGAAAGGTCTGGCTCGTGATCTGCTCGGTGCAGCCATGTGGATACACCTCCAGGTACTGCATGAGCCCGGTCGCGAAGGCCCACGGCGCGGCCGACACCGCCACGTCGCTCTGGCGGAAGTTCGGGTACAGGTCGGCCTGGCTCGACAGCTCGCCCGCGCGCTGGAAGCTGCCGGCCTGCACCAGCGTGACGAAGGGCGACGCGGGCCGCACACTCACTTCGGTGGACAGGCGCGCGCTGAAGGTCTTGTGCGTCGATGTGAACACCAGCGCAGAAGATCCCAGCACCGCCTGTTCTCCCGGCTTGGCGCGCACATTGAATTTGGTGCTGGCTTCGCCGCGCTCGTTGACCTTGAGCGTCTGCGTGGCGTCGCCCACCACTTCGAGCCCGCCGGAGGCGGTGAGCGTGAGTGCAATGGGCGCTTCCTTGCCCGAGCCCACGATGTTGTTCGCAAGGCCCACGCCTACCTCGACCGTATCGCCGGGCGCCATCGCGAGCGGTGCGTTCGGCAGTATCACCATGTCACCGCGCACCACGGTGCGGGTGGTCTTGGCGGCTGTGGTCTCGTCATTCACGGCCACGGCCATCACGCGCAGGCTGCCGTTGAAGCTCTCGGGCACGGTGTAGCTGAACTCGCGGCTGCCGTTCACGTCGACCAGGCCCGACCAGTACGCCACCGGCTTGTCGCGCTTGCGCTTGAACGGGTTCAGGTGCTTGCCGAGTTCGCCTTCGCCGTCGCCGCCGGGTGCGACGCCCGGCATGAGCTTCTTGAACTCCGGCAGGATCAGGTCGAGCGTCTGCAGCGTGCCGACTTCGAGCGCGCGCTTCTGGAAGAAGTGCTTCAGCGGGTCGGGCGTCTTGTAGCGCGCCACCTGCAGGATGCCTTCGTCCACCGCGAACACCACGGCGCGCGTGGGCTTGTCGCTGGTGAGCTTCATCTTCACGGTCTGCCCGGGCTTCACCAGTTCGCTGCTGGTGAGCTGCAGGTTGGCGGTGCGCTTGGTCAGCGCGGTGGCGAAGGGCACGACGCCGTACGACAGCGGGCTCATGTAGACCTCGTCCGAAGCCGGGTCGCGCACGAAGTGCACGTTGATGTAGCCGGTACCCTCGAAGTCCTTGGGCAGGGTGATCTTCTGCACCGAAGCGGTCTTGTCGGTCTTGAACCAAGCGTGCGCGTAAACCTTGTCGCGCTCGATGGTGATGAGGCCCGCACCCACGTACGGCGCGCGGATGCTCACCGCAATCTCTTGCCCCGGCTCGTAGTCCTTGCGATCGAGCGTGAGCTGCAGCTCTGCATTGCGGTCGAGCGAGCGCGACACGTTGGCATTGCCCGCCACGCTGTACTCCACGCGGTTGAGCTCCAACCCCTGCGCGTTGCGCACCACATAGGCGAAGTTGCCGGGCGCGCCTGTGTCCAGCGCCACGTTGTTGCCGGCCGCGGCGATGGCGAAGGGCTTCTCGTCGAGCACGACTTCCTTGCGGCGCGACTCGTAGCGGTACAGGCCGTTGTCCTGCTTGATGAGCACCGACAGCACCTTGCGCTCCACGCGCTCGATCTTCAGGTCGGCCACTGCCGTCTTCTTCGCCTGCGGGTCGATGGCGATCACGGTGGCGTTGCGCGCGGCGCCCTTGCTCACATAGCCGACGTCGCCGTCGACCTTCACGCCGACGAGGTAGGGCATGTCGCTCACCAGCGTCTGCGCTTCGGCCGACACGCTGCGCCCGCCCTCGGGCTCGAAGGCCTTGGCGAGCACATGCACCTGGTAGGTGGCGGCGTCGAAGCGCGACAGGCGCAGGTCGAATTCGGCCTTGCCGTCGGCGCTGGTCTGCACGCTGCCCAGGTCGTCGACCTGCTTGTCGGCGGCGCGCTGCGGATCGAAGAAGGCGTAGTCGGTGAAGGCGCGGAACACCGGGAAGCCGGGGCTCAGCGTGAGCGTGCCTTCCACTTTGCGGTCGGGCGCGGGCGTGCCGAAGAGGTTCTGCACGTCGATGAGCGCCTTCAGGTCCTTGGGCTTGACCCAGCCCTCCGCGATTTCGCTGCTGAGCTTGGCCGTGACCTTGGTGCGGTCGGGCAGGAACTCCTGCACCTTCACGGTGGTGCTGCCGATCAGCAGGCCTTCGACCTCGGGCGTGCCGGGCGACGATTCGCGCGGCAGGTAGAGGTTGACGGTGTAGTTGCCGGTGGGCGATGTGTCTTGCGTGGTGTGGGCGATTTCCGCCGCGCCGCCGGGGCCGAGCTTGAGTTTTTCGCGGCGCACGCTGAGGCCGCGCGCATCGATGATCTCGGCTTCGAGCGGCAGGTCGCGCAGCGAGGTGCCCCAGTTGCCGGCCTTGACCATCATCGCGATGTGCATGGTGTCGCCGGGGCGGTAGATGCCGCGGTCGCTGAAGACGTAGGCCGTCATCTGGTTCGGCACGCCGGCCGCGCGCAGGCCGCCGACGTCGAAGCGAGAGATGTCCAGCGTGCGGTCGTTGCGGTTGAAGGGCAGGAAGCTCAGGTCGCCGTCCTTGCGCACGACCAGCACCACGGGCGCTTTCTCACGCTGGTAGCCGGCGAGATTGGGCAGCTTGGCGGCGCCCGTCGCATCCGTGGCCTGCGACGCGACGATCATGCCGTTGCGGCCCCACACCTCGACCAGCGCACCGGCCACTGGCTGGCCATTGGCAATGCTCTGCACGAACACGTCGCGCGTGCCGTCGAGCGACTTCTTGGCGACGATGCCCAGGTCGGTGACAAGCACGAGGCGCTGGTCGAGCTGCTGCTCGGGGCTGCCGCCTTCGCCGTTGCCTTCTTCGTCGGACGACTGTTCTTCCTGCTGCTGTTCGTCTTCGGGCTGGGCTTGCTGCTCATCGCCCTCCGGCTTCTTCTTCGCCTTGGGGTCGTAGCCCTGCACCTTGAGCAGGAACACGCCGCGGCGGTCGGCCACGTCGTTGCGCAGGTACTCGGCGAAGTCGACGGTTTCGTAATGCGCCTTGCCGGCGGGAATGCTGAGCGGAATCTCCTTCTGGAAGCGATCGACGAGGTTGTCCGACTGCAGGCCACCGTAGAACTGCGGATGCGAGAAGTCGCCGTTGGTCTGCGTCACCAGGTGCTGCAACTGCTGCGGCAACAAGCGGCCGATTTCGAGGCGGATGCCGGGCAGGTCGCGCACGAGGATCGGCAGCTTGCGCTCGCCCGAGAGTGCGAGCAGGGAGCCCTGGCTCATGATGGTGAGCTCGGGCGCGAAGGTCTTGAGCAAGCGCACGTCTTGCCGTGCGGCGCCGAGCTGGTAGCCGCCGGGCGTCTTCAGGCCCTTGGCCACGCGCACCAGCAGGTAGCGACCGCCCTCGGCCTGTGGCATGCGGAAGCTGACCATCTCGGTCACTTCGCGCTCGCTGGCGATGGGCTGGAGGTTTATCTTTTTGGCGCGGCGCAGCACGGCATCGGTGACCTTCGACGGATCGGCGGACCAGTCGAACTTCTCGTCGGGGTCGCCCTTGGCTTCTTCTGTCGCGGGCAGCAGCCAGGCTTGCACCACGCGCGCCATTTCGCGCTCGTGCACGGGCATGGAGGCGGTGACGTGCATCACGTGCTCGGGTTCGCCGTTCTCGCCGGTGACGATGGTGGGTTCGATGCTGGCGATGCTCAGGCTGAAGAGGCCGGGGATGTCGACCGCGCGGGACATGTCGGCACGCAGCGCCGGGCCGCCCTTCTGCGCGACCGTGCCGGAGGTGAGGCTGAGAATCGCCGGGCGAGTCTTCTCGGGAATCGGCAGCGGCTCTGATTGCAGGGTGGCGTTGAGGCGCAGCTTGTCGTAGCTGACCGTGAACTTCTCGCTCGCGCACTTGCCCATGCTGAAGAACGAGGAGCTGCAGGGCTGGTCGTAGGTCAGCACCAGGCGCTTCTCGAACTCGGCCGTGTTCACGGGGTGCGAGAAGTGCACCTGAAAGAGCGCGCGACGCACATTGGCCTGCACCGGGTCTTGATAGAACTCTGCGGCGTTGATCTGCGCGGTGAATTCGGGCGAGATGAACTCGTACTTGCGCAGAGCCATCTCGATGTGCGGTGCGAGTGCGCTGTCGGCGATCTGCACCTTGTACGGCTGGCCGATGGGCCAGTCTTGCGCGGGCAGGAATTCGAGCCGGTTCTGCTTGGTCCACGTCCAGCGGCCGGCGATGGCGGGCTCGATGGTGACGCCGGTGGCCTCCTGGCCGATGCGTGCAATGGGCGCCACCGAGGCCGAGAAATTGATGACGAAGGGGTTCGGGCCCCTGTCGAGCTCGATCTGCGTGCGCTGCGGCGGCTCGGTCTTCGCGGTGGCGACGACGGGTTCGACGCGATCGGGCGTGAGGCCGTGCCACCACTTGATCACATGGGGGCTGGCCATCCAGCCGGCCAGCACGAGCAGCAGGAGCAACACCAGCCAGGCCAGCCGCTGCTGCAGCCACTGCAGTCCGAAGAGCAGGAATGCGCCCGCGATGCGCAGCCAGCCCGGTGGTCGCCAGGAACCGATGAGCCCACGGGCCACCGGACGCAGAAAGCCGAGCACGCGGCCCAGTCCGGTGAAGAGCACGTCGCTGAACGACGCGAGTTTTCGATTGGCGACTTGAAGCATGGACGCTCCCACTGTGTTTTTGTTGGCGTCCGCGAGTTTGCGGACCATCTGTGAAGCAATAGCGCTGTGTGTGAAGTCTTGGTGAAAACTGCACAGGGCCGCGCGAGGCCTTTTTCAGTGATTCATGGTGCGGCGTTAGGGGCGCTCTTGTTCGGGGTGCGTGCGCTGCCACGCGACAACTTCATGCGCATGTGTGACCAGGAATGCGCGCATGCGCGCGAAGCGCCGCTGCGTCTGCCGTGCGAAAACCCACGCGACCACCGGCTCCAGCAGCCAGCGCAACGCCTTCGGCCCGGCCTCGATGGTGTAGACATAGATCAGTACCGAATGGCCGAGCTGCGTGTCGCGGTGCCGCATGGACGCAGCCCAGCGGTTGAAGGGGAAGGAGCGGCCGATCATCGAGGCGGCCGCCACGTGTGGTCGGTCGAAGCTCACGAAGCGCGTTCGCATCGACAAGCCGCGCAGCCAGCCGCCGCCCACGTTCTCGGTCTCGGCGCCGACGAACGGGCAGGGCGCACCGCCCACCACGCGGGCGTTGCCGACCAGCGAGTCCCAGCGTGCGCGCCACACGTGGTAGTGGAAAGCGTCGAAGACAACGTCGGCCGGCGCCGGCATGTCGAACTCAAAGCGCTGGTGCGCCATGGCCTGCCACTGCGATTGCCGCTTCTTCGACCACGTCGGTCACCATGCCCCAGCGCGCGAACTCGGGCTCGAACTCGGACAGGGCGAGCAGGCCGGCACAGGCATGCGCGCCGATGGGCAGCGCATCGCCCCGCGCGAGACGCCGGGCCAGCAGGATGGCGGCCATGCAGGGGATCTCAGGGCCGTGGTTGTCGTCGGCTGCTATGTGCCACGCGCGGCGTGCCGGCGCGCCCTGCGCATCCGTGCCTTCCACGCGCACGACCATGCCGCCCAGCGCGGTACCGAGCGCGTCGAACACGCCGCCGGCCGAATGCAGCAGCGGCGCCAGCTTCTGCGGCGTGGGCAGCAGGCCCATGCGGTGCATGAACGCCATGAAGGCGAAGGCGTGCTGCGCCAGTCCGACTTCGAGCGCGGCGCGGAACATCACCGACTGCACGCCGGCATAGCGTGCGGGAAAGAGCTCGAGATCGGGAATGTCGCAGAGCGCACCGCGGCGCGGCTTCATGCGCGCGAACTCGACCTTCACGGGATCGGCCCAGCCAGGCTGCTCGACCCACTTGCCCCCTTGCCATACGCGGATGGGCTCGCCGCAGTAGGCGAGCACGCTGGCCAGCGTGGCCTCGCCGCGCGGCGCGCCTTGCGCGGGCGCGATGCAGATGTCGATGCTGCGGATGCCTTGCCAGCCTGCCGTGAGATGGTCGACCACCGCCGAGGAAAGCGCCGGCACTGTGCTGGCCCCGCTGACGGCTGTACGGCCCGCATCGCGAAAGGCAGCGTCTTGCGCCGACGGGAAGTCGCACACGAAGCGCCGGCCATCGGCCAGGTCGATGTAGTGCGCGCCTGCCGCTGCGACGGCCTGCGGCACGCGGTAGTCCTGGTTCTGGAAGGGGCCGGCCGTGTGGATCACCAACGCGATGCCGAGCTTGCGCAGCGCGTCCGCAAGATCGGGCGCCTGCACATCGATGCGAACCCCTCGCGCGCCGCCGCCCAGCGATTCGGCGAACGCCGTGGCGCGCTGCGCATCGCGCCCCGCCACCAGCAGCTCAATGCCCGGGTCGCCTGCCAGCGCGCGGGAGATGCGCGTACCGAAGTTGCCGTAGCCGCCGAGCACCAGCGTCTTCATGCCGCCGCCGCGTCGCTGCCCGCGACGTGCCCGCGCGTGAACGCCTCTTCGAAGATCGAGTAGCCCGACCAGTCGGCATGCGCGAACGACAGCCGGCCTGCAACGATGCTGCCGCGATGCGCGGCATCCGGCGCGGTGCGCTGCGGGCCGATCTGCGCCAGCAGGCCGGGCCGGGGGATCGACATGGCGTGCCCGTAGCGTGTGATGTCGATGCGCGTCGCCAGCGATGGCAGGTCAGGATGCGGTGCCGACAGCTCCGCGAGCAGGTCGTCGCGCCAGCCGGTCCACGGGCGCTCAAGCAGCAGCTTGCGGCCGTCGGCGGTGTCGTAGCTGCTCGGGCCCAGCGGCCGGTACCAGCTGAGCACCGTGCCGCGCGGCGTCGGGTCGAGCGACTGGTGGCGCGCGTCGACGTAGCCCAGGCCCTTGGTGCCATAGATCACGTTGTCCCAGCTCGGCGCGGCGCCGGGCCTGTCGGCCAGCGGGCCACGCAGGTGCACGTTGGCCACGAGCCAGGGCGCGTAGCGCACGTGCGCGGCGGCGGTCTTCAGCACCTCGGGCGGGTTCTCAACCACGCGCGCGGCGATGAACACGGGCAGCGCGACGATGCAGCGCTCGGCCTGCCATCGCACGAGGGACTTGGTGGCCGCATCCCACGCATCGACCTCGACGCCACCGCGCACTTCGGCGATGCGCGTGACGACCTGGCCAGTGCGCAGGCGCTCACCAAGCGGCCTGGCCAGCTGCTTCGTGAGCCAGCCGTTGCCTTCGGGCCAGGTGAGGATGCCGTCGCGCTCGGGGCTCGAGTCGTTAACGCTGCCAGTCGGATCGCCGGGCGCATGAAAGCCGTGCCGGCTCGCGAAGTAGTGGATGCCGGCCCAGGCCGACACCTGCCCGATGCCAGCGCCGTAGTCGTCGCGGCAGCAGTAGTCGAGGTACCAGCGCAGTTGCGCGTCGCTGAAGCCTTCGCCATCGAGCCAGCTGGCGAAGGTGATGGCGTCGAGCGCCAGCAACTCGGGTGTAACGGCAACCTTCAGCGTGGGAATGGCGAAGTGCGCGGCGTGCTGCAGCGCGTCGATGCGCTGCGCGAACTTGCGGTACTGCGCGAGCGTGCCTTCGCCCACGCCATGCATGGGCAGCAGGCCGTCCTGCCACTCGCCGTGGATGAACAGGCGCTCCTGCGGGCTGTGGCAGAGGGTGACCTCGTCGTATTCCCATCGGCCCGCCACGCGGCGGCGCAGACCGAGTTCTTCGAGCAGGTCCTGCACCTCGCGCGCGTCGTCGCCGGGCACGGGCAGGTAGTGCGCGCCGAGCGGGCAGGCGATGCCGTTGACGATGCCGCCGCGTGCGTTGCCGCCGGCGGTGTCTTCGAGTTCGAGCAGCGCGAAGTCGTCGATGCCCGAGAGCCGCAGGGCGCGTGCGGCAGCGAGGCCCGCAACGCCGCCGCCAGCGATCACCACGCGGGTGCGCTTCACGACGGCGGGCGACGCGCTGTGCAGTGCGCCATCGCGCATCGCATGGCCACGCGTGACATCGATGCCGTTGAAGCCGCCTTCGATGGGCGGTGTCGGCGACTCGCAGCCCGCGAGCGCGAGGGCGCCCGCCGCACCTGCCGCCACGCCGAGGAATTCGCGCCGTTGCATGGTTGGCTAGTGCGCCATCACCTTGCCCCACTCCTGCTCGTAAGTGGTGACCAAGATTTGATTCGACAGCCGGTTCACTTCGGCCGGCACGCGCGCCATGTCGAGCGGAAAGTCGAACATCAGCGGCAGCGTGGAAGGCGACAGAAAGCGCAGGCCCGAAGGCAGCGCATCGGGCATGCGGTACGGCCGGCGGCTCGCGATGATGTAGCCCCATTCGCCGAAGCTCGGCACGTGCGCGTGGTACGGCGTGGCGCGCAGGCCGACCGACTCGATGGTGGTCGCCACGGTCCAGTAGCTCTTGCGCGCCACCAGCGGCGAAGTCGTCTGGATCACCGCGTAACCGCTGGCCGACAGGCGCTTTTCGAGCAGCGCGTAGAAGCTGTTGGTGTAGAGCTTGCCGATGGCGAAGTTGGTCGGATCCGGAAAGTCGACCACGATCACGTCGAACATGTCGCCCGGCTGCTGCAGCCACTGGAAGGCGTCGGTGTTGACGATCTTCACCTTGGGCGACGAAAGCGAATGGCCGTTGAGCGCAGCCAGCGTCTCGTGATCGGTGAAGAGTTTCGTCATGTTCGGATCGAGTTCCACGAGCGTGACCGACTCGACCGAGGGGTACTTCAGGATCTCGCGCACCGCCATGCCGTCGCCACCGCCTAGCACGGCGACCTTCTTCGGCGCGCCCTGCGCGGCCATGACCGGGTGCACCAGCGCTTCGTGATAGCGGTACTCGTCGCGCTCTGCAAACTGCAGGTTGCCGTTGAGGAACAGGCGGTGCCCGAGCAGCCCGCGCGTGACCACGATGCGCTGGTAGGGCGAGGTGGCGCTGAAGACGATACGGTCCTGGTAGAACTTGTCTTCTGCCAGCGTGGTGATGTGGTCGGCCCAGACGAAGGCCGCCACCAGCGCGGCCAGTGCGAGAAAGCAGGCCAGCGCATGCGCGCCGACGCGGCGCAACTCATGACGGAACAGCCACAGCGCCCACACCGCCACGGCCGCGTTCATGAAGCCGAACAGCAGGCCGGTGCGGATCATTCCGAGCTGCGGCACGAGGATGAGCGGAAACGCCACCGACACGGCCAGCGCGCCGAGGTAGTCGAAGGTGAGAACCTGCGACACCAGGTTCTTGAGCACGATGTTGCGCTTCAGGATGCGCATCACCAGCGGAATCTCGAGCCCCACCAGCGTGCCGACGACCATCACCAGGCCGTACAGCAGCAGCCGGAAGGCGCTCGGCACGTAGGCGTTGGCAAGAAACAGGATCGCCGGCAGCGCGCCGCCGATCAGCGCCACCATCAACTCGATGCGAAGGAAATGCGCCGGCAGTTGCCGGTCGAAATAGCGCGAGAGCCAGGAGCCCACGCCCATGGCAAACAGATAGGTGCCGATGATGGTGCTGAACTGCAGCACCGAGTCGCCGAGCAGATAAGAGCTGAGCGCGGCCGCGCTCAGTTCGTAGACCAGGCCGCAGGCAGCGACCACGAACACGCTGGCGAGCAGCGCGATCTCTATGGGTTGCGGCCCCCGCGCATCCGGGGTGCGCGCGGGCAGGGCCGCGTCGTTCAATGGATTGCTGCGGCGACGATGATGCAGATGCCCAGGCTCATCGCGGCAACCACCAGCCCCAGCGCCACGTTCTGCTTCTCGACAATCTCGCCCCACAGGTCATAGGGCGTGATCTTGTCGATGATCAAAAAGCAGAGCCAGAAGATCACGACGCCGATCAGCGCGTACACGAGCGATCCGAGGACCACGCCCGGTTTCAGCCATTCAAATCCCATGGGGACCTCCAGTCGTAGTAGTGAGGTGAGAGTCAGACATCGCGTGCATCTTCGCCGTCATTTGTGGCCGCCGCCACTCGAATAGCCGCCATACGAGCCGCCCGAGCTGCGATAGCCTCCCGACGAGCTGCTGCAGGTGCTCAGGATGATCAGCAGGATGATGATCACGACGATGATGAGGATGATGGTGCCGCAGCCCAGCCCGGAGGCGGCGCTCACGGGCAGCGCGTCGGCGCGCTTGAACATGTCCTTCTTGGTGTCGAGCTTGAAGGCGGTGGCCACCGCGCCGCTGTCGATCTTGCTGCCCGACGACCACGTCAGCTCGTTGGCAGAGCGCTCCATCGACAGCAGCGCGCCGCCGTTGGCGAAGTCGCGGTTGAAGGTTTTCTGCCCGCGCTCGACCTGCCAGTAGAACTCGCCCGCCACGTAGGTGGTCTCGGCGTTGTAGGCGTACTGCTGCTGGTAGCGCTTGCTGAGGTAGGTGGCGGTGCTGCCGTTCTCGGCCATCACCGGCGCGCCGGTGGTCGGCTTGACCATGCTCCAGCCGTCTTCCGCATCGACCAGGAAGCTGAAGCCGCGCTTCTTGTTGTAGAGCAGGTATTCGTCCCAGCCGAACTGCTCGTCGTCGCCGGGCTCGCTGCCCATGCGGTGCTGGAAGCCGACCACCTGCCATTGCGCGCCCTGCAGCTGGCCCATGCTGCCGAGCGCGATGAGCGGGCGCACGGGCTCGTCCTGCGTGGCGTGCCTGAGCTCTCCGCCGATGCCCTGCGACAGGTCGATGATGCTGCTGCACGAACGGCAGGTGATGCTCTTGCTGTCGGCCAGGTTGACGGTGACGGGCGAGCCGCAGTTGGGGCAGTTGAAGCTGCGGCCCTTCTCGTCCTTGGCGGATTCCTCGCGCAGGCCGGTGAGCTGCAGGTCTTCGAGCTGCACCGAGCGGCCGAGGTAGGCGCTGGGCGTCGCGGTGCCGTAGTCGATGCTGAGCACCAGCCCCTTGTCGTTGCGCAGCTCGACCATCGCGAACGGCCGGCCGAGCTCGGGCAGGTGCGGCAGTTCGCCCTGTGCAGAGGTCAGCGCCACCTGCTCGTTCGAGGTGACGGTGTAGCTCTGGCCGGCGAAGGCGGTGGTGGCGCCCACGCGCAGTTCGTTCCATGGCGGCGCGGCGCGCTGCAGGTCGAAGGGCAACGCAAAGACGTAGGCCCCGTTGTCCTCGCTGAGGATCGCGGTGCGGTCGCCGTCGAGCGCGGCGATCCATTCGGTCCAGCGGCCGCCGGGGTAGGTGTACTGCAGCCGGCCGATCAGCGTGAAGGGCTTGTCCTGGATGCGGCCGGCGGCGAACAGCTGCAGCGGGCTGAAGTCGTCGAACAGCTCGGCCATCTTGCCGGTGCGCGCGAGCGTGTCGCCCTGGCGCACGACGGTGCTCTGGCAGTAGGGGCAGACCGCGTGCGTCGATTGCGCCGAGCGGAATTCGACCGGCGCGCCGCAGCCGGGGCAGGGCGCGCGGTAGTAGCGTTGGTTGCCGGTTTCCTCAGCCATGGCACATCAGCCATGGCGTGGACGGCCACGAGTTTTTCAAGCCAATGAGGCTTCCGACGCCCGTCGAACGGGCGTCAGGCGCTATCGGGAACATAGCGCCGGGTCAGACGAGCTTTTTCAGCAGTTCGGCCTTTTTGGCGTCGAACTCTTCCTGGGTGAGGATGCCCTTGGTCTTGAGTTCGCCGAGCTTCTCGAGCGTGGTCATCACGTCGGTGGGGCTCACCACGGCCACGGCGGGTTGCTGCTGCGTTGCCGCGGCCTGCGCGGCCGCATTGGGGCTCAGGCCCTGCGCGAGGTTCTGCGCGAGCACCTGGCCGAGCGCCACGCCAGCGCCCAGGCCCATCGCGTCGCCGGCAATGCCGCCGCCATTGGCAGCGCCCTCGGCGAATTTGGGGATGGCCTGCGCCGTCTGGTACTGCATGAACTTGCCCATGTCGTTGCCGACCATGCCCATGCCGATCTTCTGGTCGAGGATCTTCTGCAGCTCTTCGGGCAGCGAGACGTTCTGGACCGTGATGTTTTCGAGCTTGATGCCGATCTTCTCGAACTCGGGCACGAGCTGCGCGGCAAGCGCCTGCGCGAACTGGATCTGGTTGGCCGCAAGGTCGAGGAAGGGCACGCCGCTGGAGGCGATGGCGTTGCTGATGTTCTGCAGCACCAAGCCGCGCAGCTGGCCGTCGAGGTCGGCCACGGAATAGATGTCGCGCGTGCCGGAGATTTCGGTGTGGAAGGCCTTGGCGTCACCGATGCGGAAGGAGTAGTTGCCGAAGGCGCGCAGGCGCACGGCACCGAAGTCCTTGTCGCGGATGGTGATCGGCTGGGGCGTGCCCCACTTCTGGTCGACCTGCTGGCGGGTGCTGAAGAAATAGACGTCGCTCTTGAAGGGGGACTCGAAGAGCTTGTCCCAGTTCTTCAGGTACGTGAGCACGGGCAGCGTCTGCGTCGTGAGCTTGTACATGCCGGGGCCGAACACGTCGGCCACCTTGCCTTCGTTGACGAAGACGGCAACCTGCGACTCGCGAACGGTGAGCGAGGCGCCGTTCTGGATTTCCATCTCCGCCATCGGGAAGCGCCAGGCCAGCGTGCCATCGCCGGTCTCGGTCCACTGGATGATGTCGATGAACTGTTTCTTGATGAAATCCATCAGGGCCATGGTTGCTCCTCTTCAGGTTTTTTCAGGTTTTATCCGAACTGTGCATATTGCCACAGCGACTTGACAGCGCACCCGTGCTTTTGGTCATGGTTGGCACCGGCCATGCGGTGTATGGCTTTACGAACCGAGGTCTACAATCGGCGCCCCCAGAAGAAGCGCCACCAGGAGCTACGGCACATGTCAGATTCGACCCCCTCGACCTCATCGACTCCCACGCCCGAAGACAAACGCGCCGAGTTGCGACGTGCCGCCCTCGAGTACCACGAGTTTCCCGTTCCCGGCAAGATCGCCATCGCGGCGACCAAGCAGATGGTCAACCAGCGCGACCTGTCGCTGGCCTACTCGCCCGGCGTGGCCGCGCCCTGCGAGGAAATCGTCAAGGACCCGGCCAACGCCTTCAAGTACACCTCGCGCGGCAACCTCGTGGCCGTCATCAGCAACGGCACCGCGGTGCTGGGACTGGGCGACATCGGCCCGCTGGCGTCCAAGCCGGTGATGGAAGGCAAGGGCGTTCTCTTCAAGAAATTTGCCGGCGTCGACGTGTTCGACATCGAAATCGACGAGAAAGACCCGGCCAAGCTGGTCGACATCATCGCGTCGCTGGAGCCGACCTTCGGCGCCATCAATCTGGAAGACATCAAGGCCCCTGACTGCTTCTATGTCGAGCGCGAGCTGCGCAAGCGCATGAAGATCCCGGTGTTCCACGACGACCAGCACGGCACGGCCATCACTGTGGCGGCGGCCATGGTCAACGGCCTGAAGGTGGCGGGCAAGGACATCACCGAAGTCAAGCTGGTGGCCTCGGGCGCCGGTGCCGCGGCGCTGGCCTGCCTGAACCTGCTGCTCAAGGTCGGCCTGAAGCGCGAGAACGTGTTCGTGACCGACCTGGCCGGCGTGGTCTACGAAGGCCGCACCGAACTGATGGACGACGACAAGCGCCAATACATGCAGAAGACCGACGCGCGCACGCTCGCCGAGGTCATCGAGGGCGCCGACGTGTTCCTGGGCCTGTCGGCCGGCGGCGTGCTGAAGCCGGCAATGGTGGCCAAGATGGCCAAGCGCCCGGTGATCTTCGCGCTGGCCAACCCGAACCCCGAGATCTCGCCCGAAGACGCCCATGCGGTGCGCGACGACGTGATCATGGCTACCGGCCGCACCGACTACCCGAACCAGGTCAACAACGTCCTGTGCTTCCCGTACATCTTCCGCGGCGCGCTCGATTCGGGCGCGACCACGATCACCGACGAGATGGAAATCGCCGCGGTGCACGCAATTGCCGATCTGGCGCAGGCCGAGCAGAGCGAGCGCGTTGCTGCTGCCTACGTCGGTGAAAAGCTGTCATTCGGCCCCGAATACCTGATTCCGAAGCCCTTCGACCCGCGCCTGATGATGAAGATCGCGCCGGCCGTGGCCAAGGCGGCAGAGGAAAGCGGCGTTGCGACCCGTCCGATCAAGGACATGGATGCCTACCGCGACAAGCTGCAAAGCTTCGTCTATGCCTCGGGCACCACGATGAAGCCGATCTTCGAAACCGCCCGTCGCGCGGCGAAGAAGCGCGTGGCGTACTGCGAAGGCGAGGAAGAACGCGTGCTGCGCGCCGCCCAGATCGTGGTCGACGAAGGCCTGGCCCGCCCGACGCTGATCGGCCGACCGGCCATCATCGCCCAGCGCATCGAGAAGTTCGGCCTGCGGCTGAAGGAAGAGCTCGACTACGACATCGTCAACGTCGAGCAGGACCGCCGCTACCGCGACTTCTGGCAAACCTACCACCGCATGACCGAGCGCAAGGGCATCACCGCCCAGGTCGCCAAGATCGAGATGCGCCGCCGCCTCACGCTGATCGGCGCGATGCTGCTGCACAAGGACGAGGTGGACGGCATGATCTGCGGCACCTGGGGCACCACGCTGATCCACCTGCACTACATCGACCAGGTGATCGGCAAGCGCCCCGGCGGCTGCGAGAGCACGCCGCAGGACGTGCCGGTGTACGCCTGCATGAACGGCCTGCTGCTGCCCGACCGCCAGGTGTTCCTGGTGGACACGCACGTCAACTACGACCCCTCGCCCGAGGAACTGGCCGAAATCACGACCATGGCGGCCGAGGAAATGATGCGCTTCGGCCTGAAGCCGAAGGCGGCGCTGCTGTCGCATTCCAACTTCGGCACCAGCAACGAGCCCAGTGCCATCAAGATGCGCAAGACGCTCGACCTGCTGCGCGTGCAGGCGCCCTGGCTGGAAGTGGATGGCGAAATGCACGGCGACGTGGCGCTGGACAGCAAGCAGCGCGCGGTGGTCATGCCGCACAGCGCGCTGGCGGGTGACGCCAACCTGTTGGTTTTCCCGAACATCGACGCGGCCAATATTTCCTACAACCTGCTCAAGACGGCGGCAGGCGGCAATATCGCGATCGGCCCGGTTCTGCTTGGCGCGGCCAAACCTGTGCACATTCTCACGGCGAGTGCGACTGTTCGGCGCATCGTGAACATGACAGCCTTGACAGTGGCTGACGCAAACGCCGAGAGATAAGCCATTTGGCGAGAGTGGCCGCCAACTTAAAGCGCCACTCGATCCCTTCGCGACTGCTCAAACTTTGAGCAGTCGCTTGCTATTTTCGCCAGCGTGGTGCACACTCGCGGGCTTGAATTTGCGGGTTAACCCGACGTTGATCGCCGATTCGAACCCCCCGCTCTTTTCTTGTGGTGCCCCATGGCGGCTTACGCCTCGATCACGTCCTCTGTCACAAAGTTTGCGCTCACCAGTCTGATGCTGGTGGCGTTGACGACGGGGGCCGAGGCCCGCGGATGGTTCGGCGCCGGAAAAACGTCCACCGAGGAAACGATCGCTCTGTCCGAATTGCCGGCACAGGGCCAACGAACCTACCAGGCCATCCTGAGTGGCGGTCCCTTCCGGTATGACAAGGACGGCACGGTGTTCGGCAATCGCGAGCGTCTTTTGCCACCCGCACGCCGCGGCCACTACCGCGAGTACACGGTTACGACGCCCGGTTCGCGCAACCGTGGTGCACAACGAATCGTCTGCGGCGGTGAACAACGCACGACGCCCGAGGCCTGTTGGTACACCGCAGACCACTATGCGAGTTTCAGACGGATTGCGCCATGAGCGATGAAAACGACCTGAGCGGCGCCCCGAAGCGCCCCGAAGAAATGATGATGACTATGGAAAGACCAGCGGAGATGACCTTATCCCTTCGTGCCGTACGCCCGAACATCGTGCAATCGATCCGCGCGTTCCGCGTGAACGACCTGCAGGACGCGGCCAACGCGGCCGGCCAGCACTTCCTGTACGCCAACCTGGGCAACGCCCAGACCAAGCAGGACGTGCTCGACCTGATCGCGCAGCAGTTCACGTTCCCGGCCCACTTCGGGAAGAACTTCGACGCGCTGTACGACTGCATGACCGACCCGTTGCATAAATCGGGCCCGCAGCCAGGTTTCGTCATCGTGCTGGAGCAGATCCCGGCCAACGCCAAGTTCGACAAGGAAGCGCGCGAGCAGCTGCTCGACATCTTCCGCGACGCCTCGGACTACTGGGGCGACCGCAAGGTCCCGTTCCGGTGCTTCTATTCTTTTCTGTAGCCCGTTCTGCATCTACCAGCCAAGCAGAACGGGCGAACGAGGCTCAGCCGAACGCTGAAACCCTCGATGGCATCGAAGTGAACACCACCGCAACCGCAGCGGCAGCCTCCACCGAACCGGCCGGCGAAAAAATGCCGACCGACAAACTGGTCGACGTGTCGCCCCTGGCGCTGCGCATGAGCAGCCCCTTCAATGCGGGTTATTGGCTCGCCGCCGCGTAAGCAAGCAGGCTTAGGCGTTTGCAGCCTCCGTTAAAAAGCCCGTCGCAGACGGGCTTTTTTCATGGGTTTCACGGGATGATGGCCTGGGCCAGAGCGACGTATTCGTCGACGGGCACTTCCTCGGCCCGTCGCTGGACATCGAATTCACCGGCAAAGCCGTGCTCCTGCAGCCACTTGCCCAGCGTGTGGCGCAGCAGCTTGCGGCGCTGGCTGAAGGCGACCTGCACGATCTCCCCCAGACGGGCCGCATCGACCGCCGGCGGCGTCGCCAGCGGCACCATCCGCACCACGGCGCTGTCCACGCGCGGCGGCGGGTCGAAGCTCTCGGGCGGCACGAACAGCACGTTCTGCATCTCGTAGCGCCACTGCAGCATCACGCTCAGGCGGCTGTAGTCCGAGGTGGCGGGCCTGGCCACCATGCGGTCGATCACTTCTTTCTGCAGCATGAAGTGCTGGTCGGCGACCAGATGGGCACTACCCAGCAGGTGGAACAGGATAGGCGTGGAGATGTTGTAGGGCAGGTTGCCCACCACGCGCAGCGGCTTGGCCGGGAACCTGGCGGCCAGTTCCGCGAAGTCGACCTTCAGCACATCGGACTCGATCACGTCGAGCTGCGCATGCTCGCGCAGGCGCTTGGCGAGGTCGCGGTCGAGCTCGATCACGGTGAGGCGGCCCAGCCGCTCGACCAGCGGCTGCGTCAGCGCCGCGAGCCCCGGCCCGATCTCGACCATGGCGTCGCCAGGCTGCGGTGCGATCTCGCGCACGATCGCATCGATGATCCCCCCGTCGGACAGAAAGTGCTGCCCGAACCGCTTCCTGGCGATGTGTGCCATCGAATCAGGATTGCGGTGGGTCGCGGTATTCGACGTAGGCGCGTGCGCGCACTTCCTGCACCCAGGTGGTGAAGGCCTCCTCTACGCGCTGTTCGCGCAGCGCGGTGCGCGCAGCTTCGCGCTGCTCCGACTGGCTGAGCTTGGAATCGCGGCGGCCGACCACCTGGATCAGGTGCACGCCGAAGCGCGACACCACGGGGTCGCTGATCTGGCCCGGTGCGAGCCGGTCCATGGCTTCCTCGAATTCGGGCACGAACTGGCCCGGACGCGACCAGCCGAGGTCGCCGCCGTCCTTGGCGCTGCCGTCCTGCGAGTTGTCGCGGGCAAGGCCGGCGAAGTCGGCAGTGCCGGCCTGCACGCGGCGCTTGAATTCGGCCAGTTGCGCAACCGCCTGCGCCGTGGTGCGCTTGGGGTCGTTGAGCAGCAGGATGTGGCGCACTTGGGTCTGCGTGACCGTGGCGTCGCCCGACCCGATCTGGGCCTTGGCGATGACCTTGAGCACGTGGAAGCCGGCGCTGGAACGCACGGGCCCGGCGATGCCGTTCACCGCGGTCGATTGTGTGGCCTCGACGAACAGCGACGGATAGCGGTCGGCGCTGCGCATGCCGATGGCGCCGCCGTTGGCGCGGTCGGGCGAATCGGAGTTCTCGCGCACGAGCTTGGCGAAGTCTTCGCCGGCGCGGGCGCGCTGGGCGAGGTCCTGTGCCTTCTTCTGTGCCGCGGCCACCTGGGCGTCGGTGGCGTTCTCGGGAACGGCCACCAGCACCTGCGCGAGGTTGAGGTTTTCCAGCGCCGCGTTCTTGACGGATTGATTGCGCTGGTCGCGCAGGTATTCGTCGGCCTCGGCGTCGCTGATCTTGACCTTCGACTCGACCTCGCGGTCACGCAGGCGCGTGAGCAGCAGCTGGTCGCGCAGGTCGTTGCGGAAGTCCTGCTGCGCGATGCCTTCGGCGGCCACGCGGCGGCGCAGCTCGACCAGGCTGATCTCGTTCTGACGCGCCACGGTCTGCTCGGCCTGGTCGATGGCTACGTCGTCGACCTTGATGCCGTTTTCCTTCGCGAGCTGAAGCTGGGCACGCTCCGTGATCAGCCGCTCCAGCACGAGCCGGGTGAGCTCGCCGCGGGGAACGCGCTCTGCGTCCGGGTTCTCCTTGATCAGCCGCGACACGCGCGTCTGCACGTCGGTGTTGGTGATGGGCTCCGAGTTGACCAGCGCGACGATGAATTCAGCCGAGCGCTGCACGGGCGCCGCGGCAGGCGCCGTCGACGGCCGCGCGGCCGGCGGGCCCAGGCGCGGCCCGGCGCGCATGATGTCCGTGATGCCGGTGCCGGAGCGGAAGCCCTGCGCACCCGACGTTGCAGCCGCTGCCGCGAGGCAGCCCAGGGTGATGATGGAACGGATGTATTTCATGGCGTCGCTCAGTCAGTCGTCTCAGTCGTAATTGGTGAAGCGGCTCGGCGCTTCGCCCGGTTGGCGCAGGGGTTCGTAGCGCTGGATGTTCTGCCGCAGGGCCTGCATGGGGCTGGAGCCGATGCTGGAGAAGCCGACGAATTCGAGCTGGAACATGATGCGGGTGTTCGCCGTCACCTGGCCCGTGGTGATGCGCTGCAGCACCACGCGCCCGATCCAGCAGCAGCCGTCGTACTCGAAGCCGAGCACGCCGTCCGTGAGTTTCTTGTCCTGCAGGCTGTAGTTGAGCC
Source organism: Variovorax sp. YR266 (assembly GCF_900107295.1). Lineage (NCBI taxonomy): Bacteria > Pseudomonadati > Pseudomonadota > Betaproteobacteria > Burkholderiales > Comamonadaceae > Variovorax > Variovorax sp. YR266. Next base: position 373,797 of record NZ_FNPM01000003.1, read on the forward strand.
GGCCGACCGCATACCAGCGTCCGCCGCCCTGGCCCTTGCCGGGGCCGAGGTTCTTGCCCTTGTCGCCCCACAGGTCGTTGATGGGCCATTGCCAGCCCACGTCGATCGACTTGCTGCCGTCGGTCGCGGTCGGGGTGCTGGGCGCCTGGTAGCGGAAGGCCGCGCTCAGGTTGTGATACGGCTCGGGGTTGTAGCGCGCGCTGATGGCCGAGCGCTCCGACTTGCGCGTGTCGGGGTTGTACTGCACGAGGGTGTCCAGGCTCCACTTGGGCGTCCAGTTGATCTGGGCGCCCACGAGCAGGTCGCTCGCGCGGTCGGTCACCGGCGTGCCGCCGGGCAGCGTGACCTTCTGGTCGCTGAAGCGCAGCCGCTGCGCGATGCCGAAGCGCGCGGCCTCGACGCCGGTGGCCGGATCGATCAGGCGCGAGGTCACGCCGAGCGTGAGGGCATTGGTGTCCGAGACGCGGTCGCCACCCGAGAACGCGTTCTCGGTATAGATGGTCGCGAAGCTGAAGTCGTTGGCCGCCGAATCGTAGTTCGGCAGCATGCTCTGGTTGCGATACGGCGTGTAGACGTAGTAGGCACGCGGCTCCAGCGTCTGGCGGAAGGCGCGTCCGAAGTAGTTGGCGTCGCGCTCGAAAGTCAGGCCGCTGTCGAGGCTGAAGGTCGGCACCGCCCGGTTGCTGGAGGTCGGGAAGAAATACAGCGAACTCGGGTTGTAGACCTGGCCGTTGACGTACTGGGTACCGTTGACCGTGACCGTCGGAATGGACGACTGCGGCAGGTAGTAGTTGTACGAGGCCGCATTCAGCATCAGCTTGGGGATGACGAACGAGCTCGGCGTGATGAACGGGCGGCTGATCGAGGCGACGGCCATGGCACGGTCGCCGTCGGGCTGCGATTGCTGGGTGGCGTCGTAGCCGAGCTGCGACGGCAGGATCGTGTTCACGCGGAAGTGCGTGTAGTCCAGGTTCAGCGAAACGTCGAAGCCGTGCCAGTCGTACTTGTTGTAGTTGGCCGTGATCTGCGGCATCTTGTCGTACGCCGGCACGATCGGCGACAAGTCGTACTGCAGGTTCTGGTACTTCAGCGTGCGGACGATGCCGCTCCAGTCGCCCTTGCTCCAGTTGAGCGATGCATCGTTGGGCAGCTGGCGCTGCGCGAGCGACGGCGTGCGCGTGAAGTCGCGCCAGTAGTCGTTGTCGCTGACCCGGTTGATGCTGATGTTGGCCGACAGCGAGTCGAGGCCCAGCGCCTTGGCATCGAAGTCCTGGTGATGCGTGCCCCACACGCCCCAGCGCTTGGTGCTGCCGAGATCGGGGTAACGCTGGCCCATCAGGCGGTCGCTGCCCATCAGGTCGAAGCGGATCATTCCGTTGTACCCCTTCTCGAGGTAGCGGAACTCGTTGCTGAAATTGATGCCGCGCTTGCTCATGATCGTCGGCGTGATCGTGGCGTCGCGGTTGGGCGCGATGTTCCAGTAGTACGGCTGCGCGATCTCGATGCCGTTGGTGTTGTCGATGCCGATGGTGGGCGGCAGCAGGCCGCTCTTGCGCTCGTTCGACAGCGGGAAGCTCACGCTCGGAATAGGCGGTGTGGTGATGCCCATGAAGCTCAGCCGCGCATTCTTGGCCACGCCCTCGTTTTCCTCGGTGTCCGTGGTCATCGTGGTCGCGGTCAGCAACCAGGCCGGCATCCAGCCCGGGAAGTCTTCGCGGCGGCAGGTGGTGTAGGTGGCTTCGCGGGCGATCGACACGTTGGCGTCGACGAAGTCGATGCGCTTGGCCTCGCCGTGCGCTTCGTTCACTAGGAACTGGTAGCGCACGTTGTTGAAGAAGCCCTCGAAGGTCTCCAGCTTGAGCTGCAGCTCGGGGCCTTCGTACACGTTGCCGGCCTGGTTGACGCGCACGTTGCCGGTGGCCTTGGCGCGGTCGTCGGGCTGGTAGTACTCGAGCCGGTCGGCGGTGATGGACACGGCGCCGCGCCGCAGCGTGGCGTTGCCCTCGACCACGGTTTCCAGGTCGGGCCGGCCGGAGATGCGGTCGCCGGTGACGATGCTGGGCATCTGGCCGCGGTCCGCGGGTGTCAGGGTTTCGGTCAGCAGCGGCGTGCGCTTCAGCGTGAGCGGGGCGTCGAAGTTGCCGGCCGTCTGCGCGGAGGCGCCATGTGCGTGCATCAGGGCCAACGACAAAACAGCCAGCGGTAGCGGCGGGCGCGAGCGCCGCGGGGCGACACGACGTCGGTTCATCAGGCCTCCCGCCCAGCCGTTCCGAGGAAAGCGGTCGACTCGCCCGGGAAGGGCAGCGAGCGCACAAGGTGCCAAGCGTGAGGGCTTTGGGTCGTAGGCATCGGTTCGGAACGAAAGATCGTCGGGGGACGGCGCGGCAGGCCGGCGGGTTGCAGGGGCCGGCAGCAACCCGCATCGGCCGGAAGCCGGCCAAGGGGGATTGCCGCGCCAGGCGGATTTGTAGAATCGATTATCCATGACAGCATCCCCGCCTCCGGCCTCATTAGCCCCAAGCCCCGCCGAGACCATCCTCTGGACTGATCCGCAGCGGGCCGAAGTGTTCCGGGGCTGGCTGGCCGCCATCGCGCCTGCCCACCGGTTGTTGCCCGACACCGTGCGGCTCGCCTCGGTCGACGCGAGCTTCCGCCGCTACTTCCGCCTCGACACCGCCGACCCCGCCGCCCCCACGCGCATCGTGATGGACGCGCCGCCGGACAAGGAAAACAGCGCCCCCTTCGTCCAGGTGGCGCAGCTGATGGCCGGCGCCGGCGTGCTCGCCCCCACGGTGCTCGAATGGGACAAGCCGAACGGCTTTCTCCTGCTCGACGACCTGGGCCGCCAGACCATGCTGGACGTGATCGATCCGGCGAAGCCCGACGCGAGCCGCCCGCTCTACGACCAGGCCATCGACGCGCTGATCCGCTGGCAACTGGCCTCCAAGCCCGGCGTGCTGCCCCCCTACGACCGGGCGCTACTCGAACGCGAACTGGCGCTGTTCCCCGAGTGGTACATCGGCCGCCACCGCGGCATCGCCGTCGAAGGAAAGCTGAAGGAGCGGCTCGAGCGCAGCTTCAAGCTGATCGTCGACAGCAACCTGGCGTCGCCCGCCGTCTACGTGCACCGCGACTTCATGCCGCGCAACCTGATGATCGGCAACGGAGCAGCGCTCGGCGTGCTCGACTTCCAGGACGCCGTGTACGGCCCCGTCACCTACGACATCGCCAGCCTGATGCGCGACGCCTTCCTGAGCTGGGACGAGGAGTTCGTGCTCGACATCACCATCCGCTACTGGACGGCTGCGCGCAAGGCCGGCCTGCCTGTCGACGAAGACTTCGGCGCCTTCTACCGCGCGGTCGAGTGGATGGGCCTGCAGCGCCACCTGAAGGTGGCCGGCATCTTCGCGCGCCTCACGCTGCGCGACGGCAAGCCCAAGTACCTGGCCGACACGCCGCGCTTCATTGCCTACATCCGCGCCACCGCCAGCCGCTACATGGAGCTGACGCCGCTGCTGCGCGTGATCGACGAAATCGAGGGCACTTCGGCCATCACGGGCTTCGCCTACGGCCGTGTCTGAAGGAAAACTGAAAAAGCACCACCCTGTGACGGCCGTACAACGGTCGCTCGCAGCTATCGATTTCATAGCATGCCGCGTTTTCACTGTTCCGTGCCGCTGAGCGCCGGCGTCAGCCTGGCGCTGCCGGCGGGTGCCGCGCGCCACGTGCAGGTGCTGCGGATGCAGCCCGGCGATGCGCTCACGCTGTTCGACGGCGCGGGCGGCGAATATGCAGCCACGGTCGAGCGCATGGGCCGCAGCGACGTCGCCGTGGCCGTCGGCTCCCACCTGCCGGTGGAGCGCGAAGCGCCCCGCGCCGTGCACCTTGCGGTCGGCATGCCGGCCAACGAGCGCATGGACTGGCTGGTCGAGAAAGCCACCGAGCTCGGCGTTGCGAGCATCCAGCCGCTGGCCACTGCCCATGGCGTACTGCGCCTGTCGGGCGAGCGCGCCGAGAAGAAGCGGGCGCACTGGGAGGCGATCGCGGTCGCGGCCTGCGAGCAGTGCGGGCGCAACCGCGTGCCGGTGATCCATCCGGTGCAGTCCTTCACGGGCTGGCTCGAAACCAATGAAGCCTCGGCCGTGCGCCTTGTGCTGAGCCTTGCCGAGGGCACACGCAGCCTCGCCGACACACTTCAAGCCCCGAACGACCAAGGCGTGACTGTATTGAGCGGCCCCGAAGGCGGCCTGAGCAGCACCGAAGAACAGCAGGCCATCGCCCGCGGCTTCGCTCCCATCACCCTCGGCGCGCGCGTGCTGCGCGCTGAAACGGCGGCGCTGGCCGCGCTGGTGTCCCTGGCCGGACTCTAGGCAGGGCCGCGAGGTGGGTGTTTTCCGCGACGCGCGCGCGGAAAGCTTGGGAAACAATCGTTACTTCATTAAGACAAAAGAAGGACTTTTGCCGATGTCCCGCCTGCCAAGCGTTCTGCGCCTTGCACCTCTCGTTCTTGCCGCGCTGCTGTGCGCCACACAGGGCGCGCTCGCCCAGAGCCAGGCCGTCGCCCCCACGCCCGCGCAAGTCAGCCCCGAGGTCGACAAGGCCTACACCCAGTTGATGGCCTCGCCCGCCATCCAGAAGCTGCTCGACGCGGTCAAGGCCGACCATGAACACTCGGTCGATGACCTGAAGATGCTGACCGAGATCGAGGCGCCGCCCTTCAAGGAGCACAAGCGCGCCGAGGCGTTTCTCGCGCGCATGAAGGCGCTGGGACTGACGCACGCGAAGATCGACGCCGAAGGCAACGTGGTCGGCCTGCGCAAGGGCATCGGCGGCGGCCCGAAGCTGCTGATCTCGGCCCACCTCGACACCGTGTTCCCCGCCGGCACCGACGTGAAGGTGAAGGAGCACGACGGCCGGCTGCACGCACCCGGCATCGCGGACGACACGCGCGGCCTGTCGGTGCTTCTGTCGTGGCTCAAGGTGCTGAACGAAAACAAGATCCAGACCGTGGGCGACCTGATGATCGTCGCCAACGTCGGCGAGGAAGAACTCGGCAACCTGCGCGGCATGAAGGCCATCTTTCGCGACAACCTCGACATCGACGGCATGGTGGGACTGGAGCCGTCGTCGCCGGGCGCGGTGCTGGTGCTCGGCACCGCGAGCCACCGCTACGAAGTCACGTTCCAGGGCCCGGGCGGCCACAGCTTCGGCGCGTTCGGCCAGGTGCCCAGCGCCATCCACGGCATGGGCCGCGCCATCGCGAAGATCGCCGACGTGCGCACGCCGAGTTTCCCGAAGACCACCTTCACCGTCGGCACCGTGGGCGGCGGCACTTCGGTCAACACCATCGCGCCAGATGCGCGCATGGCCATCGACATCCGCTCCGACGACATGGCCTCGCTTCTCGAAACGGAGAAGAAGATCCTCGCAGCCATCGACGAAGCAGTGGTCGAGGAAAACAGGCGCTGGAACGTGAGCACGCTGAGCGTGAGCACCAGGCTCATCGGCGACCGCCCCGGCGGCCGCACGCCGCCCGATTCGGTGATCGTCGAGGCCGCGATCCGTTCGAACGCCGCCTTCGGCAACAAGACGCTGCTGCGCGGCGGCAGCACCGACGCCAACGTGCCGATCGCGCTGGGCATTCCCGCGATCATCGTCGGCGGTGGCGGCAAGGCCTCCGGATTCCATTCGTTGAGCGAGTCCATTGACGTGACAGATGCATGGAAAGGCGCGCAGAATTCGCTGGTTACCGTGCTGGGCCTGGTGGGCGTGCAGGGGGTCAGCCCCGCATTGCTCCCCAAACGGACAGCGCGTACCAAGTAATTTGTCACGTTGCCAGTTCGAAAGTGGACGTGCCACTTTCTGCTTACGGTCCGCGGCATTTAACAATGCAGACGGTTCTGTCACACACCAAGGAAACAGCCATGGGATTGCTCGATTCGGTACTCGGTCAAGTGCTCGGAGGCGCTGCGCAACAGCAGCAACCGCAAGGCGGCGGATTGGGCGATCTGGGAGGCCTGGCCGGCGCGCTGGGCGGCCTGCTCGCCAACAACGGCGGGCAGGGCGGCCTGGGCGGTCTGGTCTCGAAGTTCGAGCAGGCCGGCATGGGCGACGTCATCGGCTCGTGGATCGGCAAGGGAGAAAACCAGCCGGTCTCGGGCGACCAGCTGCAGAACGCGCTGGGCAGCGACACCATCGCCAGCATCGCGTCCAAGCTCGGCATCAATGCGCAAACGCTGCTGCCGATGCTCGCCACCATGCTGCCGGCGCTCATCGACCAGCTCACGCCGCACGGCAAGGTCCCCGACCAGGGGCTGGGCAACCACGACGACCTGCTGGGTTCGCTCAGCGGTCTGCTGCAAGGCAAGCAGTCCTGAACTGACGGACTGCGTTCTCCAGGATTCCGGCGCCCGCGAGGGCGCTTTTTTTTGGTCCGTGCGTGTTGGCCGACAATCCCGCTGGCATCAATGGAGAGCAATGGCATGGCGGGCAGTCGCAAGTCGAAAGAAGAAGGTCTGGACGCGCAGCCCGATGGCACCGTGCGGTGGTCCAAGGGCATGCGCGAAGCGCTCGCACAGTTCAACGACCGGCCCTGCGGCCAGTGCGGCGGCTCGCTGTTGGACGAACGCAGCCTGGCCGACAGCCTCGACTTCTTTCGCCGCCACCGTTCCAGCTTCTATCCGCCGCGCGTCGCACGGCTGCGCATGCTCGACATGCACGGCGCCGCGGCAGCCGAGCTGTTCTTCGAGCCGTCCCCGCACAAGGAAGCCGTCACCGACCTGCTGGCCATCCATGACCCGGCCGTGGTGCGCTTCTTCGTGGCCCAGGTCAAGCAGATCGACTGCAAGAACGCCCTCGTCAAGCAGGCTGCCCGCTGGCCGCTGTTCGTGCTGCGCGAGCTGCTGTCGGCGAACCCGGCGCGACACCAGGCCGGCGCCGCGTTGATCCTGGAGTTGCTGGCCGCGAACCCCGAGTGGCAGCAACCGCTGGAGGCCTCCTGCGACGACAGCCAGCGCAAGACGCTCGCGCGCCTGCAGGAAGACAGCTCCGCCGGCGTGACCGATGCCACCCCCGACGCCTGGCCCGCGCTGCTGCGGCGCCCGCCCTGGAAGAACCGGCAGGCGCTGCCCGTCATCCCGACGCTGGCGCTGCAGCCACTGACGCCAACGGCGCTGCTGCACTGGAGCAATCTGCCGCCGCCGCAGTACCTGCAGGCCACGGGCGAATCGTCCGACTGGCTGACCCGCGAGCTCCGCGTCTCGCGCGAACGCGCCGACCAGTGGATGGACGAATTCGCGCGCAACCAGCCCAACGCACCCGCAGAGATCCGCGAGGGCGGCAAGGTGCACAAGGCCCTGTGGATGCTGGGCCTGCGCCCCGAGCTCATCGAGGCTGTCGCGGCAAACGGCCGTGAGATCGGGCCGGAAGACTTCGGCGAACCTCCGGCCACCCACTGGAGCGTCGCCGAATACATCTGGCACCTGCCCGAGCCGCTGGCCATCGCAGTGTTCACGCTCGGGCCCGCGCCCGAGCTCTACATGGGCGATGTCTCGCGCATGCGCCCCATCCTCCATGCATTCGGCGCGGCCGCGCTGCCGGGACTGCCGCGCTTCCTCAAGCAGGGCTCGCGCGCGATGTTCGAGCTGGCATCGGTCATCGAATGGGACCCGCTCGCCGGCTGGATCGCCAAGGGCTTCCACACTAATCGCTGGGTCCGGCGCGAAGCGGGCGAGTGGCTTGCGCGTTACCCGGATGCGGCTGCGCGCGGCCTCGTTCCCATCGCGCTGGGCGAACCCGGCCCGGCGCACGAGGCGGCGCAAGCCGCGCTGCGCTGGCTGCACGATGCCGGCCACGCCGATGCGGTACGCCGGCAGGCGCTCGCCTATGGCGCCGAAGCCGCCGATGCGGTGGCGCAGCTTCTGGCCATCGCCCCCGAAGAGTTGCTGCCCGACAGCCTGCCCGTGGTGCCGAAGACCCTGCCGCTGGCGTCACTGCCCCGCCTGCTCCTCAAGCAAGGCGGGCTCGCGCTGCCGCAAGACGTGGTGCCCGACGTGCTGATGGCGATGATGCTCGGCAAGCCCGACGCGCCCTATCCGGGGCTCGCCCCGCTGCTGGACGCGCTCACTCCCGATTCCCTCGCGCGCTTCGGCCGCGCGCTGCTGGCCTGGTGGATCGGCAACGGCCGCCCGGCCAAGGAGCGCTGGATGTTCGCTTTGCAGGGCCGTCTCGGCGACGGCGAAACCGCGCGCCAGCTCTACGGCCTGCTGCGCCAGTGGCGCGCCGCGCTCGACCGCGTGCGGGCCTACGACGCGATGGTGATGCTCGGCGAGATCGGCAGCGACGCCGCCCTGATGCACCTGGCCGAACTCGCGCGCCAGACCCGCCACGACGACCTGCGCACCCGCGCCGACCGCATGCTCGGCGAAGTGGCCGAGCAGCGCGGCCTCAGCCTCGACCAGCTGGCCGACCGCACCGTGCCTGACCTCGGCCTCGACACCCGCGCGCGCCTGACGCTCGACTTCGGCCCGCGCAGCTTCGAGGTGCGCATGGACGACAACTTCCAGCCCGTGGTGCACGACGCCAGGGGCAAGGCCCTCAAGACGCTGCCCAAGCCGGGCGCGAACGACGACGCCGGCAAGGCCGCCGCCTCGACCACGCAGCTGAAGGAGCTGCGCAAGCTGGCAAAGACCGTCGCCACCACGCAGATCAAGCGACTGGAAGCCGCGATGTGCACGCAGCGCCGATGGGGCCCCGACGAGTTCATGCCCTTCTTCGCCAACCACCCCGTGCTGCGGGTCTTCAGCCGGCCGCTGGTCTGGGGCTTGTTCGACGCATCGGACAAGCTCGAAGGCACCTTCCGCGTCAGCGCCGAAGGCGAACTGGCCAACCTGCAGGACGACGCGGTGAAGCTGCCCGAGTCCGCGCGCATCGGCCTGCCGCATCCGCTGGAAATCACGGCACTCGACCCGTCGCTGGCGACCGCATGGGCCGCCGTGCTGGCCGACTACGAAATCGTGCAGCCCTTCGAGCAGCTGATGCGCCCGGCCTTCGTGCTCGACGAGGCGCTGCGCACCCGCCGCGAACTCCCGCACTGGAGCGGCCGCGCCGTGTCGAACGCCGCCCTCATGGGCCTGGAAACGCGCGGCTGGCAGCGCGAGGTGGGTGACGGCGGCATGGTCAACAGCTTCAACAAGGCCGTGCCCGGCGGACGCCGCATCTGCCTGCAGCTGGAGGAAGGCTGGTTCGTGCAGGACAGCCCCGACGGCAAGGAGCTGCAGACCGTGCGCGCGGTGGCACTCGACGGCACCGAAGGCACGCTGGGCGAGCTGCCGCCGATCGTCTTCAGCGAAATCGAGCGCGACCTGCAGCGCGCGATCCGGGAGACGGCGCCATGAACCGCAACCTCTGGCTGCTCGCCATCTGCCAGGGCCTGCTCCTGACGAACAACGTGACCTTCATCGCCATCAACGGGCTGGTGGGGCTGGCCATCGCGCCGCACGGCTGGATGGCGACGCTGCCGGTGATGAGCTACGTGGTGGGCGGCGCGCTCAGCACCGGGCTGGTGGCGCGCACGCAGCAGCGCTTCGGCCGGCGCGGCTCGTTCCAGATCGGGCTGGCGGTGGCGGTGGCATCGTCGCTGCTGTGCTGCTTCGCGGCGGTCACGAAGAACTTCTGGCTGCTGTGCTTCGCCACGGTGGTCGCGGGCTACTACAACGCCAACGCGGGGCTCTACCGCTTCGCCGCTGCCGAGCTGGCGGCGCCGGCCTGGCGCGAGAAGGCGGTGTCGATGGTGATGGCGGGCGGGCTGATTGGCGCGGTCGCCGGGCCGAACCTCGCCACCGCCACACGCGAAGCCTTTGCGGTGCCGTTTGCGGGCGCCTACGTTGCGCTGGCCCTGGTGGCGCTGCTGTCGATGGCAGTGATGCGCTTCATCGAATTCCCGGCCGCGCCCACGCGCAAGGAGGCCGCAGGCGGGCGCCCGCTGGCCGAGATCATGCGGCAGCCGGTGTTCATCGTGGCCGCCGCCGCGGGCGCGCTTGGCTACGGCGTTATGAACCTGCTGATGGCCGCGACGCCCATCGCGATGCAGATCTGCAGCCTGCCGTTTTCCGATGCCGCGCTGGTGCTCGAATGGCACGTGATCGGCATGTTCGCGCCGGGCTTCTTCACCGGGCACCTGATCCGCCGCTTCGGGGCGCTGCCAGTGATGGGCGTGGGGCTGGTGCTCAACCTCGGCTGCATCGCCATCGCGCTCTCGGGCGTGGAGCTGCATCACTTCATCGTCGCGTTGTTCCTGCTGGGCGTGGGCTGGAATTTCCTGTTCACCGGCAGCACCACGCTCTCGCTCACGGCCTACACCGCCGAGGAGCGCGACCGCGCGCAGGGCGCGCTCAACTTCTGCGTGTTCGCGACGCTGGCGCTGACCTCGTTCGCCTCGGGCGTGCTGGTGACCACGCAGGGCTGGCGGCTGCTGAACTTCGGTTCGCTGGTGCCGGTGGTGCTGACTGGCGCGGCGCTGATCTGGCTGGCGCGCGTGCGCGCCGTCAGGCCAGCGGCGGAAAGCGCCGGTTGAGCCAGCTTTGCAGGGCCGCGAAGACCGCGTCGGCTTCGAGTTCGTTGAAGATCTCGTGGTACAGCGTGTCGAAGCAGTGCGCCTCGACCTTGCCGCTTGATGCCGTCGCCGCAGCGAATGCGCGGCTGGCAGCGGGCACCACGAGGCGATCGTCGCCCGCGTAGAGAAGCAGCGTCGGCACGGGCCAGTTCGCAGCCCGCTGCTGCACCGTCACGCCCTCGTACGCCAGGAAGCGCGCGAGCCGGCCGCCGATGCGGTCGTGCGTGAGCGGATCGTCGCGGTAGGCCTGCACCACTGCTGGGTCATGCGAGAGGTAGTTGTCGTCGAGGCCGTTGCCCACGCGCAGGTTCGGCGCAATGCGCGGCAGCACCGCGAGCAGCGCCTTCTGGAAACCGCTCAGGCCCGGATCGAGCCCCGGCGAGGAAAGCACCAGCCCATCGACCTGCCGCACGCCACGCGCCACCAGGCTCGCGGCGACCAGTCCGCCGAGGCTGTGCCCCAGCAGCACCAGCGGCAGGCCGGGGTTCTCGCGGCGCGCATCGTCGATGACCAGCGCGAGGTCGTCGACCAACCGCAGTTCGCTCGGCAGGCCGCCGCGCGCACCGGTCGATTCGCCGTGCCCGAAGTGGTCGTGCGCCCACACGGCGAAGTTCCATTCGTGCAGGCATTCCGCGAGTGCGTGATAGCGGCCCGCATGCTCGCCGAGCCCATGGACCACCACGATCACGGCGCGCGCCGGGCCGGGCGCCGGCAGCCGGCGCAGGGCGAGCGTCTCGCCGTCCGGGGTCGACAGCGAAACGCGCTGCGGCAAAGGCAGCGCCTCGCTCAAGCGGCCACCGGCTCCGATGTGGCCGCGCGATGCGCTGCCGGCAATGCGGCGATCACTTCGGCCACGGCCGCGGTGAGCTTCTTGGCGTAGGGCACGTGCAGGAACTCATTGGGGCCGTGCGCGTTGCTCTTCGGGCCGAGCACGCCGCAGACCATCATCTGCGCCTTCGGGAAACCGGCGCTGAGCATGTTCATCAGCGGAATGGTGCCGCCCTGGCCGATGTAGCCGCACGACGCACCGAAGTGCGCCTGCGAGGCCTTGTTGAGCGCGTCCTCGAACCACGGCGTGATGGTGGGTGCGTTCCAGCCGGTGGCGCCGCCGTTGCTCTCGAAGGTCACGCGGGCCTGGTAGGGCGCGTTGTCTTCGAGCAGCGTCTTGAGGTTCTGCACCGCCTCGGCCGCATCGACCAGTGGAGGCAGGCGCAGAGACAGCTTGAAGGCGGTGTACGGGCGCAGCACGTTGCCCGCGTCCTTCAGTGCCGGAAAGCCTTCGGCGCCGGTCACCGACAGCGTGGGCTTCCAGGTGCGGTTGAGCAGGGCCTCGACCGGATCGGTGGTGGTCGGCAGCGCGAACATGGTCGAGCCGCCGCAATCGTAGTGCGCCCACGGAAAGCGCTTGTAGACCTCTTCGCCGAGGATCGCGGCGGTGGCCCTGGCCTGCGTCAGCCGGTCGGCCGGCACTTCGCAGTGGAAGCTCGCGGGCAGCAAGCGGCCGGTGGCGCTGTCTTCGAGGCGGTCGAGCACCTGCCGCATGATGCGGAAGCTCGAGGGCACGAGGCCCGATGCATCGCCGGAGTGGATGCCTTCGGTCAGCACTTCCACCTTGAGCGTGCCGCTGGCCATGCCGCGCAGCGAGGTGGTGAGCCACAGCTGGTCGTAGTTGCCGGCGCCGGAGTCGAGGCAGATCACCAGTTCGACATTGCCCAGGCGCGGACGCAGCGCGTCGACGTAGGGCAGCAGGTCGTAGGAGCCGCTTTCCTCGCAGGTCTCGATCAGGCCGACGATGCGCGGGTGCGCCGCGCCCTGGCTCTTGAGCGCCTGCAGCGCGGCGATGCTGGCGTACACCGCGTAGCCGTCGTCGGCACCGCCGCGGCCGTAGAGCAGGCCGTTCTCGTACTTGGGCGTCCACGGGCCGAGGTCGTTGCGCCAGCCGGTGAACTCGGGCTGCTTGTCGAGGTGGCCGTACATCAGCACGGTCTCGCCCATGTCGGTGCCGGTGGCCGGCACTTCGAAGAACAGCACCGGCGTGCGGCCTTCGAGGCGCACGATCTCCAGCTTCAGGCCCTCGACCTTCTGTGCCTCGACCCAGGCGGCGGCGTTGCGCAGCACGGTCTCGAGGTAGCCGTTGGCCGACCAGTCCTTGTCGAAGCCGGGCGACTTGGCCGGGATGCCGATGTAGTTGGTGAGTTGCTTGAGGATGTCGCCGTCCCATTGGGCGGTGACGTCGGACAGGGCGCGCTCGGCGTCGAGCGTGCCGGCGGGCATTTCGCGGTGCAGGGGGGCGTTCATCGGTGGGTTCTCCGCGGGTGACGAAAAGGCGCATTTTGCGCCTTGAGGCGACCGCGCGTAGAGTGCGGGCGATCTCAACCCGGAGGGCCATGTGAGCAAGGCAAACATCAAGGTGGGCATAGGCGGCTGGACCTACGAACCCTGGCGCGACAACTTCTATCCCAAGGGGCTCGCGCACGCGAAGGAGTTGAACTACGCGAGCCGCAAGGTCAGCGCCATCGAGATCAACGGCACCTACTACAGCACCTTCAAGCCCGAGACCTTCAGGAAGTGGCACGACGACACGCCGGCCGACTTCATGTTCTCGCTCAAGGCCTCGCGCTTCGCGACCAACCGCAAGCTGCTGTCAGGCGCGGGCGATTCGATCAAGCGCTTCATCGACAGCGGCGTGGCCGAGCTCGGCGACAAGCTCGGGCCGATCGTGTGGCAGTTCATGCCGACCAAGCAGTTCGATGCGGAAGACTTCGAGGCTTTTCTCGCGCTGCTGCCGAAGAAGGAGGGCAGCCGCGCGCTGCGGCACGTGATGGACGTGCGGCACGAGAGCTTCATGGTGCCCGCCTACAAGGCACTCGCGAAGAAGCACAAGGTGTCGACGGTGTTCACCGACGCCGACAAGTTTCCGTCCTTCGAGGAGCCCGAAGGCGATTTCGCCTATGCGCGGCTCATGATGGCCGACGCAAAGCTCAAGACCGGCTACGCGCCGAAGGCGCTGGACACCTGGGCCGAGCGCGCGCAGGGCTGGGCCGTGTCGCCGAAGAAGCGCGACGTGTTTGTCTACTTCATCAATGGCGCCAAAGAAAAGGCACCGGCCGCGGCCGGTGCCTTGCTGGAGCGCTTTGGGTGGACCCCGCCGAAAGCTTGACGGGCTTCAGGCTGCGGAGTGCAGCGACGGCTTGGCGCCGAAGCTGATTTCGCCGGAAAGCTGGCCGCCTTCCTCGATCACGATCTTGCCGTAGCGGATCTTGCCGGTGACCTTGCCGGTCGAGTGGATCACGAGCTTTTCGCGCACCGTGAGGCTGCCGTCGAATACGCCGCGGATTTCGGCGATGTCGATTTCGGCCGAGCCCTTGAACTCGCCCTGTTCGGCGATCTGCATCAGGCGCGAGTCCATGGTGGCCTCGACGAGGCCTTCGACCACGAGCGTGTCGCAGTCGGTGATCTCCACGCCCTTGAGCTTGATGTTCGGGCCGACGGTGAGCTTGCTGCCGCCTTCCTTGGCGGCGGCAGATGCTGTAGCAGCAGCGGCGTTCAGTCCGCCTTGCTGTGCGGTCAGCGACGAGGGATTGACGGGGGTTCCGGAGAGATTGGTGCCCGAACCGACGAGCGGCGCGGGGCGGGATGTCAACGAGTCGGTGTCACGATCACGCTTGCCGAAGAAGGGGGACTGTGTAGCCAAAGGGGAGCTCCTCAAGAAAGGGACTATCGTAAGAACGCACTCATGGCCTGCGGCACTTCATTGCGCAAGAAGCGTAACTGAATAAATCGACTGTGGACATGACAATGCGGCGTCATGAGCCTTCCGAACTCCGAAACTCCTTCCACAGCGCAGGCCACGCACCCCTCGCGCGCCATTTCGTCGGCCACCGACTCGCGCTTCGACAAGCCCGCGCACGGCTGGCGGCGTACGCTGTTCACGGTGATCTTCGAGGCCGACACGCGCGCGGGCCTGATGTTCGACCTGGCGCTGATCGCGGTGATCGTGACCAGCGTGCTGGTGGTGATCCTCGACAGCGTGCAGTCGATCCGCGAGCAGTGGCGGCCGCTGTTCAATGCGCTCGAATGGGTGTTCACCATTCTCTTCACGCTGGAGTACATCGCTCGGCTGTGCTGCGTGAACAAGCCGCTGCGCTATGCGCTGAGCTTCTACGGCGTGATCGACCTGCTTGCGCTGCTGCCGACTTTTCTGGTGGCCTTTGCGCCCGAGATGGCGTACCTGATCGACGTGCGGGTGCTGCGCCTGTTGCGCGTGTTCCGTATCTTCAAACTATCGCGCTACTCGGTGGAGTACCGCGCGCTGGTGTCTGCCGTGGCGTCGAGCCGGCGCAAGATCACGGTGTTCGTCGGCTTCGTGATGCTGGTGGTGCTGGTGATGGGCACGCTGATGTACGTGGTCGAGGGGCCGGTGCATGGCTTCACGAGCATTCCGGTGGCAATTTACTGGGCCATCTCGACGATGGCCACGGTGGGCTTCGGCGACCTCGTGCCAAAGACCGACCTGGGCCGTGCGATCGCCTCGGTGATGATGCTGCTGGGCTGGGGCGTGCTCGCGGTGCCGACCGGCATCGTGACCGCGGAGATGGCGCGGCGCGGGCCCGACGACGAGCCGGTGCCGGTGGCGCCGCGCGGCATTCTCGCGATGACTGCGCCCGCGCCTGCGGTGCCTTCGAAGCGCGTTACGCCTTCGGCCAGACGACGCGCCCTTGCGCAGCATCGTCGAGACGGGCGATGAAAGCGTCGGCATCGGGCTCGGGGAGCGAGAAGGCGAAGGCCACGTCGTCGCCGTGCTGCACATCGTCGAGCACCGCGCCGGCAGCGGCGAGTTCGCGCCGCACGAGTCCTTCGAGCGCATAGGGCACCGAGCAACCGAGGCTGCGCTGGCGCACCAGCGGCACGAGCGTGGCGCCGAGCAGGGCCTGCGCGACCGCGTCGGTGTAGGCCCGCACGAGGCCGCCCGCGCCCAGCTTCACGCCACCGAAGTAGCGCACCACGGTCGCGAGCGCGCCTTCGACCTGCTGGTGGCGCAGCACCTCCAGCATCGGACGGCCGGCCGTGCCGCCGGGTTCACCGTCGTCGTTCGCGGCCGACTGGCCGCCGGCCATCAAGGCCCAGCAGACGTGCGCGGCCGCGGGGTGTTCGGCGCGCAGCGAGGCGACCACGGCCAGCGCGGCCGAACGGTCGGCCACCGGCTGCACGCAGCCGATGAAGCGGCTCTTCTTGATGAGCAGCTCGCTGTGGACCGGCTGTGCAAGCGTGAAGCTCATCCGGTGGTGCGCTCCAAAGGGTTCAGCCGCCGCCGCGCTCGAACTTGAAGACCGCCGTGCTGGCGCGCGCGTTGGGCAGCCAGCGCACGTCGCGCCCGTCCTGCAGGCCGAAGGCGTCGAGCACGCGCAGGTTGTTCTTGCCGGCCAGCACCTCGAAGTCCTTGAAGGTGCCGACGCGGATGTTGGGCGTGTCGTACCACTGGTAGGGCAGGCGGCGCGTCACCGGCATGCGGCCGCGCGCCACGCTCAGGCGGTTGGGCCAGTGCGCGAAATTGGGAAAGGCGACGACGCCGATGCGGCCGACGCGCGCGGTCTCGCGCAACATCACTTCGGCATTGCGCAGGTGCTGGAGCGTGTCGATCTGCAGCACCACGTCGAAGGAAGCGTCGTCGAACATCGCCAGGCCTTCGTCGAGGTTGAGCTGGATCACGTCGACGCCGCGGCGAATGCACTGCAGCACGTTGCCGTCGGCGATCTCCACGCCGTAGCCGGTGCAGCCGCGTTCGCGCTGCAGCAGGTCGAGCAGGGCGCCGTCGCCGCAGCCGAGGTCGAGCACGCGCGAGCCTTGGGGCACGAGCTCTGCGATCAATCTTTGGTGTTCGAGGTCGCTCATTGGAATTCCTTGGCGACGCGCTCGAAGTACGAGCGAACCACGCCCATGTAGCGCACGTCGTCGAGCAGGAAGGCATCGTGGCCGTGCGGCGCGTCGATCTCGGCGTAGCTCACGTTGCGGCGGTTGTCGAGCAGCGCCTTCACAAGCTCGCGGCTGCGCGCGGGTGAGAAGCGCCAATCGGTCTTGAAGCTCACGAGCAGGAACTTGGCGGTGGCCTGGGCCAGCGCGGTGCTGAGCTTGCCGCCGTGGCTGCGCGCGGGGTCGAAGTAGTCGAGCGCGCGGGTGATCAGCAGGTAGGTGTTGGCGTCGAAGTACTCGCTGAACTTGTCGCCCTGGTAGCGCAGGTAGCTTTCGATCTGGAACTCGACGTCTTGCGTGGAGTAACGGTAGTCGAGCCCCGCCACCTCGCCCTCGACGGCGCTGCGCAGGATGCGGCCGAACTTCTCGTTCATCACGTCGTCGCTGAGGTATGTGATGTGGCCGATCATTCGCGCGATGCGCAGGCCGCGCTTCGGGATCACGCCGTGTTCGTAGAAGTGGCCGCCGTGGAAGTCAGGGTCGGTCACGATGGCGCGGCGCGCGACTTCGTTGAAGGCGATGTTCTCGGCCGTGAGATTGGGCGCGCTGGCCACGACCACGGCGTGGCGCACGCGGCTGGGGTACTGCAGCGTCCACGACAGTGCCTGCATGCCGCCGAGGCTGCCGCCCATGACGGCCGCGAGCGTCTCGATGCCGAGCGCATCTAGCAGCGCGGCCTGCGCGTCGACCCAGTCTTCGACCGTGACCACCGGGAAGTCGGCGCCGTAGACGCGGCCGGTGGCGGAGTTGACGTGCATCGGGCCGGTCGAGCCGAAGCAGGAGCCGAGGTTGTTGACGCCGATCACGAAGAAGCGGTCGGTGTCGACCGGCTTGCCGGGGCCCACCATGTTGTCCCACCAGCCCTCGGAGCGGGCCTGGCCCTGGTAGACGCCCGCCACGTGGTGCGAGGCATTGAGCGCATGGCACACCAGCACGGCGTTGCTGCGCTCGGCGTTCAGGGTGCCGTAGGTTTCGTAGGCGAGCGTGTAGTCGCTGATCGACGCGCCGCTGCGCAGGGCCAGCGGGCCTGCGAACTGCATCGACTGCGAGGTGACGACCAAAGGTGGTGACGACGACATGAATGAAAAAACCCGGCCTCGCCAAAAACGAGCCGGGTCTGCCGCGCCTGTCTTTAGCTGAATTTATAAAGCGCCCGCAAGCTGAAGCAAATCGGCGCAAGAGGCAGTATATCGCCCCGTCGGATTACCAGCCGACGATCATGATGATGCCCAGCACCAGGAAGATCGCGGCCGAGATGCCGTGCACTAGCTTGATCGGCACGCGCCGCACGATCTTCTCGCCGAGCCACACCACCGGCGCGTTGGCCAGCATCATGCCCAGCGTGGTGCCTGCGACCACCCAGAAGTAGTCGTGCGTGAAGCGGGCGGCGAGCATGACGGTGGCGATCTGGGTCTTGTCGCCCATCTCGGCGAGGAAGAACGCGATCACCGTGGTGCCGAAGACGCCGAACTTCGACGCGCCCGGGGCATCGTCGTCGTCGAGCTTGTCTGGAATCAGCATCCAGACGGCCATCGCAATGAACGAGCCGCCCAGGATCCAGCGGAGCACCTCCGGTCCGAGCCAGCGCGTGATGTAGTTGCCGACGGCACCCGCCAGCGCGTGGTTGATGATGGTGGCGGCGAAGATGCCCAGGACGATGGGCCAGGGTTTCCTGAAACGGGCAGCGAGCAGGAGGGCCAGGAGTTGGGTCTTGTCGCCCATTTCGGCGAGCGCAACTACGCCGGTTGCAACGAGAAAAGCTTCCATGATGGATGTGGGGTTCCTTGGGCCGAAGGACGCAATTGACCGTGCAACACCTTCGGCCATATTCCCGAAGTTGCACGGTCAAAGGTCTCGCCAGGTGTGTTAACTGCACGCGCCATGTCCTGTGTGGGGCAGGACAAGTCTGTTGACGCGGGCCCTTCTCGCAAATCGGAAGGCGGCTACTCCCCAATGACGGGGCGAATTCTACATGTAGCGCCAAGGACCTCGCCCAAAAATGCAAGTAGGCACTAGCTTTCCAATAGTTTTGACAGGTGCTACCTCAAGACGCAAATTCCCGCTTGCAATTCGGATATTTCACCCATAATGCACGAGCCTCCCTCTTCATTTTGGTCGGGGGGCAGTTCGGTGATCGGTCAGTTTCGCGCGACTCGACGGCTCTCGTTTGAGTGATGCTTTCGGGACTCCATCGCTTTTCTTGATGTGTTTATAGGAGTCCCTTGATGGGCAACAAACTGTACGTCGGCAACCTGCCTTACTCGGTGCGCGACGGAGATCTCGAACAGGCCTTCGGGCAGTTCGGCGCAGTGACCAGCGCCAAGGTCATGATGGAACGTGACACCGGCCGCTCGAAGGGCTTCGGCTTCGTCGAGATGGGCAGTGACGCGGAAGCACAAGCAGCAATCAACGGCATGAACGGCCAGCCCCTTGGTGGCCGCAGCGTCGTCGTCAACGAAGCACGTCCGATGGAAGCTCGTCCCCCGCGCAGCGGTGGTGGCGGCTACGGCGGCGGCGGTGGTGGTTATGGCGGCGGTGGTGGCGGCGGCTACGGCGGCGGTGGTGGCGGCTACGGTGGTGGCGGCGGTGGCCGCTCCGGCGGTGGCGGCGGCTACGGCGGTGGCGGTGGTGGCCGCAGCGGTGGCGGCGGTGGTGGTGGCGACGGCGGTTTCCGCAGCCCCTACGGCGCCGGCCCCCGTGGCGGTGGCGGCGGTGGCCGCTCCGGCGGTGGTGGTGGCGGCGGCTACGGTGGTGGCGGCAACAGCGGCTACTAAGCCCTGCGCTCCCAGGCGCACAGACAAAAGGCTCCCTCGGGAGCCTTTTTCAATGGGCGATCGCCCGGCGCTTGCTGCTCAGGCTTCGCCGCTTCGCTTCTTGCGTTCGCGCCCTTGCACCGCCCGGTCGAGCACGGCGTTGGGCAGCATGCGCATGATCTTGGCGATCACGCCCATCTGCCAGGGAATCACGCGGTAGCTCGTGCCTGCCTCGATGGCGCGCAGTGCCTGGGCCGCAAAATCTTCCGCCTTCATGAGGAAAGGCATGCCGTACCGGTTGCCCTGCGTAAGCGGCGTGTCGATGTAGCCCGGGCAGAGGGTGACGACCTTGACGCCGCTGTTGAACAGTTCTCCGCGCAGGCTCTCGCAGTACGCCACCACGCCGGCCTTGCTGGCGCAGTACGCGCCGTGCCCTGGCAATCCGCGGATGGACGCCACGCTGCCGATGCCCACCAGTCGCCCGCTGCCGCGCTGCACCATCGCCCGCACGAACGGATGAAAAGTGGCGGCGAGACCGACGTTGTTGGTGGCAAAGGTCTGCGCCAGCACATCGAGGTCGGAGCGCTCGGCGGTGTCGATGCCGACGCTGATGCCGGCATTGGCGATCACCACGTCTGGCAGCCCCTGCTGCGCGATGCAGGCGCTGCCGGCGGCGACGATGCTGTCGGTCTGCGCCACGTCGGCGCTGTAGATCCGGTAGCGGTCTGCGCTCAGTTGCCGGGCATTCGCCCACGCTTCGATCTCCCCCGTGCGCCGGGCGACCAGCGCCAGGCGGTAGCCCGCGTCGTGGAAGCTCGCGGCCAGCGCCTGGCCGATGCCACTCGATGCGCCGGTGATGAAGACAAGCGGGGACGTGGTCATGCAGGAGATGTCTTCTTCAGCGCTTCTTGGCGGGAGCAGGAGCGGCCGGAGCCGCCGACGGAATCAGCACGCCGCGCACCCGGCCATTCAGGTTGGCCACGCCGCTCAGGTTGTCGTAGTCGAGCGTGTCGCCGGTGAACTGGTCGGTGCCGCGAATGAGCGTGACCGGCTTGTTCGACGTGACGCGTTCTGTGTCGACATAAGCATGCAGGAACTCGCCGCGGAACTCGAGGCGCGGCGCAGGCTTGCCGTTCGGCCCCACCGAGGGATCGCGGATGACGATCGCATTGCCGAACAGCTGCACCTCGCTGCCATCGGAGTTCGACAGGCCGCGGTCGGCTGACCCGCGCGTCACCAGCCCCTCGGGCGACACGGTGCGCATGCGCACCTTGTCGATCTCGATGGTGTCGGTGTCGGGATAGTGCCGGCCCTCGACCCCGTGCAATTCGCTGCGCAGGTCGCCATTGGGCAGGAAGTTCTTGATGACGAACTCACGCATGAAGTAATCGGGCTCATGCGTGGGCGCGACCTTGGCCGTGGGCTCCAGCAGCTTGGGCGCGTTGCGCACCAGCCAGTAGGTACCGAGCGCGACGGCGGCCGTGAGGATGATCGGCAGGTAGATCGTGGCGCGGTCGAGGACTTCGCGCACCATGCCCCATGCGCGTTTCACGTTGTTCATGTGGTCGGGCCCCGGGCAGCGTCGAGCATCGCGCGGTATTGGCCGCAGGCCGTGAGCAGCAGGTCGCAGAACTCGCGCGCCGCGCCTTCGCCGCCGCGCGCCTGGGTGACGTAGCGCGCGATGCCGCGCACTTCCGCATGGGCATTGGCCGGTGCCGCCGCGAAGCCGACGCGCATGAGCACCGGCAGGTCGGGCCAGTCGTCGCCGATGGCGGCGGCCTGCGCCCACGTAAAGCCGAGCTGGTCGAGCATGGCCTGTGCGGCGGGCAGCTTGTCTTCGGTGCCGTAGCGCACGTGCTCGATGCCCAGCGCTTCGAGCCGCACGCGCAGCGGCTTGGAGTCGCGCCCGGTAATCACGGCCGGCACGATGCCGGCCTTGCGCAGCAGCTTCAGGCCGTAGCCGTCGAGGATGCTGAAGCGCTTGAGCGTTTCGCCGTGCTCGGTGAAGTACACGCCGCCGTCAGTGAGCACGCCGTCGATGTCGAAGAAAACGATGCGCACGTCCTGCGCGGCGAGCAAGGTCTCGGCCTGGAACTCGAGCGGCATCAGATGACCTTCGCGCGCATCAGGTCGTTGGTGTTGATCGCGCCGACGATCACCCCCGCGCCGTCGATCACGAACAGGCGGGTGATGCCGCATTGCTCCATCAGCTCGGCGGCCTCCACCGCCAGTGCGTCGACGCGGATGGTGCGCGGGTCGCGGTGCATGACGTCGACCGCCTTGGGGCTGCGCAAATCGGCGCCCGCCTCGATCAGCCGGCGCAGGTCGCCGTCGGTGAAGATGCCCGAGGCGCGGCCGTCGGGCTCGATCACCGCGGCGGCGCCGAAGCCCTTGATGCTCATCGCGCGCATCAGCTCGCTGATGTTGGCCGACGGCGGCACGCGCGGCACTTCGTCGCCCGAGCGCATGACGTCGCTCACGTGGGTGAGCAGCTTGCGCCCGAGCGCGCCGCCCGGGTGCGAGCGCGCGAAGTCTTCCGAGCCGAAGCCGCGCGCGTCGAGCAGCGCCACGGCCAGCGCATCGCCCATCGCCATCTGGGCGGTGGTGCTGGCGGTGGGGGCGAGGTTGAGCGGGCAGGCTTCCTTGGACACGCCCGCATCGATCACGATGTCGGCATGGCGGGCGAGGGTGGATTCGGGGCGGCCGGTCATGGCGATCAGGGGCACGCCCTGGCGCTTGACGACCGGCAGGATGACGGTGAGTTCGTCGACCTCGCCGCTGTTGGAAATGGCCAGCACCAGGTCGACCGCCTTGATCATGCCGAGGTCGCCGTGGCTGGCTTCGGCCGGGTGCACGAACATCGCGGGCGTGCCGGTGGAGGCGAGGGTGGCGGCGATCTTGCGGCCGACGTGGCCGCTCTTGCCCATGCCCATCACGACCACGCGGCCGCGCACTTCGAGGATCTTGCGCACCGCATCGACGAAGCTCGGGCCGACGCGGTCTTTCAGACCGGTGACGGCTTCGGCTTCGATGTCGAAGGTGAGGCGTGCCCGAGCGAGGATGGCTTCGGGGTCGACCACTGGGGCCGGAACGGGGCGGGAGCTCATCTGCGGATTTTACGGGCCGGCCGGCACCCGGGATCACATGGCCCGGGGAAGCCCGGGGCACGGACATTGCTCTAGCATCGGCGCCTATGTCTTCGTTCGATCTCACGCTGTTGTATCTCCTGGCCGCGGTGATCGGCGTGGTGGCGTGCCGCTCCCTCAAGCTGCCGCCGATGCTGGGCTATCTGTCGGCTGGCGTGTTGATCGGGCCGCACGCCTTCGCCCTGGCGCAGAACACCGAAGGCATCCAGCACCTGGGCGAATTCGGCGTGGTGTTCCTCATGTTCGTGATCGGGCTGGAGTTCAGCCTGCCGAAGCTGCGCGCGATGCGAAAGCACGTGTTCGGGCTGGGCCTGCTGCAGGTGCTGCTGACGATGTCCATCGCCACGGTCGGAGCGCTGCTGATCGCCCGGCTGCTGCTGCCCCCGACATGGCAACTGGGCTGGCAGACAGCGCTGGCGCTGTCGGGCGCGCTCACCATGAGCAGCACGGCCATCGTGGTCAAGCTGATGGCCGAGCGGCTCGAACTCGAGAGCGAGCACGGCAAGCGCGTGATGGGCGTGCTGCTGTTTCAGGATTTGGCCGTGGTGCCGCTGCTGGTGCTGATTCCCGCATTGGGCGCGCCGCCCGAGGCGCTGGCCAAGGCGCTGGGCCTGGCGCTGCTGAAGGCGAGCTTTTTGATCGGCGTGCTGCTCTACGGCGGCCCGCGCATCATGCGCTGGTGGCTCACGCTGGTGGCGCGGCGGCGCAGCGAAGAGCTCTTCATCCTGAACGTGTTGCTGATAACGCTGGGCCTGGCCTGGCTCACCGAACTGGCCGGCCTGAGTCTGGCGCTGGGCGCGTTCATCGCGGGCATGCTGGTGTCGGAGACCGAATACAAGCACCAGGTCGAGACCGACATCCGCCCCTTCCACGACGTACTGCTGGGGCTGTTCTTCATCACCGTGGGCATGTCGCTCGACTGGCACATCGTGGTCGAGCGCTGGCTGCTGGTGGGCGTGCTGCTGCTGGTGCCGCTGGCGTTCAAGCTGGGGCTGGTAACGGTGCTGGCGCGGGTGCTCGGCGCCACCTCGGGCGTGTCGCTGCGCACCGGCCTCTACCTCGCGCAGGCGGGCGAATTCGGTTTTGTGCTGTTGACGCTGGCGCAGGAACGCAGCCTGCTGCCGCCGTGGCTGGCCAACCCGGTGCTGGCCTCGATGGTGCTGTCGATGCTGGCCACGCCTTTCATCATCATGTACAGCAACGCCATCGTGCGAAAGCTCGTGGCCAGCGATTGGCTGCAGCAGTCGCTGCAGATGACGAGCATCGCGCGCAAGACCATCAACACCGCGCAGCACGTGATCATCTGCGGCTACGGGCGCTGCGGTCAGAACCTGGCGCGCATCCTCGAACGCGAAGGCATCCCGTACATGGCGCTCGACCTCGACCCTGACCGCGTGCGCCAGGCCGCTGCCGCCGGCGACTCGGTGGTGTTCGGCGATGCAGCGCGGCTGCAGGCCCTGATGGCCGCGGGCCTGGCACGCGCCAGCGCGGTGGTCGTCACTTATCTCGACGTGCCGGGCGCGATGAAGGTGCTGGCCAACACGCGCGCCCATGCGCCGCACGTGCCGGTGATCGTGCGCACGCAGGACGACCACGATCTCGAAAAGCTGCAGGCCGCAGGCGCCACAGAGGTGGTGCCCGAGGCCATCGAAGGTTCGCTGATGCTCGCGAGCCATGCGCTGGCGCTGGTCGGCGTGCCGATGCGGCGCGTGATCCGCGTGGTGCAGGACCAGCGCGATGCCCGCTACAACCTGCTGCGCGGCTACTTCCACGGTGCCGACGACGACAACGCAGACGAGATCGACCACGAGCGCCTCAACAGCTTCACCCTCAATGCCGGCGCGCGCGCGGTCGGCCAGACGCTGGAACAGATGGCGCTGCACACGCTGGGCGTGCGCGTCGCCAGCCTGCGCCGCCAAGACGGCCAGCCCCGCGCGCTGGCCGACAACCCGGTGCTGTCGGACGGCGACACGCTGGTGCTGTCCGGCAAGCCCGCCGCGCTGGCCATGGCCGTGGAGCGGCTGCAAAAAGGCTGACGATCCGGCAGCCTTCGCTTCGGTCCCGGCCGATCAGTTGATCAGGCTCGGGTTGCGCTTTTCTTCTTCGAGGCGCTGCTGGCGGCGCACCGCTTCGCACTGCGCATGGGCCTTGAACTCGGGCTTCAGGCACTGGGCCGCCATGCACTGTGCCTTGGCGATGAAATTGCGGTCGCCGCACATGGCCTGAGGCTCGGCAGGGGCGGCAGGTGCTGGCGGCGGAGCGGGAGCGGCGACCGGAGCAGCAGCGGGTTCAGGCGCGTTCGACGGCTGCACGGCGGCGGTCGCCTGCTTACGCGGCTTGGCAACGGGCTTGGGTGCAGGTGCGGCTTCCGCGGCAGGCGGCGTCTCGGCTGGCTCGACGGGCTGGGGGTCCGCCGGCGCCGCGGGCGCTGCAGGCGGTGACGACTCGATCGGCGGCGGCAGCGGCGGGGCCACGGGAGCGGGGGCCTCGACGGCCGGCGCAGCCCCTTCGGCGGCGGCAGGCGCCTTGCGCGTTCCGTAGCCGTACCAGCCCGCGACGATCATCGCCACCGCAACCACCAGCAGGCCGAGCCACAGCAGGATCACGCGCTTGCGCGGCGGCCGTTCGACCGGTACGGACTGCCGGACCTTGGCCCGGCGTCTCTTCTTCATTTCGGGCTTCGAGGCCCAAGTCGACTCCAGCCCCGGCGACGCAGCGGGCGGCGCGGGCGAGCGCGGCAACCCGTCGTCGTGCACCATCAACACGGTCTGTGAGTGTTCGTCGTTCTGCCGCGCGGCGGGCGTCCGGCTGAAGAACGACGAGCGCGCGGGCGGCGGCGGCTCCTCCGGGTCGAACAGCGGCGCCGGAATGGTCGGCGCGCGCAACTGGGCGGGGGCGGTGGTGGCCCATTCGCGTTCGGGGCTCGGCGGCGGCGGAATCCGGTCTCCCGCGGCGGACAGCTTGACGCCGCAACTCCTGCAGAAATTCGCGCCGTCACGGTTTTCCGTGCTGCAGACCGGACAGATCAGGGCCATGGCTTACTTGCTGACTACTCTCTACTCTCGGGGTCCAGAACGGAAACTGGCTTGCTGGTCGACTATCCGGCGGTGGGCGATCGGGGTTTCGTCAGGTCACGGCGACGCGCTTGGAGCGGTGCGCCATGCGCTTGGCGATCACGGCACCGAGCGCCATCGCGATCTCCAGTGCCATGTTGGGCTGGCGGTTCGACATTTCCGCAAAGCGGATCGCCGTGAGCCGCCACACGCGGCCCGCGCCAGTGACCACCACGTTGGCCGAATGCGGCTGCCGCGAGAAGAACGAGCCTTCGCCGACCACCGAGCCGGGCGTGAGCACGGCCAGCCGCATCTGCTCCTTGCTGCTGACACGGTGCACGCTGATGGCGCCGCTCTCGATGAAGAACACCGAGCGGTCGGGCGTGCCCTGCTCGATCAATATGTCACCGACGCCGGCATCGATGGGCTGCAGATAGCCCGCCAGCGTTTCCCACTGCTGGACATTGAACGTCAACGCAAACGCGTCGGTGCTCATGTTCTCCGCGATGGCGCGGCTCAGGTTCTGGATTGACATGTTTCTTCGGCCCCCGATGTGAGCCGAAGTATCCGCGATGGCCGCGAGGTTCGGCTACAACTGTTTACGTTTTTCAGGTCGCCTGTAGTTATTTACCAATGCAGAAGCGCGAAAAGATGACCCCCAGCAGGTCATCCGCGCCGAATTCGCCGGTGATCTCGTTCAGGGCGTTCTGGGCCAGCCGCAGCTCTTCGGCCAGCAGATCGAGCAGCTGGGCCTGTGCCGCCAGGTGGCTGGCGGCCAGCGCCAGGTGCGTTTCGACCCGGGCCAGCGCCTGCACATGGCGCGCCCGCGCGAGGTACACGCCCTCGGGCACGGCCTGCCAGCCGGCCATGGCCAGCAGCTGTTCGCGCAGGGCCTCGATGCCCAGGCCGGTCTTGGCGGACAGGGCGATGCCTTGTTCGGGGTTGGTAGCGGGCGCTGCGTCCTGCTTGTTCCAGACATCGAGCACCGGCACGCTCGCGGGCAGCTTCTGCCGCAGGCCGGCCAGGATCTCCGCATCGGCGGCGGCATAGTCGTCCAGGTGCGCGCGGGTGAGGTCGTGCAGGAACAGCACGGCATCGGCGCTTTCGATCTGGCCCCAGGCGCGCGCCACGCCGATCTGCTCGACCTCGTCGCTACTTTCGCGCAGGCCGGCGGTGTCGGCCACGTGCAGCGGCACGCCGTGGATCTGGATGGTCTGCGAGACCACGTCGCGCGTGGTGCCCGCCACCGCGCTCACGATGGCCAACTCGGCGCCAGCCAGCGCATTGAGCAGCGAGCTCTTGCCCGCGTTGGGCTGGCCCGCGATCACGACCTTGATGCCTTCGCGCAGCAACGCGCCCTGGCGCGCACGCTGCTGCACGGCGGCGAGTTGCGACTGCAGCCTTGCCAGCTGCCCGGTGGCATCGGCCTTCTGCAGGAAGTCGATTTCCTCTTCCGGAAAGTCGAGCGTGGCCTCCACCAGCATGCGCAGGTGGATCAGCGCGTCGCGCAGCGTGTGGATCTCGCGCGAGAACGCGCCCGACAGCGAACGCCCGGCGCTGCGCGCGGCCGCCTCGGTGCTGGCGTCGATCAGGTCGGCAATGGCCTCGGCTTGCGCCAGGTCGATCTTTCCGTTGAGAAATGCCCGCTGGCTGAACTCGCCGGGCTCGGCCACCCGCAGGCCGGGCAGGCGAGGGCGGCCGGTGACGGGGTCGGGCTCGGCCGCGGCTTCGAGGCAGCGCGCCAGCAGCAGCTGCAGCACGACCGCGCCGCCGTGGGCCTGCAGTTCGAGCACGTCCTCGCCGGTGAAAGAGTTCGGCGAAGGGAAGTGAATGGCCAGGCCGTGGTCGACCGGCTCGCCGTCCGCATCGCGGAACGGCAGGTAGGTGGCCTCGCGCGGCTTGAGCACGCGGCCGCAGAGGGCTTCGATCAACGGCGCCAGCTTCGCGCCCGACACCCGCACGATGCCGACCGCCCCGCGCCCCGAGGCTGTGGCGACGGCGACGATGGGATCGGTGGTGCGGGCGAGCATGGGCGGATTCTTTCAGCAAAAAGGGCCGCTGACGCGGCCCTTCGTGGGATGGCTGGGGTGGTGTGCGGCTACTTGGTGCCGAGCACGCCCAGTCGCTTGTTGATGAACCACTGCTGCGCGATCGACAGCACGTTGTTCGTGATCCAGTACAGCACCAGGCCGGCCGGGAAGAAGATGAACATCACGCTGAACGCGAGCGGCATGATCCACATCAGCTTGGCCTGCATCGGATCGGGCGGCGTCGGGTTGAGCCAGGTCTGGAACAGCGAGGTGGCCGTCATCACGACCGGCAGGATGTACCAGGGGTCCGGTGCCGACAGGTCGGTGATCCAGCCGATCCACGGTGCGTGGCGCATTTCGACCGACGACAGCAGCACCCAGTAGAGCGCGATGAACACTGGGATCTGGATCACGATGGGGAAGCAGCCGCCCATCGGATTGACCTTTTCGGTCTTGTAGATCCGCATCATTTCCTGCTGCATTTCCTGCGGCTTGTCCTTCAGCCGCTCGCGCATTTCCATGATCTTCGGATTGATGGCCTTCATCTTGGCCATGCTGGCGTAGGCCTTGGCGTTGAGCCAGTAGAAGGCCGCCTTCAGCAGCACCACCAGCGCGACGATCGACCAGCCCCAGTTGCCCAGGATGCCGTGCAGCTGGTTCAGCAGCCAGTACAGCGGCTTGGAGATGATCGCGAAGATGCCGTAGTCCTTCACCAGGTCCAGGCCGGGGGCGATGGCCTCGAGCTTCTTTTCTTCCTCGGGGCCGGCGAACAGCGCGCTGTTCACGACCTGCGTGGCGCCCGGGGCGATCTTCGGCAGCGTGGCCACCATGGCAACGGTGAAGAGGTTGTCGCCCAGGTCCTTCACGCGGAACTCGCGGCGCAGCTGCTCGCTGGCCGGGTCGCCCTTGAGCAGCCAGGCCGACACGAAGTAATGCTGCACCATCGCGATCCAGCCATCGTTGGCCGGCGGAGGCGGCTCGATCTTGCCCTTGGCGATGTCCTTGAAGTCGAGCTTGTGGAACTTCTTCTCGTTGGTGTACGCGGCCGGACCGGTAAAGGTGTTGGTGCCGAACATCGTGCTGGCGGCCACCGTGCCGTGGCGCAGCAGCTGCATGTAGAGCTGCGCGTCGCGCGGCTGGTCGCTCACGTTGACGACTTCGTGGCGCACGCCGATGGTGTAGTCACCGCGGTGGAACACGTAGGTCTTGATGTACTTCAGGCCGCCGACGGGGGCGCTTTCGAAGCCCACTTCCAGCGTGTTCTGGCCATCGGCCATTTCGCGCGGACCGGCCTTCGGCGTCATCGGCGTCAGGTGGTTGGGGAAGCGCTCACCAGTGTCGACCTGGTTCAGCAGGCCGGTCTGCGCGACGTAGCGCGTGGCAGGCGAGCCGTTTTCGAACAGCACCACGTGCTTGGTGCGGTCGGCTTCGTCGTACTTCAGCAGTTCGAGGTGGTTGACCGTGGCGCCTTCGCTGTCGATCGTTGCCTTGAACAGGTCGGTGGTCACGTTGACCTGCTCGCGCGGCGCGGCCGCGGCGGCTTGCGTGGGCACGGCGCCCGCGTTGCCGCTGGTGCCGGATGCGGTCGGCACGCCGTTGCTGGCTGCAGGTGCGTTGGCTGGGGCAGCGGCCGTGGCGGCCGGCTTGGTCGACGGCAGGAAGGTCGGCTTGTTGCCGTTGAAGACCTGCCATTGGTCCCACAGCAGCACCAGCGAGAACCCAAAAATCACCCACAGTATCGTGCGGCGGATATCGTTCATGACGAAGACTTCTTGTCGGAGGAGAGAAGAGACGAAAACAGCGATCCTGACTTGTCAGTGCGACGCTGAGATTTCGGTGGAACCGGATCGTGGCCGCCCTGGCACCAGGGCTGGCAGCGCGCGATGCGGTGCAGAGTCAGGTAGCTGCCCTTGAGCGCGCCGTGCACCTCGAGCGCCTCGATCGAATACACGGAGCAGGTCGGCGTGAAGCGGCACGACTGGCCGAGCCAGGGGCTCAGCAGCAGGCGGTAGGCCTTCACGAGGCCGATCAGCAGGCGTTTCATGGCGAAGAGGAGGGAGCCGCAGGCGCCGGGGGGGTGCGCGCAGCCCGCGCCAGCAGTTGCTGGAGCTCGGCGCGCACGGCGGCCTTGAGCTTGTCCGAGGTGGCGCTCACGAATTCCTTGCGGTCGAAACCGGCGCGCAGGCGCACCACGTGCGCAGCACGCGGCAAGGCGACGCCGGGAGCGGCACTCACGGCGTAGATCTGACGCTTGATGGCATTGCGCGTGACAGCACGACGCGCCCAGCGCTTGGGCACCATGGCACCCAGCCAGACGTCGTCGGACGCGAACAACGGCTGTGCGCTCGATACGAGATCGAGCGCACAGCGATGCAATGCGAAATGAGCAGTGCGCGCCACGGTGGCACCTGCGAGGACGGCCTGGAATTGCGCGCGGGTCTTGAGCCGCTGCATGGAAGCCGGGCTGTACACGTCATTGCCGGTTGGACCGGAAGCGCCGGCTGCGGGAGCCTGCGCTGACGTGTCGGCTGCTGGCAACGGCAGGTGGTCTGCCGTCAGACGGCCAGGCGCTTGCGGCCCTTGGCGCGGCGTGCGTTGATGACGGCACGGCCGCCGCGGGTCTTCATGCGGACCAGGAAGCCGTGGGTACGGGCGCGGCGGACTTTGGATGCTTGGTATGTGCGTTTCATGATGGTTCCAGATTCCCTGATTTCCGCATGAAAAAACCTGCGGGCGCTGGGGAGCGTGTTTCGGATGGCCCCCGAAAGACGCAATGAGGTTTTCAGGGAAACCCGCAATTATCGCAAACATTGGCCGCCGGAACAATCTTCGAGCAGATTTGCGGGCCTTTCGACATGCCGGCCAGCGTGTGGATAAGGTTTTGACAAGTTAGAATGCCGAGCGCCTTCCAGCAGAGAATATCCACAATACCTATACCAAAAATGCCCGAGGGTCTCATCACTTTTTCAAGCGCCCATGTCGACTGACGGCATCGGCGAAAGCCTGTGGCAGGCCTGCGTCGACCAGCTCGCGCAGGAGCTGTCCGAGCAGCAGTTCAACACCTGGATCAAGCCACTGACAGCGCAGGTCGCCGACGACCTGTCGCGCATGACGGTGTTCGTTGCCAACCGCTTCAAGCTCGACTGGATCCGGGCCCAGTACGCCGGCAAGATCGCAGCCATGGCCGAGAAGATGTACGGCCAGCCGGTTGCCATCGAGTTAGCGCTCGCTCCGCGTGAAGTGCCCGTGCGCTCTGCACCTGTGGCCGTCATGACCGAAACGGACGTGCCGCGCGACGTGGCCGGGCCGGGCGAGGAGCCGGCCGCGGCCGGCTTCAAGAACCGCCTGAATTCCGGCCTCACTTTCGACACCCTGGTCGAGGGCACGGCCAACCGCATGGCGCGCGCCGCGGCCATGCACGTGGCTGGCATGCCTGGCCATCTTTACAACCCGCTTTTCATCTACGGCGGCGTCGGCCTGGGCAAGACCCACCTGATGCACGCTGTGGGTAACCGGCTGCTGGCCGACAAGCCGGATTCCAAAGTTCTCTACATCCACGCCGAGCAATTCGTCTCGGATGTGGTCAAAGCCTATCAGCGCAAGACTTTCGATGAGTTCAAGGAGCGCTACCACTCGCTCGATCTGTTGCTGATCGACGATGTACAGTTCTTCGCCAACAAGGACCGGACGCAGGAAGAATTCTTCAACGCGTTCGAGGCCCTGCTCGCCAAGAAGTCGCACATCGTGATGACCAGCGACACCTATCCGAAGGGGCTGGCGGACATCCACGAGCGCCTGGTTTCGCGCTTCGATTCGGGCCTCACGGTGGCCATCGAGCCGCCCGAGCTTGAAATGCGCGTGGCCATCCTGATCAACAAGGCGCGCGCCGAATCGGCCGAAATGCCGGAAGAAGTGGCCTTCTTCGTCGCCAAGAACGTGCGCTCCAACGTGCGCGAGCTCGAAGGGGCGCTGCGCAAGATCCTGGCGTATTCGCGCTTCAACCAGAAGGAGATCTCGATCGCCCTGGCGCGCGAGGCGCTGCGCGACCTGCTGTCGATCCAGAATCGGCAGATCTCCGTCGAGAATATCCAGAAGACGGTGGCCGACTACTACAAGATCAAAGTCGCCGACATGTACAGCAAGAAACGCCCGGCCAGCATTGCGCGGCCACGGCAGATCGCGATGTACCTGGCCAAGGAGCTCACGCAGAAAAGCCTGCCGGAAATCGGCGAGCTGTTCGGTGGGCGCGACCACACGACGGTGCTGCATGCGGTGCGCAAGATCTCGGGCGAGCGCCAGCAGCTCACCGAGCTCAACCAGCAGCTCCACGTGCTCGAACAGACGCTCAAGGGCTGACCGCCGAATGTCATCAAGGGTGCCCCTCGCGACAGCGGAGAATGGCGTCTTACAGGCTGATTCAAAGAGATAGAGAAGAGGAAGAAGACATGATCGTTTTGAAGGCAAACCAAGACAAAGTCCTCGCCGCGCTGCAGTCGGTGGCGGGCATCGTCGAGCGGCGTCACACCTTGCCGATCCTGGCGAACGTGCTGATCCGCAAGACCGGCGGCCAGCTGCAGCTGACCACGAGCGACCTCGAGATCCAGATCCGCACCACCGCCGAGCTCGGCGGCGACGAAGGCAACTTCACCACCACCATCGGCGCGCGCAAGCTGATCGACATCCTGCGCACCATGCCGGCCGACCAGACCGTGAGCCTCGAATCGAGCGCGAGCAAGCTGGTGCTCAAGGGCGGCAAGAGCCGCTTCACGCTGCAGTCGCTGCCCGCCGAAGACTTTCCGCTGGTTCAGGAAGCAGCCAATTTCGGCCCCGTGTTCAGCGTGCCGCAAAAGACGCTGAAAGACCTGCTCTCGCAGGTGTCGTTCGCCATGGCCGTGCACGACATCCGCTACTACCTGAACGGCATCCTGTTCGTTGCTGAAGGCAAGCAGCTGAGCCTGGTGGCCACCGACGGCCACCGCCTGGCGTTCTCGTCGGCCACGCTCGACGTCGAAGTGCCGCGCCAGGAAGTCATCCTGCCGCGAAAGACCGTGCTCGAAATGCAGCGCCTGCTGTCCGACGCCGAAGGCGCCATCGAGATGCAGTTCGCGAACAACCAGGCCAAGTTCAGCTTCGGCGGCATGGAGTTCGTCACCAAGTTGGTCGAGGGCAAGTTCCCCGACTACAACCGCGTCATCCCGAAGAACCACAAGAACACTGTCACGCTGGGCCGTGCACCACTGCTGGCCAGCCTGCAGCGCACCGCCATCCTGACCAGCGAGAAGTTCAAGGGCGTGCGCCTGAACATCGAGCCGGGCACGCTGCGAATCGCGTCGAACAACGCCGAGCAGGAAGAAGCCCAGGACGAACTCGACATCGACTACGGCGGCGACGCCATCGAAATCGGCTTCAACGTGACCTACCTGATCGACGCGCTGTCGAACATGGACCAGGACATGGTCAAGCTGGACTTGGCCGATTCCAACAGCTCGGCCTTGTTAACCATCCCCGAGAACGCATCTTTCAAGTACGTCGTGATGCCGATGCGTATCTAGCAGACACACCACGCAGCGCCTTGCGCATACAGCCCGCGGCCCTCCGCGGGTTTGCGCTTTCAAGAGGCTGCGAATTGAGCTTTTGAGAGCCCGAAATATCACGTGAATACCGTGAGAGTTAGAGGAATATCCGAATGAGTGCTGAAGAAAACAAGCCCGACGTGCCCCACACCGAGCCCGTCTACATCCCCGAGATCGACACCGTGGCCCCCGACACCAGCTACGGCGAAGGCTCCATCACGATCCTCGAAGGGCTTGAAGCCGTGCGCAAGCGCCCCGGCATGTACATCGGCGACACCTCCGACGGCACCGGCCTGCACCACCTGGTGTTCGAAGTCGTCGACAACTCCATCGACGAGGCGCTGGCTGGCCATTGCGACGACATCGTCGTGACCATCCACAGCGACAACTCGATCTCCGTTACCGACAACGGCCGCGGCATCCCGACCGGCGTGAAGATGGACGACAAGCACGAGCCCAAGCGCTCGGCTGCGGAAATTGCGCTCACCGAACTGCACGCCGGCGGCAAGTTCAACCAGAACAGCTACAAGGTGTCGGGCGGCCTGCACGGCGTGGGCGTGAGCTGCGTGAACGCGCTGAGCGTGATGCTGCGCCTCGTGGTGCGCCGCGAAGGCAAGATCCACGAACTCGAATTCAGCCGCGGCTTCGTGCAGAACCGCCTGCTCGAGACGGTGAACGGCGTCGAAGTCTCGCCCATGAAGATCATCGGCGACACCGACAAGCGCGGCACCGAGGTGCACTTTCTGCCTGACACCCAGATCTTCAAGGAGAACTCGGACTTCCACTACGAGATCCTCAGCAAGCGCCTGCGCGAACTGAGCTTCCTGAACAACGGCGTGCGCATCCGCCTGAAGGACGAGCGCACCGGCAAGGAAGACGACTTCTCCGGCGCCGGCGGCGTGCGCGGCTTCGTGGAGTTCATCAACAAGGGCAAGACCGTCCTGCATCCGAACTCGTTCTACGCCGAGGGCGAGCGCCCGGCCGACACCTACGGCGGCATCCCCGGCACGCACATCGGCGTCGAAGTGGCGATGCAGTGGAACAGCGGCTACAACGAGCAGGTGCTGTGCTTCACCAACAACATCCCGCAGCGTGACGGCGGCACCCACCTCACCGGCCTGCGCGCCGCGATGACCCGCGTCATCAACAAGTACATCGAAGAGAACGAGTTCGCGAAGAAGGCGAAGGTCGAAGTCACCGGCGACGACATGCGCGAAGGCCTGTGCTGCGTGCTGAGCGTGAAGGTGCCCGAGCCCAAGTTCTCGAGCCAGACCAAGGACAAGCTGGTGTCCAGCGAAGTGCGCGCGCCGGTGGAGGACATCGTCGGCAAGCTGCTCACCGACTACCTGCAGGAACGCCCGAACGACGCCAAGATCATCTGCGGCAAGATCGTCGAGGCCGCCCGTGCCCGCGAAGCCGCCCGCAAGGCCCGTGAAATGACGCGCCGCAAGGGCGTGCTCGACGGCATGGGCCTGCCCGGCAAGCTGGCCGACTGCCAGGAGAAAGATCCGGCGCTGTGCGAGGTCTACCTGGTGGAGGGTGACTCCGCCGGCGGCTCCGCCAAGCAGGGCCGCGACCGGAAGTTCCAGGCCATCCTGCCGCTGCGCGGCAAGATCCTGAACGTCGAGAAGGCACGCTACGAGAAGCTGCTCACCAGCAACGAAATTCTCACCATGATCACCGCGCTGGGCACCGGCATCGGCCGTGCTGGCGCGACCACCGCGGGCGGCGGCGCGGACGACTTCAACGTCGCCAAGCTGCGCTACCACCGCATCATCATCATGACCGACGCCGACGTCGACGGCGCCCACATCCGCACGCTGCTGCTGACGTTCTTCTATCGCCAGATGCCCGAGCTGGTTGAGCGCGGCCACATCTACATCGCGCAGCCTCCGCTGTACAAGGTGAAGGTCGGCAAGGAAGAGCAGTACCTGAAGGACGGCCCCGCGCTCGACGCCTTCCTGCTCAAGGTGGCGCTGAAAGACGCGAGCCTGCAGACCGGCGGCGCTAACTCCACCACGCTGAGCGGCGATACCCTGGGCGAGCTGGCGCGCAAGCACCAGGTGGCCGAGGCCGTGATCGCGCGCCTGCGCAACTTCATGGACGCCGAAGCACTGCGCGCCATCGCCGACGGCGTGGCGCTCGACCTCGACACCACGCCCGCCGCCGAGGCATCGGCCGTGGCGCTGCAGGCCAAGCTGCGTGAGCTCAACACCACCGGCATTCCGGCCGAGGTGAGCAGCGAGTTCGACGCGCGCACCGACAAGCCGCTGCTGCGCATCAGCCGCCGCCACCACGGCAACATCAAGAGCAGCGTGCTCACGCAAGACTTCGTGCACGGCGCCGACTACGCCGCGCTCGCCGAAGCAGCCAACACCTTCCGCGGCCTGCTGAGCCCCGAAGGCGCGCTGGTCAAGCGCGGCGAAGGCGAACGCGCCAAGGAAGAAAAGGTCGACGACTTCCGCCAGGCCATGAAGTGGCTCATCGGCGAAGCCGAGCGCGCCACCTCGCGCCAGCGCTACAAGGGCCTGGGCGAGATGAACCCCGAGCAGCTGTGGGAAACCACGATGGACCCGACCGTGCGGCGCCTGCTGCGCGTGCAGATCGACGATGCGATCGAGGCCGATCGGGTGTTCACGATGCTGATGGGCGACGAGGTGGAGCCGCGCCGCGAGTTCATCGAGCAGAACGCGCTGCGGGCGGCGAATATCGACGTGTAAGCCGTTAGGCGCGCGTTTTCTTTGGCGTGGGACCAGCGTCCGTCGCCGACTCTTCATCGCGCAGCCGCCGCCACAGCGTGGCGCGGCTGATGCCGAGGACGGCGCAGGCCTTGGCCTGGTCGCCCTGCACCGATTGAAGCACCTCGCGCACGCGACGTAGTTCGGCGGCGCGGCGCGCGCCCTTCAGCAGGCGCTCGCGCACGGGCGCCGGGCGAGCTTGGGTGCATTCGGGAAACACCTCCAGCAGACGGGCTCGGTCCAGGTTGCCGGCGGGCGCCAGGTAGCTGTGACAAGCCAGCAGGCGCTCGATCAGGTTTTCCAGCTCGCGCACGTTGCCAGGCCAACCGTAGCCCGCGGCCAGTTCCAGCAAAGCGGCGAGCCAGGCCGATGCCTGCGCTGCCAGTACGCCAGCCCTGCCGGCGCGGCGGGCCATCAGTTCGGCCGCCAGGAGCGCGATGTCGGCTTCGCGATCGCGCAGGGGAGGCATCTCGATGCGCAACACCGCGAGCCGGTAGTACAGGTCGCGCCGGAAGAGGCCGCGCTCCACCTGGGATGCGAGGTCGGCATGGGTGGCCGCGATCACGCGCAGGTCCACCGGCACGGCAGCGGTCGCCCCGAGGCGAAGCACCTCCCGCTCCTGCAGCACGCGCAGCAGCCGGGTCTGCAGCGCCAGCGGCATGTCGCCGATCTCGTCGAGAAACAGAGTGCCCGTGTGGGCGGCCTCGACCAGGCCTGTCTTGCCGCCGCGCCGCGCGCCAGTGAAAGCGCCTTCCTCGTAGCCGAACAGCTCGCTCTCCAGCAGGCTCTCGCCCAGGGCGGCGCAGTTCACGGCCAGGAACGGCTGCGTCGCTCTCCGGCTGGCGGTATGAATGCCCTGCGCCACGAGCTCCTTGCCGGTGCCGCTCTCCCCGACGATGAGGACCGTAGCCTCGCTCGACGCGCATTGCGCGGCAAGCTCGCGCACGCGCTGCGCCAGGGGGCTGTTGCCTGTGAATGCCTCAAGCCGGTATCGCGTGGGCGCGCCCCGCTGCCGCTGGTTGGCGCGCAGGTGGCGGTCCGCGCGCTGGATCACTGCCGGGTCGCGGCACACGAGCAGCGCGCCGGTGACCTCGCCGCCCTCCATGACGGGCGCGCGCCGGACCACCAGCGTACGCATGCCGATCTGCAGCACCTCCTCGGCCGGGGCCTCGCGCAGACGCAGCGTGGCGCCGAGGTCCAGCACGGGCTCCACTTCGCCCAGCACGCGGCCCGCCAGTTCCTGGACGGAGGCTCCCAGCAGTTCCGCCATGACCGGGTTCAGCGCCTCGATGCGCTGCTGCAAGTCCACCGCGACCACGCCGTCCTGCAGCTGACCGAGGACGGTGTTCAGCCGTTCGTGGCGCGCCCGCTCGGCAAGGCTGTGGCGCGCAAGATGGATGGCGTCCTGAAGCGCCTGGCGCACGGCATCGTCCGAATACATCAGCACGCTGGCGATGCCGGCTTGCTCGGCCAGGTCGGAGACCAGGCCGGGCGCGACCACTGCCTGGACGCCAGCCGCGCGCAGCGCCTCCACGCAAGCGGGGGCATCGTCGGCGCCCCGATAGCTGAACTGGGCAATGCCCATGCCAAACAGGGCGTCGAGCTGCGCCAGATGCTCCGAGGGAGCGTCGAACGACACGAGCCCCACCCGGGGCGAGAGGGCGCGCGCGGCCGCCAGCGCACGCATCAGGTCGAAGCCGCGTACCTCCACCATGGCCACCGGGATGTCCAGATGCTGGCGCAGCCATTCGCCGCTGGCACCTGCCGCCACCACCGCGTCGACCGGTGCGCGCGCATGCAGTTCGCGCACCGCTTCGACGGCCTCGTCAAAGGCAAGACCTACCAGTTCGATTTGCGCCTGCGCCGCCACCTCGGGTACCAGTCGCACCAGCACGCGGCCCAGTCGGTGGCGGGCTACGGCCACGATGCGAGGCCGGCGAGGCGCGGCGGACGAATGGGCAGGTGGCAGGACGAGTGCGTTCATTCGGCGAATTCTATGGTTTCAAAAATGAAATGAATCTGAAACATCGCGCATTGAAAAACCACCGAAGAAAGTCACAAATTCCTTTTGAATCAATGACTTATATCCAACGACTTGCGAATCCGGTCTGTGGCATAGCGCTTGCGCACTCCCGGATAAGACCCCCGTGGTCTTGTTTTCCCAAATAACCAGGAGCCAACCGTGAACTTCCGTCGCCTTTCTGCAGTGACATGCGCAACTGCCGCCGCCCTGGCTTGCACGCTATCTCTGAGCGTCCAGGCACAGACATGGCCCACCAAGCCGATCCGGCTCGTCGTGCCTTTCTCGGCGGGCGGTGCCAACGACCTGATGGCGCGCGCCGCGGCCGAAGGAGCATCGAAGCAGCTCGGCCAGCCGGTGATCATCGACAACAAGCCCGGTGCGGGCGCCATCCTCGGCGCCGACGTGGTCGCCAAGAGCGCGCCCGACGGCTACACCTTCCTGGTGAGCGCGGCCGGCGTGGTGTCGAACAGCATGATCAAGAAAAACATGCCGTACAAAGACGAGGCACTGGTGCCGGTGGCCATGATCGCGCTGGCGCCCTCGGTGGTGGTGGTGCCGGCCAACGCGCCCTACAAGGATCTGAAGGAGTTTGTCGCCGCGTCGAAGAAGGCCGGCAACGGCTTCCACTGGGCCACGGCGGGCACCGGCAGCACGCCGCATTTCGTCGAAGGCATTCTCGAGACGAAATACGGCAGCAAGCTCGACGTGGTGCCCTACAAGAGCGGCTCGGAGTCGATCACCGCGGTGCTCGGCAACCAGGTCGAAGCGACGTCGGAGGCCAGCATCGTGGTGCTGCCGTACATCAAGAGCGGCAAGCTCAAGGCACTGGCAGGCACGTGGACGCAGCGCATTTCGGCCTACCCCGAGCTGCCGACGGCGGCTGAAGAGGGCTTTCCCGAGATCCGCATCGCGCACTGGGCCGGCGTGCATGCGCCGCGCGGCACACCTGACGCCATCCTCGACAAGATGGCCGCTGCGATCGACGCAGCCATGAAATCGCCGGAGACGGCCAAGCGCCTGAAGGACATGGGCATCGAGCCCATCGGCGGCACGCGTGCGAGCTTCACCAAGTTCGTCGACGAAGAGCGCGCAAGGCTCGGTGGCGTCGTGAAGGCCACCGGCATGAAGGAAGACTGAGAACCCCATGAGCACGACCAACGAATCTCCGAAGAAAACCCTGCGCCGGCTGGCCGAGGCACGCCGCGGCGTGCTGGTACCGGGCGCGTTCAACGCGATGTCGGCACGCGTGATCGAAGACCTCGGCTTCGAGGCGATCTACATCACCGGTGCGGGCGTCACCAACATGTACCTTGGCCTGCCCGACCAGGCCTTCATGGGCCTGCACGAGATCGCCGAGCACACGGCGCGCATCCGCGATGCGGTGAATCTGCCGCTGCTGGTCGACGCCGACACCGGCTTCGGCAATGCGCTCAACGTGCGCCACACGGTGCGCGTGCTCGAGCGGGCGGGGGCAGACTGCATCCAGCTGGAAGACCAGGTCAGTCCCAAGCGCTGCGGCCACTTCTCGGGCAAGGCGGTCATCGACACCGACGAGATGCTCGGCAAGATCAAGGCGGCTGTCGACGCCCGGCAGGACAGCGACCTGCTCGTCATGGCCCGCACCGACGCGGCCGCCGTGCACGGCTTCGAGGCCGCCATCGAGCGCGCGCAGAAGTTCAGCGAGGCCGGTGCCGACATCCTGTTCGTCGAAGCCGTGACGCTGGCCGACGAAGTGCGTGCGATGCCGCAACGCTTGAACAAGCCGCAGCTCATGAACATGGTGATCGGCGGCAAGACGCCGACCTTCGGTGCGCAGGAGCTGGGCGCGCTGGGCTACGGCTTCGTGCTCTACGCCAACGCCGCATTGCAGGGCGCGGTGGCCGGCATGCAGAAAGCGCTCACTGCCTTGCGCGACGACAAGCGCCTGGAGGAAGATCCCGCGCTGGTAGCCCCTTTCGCCGAGCGCCAGCGCCTCGTCGGCAAACCCCAATGGGACGCGCTCGAGCGTCTCTACATCTAGGCCCAGGCAGTGTCATGAACAGGCTTTCAACCGCAGACATCCAGCGATCGGCGCTGCTGGTCATGGACTACCAGCCCGGCATCCTCGGCTTCCTTCCCGATCCGGCACCGCTGTTCGCGAAGGTCATGCCGGTGCAGCAGTTGATGCGCTCGCGAGGCGCGAAGGTGGGCTTCGTGCGCGTGGCTTTCGATGCGGCCGACCTCGAGCGCTTCCCCGGGCACAGCGCCATGGGCGCGCGCGTCAAGGCGGCGGGCGCCCATATGCATCTCGATTCCCCATCGACCGCCGTCCATCCGGATTTGGGCGTCGCGCCGGGCGACATCATTGTTCGCAAGACGCGGGTGGGCGCCTTCTCGACGACCGACCTTCACGCCCAACTGCAGCGCGCGGGCATCGAGACCCTGGTGCTCGCCGGCGTACACACCAGTGGCGTTGTGCTTTCCACGGTTCGCGAGGCGCACGACCTCGACTATCGGGTCATCGTCCTGTCGGACGCGTGCGCCGATCCGGATGCCAAGGTGAACGAGTTCCTGTTGCGCGAGATCTTTCCAAGACAGGCGACCGTGGTCACTACGGCGGAGTTTTGCGAAGCGATTTCCTCTTGACATCGAGGTCACGGAAACTAAAAAAGCACGTCTTAAATCAGCACTGCGGTTTTCAGCTTTCGTGACTTCCGACAAAACTACGTCTTTCACCCTGGAAAGATCTGTAGACTTTTCCATTCGCAAACGCCCGGCTCGCCGGGCGTTTTGCATTGCGAGGGACTGCAAAAACCTTAGGGCAGAATCTGCGCCAATTTCGTTCGCGCCTACAGGACCTCTCCCATTCCCTCCAGCCTCGCCTTCTTCGAACTGACCACCGTGGCCGGCGAGACCGTTGTCACGTCGCTGGCCTTCCCCGAGATGGCGTGGCTCGGCAGCAGCGCGCATGCGATGGCGCGGCGTATGACGCAGGCAGTGCAGTCGCACCTGATCGACAAGGGCCGCTACCTCGAAGCCGTGCAGATCAGCGACCCGCCGGAATTCGAGCGGCATGAGTTCGACGTCGACCTGCCGGGTGGCAGCGACCCGCTGCTGCACCCGCCACGCCGCTGCCGACATGTCGCGTTTCTATCCAGCGGCCCGGCGAACACCCCCTGCATCGGCTACGTCCCCGCGCTGGGCATCGTCGCGCTCGCCGAGGCGGAGCGCCTGCGCGAAGCCGTGAGCGAGGCCATCGTGCTCGAACACCGCCGTACCGGCCGGCAGACCGACGTGCGTCGCCAGGTGGCAGCCCAGTGGTTCGAACAGGTCGAGCTGGCGCAATTGCCGCTCGACCTCGTGTTCCACAGCGCCGAAGCCCTGCGCAAGTTGAAGGATGATCGCGCCAAGCCGCTGCTTCCCACGGTGGCCGACGAGATGAGCATCGGCTCGCGCACCGCCGTCGGACTGGCTGAGCCGCTGACAGCGCTGCAGCGCGCGGCGGAAGGCCGGTTCGCGCGCAGCGTGCTGATCGTCGGCGCGGAAAGCAGCGGCAAGACGGCGTTGATCCATCAATACGCACGCGAACGCCGCGACCGTGCCGCCGGCTCTCCGTGGGAAACCAGCGCGGCGCGGCTCATCCAGGGCCTGACGCGCGACGGTAGCTGGCAGCAGGCGCTGACCACGCTGTGCCGCGAACTGGCCGCGCGCGAAGTGGTGCTGTACGTCGGCCATCTGGCCGAGCTGTTCGAGGTCGGCCAGTACCAGGGCAACAGCGTCAGCCTGGGCGATGCGTTGCGCGAGCCGCTGGCGCGCGGCCAGTTGATGCTGCTGGCCGAAGCCACGCCTGCCGAGCTCTCGCAGATCGACCTGCGCAGCCCCGGCTTCTCGGCTCTGTTCCAGACGGTACGACTGCCCGAACTACCCGAGGCCGAGCAGGAGCGCACGATGCTCGCCGCGGTGGCGACGCTCGCGGCGGAACACCGTGTCGCGGTGTCGCCCGATGCGGTGTCCGAGCTGATCGCGCTGCAGCGCCGCTTCTCGCCTTACTCGGGCTTTCCGGGCAAGGGCATCCGCTTCTTCGAGGAACTGATCCTGCACGTGCGCGGCCAGCAGGGCGCGGTGATCGGGCGCGACGACGCGCTCGCCGCGTTCTGCGCCGAGACCGGCATGCCGCGTCGCATGCTCGACGCGCGGCTGCCGCTCTCGCTCGACGAAGTCGACGGCTTCTTCCGCAGCCGCCTGTTTGGCCAGCCCGAGGCACTGTCGGTCGTGACGAACCTGCTGGTGGCCACCAAGGCCGGGCTCGCGCGCGGTGGCAAGCCGATCGCGTCGATGCTGCTGATCGGCCCGACCGGCGTGGGCAAGACGGAGACGGCCAAGGCACTGGCCGAATTCATGTTCGGTGACCTGCGCCGCATGATCCGCATCGACATGAGCGAATACGCCGACCCCGCCGCCGTGCTGCGCCTGCTCGGCGATCTCGGCGGCGACGAGGGCGTGCTGATCGGCGCGGTGCGGCGCCAACCGTTCTCCGTGGTGCTGTTCGACGAACTCGAAAAGGCCCACCCCAGTTTCTTCGACCTGCTGCTGCAGGTGCTCGGAGAAGGCCGCCTGACCGGCGGCGACGGCCTCACCGCCAACTTCTGCGGCAGCTTTGTGGTGATGACGTCGAACCTGGGCGCCGATGCGATGCAGCGCATGCCGATGGGCCTGGGTGCGGTGCGCGGCGATTCGCGCGCCCACTTCGAGCAGGCGGTGCAGCAGGCCTTGCGCCCGGAGCTGTTCAATCGCATCGACCACATCGTGCCCTTCGCCACGTTGTCGGCCGCCGAGCGCGCACCGATCTTCGGGCGCGAGATGACGCTGCTGCGCAAGCGGGAAGGCCTGCTCGAACGCAGCGCCGAAATGACGCTGGACGACGGCGTTGCCGACCGTCTCGCCGCGCTGCCCGGTGACGAGCGCTACGGCGCCCGCGACGTGCAGCGCGTGCTGCGCCGGCAATTGCTGCTGCCGCTCGCGCATGCGCTGTCGCCGCATGCCTACGTCACGCCGCTGGCCGTGCGGATCGGCGCGGGCGACGCCGGCCAGCCGCTCGGCGTGCGCGTCGACCCGCTGCAGCGCCCGATCGACAACGCGCCGCTGCTGACCGCAGAGGCATTGGCCGACGCGCGCCGTCACTGGCAACGCGTCACCGAAGGCCCGCTCTTCGTGAACCTGGTGAACCAGGTGTTCCGCCTCGACGACGAACGCCGCCGCTACGAAAAGAAGCGCAAGCGCGCGCCGCACCTGCCGCATTGGGACGGCACGCCGTCCGCCAGCCGCGCCCGCACGCTGAGCGCCGTGCAGCAGACG
The DNA here is from genome assembly GCF_900107295.1 of Variovorax sp. YR266. Taxonomy (NCBI): domain Bacteria; kingdom Pseudomonadati; phylum Pseudomonadota; class Betaproteobacteria; order Burkholderiales; family Comamonadaceae; genus Variovorax; species Variovorax sp. YR266. The sequence continues at coordinate 417,029 of NZ_FNPM01000003.1, forward strand.
GCGCAGGGCTTGTTCGCCGAGATCACGGCGCTCGAGGGGCAAGCACTGCTCGCGCTGGTCGGCGAGTCCGATGCGCCGCCCGACATCGCCGCGTGGCGCGCCCGCTTCACCGCGTTCAAGCAGCAGGCATTCCATGCGGTGCGGCCCGACAGCGGCGTCTGCACCGTGGGCCTCTACGCCGCGCCGGCATTGGCCAACACGCTGCATGACGCGTGGTGCAAACTCGCGGCGCTCGCCGGTTTCGAATTCCGCTCGCAAGTGGTGCGGCTCGGCGACGAGCCCCGCAAGCCCGCGACGCCCGCCGACACCGAGGCGCGCGATGAAAAGCGCGAGGAAAAAACCGATGACGAGGCACCACCCAGCCCATACCTGAAATTTCCTTGGCCGCAGGCATCAGGCCGCAAGAGCCTGATCGTGGGTTTCGAGATCGAACTCAAGGGCCCTGCGGCGTTCGACTACTTCCGCCAGGAAAGCGGCGTCTGGCGCATCTGGGTCGGCGACCGCAACAAATCAGACGCCTGGGTCTCGGTGCGCAGCGGCACGCTCTCGGGCTTCGAGACGCCGCACAACGTGCACCGCCAGCATTTCTTCGACAGCCGGCCCGTGCATCGGTTTCTCAGGGAAGGCGTGCTGGCGTCGCAGCAGACCGACTGGAAAACCCCGTTCCCGGATGCGCCCGCCTGGAAACGCGCGCTCGACGCCCAGTTCGACGTACTGATGGACCGCATGCTGCTCGGGGAGGACGACTGATGAGCGGACGCGGCAGCCTGCGCATTCCGGTTTTCGTCACGCATCGCAAGGAAGCGGGTTACCGGCTGCGCTGCCTGTTCCTGCCGGAAATCGATGCGACGGCCATGCGCTACGAAGCAGCGCTGAACAAGCTGCGCCAGGCCGTGGTGCATCACTTCCGTGGCACGCGCAGCACGCGCGCCACGCTCGATGAGCGCCTGTGGCTCGGCTTCGCACCCGAACTACGCTTCGAGCTCGTGCCGCTGGGCTTCGACAGCGGGCGCCGCTGGGTCGAAGGCGCGTTCGCCGCGGCCCACTTCACGGTCGGCGGACGCCGCTACGCCTGCCTGCCGCAGCTCGATGGCACCGTGGCCGACCTCGGCGAATCGCACCTCGACAAGGCCCAGCGCACCGAGCGGCTGGTGGCCAGCATCCAGGCCTGGTTCCGCGAGCAGCGCAAGGAGCGGGGCGACGCCTTCGACCCGCAGCGCTACCTGGCCGCGCCCAATGACGAACTCGGCGAGCTCGAAATCTCGATGCATCTGGCGCAGGGCCGCTTTCCGTTCGAGAGCGAGCACGATCTGCGCGCCGCGCTGCGCGACGACGGCATCGGCGACGGGCCGACCGAAATGGCGCGCGCCGCCGTCGACCTGAACGATCTCTACCCGGACGAACTGACCCAGGCGATCCTGCGTGACGACGCGATCGAGGAACTGGGCCGCGCGATCTACCGGCCCGACGGCGGTGCCGGAGCCATCGTGTTGGTGGGTCCGCGCGGCGCCGGCAAGACGGCGCTGGTGCACGGTGCGCTGCGGCAATTCATGACCTCCGAGACGGGCCGCGACCGCGCGAAGCTGCAGAAGATCTGGCATCTCGACCCGATGCGCGTGATCTCCGGCATGAGCGTGATCGGCCAATGGCAACGCCGCATGGCCGTGCTGCTGCAGCACCTGCAGTTCCGCCTGCGCGACGATTTCCGCATTGCCAAGCCCGACCATCTGTACTGCGACAACCTCGTCGCGCTATTGGCGATCGGCAAGAGTTCGCAGAACACATTGACGCTGGCCGACGTGCTGCGCCCGCTGCTCGAGAAACGCGCCTTCACCATGATCGGCGAAGCCACGCCCGAGGCCTGGCAGAAGGTGCAGCAGCGCGACCGCCGTTTCGCCGACCTGTTCCGCGTGATCCGCGTCGAGCCGCCATCGCGCGAAGCGGCCATTCGCATCGTCGGCTGGCGCCGCGCCGAGCTGGAGCGCCAGCACGAGTGCCGCATCGCCGCCGGCGCGGTGGCCGAGCTGCTGAAGATGGAGCGCCGCTTTGCCGCCGACGAGGTGCTGCCGGGCTCCGCGATCCGCGTGCTCGAACGGCTCGCCGTGCGCCACGCGCGCGCAGAGGTCGGCCGCGCCGAAGTGCTGGCCGCGTACACCGCGGCGTACCACTTCCGCGAGAAGCTGTTCTCCCGCCAGATCGGCCTGGCACCGGCGGAAGCCGCGGCGCATTTCGCGGCACGGCTGATCGGCCAGCCCGAGGCGCGCGCGCAGATGGTCGATGTGGTCGCGCTGATCAAGTCCGGCCTCGCGGCGCCGGGCAAGCCGCTGTCGTCGCTGCTCTTCATCGGACCGACCGGCGTAGGCAAGAGCGAGGCGGCGAAGCTGCTCGCCGACTTCCTGTTCGAGGACGAAGGCGGCCTGGTGCGCTTCGACATGAATGAATACGTCGACGGCGACGCGACCGGTCGCCTGATCGGCGACGCCTACCGTCCCGACGGCCAGCTCACCGCCGCCGTGCGCCAGCGCCGCGCCTGCGTGCTGCTGCTCGACGAGATCGAGAAAGCCCATCCGTCCGTGCACGACCTGCTGCTGCAGGTGCTCGGCGAAGGCCGGCTGACCGATGCGCTGGGCCGCACCACCGACGTCTCCCAATGCGTGGTCGTGCTCACCTCGAACCTCGGCGCCAGCGCGGCGAGCCGCCAAACCGGCTTCGTGCGGCAGCAGGCCGACGTGGCGCACACCTACCGCGAGGCGGTCGAGCGCTTCTTCCGGCCCGAATTCCTGAACCGCATCGACCAGGTCGTCGGCTTCACGCCGCTGGGTGCGGACGACATTGCCGCCATCGCCCGGCTTCAGCTGGAGCGCGTGCTGGCGCGCGACGGCTTCGTGCGCAGGCTGACTTTCCTGAATGTGTCCGCGCAGGCGCTGGACCACCTGGCGCGGCTCGGGCACGACGAGACGCTCGGTGCGCGGGCGCTGAAGCGCGGCATAGAGCGTGCGCTGACGCAGCCCATCGCGCAGCGCTTGGCGGCTTCGCACAGCGGCCAACCGATGTTGCTGGACGTGGCTTTCGGCGAGGGCGGCCTGACGACCCGCGCTACCGTGCTCGACTACGCCACGCGGCGCACAGTGCCGCTGCCGGAAGACGCCGTCTCGGCCGCCGGTTACCAGGCGCTGGCAGCCGTCGCCGACGCGCTGCACGAACGCCTGCGCGCACAGCTCGATGCAGCGCCGGCAGAGTCCGAAGCGCTGGCGTTGCGTGCGCTGCAAGTGCGGCTGGACCCGCTGCGCGAGGTGCTGGCACGCCGCAGCTGGGATCTTTCGGAGCGCCGCGTCGCGCCGGGACGCACCGTCAGGCAAAGCCTGCCGCGGCCCCGCGAATGGCGCCAGACGGGTCACCAACAGGTGTTCGACGAGTTGATGGCGCAGCAGGACATACGGGAGTTCTTCGAGCAGCTGTTTGCCGGCGCGTCGCCGGTGCGCGGCATGGACACCGAACTCGTGCGCTGGCAGCTCGAGATCGACCAGTTGGCCAGCCGTGCCGACAGCCTCGGCCAGCATGGCATCGAACGCGTGGCGGTGGAAATCATGCCGCTGCAGACCGGTGCCGGCGAGGCCGCGGTGAAAACGGCATGGGCCGACTACGCGGCGCTGATCGCGCAGCTCGACCTGCACGAACTGCCGTCGCCGCGCGCCGGCGTGCGCTGTTTTGAAGGCATCGGCCTGCGCGACGCGTTCGGCGGGGAATGCGGCATTCACCTCTGGTACGTCGGCGACGACCGGCCGTTGCCGCTGGCAGTGCGGTTGCTCTCCGTAGAGCAGGCCGCGCCCGATGCGGCGCCGGCGCCGCTGCCCACAGAAATCGTGCGCATCCGCCTCGAGCCCGCGCGGGCAGGCGACCACCGGCGCCTGACCGACCTGCGCTCCGGCCGCGTGCGCAAGTTCAGCGGCCCGCTAACAGAAGAAGACTGGCGCCTGCTGCTGTGGGACGGCCGTGCCGCGGCCCGCACATTCGCAGCGCAGGACTGAAAGAAAAGACCCGCACCCGCATGGCCACGCTTTCGTACCCCCTGGTGTGCTGGCAGCTCGACGACACGTCCGTCTGCGGCATCCTGCTCGGCACCGACTTCCAGGTGATCGAGCGCAACGCCCGCCGCGTGAAGGCCGCGCTGGCCGAGACTCTGCAGCGTGAACGCGAGCGCGACGGCTACGTGCCCGAGCCGGACATCGACAACGCGCGGCTCAAGCTGGTGCATGTGCCGGTGAACCTCGCGCACCGCACGGAGAAGGGAAGCTTCCCGGTGCCCCGCGCAACGGACTTCCACGTGGCCGCCGTGTTCGGCGAGAACGAGGAAGACGGCTACGCCAAGTGCTACCTGCCCTGGCTCGACCAGAGCTTCTATTACTACGACGACGCGCAGCTGCCGGTGCTGATCGAGCACTACACCCGCGAATGCCTCGACGGACTCTCGCCCGAGGCCGCGCAGCGCTTCCTGATGCCCGCCGCGCCGTGGCTCGACCAGATCGACGTGCGGTGCGACGACAAGACCACGAACAGGCAGCACGTGCCGCGCCACCTGCGCGAGGCTTACGCGCAACTCGATGCCGTGGCCGATCGCCTGCCCGAGACCGGCGCGCGCCGCGGCCTGCATGTGTTTCCCGAAGTGGCCTGGGAGCAGGGCGCCCTGAGCGACGAGATGGCGGAGCGGCTCGCGCGCGGCGGCAACCTGCTGCTGGTCGGCGAGCCCGGCGTGGGCAAGAGCGTGGTGATCCTCGAGGCGATCCGCAAGGCCCACCGCCTCACGGCCGCGCGCGACGCGCCGCCGACCTTCTGGCGCAGCCATGCCGAGCGGCTCGTCGGCCGCGCGAAGTACCTCGGCGAATGGCAGGCGCTGTGCGACCAGACGGTGGAGTGGCTGGACATGTCGAACGGCCTGCTGTGGGTCACGGACTTCGTGAACCTGCTGCAGATCGGCGGCGAGAGCCCCGAGGAATCGATGGCCGCCTACCTGCTGCCGGCGCTGCGCCGCGGCACGCTGCGGCTGGTCGGCGAAGCCAACCCCAGCGAACTCGAGATTGCGCGCCAGCGGCTGCCCGGATTCATCGACTGCTTCGAAACCCTGCGCCTGCCCGAGATGGACAGCGTGCGCGCGCGCCGCGTGCTCGACCTGTTCGCGGGCCATGCGAAGAACACGCTGTCGATTGACATCGAGCGGCCGGCGCTGGACACCGGCTACCGGCTGCTCGGCCGCTATGTGCGCTACGACAGCTTTCCGGGCAAGGCGGTGCGCTTCTTCGGCGATTGCGTGCGCGAAGCTATCGCCGGGCAAACAGGCATCGTGACCGAGACCGCCGCCATCGCGCACTTCGCAAAGAGCACCGGCCTGCCCGAGAGCTTCCTGCGCGACGACCAGCCGCTGGACGACAGGCAGGTGCACGGCTTCTTCGCACAGAAGCTATTCGGCCAGGACGCGGCCATCGGCCACCTGAAAGACGTGGTCTATCTCTTCAAGGCCGGGCTGAACGACCCCGCCAAGCCCATCGCCACTCTGCTGTTCGCCGGGCCCACGGGCGTCGGCAAGACCGCGGCGGCCAAGGCGCTGGCGCGCTACTTCTTCGGTGCCGGCGGCGGCGCGGACCCGTTGTTCCGCATCGACATGAGCGAGTTCCAGCACGCCTTCCAGATCGCGCGCCTGATCGGCTCGGGCAAGCGACCAGGGAAGCTGGTGGAACACGTGCGGCGGCAGCCGTTCTCGGTCGTGCTGCTCGACGAGATCGAGAAGGCCGATGCCTCGGTGTTCGACCTGCTGCTGACGGTGCTCGACGAAGGCCGCCTGCGCGACAGCCGCGGACGCATGACTGACTTTCGCAGCACCGTGATCGTGATGACCACCAACCTGGGCGTGCGCCACGGCGCGTCGCTGGGGTTCGGCGAGCCGGCGCTGAGCGACGGCGCGGTGCACGACATCCGGCAGTTCTTCCGGCCGGAGTTCTTCAACCGCATCGACCGCGTCGTGCCGTTCGCGCCGCTGTCCCGCACGGCCATCGAGGCCATCGCGGTGCAGGAACTGCAGGCGATCGCGCAGCGCGAAGGGCTGGCGCGCCGCGGCGTGCGCCTGAACTTCTCGCCCGAGGTCGTGGCATTCGTCGCGGACAAGGGATTCAGCCCGAAGTACGGCGCCCGGCCGTTGCAGCGTGCCGTCGAGCAGCACGTGGTAACCGCCGTCGCGCGGGCGATGTTCGGGCCGGTCGCGGACGGGGCTTGCCTGGAAGTGAGGTTGGTGGACGGGGCGGTGGTGGCGGGGCCCGGCTGAACCTCAGCGCAACTGAGGACACCCCAGCCTGAACTGCCGGTCCCGCGTGCGCCGCCGCTCTTCGCGAAGCCAATCGTGTGAGTACATGCCTTGCGATTGCCGTCCGATCGCATCGAGCCACTTGATGTGCTCGGCAAGGCCGCTGCATTCGGCCATTCCGCGATCGACGTTCTGCGCCACTTGCCGCTCGTACTGCTGCTGTTGCGCGGCAATGACTGCGTTGTTCCGGATCGACGCCTCGCGCTCTTCCGGGCTCATGCCATCCGCGATGTTCACGTCGCGCCGCAGGCGGACTGTGGTGGCGCGCGAGCCCTCGGGGCACGGACCGTCGGAATAGGCGGCCTTGCCTGACGGCGCGAGGCACTTCGTCACTTCGAAGGTGTCGGATGTGGCCGCGCCCGGCGAGGTCGAAGGCGCAGGCGCGGAGGGCGCAATCGCTGCCGAGGGTGGTGCAGCGGGCGAGGGCGTCGCCATCGAGCGATCGGGCCGCTGCACAGCGCGCTGCGTCAGCAGCCACTCGGCTGCCAGATAGAACAAAAACACCGTCAGCACCGCCAATGCCAGCCACAACGCCCAATGGCGCTCCGGCTTGGGTCGCAGGCCTTGCTCCCAGGCGGTCATCGCCTCCCGGCGTTCCCGCATCGGATCTCGTCGCTCGTCGTCGCCGGTGCTCATGGAGCCGCAGTATCTCCGCTGCACGCCACCATGCACCGCGATAGGCGTCCGCCGTTGCACGCACGCGAAATTCCGCGCCAAAACGCCTCAAATACAGCAGATCAGGGTTTCCGTGAGGTCTGTTAATAAAAGTAGCCCGCACGCGCGTCACACGGCCGTCATCAGCTATGAAAACAATAGCATTCAGTTCCAATCCGAAGATCGTTCCTCGTAAACGCTATATCTAGCCCGACTCTTGCTAAGCAAAATCCTCGACGGATTTCACGTCACGCAAGATCGAGGACCACACAGCAATGAACCCTACGCGTCTCCGCCGGCCCCTGGCCGCGCTGGTATTGGGCGGTACAGCAGCATTCCTCGGGGCCGTGACTTCGGCCCATGCGTTCTCGAACCCGCCCATCCAGGTGGCGCAGGGCATCGAATACATGTGCGGTGGCGCCGCTAGGGATGAAGCCGCATTCATGGAAATGGTGTCGCCGCGCTGGGCCGCGACCATCGAATTCGGCGTGAGCGACGGCAAGGGCGCGCAGGTGGCTGGCTTTCCGGCCAAGGCCCTGATCGAGGTGCGCCAGAAATACACGGGCCAGGTCGTGATGGACGTGCAGTCGCAAGGCCCCTACATGCTGGCGCGCCTCAATCCGGGCGCCTACGACGTGAACGTGACGCTCGGCGGTCTCACGCTGACGCAGTCGCTGGTGGTGATTGCCGGCATGCCGGCGCGCACGTCGTTCGTCTGGCCGTCGAATTTCGACATGGCTTCGGTGACGCCGGCGCTGCCGCAGACGCAGGCCCTCGCGCAAACTTCCGCCGCCCGCTGAGCGGTCGGCCGCTCCGCTACCCGGCCTGGCGGGCCGGTCAGCCTTTCCTAAGCCACGCGCCGCACAGTGGCACCGTGGCTTCTCGCCACGACGACCAGGAAAGGATCCAGACCATGACCCCCCGTTTTCCATCATCGCGCACGATGCGGCCGCTGGCGGCCGCGGTGTTCTGCGGCGCCGTTCTGCTCGGCGCGCTTTCGTCTGCGCAAGCGGCGGTGAACCCGCCGATCTACATGGCGCACGGCGTCGAGTACATGAGCGGCGGCATCGGGAGCGACGAGGCCCAGTTGATGGAGACAGTGTCGCCGCGCTGGCCCGCCACCTTCGAGTTCGCTGTCAAGGAAAGCAAAGGCGCCGACTTCGCGGCCAATGTGCACGTGACGGTGCGCGACAGCAGCGGTGTCGCGCTGCTCGACAACGTGGTGTCGGGCGGCCCGTTCATGGTGGCGCGGCTGGACCCGGGCAACTACGAGGTCGAGGCGCGACTCGGCAGCCAGGTGCTGAAGCAGCCGCTGCACGTGCTGCAGGGCGCGCCGACCAAGGCGACCTTCGTCTGGCCGGCGGGCACCGACATGGCTTCGGCCAGCACGCGCACGGTGCAGTAGCGCGACGAAAGTGGGCGCCGGCACCGCATCCGGCCGGCACCCGCTTTGTTAACGCCACCGGGCCACAATGCCTGCTATCCGGGCGCCTTGCGCTATAGAAAAAATAGCGATTGCGGCGCCTCCCGGTATCTTGAATGCGCGGCATGCGCCTTGCAGGTGGTGTATCCCGGGCAGTGCCCGAACCCATTGCCCCGATGCCGATCCGTCCCCTGAGCGCCCTGACCGCGCTGTTGCATGTCTATATAGCGCTGCGCCTGCTGCCCGCGCTGGCCATGCTCACGCCCGCATGGCCGTTGGCGCTGCTCGCGCTGGTGGTGTCGGCGGTGACGATTCCGCTGCCTTTCGCATCGCGCCGCATCGGGCGCGACGCATCGGCGGGCGAGGTACTCAAGTGGGTCGGCCTGATCAGCATGGGCTGGTTCTCGTCGATGTTCGTGCTGACGCTGGTGCGCGATGCGGGCCTGCTGCTGACCTGGCTGGCGAGCGCACTGGGCGGCGTGCAGGTGCAATGGAACGCCCTGCGGCCATGGAGCGCGCTGGCGGTGCTGGCGATGGCCACGGCCACGTCGGTAATCGGTTTTCTCAATGCGCGCCGAACGGCCAGCGTGAAGCGGGTGGACGTGCCCATCCAGGGCCTGCCGCAGGCGCTCGAAGGCTTCACCATCGCGCAGCTCAGCGACATCCACGTGGGGCCGACGATCCGCAGCGCCTACATCCAGCGCATCGTCGACGCGGTGAACCGCCTCGGCGCCGACGCCATCGCGATCACCGGCGACCTGGTCGACGGCACGGTGCCGGAACTGCGCGAGCACATCGCGCCGCTGGCCGGGCTGCGCGCGCGCCACGGCACCTTTGTGGTCACGGGCAACCACGAGTACTACGCGGGCGCGCATGCCTGGATCGACGAGCTGCGCCGGCTGGGCCTGAAGGTGCTGCTCAATGAACACGTGGTGCTGCAGACGCGCAACGTGCGCGGCGCGCAGACCGACGAAGAACTGTTCGAAAGCGCGCTGGTGCTGGCCGGCGTGACCGACTTCACCGCCGGGCATTTCGACGCCGCGCATGCCAGCGATCCACACCTGGCGCTGCATGACGCACCGCCGCTGGTGCACACGCGCGTGCTGCTCGCGCACCAGCCGCGCAGCGCGGTGTTGGCTGCAGCTGCCGGCTACCAGCTGCAGCTGTCGGGCCACACGCACGGCGGCCAGTTCTTTCCGTGGAACCTGTTCGTGCCGATGCAGCAGCCCTTTACGGCGGGCCTGCACCGACTGCACGACATGTGGGTGTACGTGAGCCGGGGCACCGGCTACTGGGGCCCGCCGAAGCGCTTTGGCGCGCCTTCTGAAATCACCCTGCTGACGCTGGTACCGGCAAAGCCCTGAGCGGCCTGCTCGATCAGGATTCCAGTTCGGCCAGCCGGCGGGCGTTGGAGGTGGCTGCTGCGTGAATCGGCTTGAGGCCTTCGCGCGCTATGCGTACCGCAATGCCTGGGAACTGGCTCGCTGCGTTGACCGTGCCGGCTGCCGACTGCACGAATGCGTCGCCATGCGCTGCCGCCTGGGCCGGCGTGACGCTTCCCGCCAGCGAGAAGAAAGCCGTCGTGCTCTGAACCCATTGCTGCAGCACGCGGTTGGCGAGCGAGAAATGGCTGCGGTGCCACTGCTTCACCATCGCAATGCCCGATTCGCTCGCGGCCGCGAGCTTCTCGTCGCCCATGAGCTGGAATTCCGCCAGGTCGGCCGCACTGGGCGCGAGCCCGGCCTTGGCGATGCGCTCGGTCCGGATGCGGATCACCGAGCCGGAGGACAGCAGCATCTCGTTGGTCTTGAGCGCCAGGTCGAGCCACTGCATGAGCGGATTGGCCAGACGGGCGGCGGAGGTAAGAGACGACATGTGAGGCGGTGCGCTCGAAGGCGGTTGTAGGAGGTCGGACCACTATAGGCTTCGCTGGCTGCAAATGCTGCAGCGCAACAAATCTGACTCTGCATTTTTGTTGATCAAGTCCTACTTTCCGATGTGGAAATTACGTGCTGTGCGAATGCCGGATGCGACGGAAATTAATGATGCCGACTTATTTCCACTTCATGCATTCAGAAGTCGCATCATGAGATTCCACGCTTCCACGCCCCTTCGGGCCGCCGTGTTCGCGGGCCTTTTCGGCCTGCTGGGCACGGCGGCCCATGCGTTCGAAGACAGCGCACGCGGTATTTATTTCGAAGGGGGCCGCGCACCGCACGGAGAAATGGGCAGTACCAACTCGGCCACGGTGGGCATGACCTTCCCGTGGTCGCTGCGCCAGCCGGTTCAGGAAGGTGCCCTCACAACCTACTGGGACGTGTTCCTGAGCAACTGGCACGCGCCCGCGCTGGGCAACGGCCCGCACGACTACGCGCAGATCGGCGCGATCTACACCTGGCGCTATCGCTTCGACCACGGCAGCTCGCCCTGGTTTGCCGAAGGCGGCGTCGGCGGCAGCGTGATGGACCACGTCTACAAGACGCCCGACCGCAGCTTCAGCACCGCCTTCCAGTTCACCGAGGTGCTGGGCGTTGGACGCAGCTTTGGCGAACACGGCGAGCACGAGCTGTCGCTGCGCCTGCAGCACTTCTCGAACGGCGGCATCAAGAAGCCGAACCCGGGCGAGAACTTCGCCAAGCTGCGCTACACCTACCACTTCTAGCGCCCCGGCCTCGCCGGCACGCGCAGCCGCCTGGCCCTCGCTTCGGTGACCAGATAGCCCAGCGTGGCCACCACCAGCGGCAGCAGGTAATACAGGCCGCGATAGGCCAGCAGCGCGCCGAGCAGCTTCGCTTGCGGCACCTCGTGCGCGAGCAGCGCCACGAACACCGCCTCGAGCACGCCGAGCCCCGCCGGCACATGCGTGATGACGCCTGCCACCGCCGCCACCAGCAGCACCGCGAGCACCTGCGCGTAGCCGACCTGCCCCTGCAGCAGGAACCAGATCACGCCGCCCATCAGCGACCAGTTGGTGCACGACATGGCCAGTTGCAGCAGCGCCATCGGCAGCCCCGGCACCTTGAACGCATGGCCGCGCACGCGCCAGGTGCGTCCCTGTGCCGTGGCGCACAGCACCAGGTAGGCCAGCGCCGCCATCAGCAGCACCGCGCCGAGGATGCGCAGGCCCCCGCCATCGATCTTCCAGTTGGGCGGCAGCGTCATCGGCCAGAAGCAGAAGGCCGTGCCGGCCACCACGAGGTAGCCGAGCCAGTTGGTCAGCATGCTGAAGCCGAGCACGCGCGTGATGGTGTCGTTCGCAAGCCCCAGGCGCGAATAGAGCCGGTAGCGGAACGCCACGCCGCCCACCAGCGAACCGAGGTTGAGGTTGAAGGCGTAGCTGATGAAGGTCACGCCCATCACCGTGCCCGTGCCGAGCCGGTGCCGCGTCAGGTGCCGGCCCAGCAGGTCGTACGTGCTGTAGAGCGCAAAGCTGCAGGCCGCCAGCGCACCGGCTGCGAGCAGGAAGATGAGAGGCAGCGCGCGAATGGCGTCGAGCACCTCTTCCCAATCGATGGTGCGCGCCTGCCGCACGAGCAGCCAGGCGATCAGCGCGAAGAAGCCCCACATCGCCGCGCGACGGGCCCAGGGCCACCAGCTGTGGCGGGAGAGTGCCATCGTGCTCATTGCGATACGGCCTTTCCGCTCAGGCGGTTTCCGTCTGCGTAGCACCGCCGGCCGGATTGCTGCGCCCGGTGTCGCGCCGGCTCGCAAGGTCGGTGGCCTCGGCCGGCGTCAGGCGCGGCACGTGGCGCGGCAGGCGGCCCAGCAGGGCCGGATACCAGCGCAGGATGTGGAAGACGAAGAAGCTGCGCACCAGCCGCCAGCCGCTCCATTCGCTGGCGAGGTCGGCCGCCTCCACCTGCTTGCAGCTGTGCTGCATCAGCTGGTCCATGCGCTCCCACAGCACCTTGTTGAAGGCTTCGTCGCGCACGATCACGTTGGCTTCCAGGTTGAGCGACAGGCTCAGCGGGTCGAGGTTGCTCGAACCCACGGTGCTCCACTTGTCGTCCATCAGCGCGACCTTGCCGTGCAGCGGGCGGTCGCAGTATTCGTAGATGCGCACGCCGGCGTGCAGCAGGTGGTGGTACAGCATGCTCGCGGCGGTCTTCACGATCGGCATGTCGGGCTCGCCCTGCAGGATGAGCCGCACGTCCACGCCGCGCCGCGCCGCGCGCCGCAGCTCCTTGATGAAGCGGTAGCCCGGAAAGAAATACGCATTGGCGATCACGATGCGCTCGCGCGCCGTCCGGATCGCGGCGCGATAGTGGCGCTCGATGTCGTTGGTGTGGCGCCGGTTGTCGCGTGTGACGAACATGGCTTCGGCCTCGCCGGCGTGCACTTGCCCGGCGCGAGGCGCCTGCTTCAGCCGGCGGCGGAACCAGCCCGCGCCCTTGCCGCCGAGCGCGATGGCGCGCAGCACGAACTGATGGATCTCCGCCACGATCGGCCCCGCGAGCTCCACCGCATAGTCCTGCTTGGCCTTGGGGCCGAAGTCGAGCAGGTGGTCCGCCGAATAGTTGATGCCGCCGACGAAGGCGCGCTCGCCGTCGATCACCACGATCTTGCGGTGCATGCGGCGAAACACGTTGAGCCGCTGGCCCATGAAGCGCTGCCCCGGGTCGAACACCCGCACCTTCACGCCGGCCGAACTCAGGCCCTCGATGAACTCCCGCGAGAGATCGGGCGAGCCGAAGCCGTCGATCAGCACATCTATCTTCACGCCGCGCTGCGCCGCTTCGCGCATGGCGGCATGCAGCTGCATGCCCACCTTGTCCTCGAACAGGATGAAGGTCTCGATGATCACCTCGCGCTGCGCCTGCCGGATGGCGTCGAACACGCGCGGAAAGAACTCCTCGCCGTTCTCCAGCAGCTCGATGCGGTTGCCGCCGATCCAGTGGTTGTTGTTGTTGTTGCTCATGGCTTGCCCGCTCACAGGTCGATGTCCGCCACCAGCGGGGCGTGGTCCGACAGGTGCGACCATGGCCGGCGCGGCAGCACCACGGGCGCGTGCACGCCGGCATTGCGCACGTAGATGCGGTCCAGCTGCAGCACCGGGAAACGCGCCGGAAAGGTCCTGGCCGCGCGGCCGTGGGCGTGCACGAACACCTCGCGCAACGCGGCGCCTTTTTCCAGGATGTCGTGCGCGCGGCCGCGCCAGTCGTTGAAGTCGCCCGCCACGATCAACGGCGCATCGGACGGCACCTCGTCGCGCACGATGTGGCACAGCAGTTCCAGTTGCTGCTCCCGGTGCGCCTCGGCCAGCCCGAGGTGCGCGCAGATCACATGCACGTCGACGACGCGGCCCGGCAGCCGCAGCACGCAGTGCAGCAGGCCGCGCTTCTCTGGGCCGCTCACCGACACGTCGTGATTGCGGAAATGCACGATCGGAAATTTCGAGAGCACCGCGTTGCCGTGGTGGCCTTTCGGGTACACCGCGTTGCGCCCGTAGGCGAACTGCGGCCACATGGTGTCGGCCAGAAATTCGTAGTGCGGCGCCTCCGGCCAGTTGTTCACCCTGCGCGAATGGCGCGAGTGGGTGCCCAGCACCTCCTGCAGGAACACGACGTCGGCCCCCACGGTGCGCACGGCATCGCGCAACTCGGGCAGGATGAATTTGCGATTGAGCGCGGTGAAGCCCTTGTGGGTATTCACCGTCATGACCTTGAGCGAGGTCGGCAAGACCGGCGTGGCCGCCGCGGCGTCGGGAATGGGCGAAGAAGACATCGTTGTGCGGGTTGTACGTGGCCCCGCGCGCGCTGACTGTAGGAACGCGCCACCTTCTTCGGACCCATTCGCCCCTTTCGCTGCGTGGCGGCGGGCTCCCCATGGCGGCCGGCTCCTACAGGCAGGCCTGCCGCACCCCCCCACGACGGGGATTTCACCGCTCCTACGGTGAATTCAGGGCTCGAGAAAAGCAGCCCGCGTTTTCATCCACCGATACCGATACAAGCCACAAGGAGCAAGCCATGAAGCAAGTCACTTTTCGCGCCACGGTTCTCGCCGCGCTGCTGGGTACGGCAGGCATCGCCCTGGCCCAGACCACGTCCATTCCCGCCCAGCCCGATCCCTCGGCGGGCGGCGAGGCCAGCACCATGACGCCGGCCGGCGTTGCCAACCCGCCGCAGCGCCCCGACAACTCGATGCCCGCATCGCGCGAAGCGGTGAAGGCCGAGGCCCGCGCGCAGAACCGCAGCAACGCCACCACGATGGTGCCCAAGGGCGAGGCAACGACCATGATCAACCACCAGCCGAACGCCATGCCGCAGCCGACCGGCGAGATGTCGCGCGCTGAAGTCAGCCAGACAGGGCGCAAGGTCAAGCCGCAGTTCGGCCAGAAGGGCGAGCGCCCGAACGTGGTGACCAACCCGACGGACAAGGCCGGCACCGGCACGCCGGATTAGTCGGCAAGGCCGCCCGTCAATGAAAAAAGCCCGCAGCGCGAAAGCGTTGCGGGCTTTTTCTTCGACAGCGCCGTCACCGGCGCGTCGCGGGCGGGGGTCAGCCCTTGGCGGGTGCCGGCGCACCGCGGTGGCCGTCATGACCGCGATGGCCATCGTGGCCACGGGGGCCTCCGAAGTGCGCGGTCTCGGCGTCGAAGGTCTTCTGCTGCTCGGGCGTCAGCGCGGCATAGAAGGTCTTCGTGGCGTCGGCACGCTTGGCGAACATCGCGCTGCGCTCGGCCTGGCGGGTCTGCATGCGTTCCAGGCGCTCCGGCGTGGTCAGCTTGGCGAACTCGGCGCGGTCCATGTGCGGGCGCGGACCGGCGGGCGGCTGCGTCGCGGTGGTGAAGGAACTCCACGCGCCTTCCTGTGCCGAAGTGAGCTTGAGCTTTTCCTTCAGGGCGGCAAGACGCTTGGCGCGGTGCTCCTGCATGCGCTCCATGCGCTTGGCGGGGTCCATGCGCTTGTGCTGCGCCTTGGGCGCGGCGGCGCTGTCGGCCTGGGCCACCGCGGCGGCGGGTGCGGAGGGAGCAGCGGCCGGCGCTTGAGCGAAGGCGCCCGAAGAGGCGAGGGCGGCCGAACCCAGCAGGCTGGCCCAGACGATGCGTTGGCGAAGAGAAATCATGAGAGTTGCTTCCTTTCGAAGAAGCCCGCCACCGATGGGCAGCAGGTGAGACGAAGTGTGGAAGAGCTCTGTGTCGCGCCAGTTAGCCGTGCGTGAGCTTGCGTAAAGAATGATGAACCGCGACCGTGGGCACAACGCATGGCGTGACTTATTGCCTCGATTGGCCGGCCACAGTCGCTTCGGGGGTGAACAGGCTCAGCCCAGCTTGCCGTTCTGGAAATCGTGCACCGCCTGCTTCACCTGCTCCTGCGTGTTCATCACGAAGGGCCCGTATTGCACGATGGGTTCGTGCAGCGGCTTGCCGGCGATGAGCAACGCGCGCGCCGGGCTGTGGTTGGTTGCGCCGGCGCGCAGCACCACGCCGTCGCTGCCCGCGTCGTTGGCCAGGATCGCCATGCGCCGCGTCGGAATTTCGCTGCCCGCGATCCACAGCGATTCGCGGAAGACGTAGACCAACGCGTTGTGATCATCCGGCAGCGGCTGCGCGAACTCGGCGCCCGGCGGCAGCGTGATGTCGAGGTACAGGGGCTCGGTGTGCTCGCGCCGCACCGCACCCTCGATGCCGTGGCTTGCGCCAGCAATCACGCGCACGTGGGCGCCGCCGGTGGTGGTGAACTCGGGAATCTCTTCGCTCTGGACGTCGCGATACCAGGGCTCGCGCATCTTGTCTTTGGCAGGCAGGTTGAGCCACAGCTGAAAGCCTTCCATCAGGCCTTCTTCCTGCTCAGGCAGCTCGCTGTGCACGAGCCCGCGGCCGGCGGTCATCCACTGCACGCCGCCGTTCTCGAGCAGCCCTTCGTGGCCCTCGCTGTCGCGGTGGCGCATGCGGCCCGCGATCATGTACGTGACGGTCTCGAAGCCGCGGTGCGGATGGTTGGGAAAGCCGCCGATGTAGTCGCCCGGGTTGTCGCTGCCGAAGGCATCGAGCATCAGGTACGGGTCTAGCCGCTTCTGCAGGGGCTGCTGCAGCACGCGGGTGAGTTTCACGCCGTCGCCGTCGCTGGTGGAAACACCGGCCACGATGTGGTCGATGCCGCGCGGCGTGGCGACGGGATCGGTGGGGTGGTTGGCGTGGTGGTTGGCATTCATCATGCGTCCATGGTGGCACTAACGCGCCTGCCGCGCCACCCGCCCCGTCAAGGCCACTGCTGGCGCTGCCAGTAGTTGTACTTCCAATGCGTCTCGAAGCCGGCCCGGCGGTAGAGCGACAGCGCCGGGTGGTTGTGTGCGTCGACCTGCAGAAAGACCCGCTCGAAGCCGCGCGCCGATGCGGCCTGCGCCAGCCCGGCGAGCACGCGCCCCGCAAGGCCGCGCCCGCGTTGCGCCTGGTCGGTGCGCATGCCGTGCACGCTGGCCCAGCCGTGGCCGAACGCCATTGCGCCGGCCGCCAGTGTGCGGCCGCCTTCGCGCACGCTGGCATAGAGCGTGCCCTTGGCCCGCGACAGCATCCGCACGCGATGGGCGCCGTCCACCGGATCGAAGCCCTCGCCGAGGAACAGCGCCGACCAGGCGTCGTCGGGCGCGCGGTCGACATCGGCCAATGCGTCGCCCGGCGCGACCACCTGCCGCATGCGCTGCACCGACCCGATCTGCACGCAGGTGGGGCTGTCGCCGATGTAGTGCCGCCGCTCCAGCTCGGCGCGCAGCCCGTCGAAGCAGGGCGCGTCGGCCAGCCGCAGCGCGGGCACGACCTGGCGGCTGTCGTAGCGGTCTTCGATGCGGTCGAGCGTTGAGTGATCGACCGCGCTGCGGTGCAGCGGCACGGCCGATCTGGCGCGCTTCACGGTGCCGCCGGCAAAGGGCAGCAGCCAGCCGTCGAGCTCCTCGGTCAGGTCGGGCGACACGGCCGCGATGGTGGCGCGCTCGATGGCTTCGATGTCGGTGACGTTCAGTGTCATGGTGTTCATGGCGTGGCCTCCGGCGCCGTGAACTTCGCCGCGGCCACGCCCTTGAGCAGCGCTTCGCGCTGGTTCCGGCTGATCCCGCGGATGCCCTCGGCAACCCACTTGATGCGGTCGGCGTCGATGTGGCCGTCGCGCCGCCATTGCTCGAGCACGGCCTGCGGCTTGTGCAGCATGGCGGCGAGCCACACGGCCTGCGCCGGTTCGAGCGTGCGTGCGCTGCGCTTGAAGTAGCGGCGCGCCGCGGCCTCGGCGCCGCAGATGTTGCCGCCCCAGGGCGCGTTGTCCAGGTACAGCTGCAGGATGCGGGCCTTGCCCAGCGTCTGCTCCATCTCGACCGCGTAGAGCAGCTCGCGCAGCTTGCGCTCGGCCGTGCGGTCGCTGCCCGTCACCAGCAGCTTGGCCAGCTGCTGCGTGAGCGTGCTGCCGCCGCGCCGGATCTGGCCGGGCTTCTGGTTGTTGTCGATCGACGCAAGGATCTCGGTCAGGTCGTAGCCGCTGTGGGTGAAGAAGCGCTGGTCTTCGGCGGCGATGACGGCGCGCGCCAGCCAGCTGTCGTTGGCGAGCTTGGCCGAAGGGCCGCAGCTGGTGCGCGCGTTGAGCATGGCCTCGGTGCCCAGCCCCTCGACGGTGAACTGGCTGATGACAGGTTGCACGGCGAAGGTGGCCTCTGGCAGCACGAGCTGACCGCGCAGCGCCAGCGTGCCGCCGATGCGTGCGCGCTGCAGTTCGGGCAGGGTGGGCACCAGCACCGCGTACCAGCGCGCGATGGGTGCGTCCTGCACGCTGGCGTTCAGATGAATGTTCTTCGGCGTGAGCCTGCCGTCCCAGTTGCCTTGCAGCCGGGTGGTGTCTGTGCCTTGGGGCGTGGCCTCGAAGGTGCCGTTGAGCGTGTTGCCGTCGCGCTTCACGGTGGCGACCAGGCGCTCGACCCGGATCGGCTGGGTGCCGAGCGCCGGCACCTCTGCACTGCAAGGCGCGCACTGCATCTCGAGCAGCTCGCCGGCCGGCTTCCAGGCGAAGCGCACGGTGCCGAAGCTGGTGTCGAGCGAGCGCCCGTCGAGGTAGGGCGCGAACCACGACGAGGTGGCCACGCGCACTGCGGTCGGAATGCCGATCTCGAAATTCAGCGGGCCCGTCTTCACCGTGGTGCTCCACTCACCCGCAGCCGGCGCGAGCGCCAGCTTGACTATCAAAAAGATAGCTACACACGCCGTAATGACCAAGGCCAGCAGGCCATAGAGCACGAATCGCAGGATCTTCTTCAAGGCACGTTCTCGGATCGTCAGATCGGTTTTGCCACCGTGACAGCTTGCCACGGCCCATGGGATTGGCCGCTGGCCGCTGCCCAGTACCAGCTTGAAGTGTCTGTGAAAGCAGTGCCCCGGGCATCGACGATGCGCTCGCAAACGCGGATTTTTTGCGCACCGTGCCGTTGCGCAACAAAACAGCGCCACATGCGCTCCTGCGCGTCGCGTTCCAGGCGCGCCTGTTCGATGCGGTAGCCCAACGCGCGATAGCAATCGGTCGCCGGGTGCAGCATGCGCGTGGGCTGCGCCACCTCGCGCATCACCAGGGTCTGAGTGCCATCGGTCATGCGGCCGATGGCGCCGGGGAAGCGGTCGGCAAAGCGCTGCTCCACGTCGCTCAGGGCCAGCGGGCGCAACGGAACGCCATCCCACTCGCCAGGCCATTCGTGCGACATCACGGCAGCAACCGGCTCGGCTGGTGCGCGCATGGCCGCGGTTGCCGACCACAGCACGCACAGCACCATCGCCAGCGCAAAGGCTGTCTTGTGGCCGATGCGGTTGATGAAATGGTTTGCAAACCAACGTTCAAAGAACGGTGTCGACATGGCGGCTTCCTTGGGTGGTGATCAGGCCTGGAATGGGGTGTTCGGCAGCTTGGGGTTCGGACTGCGCCGGCACCATGAGGCGGGCGATGGCGCCGCACACCACGGCCAGCACCAGCAGGCCCAGCGCGTTGTGTGCCCACGGCGCAAGCGGATGGCCAGCGCCTTCGAAGGCGATCAGCACGCTGTTGCGCACGATGTTCCCGGCCAGCACGAAGAGGCCGACCATCGGCAGGCGGCGCATGAAGGCGCGGTCGCTGCGGCGTGCCCACAGTGCGACGGCGCAGGCCATGAAGTAGCCGAGCCACACCATCTGCACGCCCGAGCAGGGCGCATCGACGATCACCAAGCGGCCATCGATCATCAGGCTCGTGCCCTCGCGCGCCACGTCGAAGCCCGGCGTCAGCAGCCAGCGGCTGACTTCGGCCGTCAGCACGCGCAGCGGATAGCCGGCATAGAACTGCAGCGACGACAGCAGCGGCAGCGCGAGCACAGCAAGGCCAGCCACCGGAAACGCCGCTACACGGCGCGGCAGAAAAGCCAGCAGCCCGCAAGCCAGCGCCAGCACGGCCACCAGCCCGGCCGCGAGCGGCGGCAGCGCGGGCATGAAGCCGAGCCCCGTGCGCAGCAGCGTCGCGAGCACGGTGCCGGCGCCTGCCAACGCGAGCCAGCCCAGCCGCGGCGAGGCGCGCAGTTCATGCCGGCGGCTCCAGGTCAGCGCTGCGAGGGCGAGCAGCGCCAGCAGCCCCATCGGATCGTCGGAGCCGTCGCGCATGCGCTGCACCATCCAGACCCAGGTCGGCATCAGCGCGATGAATTGCAGCCCCAGCCAGCCGGCGGCCGGCGTGCGGTCGATGTGGATGCCCCAGTCCACGATGCGCGGGTGGCGGTGGGCGAGCGTTGCCAAAGACATTTTTCTTCTCTCTCTTTTGCTTTTGTTCAGGCAGTGAAACGACGCGCGTCATTGCGGCGTGCGCGGCGGCGCAGCATCGCGAGCATCGACAGCACGACGGCGATGGCGCCCAGCGATTCGGGTTCGGGCGTGCTCGGCACTTCGGCGCCCAGCGCGAGATTGCTCACGCCCTGCGGCATCGGCAGCGGCTGGTTCACGCCCACGCTGTCTTGCGGCGCCACGTTGCGCACCACCTTGTCGACGGCGATGAAGCTCGTGTACTGCGTGAGCAGGCTGTACTTCAGGCCGAGCTCGGTGATGCGTTCCTTGAAGGCCGTGCCGCCTTCCAGCGTTTCCTGGTCGCTCAGACTCTGGATGCGGTGGCGTGCCCACAGCGTGCGAAGCGCGGCGGTGTCCTGGCGGGTGCGATCGTCGATGCGAACTTCCTGGCGGTACGGGCCGCTGGCGCTCTGGCCTTCGATGATCACGCGGCCCTTGGCTTCGCCACGCCATTTGCCGAACACGATCACCGGGCGTTCGCCGAGCACGTCGGGCAGGGCTTGAGGTTCCACGTCGTACACATCGAGCCCGCCGAAAGCGGCCTTCACGCTGGTGAGCACCGGCGACTCGACCATGCGACGAAACCGCGCGGCCTGCTCAGGCGCCTGCACCGGGTCGGTGATGATGAAGGGCTCGCCCATGCCGGCGCGTGCAATGCCTTCCATCAGGCTGCGGTTGACCGACGAACCGATCCCGAAAGCGAACACATTGGCCTTCGAGAGGTTGTTGCGCACCAGCTCGAAGGCTTCGCGCTCGACCGTCACGTAGCCGTCGGTCACCACCACGATGCTGCGCGATACGTTCTCTTCCTTGGGCTCGGCGTACGCGCGCTTGAGCGCAGGAATGAGTTCGGTGCTGCCGCTGCCGCTGTAGTTCTGGATGGTGGCGAGCGCCTGTTCGATGTTGGCGCGCGTGGCCGGCACCGACTTGGGCGAGAGCATCTTGTTGCTGCCGGAGAACAGCAGCACGTTGAAGGTGTCGCTGGGGCGCAGCCCACCGATCAGGCGTTCGAGCACCGTCTTCGCGGTGTCGAGCGGAAAGCCGTGCATCGAGCCCGAGATGTCCACCACGAAGATGTAGTCGCGCGGCGAGATGGCGCTGGCGGCCACGGCCTTGGGCGGCTCGACCATCGCGAGGAAGAAGTTCTCCGCGTTCTCGCCTTGGCCCTTGTAGAGCATCAGGCCCGATTCGATCTTCTCGCCCGCCAGGCGGTAGTCGAGTACGAAGTCGCGGTTGTCGGCGGGGCGGCCGTCGGCCTTGAGCGCGATGTCGGCGTGCTGGTCTTCGTCGCTCTTCTTCACGTCGATGGTGTGCGTGGCCGAGCGGATTTCCTTGATGCCCATCGGCGTGTCGATGCTGGCCTTGAGCTTGAAGTTGGTGGCCGGCGCCACGCCAGCAGGCAGCGTGGGCTGCGCGACCCACTTGGCCTGCGCGTTCTCCGACTGCGGCGAGTTGTAGCGCGGCCCAACCACGGTCGGAAACACGAACTGGTAGTTGCCCGACTGCGGCACCAGCAGTTCGGTGTAGCGCAGCTTCACCTTCACGTCGTCGCCGGGCAGGATGTTTGCGACGTTCATCTGGAACACATTGGGCAGGTGCTGCTCGAGCAGCGCGGCGGTCTTGCCTTCCTTCTTGGCGGTGTCGTACTCGATCTGCGCCTGCTGCTTCTCGCGGATCTGCGCGGTGATGAGCCGGTCGGCCAGGCGCACGTTGAGGCCGCTCACGGCAGCCTTGGTCGAGCCGGGGAAAACGTACTTCGCTTCGATGGCACGCTGGCCTTCGTTGCGGTAGGTCTGCGTGACCGTCACGTCGGCGATCACGCCCGAGATCTTCACCGCGACCTCGGTGCCCTTCAACGGCAGGCGGTCGACCGAGGGATCGTCGCTCTTCACGAAGAAATAAGGGCTTTCGGTCTTCAGGCGCGGACCGGCAGGCGCTTCCTGCGCATGCGCCGGGCGCACGCCCATGGCAATGAAGCCCGCGGTCGCCAGGCTCACGGTGGCGAGCCAGAGCCAGCGGCCGGGACGTGGGGTGGTGATGTGGGCATCCATGGCGGGGGTCCTTGTCCGTGCGAACTTGCACAGCCGCAACTGTCGGCACCACACGAGAAGGCAGTTGGAAGGCTTCTTGAAGTCGAAAACACCCGTGCCCGGCTCTGTGAAGTCTGTGTGAAGCGAAGCGGCGCGCATGCTTCACACGGCCTTCGGATCGCGCGGCGAGCATCGCGGCTTCGCTATAGACGAGGAGAGAAAAAATGCTTCAGTTGTTGAAGGCCCTTCAGAGCTCGGTGCTGGCCAAGGTCGCCGGCCTGTTCTTCCTGCTGTTGCTCCTGTGCATTCCGCTGGGGGAGATCGACTCGATCAACCGCGCCCGCGGCGAGAGCCAGCGCGAAGCAGCCGACGAGCTCGCCGCCACCTATGCGGGCCGCCAGACGATGGTCGGCCCGCTGCTGCTGGTGCCGTATGTGGAGCGCTGGATGGAGCCGCTGCGCGACGCACAGGGCAAGGTGATCGGCCAGGAGCCGCGCAGCAAGGAAATGGCCCACGTGGTGTTCCCTGACAAGCTGCACATCGAAGGCACGATGGCGCCGCAGGAGCGCTATCGCGGCATCTTCAAGATTCCGTTCTACACGCTCAACGCTGCGCTCACTGGCGGCTTCACGGCCTTCGACCCGAAGGCCGTGCCGCACAGCGAGTCCGACTCGAGCATCGAATTCAAGGCTCCCTTCATTGCTTTCAACGTGAGCGACCTTCGTGGCCTCGACGGCTCGCCCGCGATGACGGTGGGCAGCGAGACACTGCGCTTCAAGCAACGCGTGCCGGGCCTGGCCGACGGTGCATGGTTTGCAGACGGCATCCACGCGCCACTCACCGGTGCAGCGCTCAGTGCATGGCAGGCCAGCACACCGATCGCGTTTGAAATGAAGCTCGGCCTGGTCGGGCAGGACACGCTCTCCATCGCGCCCATCGCCGAGGAAACGACCGCGCATCTGACCTCGCCCTGGGCACACCCCAGCTTCGGCGGTCGCTTTCTCGCGGCCGAGCGCAGCGTGACGCCGCAGGGCTTCGACGCGCACTGGCGTGTGTCGTCGCTCGTGACTTCGGCTCGCGAACAGGTACGCGCGGGTCTCTCGGGTCGCGGCAACGCCGCTGAAGCCGCCACCACCCAGGCACGCCAGAACATAGGTCCGCTGCAGACCTTCGACGTGTCTCTCGCGCAACCCATCAACGTGTATTCGATGAGCACGCGCGCCGGCAAGTACGGTGCGCTGTTCATCGGGCTCGTGCTGATGGCCGCCTTCATGTTCGAGCTGTTCCGCAAGCTGCGCCTGCATCCGATCCAGTACGGCCTGGTCGGCCTGTCGATCGCGCTGTTCTTCCTGCTGCTGCTCGCGCTGTCGGAGAAGTTCGCGTTCTGGATGGCGTATGCGGGTGCCGCCACGGCGAGCGTCGCGCTACTGGCCGTGTACTTCAGCGCGGTGCTGGGAGGCTGGCGGCGCGGCCTGTCCTTCGGCGCCTTCGTGGCGCTGCTCTATGGCGCGCTCTACGGCCTGCTGGCTTCCGAAAGCAACGCACTGCTGCTCGGTGCGCTGCTGATCTTCG
Source organism: Variovorax sp. YR266 (assembly GCF_900107295.1). Classification (NCBI taxonomy): domain Bacteria; kingdom Pseudomonadati; phylum Pseudomonadota; class Betaproteobacteria; order Burkholderiales; family Comamonadaceae; genus Variovorax; species Variovorax sp. YR266. Next base: position 440,830 of record NZ_FNPM01000003.1, read on the forward strand.
GCATGCTGGCCACGCTGATGCTCGTCACGCGCAAGGTCGACTGGTATGCGCTCTCGCGGCGCGTGGAACCGGCACCGGAAGCGCAGGCGGCATGAGACTGCTGCGGGTCATCGCGAGTGCATCGGGCTGGCTGGCCCTGGCCACACTGTGGTTCTGGGCCTGGCACCTGAAGGACCCGCACCTGCGCTTCATGCGCGCGTGGGAGCTGCCTCTGCTGTTGGCGATGCTGGTGGCCGGCATCGCAATCGCCTGGCGGTTTGCACGGGGCAACTTGCGCCCGGTCGCTCTGGGCCTGGCATTCGCGGCCTTGCTGACTGCCCTGTGCAACGAGGCAGCCTCGCACCAGCACCGGGCCGAAGTGAATGAATCGGAGGGCCCGCTCGCACAGGCGCTGGGCGCGCATTTCATCGTCGGGTACGACGATGCGAAAAACCTGCGAGAGCTGGCCAGGAAGGGGCTGATCGGCGGAATCTTCGTAACCGGCCGCAATGTAAAGGGCCGCACGGCCGCTGAACTGCGCACTGAAATCGAGGGCCTGCAGGCATTGCGCCGCGAAGCCGACCTGCCACCGCTGATCGTCGCAACCGACCAGGAAGGCGGCGCGGTTTCGCGTCTCTCGCCACTGGTCGAACGCCAGCCTGCACTCGCCTCGCTACTCGACGCCGATGTGCCCGACAACGAGCTCACACAACGCGCCCATGCCTACGGCGCGCAACAGGGCAAGGCGCTCGCGGCTCTTGGCATCACGCTCAATTTCAGCCCGGTGGTCGACCTGCGCCCCGGCCGCGCACCGGGCCGCTGGGACTTCCACACCCGCATCGACGAACGCGCGATCTCGGCCGACCCCGCCATCACTGCGCAGGTGGCGCTCGCTTACGAGCTGGGCCTTGAATCCGCAGGCGTTCGCGGCACGCTCAAGCACTTTCCCGGCCTGGGCGGCGTGGCCGAGGACACCCACCATTTCGCCGCCGAACTGCGCACGCCTGTCGCCCAACTCGCGGCGCACGACTGGAAGCCGTTTCAAGACGTGTCGAAACATTCGGATGCCGCGATCATGCTCGGCCATGTCATCCTTGTAGAGTTCGACGCCGAATATCCGGTCTCTTTCTCGCGCAAAATCGTGCAGCGGGTGATTCGAGGCGAATGGGGCTACCAGGGCCTGCTCGTCACCGACGATCTCACGATGAGCGCAGCCTACAACCGCGGTCTTTGCGATGCCACCGTTCGCGCTCTTGGCGCCGGCGTGGACCTGTTGCTGATCGCCTTCGACCACGACAAGTATTTCGATGCCATGCATTGCGCGCTGCAGGCTGCGCGGCAAGGCACGCTCGACCTCCCGATGCAGGAACGCAGCAGCGCGCGGCGGCTCCAATCCTTTCGCTAGCCAGTAAGCAGCCAACTCTTATGTTCAAACGCTCAAGCTCCAAACCTTCCGACGACGGCAATGCGGCGTCCAACGAACCCCGCGCGCCATGGAAGCGCATTGCCGGCTGGGGCGCCATCGCGCTCGGCTCCGGCGCGCTCGTGGTGCTGGTCGCAGCCATCGTCGCGGTGGTCGCCATCTATCCGAAGCTGCCCGATGTGTCGGAGCTCTCCGACTACCGGCCCAAGCTGCCGCTGCGCGTGTACTCGACCGAAGGCCAGCTGATCGGCGAGTTCGGTGAAGAGCGCCGCAACCTCACGCCCTTCGCCAACATTCCGAAGGTCATGAAAGACGCGGTACTGGCTGTGGAAGACGCGCGCTTCTACGACCACGGCGGTGTGGACTACAAGGGCTTCGTGCGCGCAGCGGTGGCCAGCCTGAAGGGTGGCCGCAAGCAGGGCGCGTCGACCATCACGATGCAGGTTGCGCGCAACGTATACCTGAGCTCGGAGCGGACGATGAGTCGCAAGACCTACGAGATCCTGCTGGCGCTGCGGCTCGAACGGCAGCTCACCAAGGACCAGATCCTCGAGATCTACCTGAACCAGATCTACCTCGGCAATCGCGCCTACGGCTTTGCGGCCGCCGCCGAAACCTATTTCGGCAAGCCGCTGCAGAACGTCACCATCGCCGAAGCTGCAATGCTGGCCGGCCTGCCGAAGGCGCCCGGTGCCAACAACCCCGTGGCCAACCCGCGCCGCGCGCGGGCGCGCCAGCTCTACGTGATCGACCGGATGCAGGAAACCGGCTTCATCACCGCCGACCAGGCTGCAGAAGCCAAGAAGGAAGAACTGCACCTGCGCGACGCCGCCGATCCGAACCGCCTGCATGCCGAGTACGTGGCCGAGACGGTGCGCCAGATGATGTACGCGCAGTACGGCGACAGCATCTACACCAGCGGCATGAAGGTCTATACCTCGCTCGTGGCGGCCGACCAGGCAGCTGCCTACAGGTCGCTGCGCAAGGGCATCATGGACTACGAGCGCCGCCAGCCCTACCGCGGCCCCGAGAGGTTCGTCGACCTGCCGACCGAGCAGAAGGAAATCGACGAAGCCGTGGACGATGCACTGGCCGAACATCCCGACAACGGCGATGTGGTCGCGGCCGTGGTGCTCGACGCGAACGCGAAGGAAATCAGCGCCGTGCGCGCGAACGGCGAAACCATCCAGATCACGGGCGATGGCCTGAAGCCCGCGCAGTCGGGCCTCGCGGCGAAGGCGCCGCCGAACATCAAGATCCGCCGCGGCGCAGTCATCCGCGTGGCGAAGACGCCGAAGAACACCTGGGAGATCACGCAGCTGCCCGAGGTCGAAGGCGCCTTCATCGGCATGGATCCGCGCAGCGGTGCCATCAAGGCGCTGGTCGGCGGTTTCGATTTCGGCAAGAACAAGTTCAATCACGTGACGCAGGCCTGGCGCCAGCCGGGTTCGAGCTTCAAGCCCTTCATCTACTCGGCCGCACTTGAAAAAGGCTTCACGCCCGCAACCGTGGTGAACGACGCGCCGCTGTACTTCGACGCCAGCGCCAACGGCGGCCAGCCGTGGGAGCCGAAGAACTTCGAAGGCACCTACGAAGGCCCGATGCCGCTGCGCACCGCGCTGATGAAGTCGAAGAACCTCGTCACGCTGCGCGTGCTGGAGTCGATCGGCGCTCCCTATGCGCAAGACTGGATCACCAAGTTCGGCTTCGACAAGGACAAGCATCCTGCCAACCTGCCGATGGGCCTGGGCGCCGGCTCGGTCACGCCGATGCAGATGGCGGTGGGCTATTCGGTGTTCGCCAACGGCGGCTACCGCGTCAATCCGTACCTGGTCACGCGTGTCACCGACATGAGGGACAAGGTCATCATGGAAACCGAGCCGCCTGTGCTCGACGAAGCGCGCCGCGCGATTCCGCAGCGCAACGCCTTCATCATGGATTCGCTGCTGCAGAGCGTGGTGAAGAACGGCACCGGCTTCAAGGCGCACCAGGCCCTGAAGCGCGACGACCTCTACGGCAAGACCGGCACCACCAACGACTCATTCGACACCTGGTTCGCGGGCTTCCAGCCGACCATGGTCGGCATCGCGTGGATCGGCTACGACACGCCGCGCCAACTCGGCGTGCGCGGTGAAACCGGCGGCAGCCTGAGCCTGCCGATCTGGATCGGCTACATGCAGACCGCGCTGCAGGGCGTGCCGGTGACGCAGCCCGCGGAACCGCCTGGCGTGGTGAACGTCGACGGCGAGTGGTACTTCGACGACTTCACGCCGGGCCACAACGTAGCGAGCCTGGGCCTGGAAAGCGAAGCGCCGCCACCGCCGGCCGAAGAACTCACGGGTGCGCCCATCGGAGCGCCGCCAGTACCGGAAGAACGCAACAGGATCCTCGATTTCTTCCGGTAAGTCGCAAAGCTGAAAAGAGAAGGCGGGTCGCGGTGCCTACACTCGGTGCTGCTTCCCGCCTTCTCTTTTTCTTCTCCACGCATCCATGGAAATTCTTACTCTGGTGGCACTCTTTGCCGCCGGCTTCTACATCCTCAAGTCCAGGGAACAGCGCATGCGCATCGCGCTGCTGGCCAGCCACCTCGGCCGCTACCAGATCGAAAGGCTGATGGAGAGCCTCACCTCCGGCTACATGCGCTGCCTCGGCGAAGACGACGCCGAGCGCCGCCAGCAGATCTGGCACCTGCTCGACGCCACCGAGGAAAAGCTCTCCGCCCAGTTCGACAGCTTCGCCGCCGAGTTCTCGCGCATGCCCGAACCCGCCACGCGCGTGAGCAAGCTGCCGGTGGCCATTCCGCTGTTCACACAATTCTTTCCGGGTTCGACCTTCGATGTGCGCCAGGCCCTGCTCATCCACGCACGCGGCGTTGCCGGCGTGATGCGCAACGAAGCCGGGCGTACGCCTAAATCGAAAGCCTTCACCATGTCGGCCGAGCTGTTCCTGATGCAGCACACCTGCCACTGGTATTGCCGCTCGAAGACGGTGGCGTCGGCTCGCATGATCGGGCAGCACCAGACGCAGTACCTGCAGGCGCTCGGGGCTGTGAGTCCGGAAACTCGCAGCGCCTATTGCGCGCTGATCGGCCGCCCTCAGTGATGTGACAACAACGGCAGCGTGAGCGTCGCCACCGCGCCACCGCGCGACGCGTTGCCCAGATCGATCCGGCCGCGGTGCAATGCCGCGATCTCCTTCACGAACGCCAGCCCCAGCCCCGTGCTCTTCTTCTGGCTGTGCGGCCTGGCGAGCGAATAGAACTTCTCGAAGACTTTTTCCTGCGCGTATTCCGGAATGCCCGGGCCGTGGTCGCGCACGCTCACGCGGGCCAGCTTCGACGTCGTTTCCAGCGTGAGCAGAACTTCGCTGTCGCGCGGTGAGAAATCGATGGCGTTGTCGAGCAGGTTGCTGATGGCGCGGCGCAGGAGGAACGGGTCGCCTTCGGTGCGGGCATCGTCGCGGATGTTCACGAGCAGTTTGATGTTGCGCTTGGCTGCCGCGGGTTGTGCGCTGGCGGCGATGTCCTCGATCAGCGAAGCCAGCGCCACCGGTTCTGTGCGGTCCAGCGTGCGCCGCGTCTCGAGCGCGGTGAGCTCCATCATGCGGTCGACGATTTCCTGGATGCGCTGCGTCTCGCGTTCGATGTTCTTCAGGAAACGTTCTCGCTCGGCATGCGGCATCGACGGCTCCTGCAGCAGCTCGGCCGCGCCGCGGATGGCCGAGAGCGGGCTTTTCACTTCGTGCGTGAAGGTCTGCACATAGTCGGCCACGTAGTTGCGGCCGGTGAGAGCATCGCGCATTTCGCTGAAACCGGTGCGTACGCCGTCGACCGCGCGGCGTGCCATGCGCACGAGGCTCAGGCTGCGCTGCGCGCGCACCCAGGCCCAGTAGTCGCGGATCAGGCCGAAGGGCCGCACCAGCCAGATCGAGACGATGAGCGTGAGCAGCAGCAGCGCGAGTGCCGAGCCGACGCCCACCCAGATGGTGCGCACGCGGGCGTCTTCCACGAACTGGCCGAAGCTCTGCACCGGCTTGCCCACGCTGACCATGCCGACGATCTCGTTGTTCCAGCGGATCGGTGCGCCCACGTACATGACCGAAGTACGCGGGTCGCCGTCGACATCGCGCGAGGTGCGCGCGCCGTAAAGACCGGCGAGCGTGCGGCTCACGTCGGCCCATTGCGAATAGTCGGCACCGAGATGCCTGCCGAGCGAATCGAACATCACACGGCCGTTGCGGTCGGTGACGTACACGCGCAGTTCGACACGGCTTTTGTGCAGGTTGTAGATCTGGGCGGAGAACTCGCGCGCGTAGACCGTTCGGAACAGAGGCTCGAGCCGCGCCGTGTTGATGGCACCGGCGATCACGTCCTGCTCGACCAAGCTCGCCACGAGCTGCGAGGTTTCGACCAGCGATTCCTCGGCCGACTCGCGGTAGCGCGGGTCGATGTCGGAAACGACGCGGTACAGCAGGAAGGCGATGCCCGCCGTGTAGATCAGCAGGATGCCGATGAAGATCCGCGTGCGCCGGGTCACGACGCCTTGGCGGGCAGTTCTTCGTTCAGTGCGTAGCCGGTGCCACGCAGCGTGCGGATCGGCTCCACTTCCGGCGCGATTGCCTTGAGCTTGGCGCGCAGGGTCTTGATGTGCGCGTCTACCGTCCGGTCGAAGCTGTCGCTGGAATCGTCCCAGACAAGTTCGAGCAGTTCGTCGCGCGTGAAGACGCGGCCGGGCCGTTGCACCAGCAGTCTGAGCAACCCGTATTCGTAACGGGAGAGTTCCAGCAGGCGTCCGTAATAACGAATCTGCATGCGCTCGTTGTCAAGCGAAAAGGGCAGTGCGGGTGCCTGTGAGCTCGCTGGAGGCGTCTGGCCCTGGATTTGATGGGGTATCCCATGGTTTGGAGCCGCGCCTGTTGTGGAGGCTCCTGCGCCGTTTCTGGCGCTGCGCCGCAGGATGGTCCGCACGCGGGCGACGAGTTCGCGCGGCGAAAACGGCTTGGCGATGTAGTCGTCCGCGCCCAGTTCGAGGCCCACCACGCGGTCTATTTCGTCGCTGCGGGCCGTCAGGAACACCATGGGCACCTCCGGGCCGCCCATGGACTGGTTTAGCGCCTGGAGGCGCTTGAAGAGCTCGAAACCATTGAGATCGGGCAATCCGACGTCCAGGATGGCCAGCGCCGGGGGTTCCTGCGCGAACTGGGCGATGGCTTCTTCGGCCGTGGCGCACCAGACCGGAATAAACCCGTCGCTCTTGAGGACGTACTGCAGCGTGTCGGCGATGCCTGATTCGTCTTCGGCAATCAGGATCCGGGGTTTGAAGCTCATCCACGAATGTTACCGAGGGGAGTGGACCGGGAGGACTGGTTTTGTTCAAAGGCGCCATCGACTGGCGCGGCCGTTCGCGGCTTTTTTTTCGCGCGCAGCTTTCCCTTTCCCTGTCTTCTTATTCTTCTTATTCAAATTAGTAGTAGTAGATAAGGGTTGCCCTCTTCTGTGGACATGCCGCTTTTTTCGTTATGTGACAAGCACTTGTCATGGCTCTGTCACTGTGCGCAGCTGCGCTTCCGGTTTGTACCCGCCACATGAACAACATTGGGTAACCGATCCGGCCTGTGGATAAGCCATGGCTTGTTCAAAAACTGTCCCCAGAGTTGTGCTTTGACTCCTTCCGGAAAATCTGCGAAAGGCGGTTTTTCCCCGGAGAAATTCATTGCTGAAAATTTGGGCGATCTGTAGATTTCCCTTTTAAATCAAAGACTTGCAACTCCGCTACACAGAAGTACCAACGTTATCCACAGAGTTACTCAAGGTTTGTGGGGAGAAGCTCGCCGGAACCTTCCGGCCCCTTCGACGACCGAACCTGATCCTTCATATTGCGAAATGTTGAACATGACACCTTCAGAAACAAAGTCGATAGTTACCCTGAGCCTGCTGGCTGCCTTTGTCGATGGTGAGAAGCACGAGCGTGAACGGGCCGAGATCAAGCGGATTGCCGAGGGCCTGTCGCAGGCCGATGGCCTGAACCTGCCGACGCTGTACCAGGACGTGCTGATGAAGCGCGTGTCGCTGGCCTCGGTGGCCGGAGAGCTGAAAAGCAGCGAAGCCAGGCAACTCGCCTACGAGATGGCGGTGTGCGTGTGCGATGCGGACGGCACGCAGTCGGAGGCGGAGCGCATGTTCCTGGCCGATGTGCGCACGTCGCTGGGGCTGGATGCTTCGGCGGCCGCGTTTTCGCAGCAGGCCGAAGACATTGCGGCGGTGCCTGTTGCTGCTGCTGCCGGCATCGCGGTCGCGGCGCCATCGACGCCGAATACGCCCGACACCGCCGAGCTCGACAAGTCGATCCTCAACGCCGCCATCCTCAACGGCGCGCTGGAGCTGCTGCCCGAGACGCTCTCGACCATGGCGATCATTCCGCTGCAGATGAAGCTGGTCTACCGCATCGGCCAGTCGTATGGCTATCAGCTCGACAGCGGCCACATCAAGGATTTCCTGGCCACGGTCGGCGTGGGCCTGACTTCGCAGTACCTGGAGCAGGCCGGGCGAAAGCTGCTCGGCGGCCTCCTTGGCAAGGTTGGCGGTGGATTGCTTCGCGGGCTGGGCAACCAGGCCGTGAGTTCGGGGATGAGCTTTGCTTCGACCTACGCACTGGGCCATGTGGCCAAGCGCTATTACGCCGGCGGCCGCACGCTGTCGACGCAGATGCTGAAGGACGCGTTCTCGGGCGTGGTGAAGGAAGGGCAGAGCCTGCAGACGCAGTACCTGCCGGCCATCCAGGAAAAGGCCCGCACGCTGGATGCAGGCAAGGTGCTGTCGCTGGTGCGGGGCGCCTGATCTAGACCTTGCTCAGGTCGTCGAGGATGGGGCAGTCCGGCCTTGCGTCGCCGTGGCAGCAATGAACCAGGTGGGCCAGCGTGTTGCGCATGGATTGCATGTCGGCAATGCGCTGCTCCAGTTCACCAAGATGCTTTTCGGCGATGCGCTTCACGCTCGAGCTTGCGCGCCGACGGTTGTTCCACAGCCCGACCAGCTCCGCGATTTCTTCCATCGAGAAACCCAGGTCGCGCGAGCGCTTGATGAAGCGCAGCGTGTGGATGTCGGCCTCCCCATATTGGCGGTAGCCGCTTTCGGTGCGCGCCACCGCCGGCAGCAGGCCCAGCCCTTCGTAGTGGCGGACCATGCGGGCCGACACGCCGGAGCGCTGCGCCGCTTCGCCGATGGCGACGTGGCCCGTCGTCATTGAACCGCGTAGCCCGCGTTCTCGATCGCGGCCACGATGTCCTTGCGCGGCTGTTCGCTCAATACGTCGACATGGCCCGTTTCCAGATCGACCGTGACCTGCGCTTCGGGGTCCACCGTTTGCACCGCGTTCTGTACTGCGCTCACGCAGTGGCCGCAACTCATGCCCGTGACCTGGAATTTCTGGCTCATCGTGGTAGCTCCTTGGAAGTGATTGATTGAGGACGCAAGTTTGAACCCTCTCACGATGTCAATGTCCAGCGCAGGGGCACTGAATTTTTTTCGCTTGACCTTGCCATGGTGTGAGGCTTTAGCCTTGGCGCATGGAAAAAGTTCTGCAGCAGCAAATCCCCGGCACCACCACGCTCGACCTCTCGGTCGGCGGCATGACTTGCGCCTCGTGCGTGATGCGTGTCGAGCGTGCTCTGAAAAACGTGCCGGGCGTGCAGGACGTGAGCGTGAATCTCGCGACCGAATCGGCCCGCGTGGTGACAGGCGGCAACGAAGACATGGACGTCCTGCTGCGCCGAGCCGTACGGGCCGCAGGCTACGAGCCGCGCGCGGCGAGCACAGCGGCCGAAGAAGCCGCGCTGTCGCCATGGCACGGCTTCGGCCCGGTCGCTGTCGGCCTGGTGCTTTCGATTCCCTTGCTGGCACCGATGCTCGGCGATCCTTTCGGGCAAGACTGGATGCTGCCGCCATGGTTGCAACTGCTGCTCGCGACGCCGGTGCAGTTCTGGCTGGGTGCGCGCTTCTATCGCGCGGGCTGGCATGCGGCAAAAGCGCGCACCGGCAATATGGATCTGCTGGTGGCGCTCGGCACCAGCGCGGCCTTTGGCTTGTCGCTCTGGCTCTGGTGGCGCGCGGCCACCGGCGAGCATGCGGGCCACGGTGCGATGCCGCACCTGTACTTCGAGGCTTCGGCGGTGGTGATCACGCTGGTGCTGCTCGGCAAGTGGCTGGAGGCGCGTGCCAAGCGCCAGGCCACGTCGGCGATCCGTGCGTTGCAGCAGTTGCGGCCCGAAGTGGCTCACCTGGTCGGCGCGCGCGGCAAGGAAAGCGATGTGCCGCTGGCCGAAGTGATGGTGGGCGACCGCCTCGCGGTGCGGCCCGGCGAACGCGTGCCGGCCGACGCACGCGTGATCGAAGGGCAATCCGAAGTCGATGAATCGATGCTCACCGGCGAGCCGCTGCCCGTGGCCAAAGGGCCGGGCGATGCATTGACCGGCGGCGCGGTGAACGGCGATGGCCGCATGGTCATCGAAGTGAGCGCGATCGGCGCCGAGAGCGTGCTCGCGCGGATCATCCGGCTCGTCGAAGACGCACAAGCAGCGAAGGCGCCGATCCAGCGGCTGGTGGACAAGGTTGCGGCCGTGTTCGTGCCGGTGGTGCTGGTGATCGCGCTTGTCACACTGGCCAGTTGGCTGGTTGCGGGCGCGGGAATCGAGACTGCGTTGATCCATGCCGTGGCAGTGCTCGTCATTGCCTGCCCGTGTGCGCTGGGCCTCGCAACGCCTGTCGCGGTGATGGCGGGTACCGGCGTGGCGGCGCGTCACGGCATCCTGATCAAGGATGCGCGTGCGCTGGAAATCGCGCACCGCGTCGACACCGTTGCATTCGACAAGACCGGCACGCTGACGATCGGCCGGCCGGTGCTCACTGCGCTGGTACCCGTGGCAGGCACCGATGCCAGTGAAGACCAATTGCTGGCGACGGCCGCCAGCCTGCAGAGCGGCAGCGAGCATCCGCTGGCCAAGGCGGTGCTGGCCGCTGCGGCGCAGCGCAACGTGCAGGCGCCTGCGCTGGGTGTGATGCAGGCGTGGCCGGGTCGTGGTGTGCGTGGTGAAGTCGACGGCGTGCACTGGGCCATCGCCAGCCTGCGTTGGTGTCGTGAACTCGACGCGATGCCCGACGCTGCGGAAGTCGATCGTCTGCAGTCTCGAGGCGCCACGGTGTCCGCGCTGTTGCGCTTCGATGAAGCCGGTGCCGCGCACGTGCAGGCATTGTTCGCCTTCGCCGACGAGCCCAAGCCGCAAGCTGCAGAAGCCATCCGCACGCTGCGTGCACGCGGCCTTCGCGTGGTGATGATCTCGGGCGACAACCTGCGTGCGGCTCAAGCCATGGCGGCGCGGTTGGGCATTGCGGCCGAAGACGTACGCGCCGATGTGCTGCCGGCCGACAAGGCGGCGCAGGTTTCAGCATTGAGGAAGAACGGGCACGTCGTGGCGATGGTCGGCGACGGCGCGAACGATGCGCCCGCGCTGGCCGCAGCCGACGTGGGCATCGCGATGGCGCCTTCGGGTGGCGGCACCGACGTGGCGATGGAAGCGGCCGGCATCACACTGATGCGTGGCGATCTCGCGCTGGTGGCACAGGCCTTCGAGCTCTCTGCACGCACGGTCGCGAAGATCCGGCAGAACCTGTTCTGGGCCTTTGCCTACAACGTGGCCGGCATTCCGCTCGCGGCTTTCGGCTTGCTGAGCCCGGTGGTGGCCGGTGCAGCCATGGCGCTGTCGAGCGTGAGCGTGATGGCCAACGCGCTGCTGCTGCGGCGCTGGAAGCCCTGACGATGCCTTTTCAGTCGAACAGCAGCGCCATCACGTATTCGTCGACGTAGTTCTCTTCGCCGGCCCGCTTGTAGTACTTGCGCAGCGTACCTTCGCGCTCGAAGCCCAGCTTCTCGTAGAAGCGCAGCGCGGGCGCGTTGTCGCTTTCGGCGAAGAGTTCGATGCGCTTGACGCCGGCAGTCTTCAGTGCATCGATGGCCTCGCTGACCATGGCGAGCGCAACGCCTTGACCATGGAATGCGGGATCGACAGCGAGCGTACCGAGGCCGGCCACATGCTGAATGCGACCCGGATGGCGTGTGGCGCGGTAGAAGCCGGCGATGCGTCCTTCGCGTTCGTAGACGTAGAAGCACCGGGTGTCGAGCAGTGCCTGGTAGATGGCGCGAAAGTCTTCGATCGGCATCGGGTCGTAGCCGAGGAAGCGCACGACCTTCTCGTGCATGTAGAGGGCAAAAACGGCGTCGATGTCTTCGGGTGTGGTCAGCCTGCGCATGATGATGGAATGCTCCCGGTGCGATGAGAGCGCCGAGCATACATAGCGAGGCCGTCAGGCGAGCAGTACCGCCGAAATTCCCAGCAAGGCCAGCTGTGCGCACCAGGCCCATCGCAGCCGCAGTTGCGAGTCGAGCACGGCGCCAATGGACCAGAAGCCACCAACGGCCAGCGCAAGCAGTCCCAGTCCCGTCTGGAACGCGAGGTCGTCGGCGCGCCACAGAAAGGCCAGCGTCACGCCGACCCAGCACGCGAAGTGAATCGAGGCCGAAGCCACCTGCGGGCGCGTCAGCACCGGATCGTGAATGTGCATCGCTTCTTCCAGCGAAAAGGGTGCATCGGGAAACCGTTGCGCCACGTCGGCCGGCCGCCAGCCCGGCGGCTTGAACCACACGGCAATCTTGTCCTGCCAGCGCCGCGTGTACCAGGCGTCTCGCAGCAGCGGCGCATACGGGCCGAGGATCGCACGCATCGGGTCGAAGCTCGCAAGCGCCTTGCGCGTGCCGTAGACGCAGCGCTCTTTCTCTTCGGCGAAGGTGCCGAACATGCGGTCCCATACCACGAGCATGCCGCCGTAGTTGCGGTCCACGTAGCCGTCGTTCACCGCGTGATGCACGCGATGGTTCGACGGTGACGAGAACACGCGGTCGAACCAGCCGAGCTTGCCGATGTGCTCGGTGTGGATCCAGAACTGGTAGACCAGCACGATCAGCCCCGCAAGGCCGAACTGCTCGGGCGGCACCCCCACCACCGCCATCGGCAGGTAGAAGGCCCAGCCCAGAAAGGCCACGGTGCTTTCTTGCCGCAGCGCGGTGGAAAAATTGAAGTGCTGGCTCTGGTGGTGCACCGAGTGCGCGGCCCAGAACACGGCCGATTCATGGCCTGCGCGATGCAGCCAGTAGTCGAAGAAGTCGAACAGCAGCACGGCGACGATCCAGCCAATGATGCTGTCCCAGAAGCTCGGCCGCGCCCAGATCGCGACCAGCGGATAGACCATCGCGTAGAGACCGATCTGGAACAGCTGCGTGCACACCGACAGTGCCTGGCTCAGCAGCCCCTGGCTCAGGCTGCCGAGCGTGTCGCTGAAGCGGTAGGTGTTGCGCCGCTTGAGCCAACCCCATGCGAACTCGCACGCCATGAGCAGCGCGAACACGGGCACGACGAAAACAACCAGCCGGTGCACCGCGTTCGTTTTTCAGGAAGGGTTCAGCGAATCTTCAGCGTCAGGACGCGCGGCCGGCCACGATGACCGCGTTGGTGCCGCCAAAGGCGAAGGAATTGGACAGCACATAGCGGATGCCCTTGGCCTCGCGCGCCTCGCCTTGCACGAAGTCGAGATCGAATGCGGCATCAGGCGTCTGCAGGTTGGCGATGGGCGGCAGCGTCTCGCGCGCCAGTGCGCGCAGCGCCGCAATGAGCTCGATCGCGCCACCACCGCCGAGCACGTGGCCGTGGATGGCCTTGGTCGCGCTGACCGGTGTGTGGTTGCCGAACACCTCACGGATAGATGTGGCTTCGGCTGCATCGCCTGCGGAAGTGGCCGTGCCGTGCGCGTTGATATGGCCGACGTCAGAGGCTTCGATGCCCGCGTCGCGCAGTGCGGCGCGCATCGCGCGCACCTGGCCCGGGGCGTCGGGGTTGGTGATGTGTGTGCCGTCGCAGTTGGTGGCGTAGCCCGCAAGCACGAAGGGCGCGGCCTCGGCGCCGCGTGCGGCTGCATGCGCTTCGGATTCGAGCACCAGCGCGGCCGCGCCTTCGCCAATGGCAAAGCCCGCGCGGTCACCCGAGAACGGGCGGCAGGCCGAAGAGGGCGCATCGGCCGGCGGCGGAGCCATTACGCGCATCGCGTGCCAGCTGGCCATCACGCCTGGCGTGAGCATGGCGTCGTGACCACCGACGATGGCAACGTCGATCCAGCCACCGCGAATGGCGCGCATCGCCTCGCCGATGGCCACTGCCGAGGACGCGCAGGCACAGGCGTAGGCAATGGCCGAACCGCGTGCGCCGAAGTGCAGCGCGAGCTCTGCCACGGCGGCGTTGGGCATCACGGTGAGCACTGTCGTCGGGCGCATGCGGCGCTGTTCGCCGTAGAGCGCGCTGGTGGTGTTGTCGAAGGTGCCGGCGCCCGCGAGGCCGCTGCCCCAGAAGATGCCGAGGCGGTCGCGGTCGATGGTGTCGAGGTCGAGCTTCGCTTCGCCAGCCGCGTCCTGCGCGGCGGCCAGCGCCATGGCGGTGCCGCGGTCCAGTGGCAGGCGCGAGGTGCTGCGCACGCCGTTCGAATCGAAGTCACAGGCGGCAACGGCGAGCAGCATCGGGTCCATGCCCTTGATCTCCAGCGTCTGCGCGCGCACGGCCGAGCGACCCGCGAACAACGCCTCGTCGAAGGCCTCGACGGTGCGACCGATGGGCGTGACGAAACCGATGCCGCTCACGCGCACCGGCGCGGAGGCGGCGCGTGCGGCCGAAGCGGCGAGCGCGGCGTGGGCTGCACCGCTGCTCATGCGGTGGCTTCGGCGGGCTGGGCAGCAGCTGCGCCGCCGGCACTTTCCGTGTCGATCACTTCGCACAGGCGCTGCAGCGTGATGCCGGCTTCGCGCGGGTCGAGGCGGTCTTCGGGAATGCGCAGGTGGAAGGCGTCTTCGACGGCGAAGACGAACTCCATCAGCGCGAGCGAGTCGAGGCCGAGGTCGGACAGCGCGGTGTCCGGCGAGATGGCCGAGCGCTCGACGCGGAAGTCGGTTTCCAGGATCGCGGCGATGCTGTTGAAGGTAGGCGAAGAAGCGTTGGAAGAAGACATGGAAATGCTTTCCTTTCGGGCGTGATCGAACGTTGTCGAAGGTGTCAGGCGTACAGCGGATGCTCGGGCATCGTGCCATGCGCCACGGCATCGACGAACGACACTGTTTCGCGCACAACCTGTTGACGATCGTTGTCGATTGTGATCATGTGGTAGCTGTTGGCGACCACCACGGTGCGGAAGGCGCGGCAGCGCAGGCCGCGCGCGAGGATGTCGAGGTTGGCCACGCTGGCCACTTCGTCCTGCTGGGCGTGCAGTGCGAGCACGTTGTCGCATCGCACGCTGTTGAGGTTGCGGCGCACGTGGCGGATGAGCCGGTCGTGCTCGCGCAGGTGGCCCACGCCGATGACGGAACTGCCGGCCCGCGAGACCTTGCGGTGGCGCAGCTCGCGCTCGATCCAGGCGCGCACGCGTTCGTTCTTCACGCCGTAGGGCGGGCGTTCGCGGTATTGCCAGAGCCGGCCGAGCGGCGTGTAGAAGGCCAGCGGCAGCAGGAACTGCGTGCGTGGAATGGCCCAGCCGTCGAAGCGCAGCGTGGTCGACATGAGCACCAGCGCATCGACTTCGCTGCCGCAGCGGATGGCCGCGCCAAGCGCGAGCGAGGAGCCGGCGGAAATGCCCACCAGCATCACGCGGTCGTGCTGCGCGCGCAGTGCCTTCACCTGCGCCTGGATCGCATCGAGCCAGCGTTCGTACGGCGCCGCGCGCTGCAGCGGCGCATTGGCGTCGAACGAGTAACCCTCGATCGACAGCGGGTGCACCGAGTAGCCGCGGCTGCGCAGGGCAGACTGCACGGTCAGCAACTCGTCAGGCGTGCTGCATAAACCATGCAGCAGGACCACGGCGGTGCGTTGCACCTCCGGAGGCACCAGGCTCAAAAGATCGGAGGGTTCACGCGCGCTCATCGTGTGGCGTCGGCCATGAAAATGGCCCGTATTTCATCTTGCTGTCGTATGCTCATGTTGCGTTTATCGCTTGGAGCGACTGACCGGCCGCTGACCCGTCGTTCGCAAGGCAGATCACCCCCAACCACTCAATAACCATGCGAATTCTGCTTGTCGAAGATGACGCCGTTCTGCGCGATGTGATGGTGCGCAGCCTCGCGGATGCCGGCCATCGTGTCGACGTGTCGACCAACGTCGAAGATGCCGATCACCTGTGGCGCGTGCAGCCCTTCGATGCCGTGCTGCTCGACCTCAACCTGCCGGCCACCGCGAGCCCGACCAGCGGCCTCGCAAGCGGCCTCACCGCGCTGCGGCAGGCACGTGCGCGCGGCGACCGCACTCCTGTGCTGGTGCTCACCGCGCGCGGTCGCACCGAAGAGCGCATTGCCGGCCTCGATGCGGGCGCCGACGACTACCTCGGCAAGCCCTTCGACCTGGCCGAGGTCGAAGCCCGCCTGCGTGCGCTGGTGCGCCGCGCCAAGGGCACCGAAGACATCGTGCTGCTGGGCCAGCTGAAGCTCGATCGCAAGGCACGCCGCTTCTCGACCGCGAGCGGTCCGCTCGACCTGCCGGCGCGCGAGTTCGAGGTGCTGTGGGAACTCATGAGTCCGCCGGGCCGCACCGTGAGCAAGCGTGCGCTGTCCGACAAGCTGTCGAGCTTCGACGAATCGCTCGGCGACAACGCGCTCGAGGCCTTCATCTCCCGCCTGCGCAAGAAGCTGCAGGGCACGGGCGCGAGCATCCGCACGCTGCGCGGCATCGGCTACCTGCTCGAAGCCGAGGTGTGATCCGCGCGTGACCGAGCCGCAGCAACAGCCGACGGAAACGCAACCCGCGGCCATCGTGCGTGCGCCGTCGCTCACGCGGCGCGTGCTGCGCAACGTGCTGGTGCCGCTGGCGCTCACGTGGATGGTCGGTGCTGTCATCGCGCTGGTCATCGCCAACTACTTTTCCGAGCAGGCCTTCGACCGCGGCATGCTCGACGATGCCTATGCGCTGTCGGCCAACGTGCAGGCGGGTGAGCGCGGCATCGAACTGCTGCTGACGCCGCGCGAAGTGGCCACCGTGCTCTTCGACCAGGTCGACAAGGTGTACTTCGCGGTGCAGAGGCTCGACGGCTCACTGATCTCGGGGCAATCGGGCCTGCAGGCGCCGCTGCCGGTGGACGGCTCGCGCTACCGCTTTTCCGACATCCGCTACGAAGGCGGCACGCTGCGCGCGGTGGTGCTCGAGCATGACGCCGAGCCCGACATCAGCATGCCCTACCGCGTGATCATTGCGCAGACCACGCTGAGCCGGACCGCACTGGTGCGGCAGCTGCTGGGCTATGCGCTGGCGCCGCAGATCGTGCTGCTGATCCTGCTTGCAGTCTGGCTCTGGTACGGCATTCGCAGCGATCTGCGCCCGCTCGCCGACCTGCAGCGCGCGCTCGACAGGCGTGACGTGCGCGACCTGTCGCCGGTGGCGGTGGCACAGACTTCGCGCGAGCTTCAGCGCCTGGGCAATGCGGTCAACTCGCTGTTCGAGCGTCTCGGCAACAGCGTGCAGGCACAACGCGAGTTCGTGGGCAACGTGGCGCACGAACTGCGCACGCCATTGGCCGGCATCCGCGCGCTGGCCGAGTACGGGCTCGCGCAACAGGACACCAACGTGTGGCGCGAGCAGCTCGAGCGTGTGTCGGAACGGCAGGCGCGCGCAAGCCACCTGATCGACCAGCTGCTGGCGCTGGCGCTGGCCGAGGAAGCGCGCACCGAGCTCAAGCGCGTGCCGGTGCGGCTCGACGTGCTGGCCGAGCAGACGGTGCTGCGGCACCTCGCGCGTGCCGATGCACGCGGCGTCGACCTCGGCGCGCGCGGCCTCGACGACGGCGTGGTCGTGCATGCCAACGAGGCGCTGGTGGAAGGCATCCTCGACAACCTGATCGACAACGCACTGCGTTATGGCGGGCGCACCATCACCGTCGAGCTCGCGGGCCGCACGCTGAGCGTGATCGACGACGGGCCTGGCATTCCGCTCGAGGCGCAACGTGCCCTGATGCAGCGCTGGGCGCAAGGGCCCGCGGGCGAGAAGCTCGGGCAGGGCTCGGGGCTGGGGTTGTCGATCGTGTCGCGCTATGCGGAGTTGCTGGGGGCTGAGCTGCGGCTTGAAGCGGCCGAGCCCACCGGCCTGCGCGTGAGCGTGGCGTTCGGCGAGGCAATCTAGAGCGTTTGGAGCGGTGTGCCCTGGTGGAACGCCATGCGCCAGCGGCCGGCGCGGCGTTGCCACAGCGAGCTGCGCAGCGAGTCCGCGGCGGGTCGCTGCGCAATGGCTTCGCGGTGCGCGCGATAGGTGACCAGCGCCACATCGGGTGCCATGCGCAGCACGCGAAAGTCCGACATCGTCCGCTGCGAAAACGCCTCGTCGCGCAGCGCTTCGATGATGGCGGCCCGCGTCCACACCGTGCCCGAGACGCCCAGTTCATGGAAGTCGTCGTCGAGCAGTTCTTCGAGTCGTGCGGCGTTTGCGCGCACCTCGCGAAGATGCAATGCGCCTTCGAGTTTCAGCAGCAGCGCGTCGAGATCGGCGGTCGGTGCAGCCTCGTAGAGTTCGAGCGGAAGGCCATCGGGATCGGCGAAGAAGGTGAAGCGCCGGCCCGTGAATTCATCGGTGCGCAGTGGCTCGACCGCAATGCCCTGTGCTGCGAGTTCGTCGGCCGCGGCCTGCACGTCGGGCACCTCGAAAGACAGGTGCCGCAGCCCCTGCGCCTCGGGCCGCGTGAGGCGCGCAGGCGCATCGGGGAAAGAGAAGAGTTCGATCTGCGAGCCGTCTGGCAGTGCCAGGTCGAGCTTGTACGAGTCGCGCGCGGCGCGGTAGTTTTCGGCGATCACGCGCAGGCCGAGCACTTCGGTGTAGAAGCGCTTCGACACTGCGTAGTCGGCGCAGATGATCGCGACGTGATGGATGCGGGCCAGCTGCATGGCGGTCACTTCAATGGCTTGCGCAGGAAGATGCGGGTGCGTTCCGCGAGGGCCAGGCGCTTGTATTCGACGTAGCCGATGCGTTCGTAGAGAGCTCGGTTCTCGGTCATCTTCTCGTTGGTGAAGAGGTAGATCGAGTCGTGGCCTTGCCGCAGTGCTTCCTGTTCCGCGAGTTCGAGCAGCGCGCGGCCCACGCCGGTGCCCTGGTGCTGCGGCCGCACCGCGATCACGTCGATCAGGAAGCCTTCGTCGGTAGTGTCGAGCACCAGCGCAGCGATGGTCTCGCCATGCTGCGTGGCGATCCAGACCTGTGCATTGGCGATGGCCGCGCTGTAGTCCCTGATCATCGGAATCGGCGTGAGGCCCAGGCGCGGAATGTAGTGGCGGAAGGCTTCGACGGCGCAGTTGGCGACGGATGTTGCATCGCTCTCGGTGGCGCGCCTGATGGTCCACGTCGTCATGCGTCGAATTCCACTTCGCCTTCGATCTCGACCGGTATGTTGAACGGCAGCTCAGCCATGCCCACCGCACTGCGCGAATGCGCGCCGATGTCGGGTCCGAAGAGCTCGAGGATGAGGTCCGAGAAGCCGTTGATCACCGCTGGCTGTTTGTCGAAGCCGGGCGCCGAAGCGACCATGCCGAACACGCGTGTCCAGGCCGTGATGCGGTCGAGATCGCCGAGCGCGCGCTGCAGGCTGCCGAGCATCGCGAGCCCCGTGAGACGTGCGGCGGTGTAGCCCTGCTCGACGCTCAGTTCGCGGCCCAACTTGCCAAGCGGCGCGGCGATGGTGCCATCGGCATTGAGCGGGCCGTGACCCGAGATCAATGCGCGGCGGCCGACGATGCGGATGAATTGAAAGGGCAGCACGACGCCGGGTGGCGGCGTCACTGCTGGTGGAAGAACGAGGCCGAGCGCGGCCAGTCGTTGCTCGATGCGGGCCATGGCATTTCTCTCCTGGGGCGGACACAAAGCGTCCGCCGCATCTTGCCATGGCCTTTTCCGGATTACGCCAGTGCGGGGTAGTCCGTGTAGCCCTTCGCGCCACCACCGTACATGGTGGCCTTGTCGAGCTCGTTGAGCGGTGCGTTCTCGCGCAGGCGGCGCACGAGGTCGGGGTTCGAGATGAAGGGCTTGCCGAAGGCCACGAGGTCGTCGCCTTCCTTCAGCGCTTCTTCGGCCAGCGGGCGGTCGTAGCCGTTGTTGACCATCCATGCACCCTTGCCGCCGGCTTCGCGGTAGGCGGCCTTCAGCGCTTCGTAGTCGAAGGGCCGGTCTTCGATTTCGCGCGGGCCACCGGTGGCGCCTTCGATGATGTGGATGTAGGCGAGGTTGAGCGTGGCGAGTTGCTTCACCACGTAGGTGAACAGCGGCTGCGGGTTGCTGTCGTGCACGTCGTTGGCCGGCGTCACGGGCGACAGGCGGATGCCGGTCTTGCCGCCGCCGACGGCGTCGACCACGGCACGCGCGGATTCGAGCAGCAGGCGGGCGCGGTTCTCGATACTGCCGCCGTAGTCGTCGGTGCGCTTGTTGCTGCCGTCCTTGAGGAACTGGTCGAGCAGGTAGCCGTTGGCGCCGTGCAGTTCCACGCCGTCGAAGCCGGCGGTCTCGACCGCGCTGCGCGCGGCCACCGCGTAGGCGTGCACGATGCCGGGCAATTCGCCGGCGTCGAGCGCGCGCGGCTCGGAGGTCTCGACGAAGGTGGGCACGCCTTCCTTGATGAGCACGGTCTTGGTCTTGGCGGTGATGGCCGAGGGGGCGACGGGCTTGCCGCCACCGGGTTGCAGTTCGGTGTGCGAGACGCGGCCCACGTGCCACAGCTGCACGACGATCTTGCCGCCCTTGGCGTGCACGGCGTCGGTCACGTGCTTCCAGGCGTCGAGCTGCTCGGTGCCGTAGAGGCCGGGCACGTCGGCATAGCCCTGGCCCTGGTGGCTGATGGCGGTGGCCTCGGTGATGAGCAGGCCGGCACTGGCGCGCTGCGCGTAGTAGGTGGCGGCGATGTCGGGTGGGATCGCGTTCGGCGAGCGGTTGCGCGTGAGCGGCGCCATCACGATGCGGTTGGCGAGCTTCAGGTCGCCGGCCTGGACGGGGTCGAAAAGGGTGGACATCGTGCGATCGAAAGCAAAGTTGAAAGAGGCGCAAGGCTAAGCCCCCGGCCTCAACCCTGCTGTCGCACGGTTGTCCCGATTGGTGCTAGGCAAGCAACGCCAGCAGCGCGGGGCTTGCGCGCAGGGGCACGGCCAGCAGGATCTGGCCCATGCCCTTGCCGAGCGGGTCGTTGCGCAGCGAGGCCATGCCGCCGCCGCCCAGCGCCTGCTCGCAGACGAAGTTGAAGGCGTCGATGCCCGGCACCTCGTAGCGCGTGACGCGGCCTTTGACGAGGTGCGCGAGCCATTCGGCCACGCGCGCTTCGGTGAGCTGTTCGCGCAGCAGCGGCAGCAGGGCAGGGTGGCGCGCGATGATGCCGATGTTCGATGTGTCGCCCTTGTCGCCGCTGCGAGCCCAGGCGAGGCGTATGAGAGGTACCTCGATGGCGTCAGGGGCCAGGGGTGCTTCATGCGTTTCTGGCGCTCTGGCAGGCGATGGGATGGGGGCTGACGCGGAAACCTCGCTGCGCGGAACATCGACGCGTTCCCCATCGATGGCCACCGTGGCCTCGACCCGCGACTTGTCGAGCAGGAACGCGTATTGCCGGATCGAAGGCGACACCGAGGCGCGTCCACCGCCCGCACCCGTGGTGCCTGGCGCCCACGACGTGCCCGCCGGTGCGACCTCGCGTGCGAACAGCTCCAGCGCTTCCTTGCGCGGATGCGTCACCGCGAGCCGCAGCACCGCTTCGCGCGTCTGCAATGCCTGCGCATGCGGCCCGTAGCACGACTCCGCGCCCAGCACTTCGAGCTGCGTGCCGCTGTACGGCCCGAAGCCGTATTGCGAGAACAGCGTGCCCGTGCGCGCGAGGATGGCTTCGCCCGTGCGCTTCGCCTTGGCCACCGCATCGAAGCCCACGATGGTGAGCTGCGCTGCCGTCTTGAAGCCGTCGACATACGTGGCGCTGACCTTGTAGCTCGCGGTCGGCGCATGGCCGCGCGCGCCGTGCACACGCACGTGGTGCTCGCCGGCCTGCTCGATGCGCACCTGCGTGAAGTCGGCCACCACGTCGGGCAGCAGGTAGGCCGCGGGGTCTCCGATCTCGTAGAGCATCTGCTCGCCCACCACCGCGGGCGTGAGCTTGCCGCCGGTACCCTCCGGCTTGGTGACGACGAAGCTGCCGTCGGCGCTGCATTCGACGATGGGGTAGCCGATGTTCGGCCAGTCGGGCACGGTGTCCCAGTCGGTGTGCAGGCCGCCGGTGGCCTGGCAGCCGCATTCGATGATGTGGCCCGCGAGACTGCCGGCGGCCAGCAGGTCGTAGTCGCCCGACTGCCACTTGAATTCGTGCATGAGCACGCCGAGCGTGACGGCGGAGTCGACACAGCGGCCGGTGATGACGATCTGCGCACCTGCATCGAGCGCAGCCTGTATCGGCCGTGCGCCGAGATACGCGTTGGCGGTGAGCACGCGTTCGGGCAGCGCGGCGCCGCTCTGCAGTTCGCGCAAGGGTGGTTGTGCCTGGCGCAGTTGCGGCAGCAGCGGGGACACATCGTCACCGCTCACCACGGCGATCTTCAATGCGATGCCCTGCTCGGCGGCCAGCGCGGCGAGTGCGTCGGCGCAGCCTTGCGGGTTGACGCCGCCAGCGTTGCTCACCACGCGGATGCCCTGTTTCACGGCGTCCTTCAGCACGGCCTTCATCGCGACGGAAACGAAGTCGGTTGCGTAGCCCAACTCGGGCTTCTTGAGCCGGGCACCCGCGAGGATCGACATGGTGAGTTCGGCGAGGTAGTCGAACACGAGGTAGTCGATCTGCCCGCTGCCCACGAGTTGCGGCGCGCCCACGCTGCTGTCGCCCCAGAAGCCCGATGCGCCGCCGATGCGGACGATGCGTTCGTTGTTGTTGCTGCTGTTCATCGGCCACTCCATTGCGGCTTGCGCTTCTCGCGGAAGGCGAGTTGTCCTTCGGCGGCGTCTTCGGTGAGTGCGAACAGGCCGATCTGGCTTTCGGTGAAGGCCATCGATTCCTCGAAGGCCATCGCCTCGATCTTCTTCATTGTGTAGAGGCCGCGGCGGATGGCGGCGGGCGACTTGTCGAGCATGCGGCCGAGCAGCCAGTCGACGCTTTCGTCGACGTCGTCGCTCACGCGGTTGACGAGCCGCAGTTCGAGCGCCTGCGCGGCGGTGATGGGCTCACCGGTGATGCACATCTCGGCCAGCACGCGGCGCGGCAGCAGGCCGCCGAGCACGCTGAGCACCTGTGCGGGAAAGAGGCCGACCTTCACCTCGGGCAGGCCGAACACGGCCTGGCTGCTGGCCACGGCCATGTCGCACATCGCCATGATCCCCATGCCGCCGGCCATGCATGCGCCGTTGACGCGCGCGATCAGCGGCACAGTCGATTGCCGGGCCTGGCGGAACAGGTTGGCAAAGCCCTGGTAGGGCGCGGCGTAGTCGAACTTGAAGGAGGTGCCGCTCTGCAGGTCGGCGCCGGCGCAGAAGGCGCGCGTGCCGGCACCGGTGATGACCACGGCGCGCACGGCGGCGTCGTTGTTGGCGCGGGCCAGTGCGTCGCTCAGGCCGGCGAGCACTGCGCCGTTGATGGCGTTGCGGCGCTCTTCGCGGTCGATGGTGAGCCACATGACGGGCCCGCGCATCTCTTCGCGCAGTTCGACGGGGGGCGGGGTTTCGGGCATGGCGCGGGTTCCTTCTTCGGTCATCTGAAGTTCTGCCCTTAGCGTGACCCGAAAAAAAAGCCGCATCGTGCGGCTTGTGGCTGAAGCAGTCCGGGTTTTCCCCTAGAGGGCATCCGGCCGCTTCAATGCTTCTGCACGCTTTCGCGTGCTTCGGCTTACTTCAGCAGGCCTTCGGCCTTCATTGCATCCTGCACCGCGGGGCGGGCGCCAACGCGTGCGTGCCAGGCCTGGACGTTGGGAAAGCCGGAGATGTCCACGCCCGTGGGCTTGGTCCAGTTGGTGACGGTGAACAGGTAGCCGTCGGCCACGCTGAAGTGGTCGCCCATCAGGTATTGCTTGTTGGCCAGTTCGCCGTCGAGCCATTGGAAGCGCGACTTGAGCTTGTCCTTGAAGATGGTCTTGGCTTCTTCGGGCATGTTCGGATTGAACAGCGGGCTGAAACCCTTGTGCACTTCGGTGCCGATGAAGGTCAGCCACTCCTGCAGGCGGTAGCGCTGCAGGGTGCCGGCTGCGGGCGCGAGGTTCTTGATGGGTGCGAGGTCGGCGATGTACTGCAGGATGGCCGGGCCTTCGCGCAGGCGGGTGCCGTCGTCGAGCTCGAGCATCGGCACGTAGCCCAGCGGGTTGATGCCG
This sequence comes from Variovorax sp. YR266, assembly GCF_900107295.1. NCBI lineage: Bacteria > Pseudomonadati > Pseudomonadota > Betaproteobacteria > Burkholderiales > Comamonadaceae > Variovorax > Variovorax sp. YR266. The sequence goes on from NZ_FNPM01000003.1 coordinate 464,650, forward strand.
TAGTAGTCGGTGCCGTCCTGCAGCTTGTGGCTCTTGGTGCTGGCCAGCACGGGTTCGACGGCGATGCCTGCTTCGTGCAGCGCGATGTGGGGCGAGAGCGAACAGGCACCGGGCGAGTAATACAGCTTCATTCGAAAAACTCCAATGGATGACGAGGTTGATTGATTGTTGTGGGAGATCGCAGCGGATGCTAGCGGGTTTGGCTGCCTCGCGTTTTTGTCCTACGGCCGCACGCGCGAGGCGACTATCGGGCGCGAGCGGGCCGCTTCCTAAGCTGCGTCGCACGGTGGGCAAGGCCTGCTGCAAGGAGTACCCGATGTTGAAGTACGCGATCATTTTTGCGGTCATCTCCCTCGTGGCCGGCCTGCTCGGCTTCGGTGGCGTGGCGGCCGGGGCTGCCGGCATTGCCAAGCTGCTGTTCGGCCTGTTCCTGGTGCTGGCTGTGCTGTTCGTCGTGCTGGCCGCGCTTGGCGTGGGTGCGGTGAAAAAGGCGCTCGACTGATGCACATCTCCCACGTCGATGCGCAGCTCGGCTACGAGGTCGTCGCGCCGGCCCACATGCTGCTCAACATCGAAGCGGCGCGCTCGGGTGCGCAGGCCGTCGTCAGCGAGGAGCTGACGATCGAGCCGCCGACCGAGATGCAGGTGTTCTGCGACGAGGGCAGCGGCAACCGCTTCATCCGTTTCGACGCGAAGCCCGGGCCGCTGAAGATTCGCTACAAGGCCAGCGTGCAGCGCGCGCATGTGGTGGTGCCGACCGACCTGCGAGAGGTGCCGGTCAGCGAAGTGCCCGACGAGGTGCTGCACTACATGATGCCGACGCGCTACTGCGAGTCGGACCTGATGTCGCGCTGCGCGCAGCAGCTCTTCGGCGACCTGCCGCCGGGCATCGGCCGTGTGCAGGCCATCGTCGACTGGATCCACGAGAGCATCGCCTACGAGCCGGGCAGCAGCGACTCGACAACGACGGCGCGCGAGGTGTTCGTGGAACGCGCGGGCGTGTGCCGCGACTTCGCGCACCTGGGCATCACCTTCTGCCGCGCGCTCAACATTCCGGCGCGGCTGGTGGTGGGCTATGTGTGGTTCGACGAGCCGCCGCAGGATTTCCACGCCGTGTTCGAAGCCTGGCTCGGCGGGCAGTGGGTGCTGTTCGATCCGACGCGTATGGCGCCAGTCGACCGGGTGGTGCGCGTGGGCACTGGGCGCGACGCGAAGGACGTGGCCTTCTGCACGATCTTCGGCAACGTGCGCATGACGGACAAGAAGCTCGTCGTTCGCGAGCTGCAGGATGAAAGCCTTGAACCGTCGAAGGCGCCGCCGCCGACTGGCGCGCTGGTCGGCATCGAGAAGCCTGTGCCGGTGGTGCAGGTGGCCGAAGCGACGGGCTGACGCGGATAGTTTGCTATGAAATATATAGCAAACTATCGAGGCTCCGTGGGCATTGGCGGGTAATTTGGCATGGCCCTCTAGCTTGTCCACACAAAGGGCGCAGATCGGCCTGGACGATTAAAATCAGTGCCCCTTTTGCGCCGCGCACGCGTCAGTTGTGCGCTCCCCATTTCAAATGCTGTACCCCGAAGAATTCGACGTGATCGTCGTCGGCGGTGGCCATGCCGGCACCGAAGCCGCGCTCGCCGCTGCGCGCATGGGCGCCAAGACGCTGCTGCTCTCCCACAACATCGAGACGTTGGGGCAGATGAGCTGCAACCCGTCGATCGGCGGTATCGGCAAGGGCCATCTGGTGAAGGAGGTCGATGCGCTCGGCGGTGCGATGGCGATTGCCACGGACGAGGCCGGCATCCAGTTCCGGATTCTCAATTCGAGCAAGGGCCCGGCGGTGCGCGCCACTCGGGCGCAGGCGGATCGGGTTCTGTACAAGGCGGCCATCCGCCATCGGCTGGAGAACCAGCCGAATCTGAGCCTGTTCCAGCAAGCCGTCGACGACCTGATGGTGGAGGGCGATCGCGTGGTCGGTGCCGTCACGCAGGTTGGCATCGCATTTCGTGCGCGCACCGTGGTGCTGACGGCGGGTACTTTTCTCGATGGCCGCATCCACGTCGGCCTCGACAACTACCAGGCTGGGCGCGCGGGTGATCCGCCAGCCATCAGCCTGTCGGCGCGGCTCAAGGAACTGAAGCTGCCGCAAGGCCGGCTCAAGACCGGTACGCCGCCACGGCTCGACGGCCGCAGCATCGATTTTTCGAAGTGCACCGAGCAACCCGGCGACGGCATGCCCGGTGGGGCAGGGCCGATGCCAGTGTTCAGCTTCATGGGCCGCGCGGACATGCATCCGCAGCAAATGCCCTGCTGGATTACTCACACCAACGCGCGCACGCACGAGATCATCCGCTCGGGCTTCGACCGCAGCCCGATGTTCACCGGCAAGATCGACGGCGTGGGTCCGCGCTACTGCCCGAGCGTGGAAGACAAGATCAACCGCTTTGCCGACAAGGAAAGCCACCAGATCTTTCTCGAGCCTGAAGGCTTGACGACCAACGAGTACTACCCGAACGGGATCTCGACGAGCCTGCCGTTCGACATCCAATACCAGCTGGTGCGCTCGATGCCGGGGCTGGAGAACGCGCACATCCTGCGGCCGGGCTACGCCATCGAGTACGACTACTTCGATCCGCGCGAACTCAAGAGCAGCTTCGAGACCCGCTCGGTCAAGGGCCTGTACTTTGCCGGACAGATCAACGGTACGACTGGCTATGAAGAGGCGGCGGCTCAAGGCTTGTTCGCCGGCATCAATGCTGCGCTGCAATGCCGTGGCGAAGATGCCTGGCTGCCGCGCCGCGACGAAGCTTACTTGGGCGTGCTGGTCGACGATCTGATTACAAAGGGCGTGACCGAGCCGTACCGTATGTTCACGAGCCGCGCGGAATTCCGCCTGCAACTGCGTGAAGACAATGCCGACATGCGTCTGACCGAAGCAGGGCGCAAGCTGGGCTTGGTAGACGACGCGCGCTGGGATGCTTTCAGCCGCAAGCGCGACGCTGTTTCACGTGAAACAGAGCGGCTCAAGTCGATCTGGGTGAACCCGCGCAACCTGCCAGCCGCCGAGTCGGAGCGGGTGCTGGGCAAGGCCATCGACCACGAATACAACCTGGCCGACCTGCTGCGCCGGCCCGACGTGAACTACGAAACGCTGATGTCGCTGGACGGCGGCAAGTATGGTGCCCAGACGGCGCTGAGCGAAACCGAGATCGAGCAGATCGAGATCTCGGCCAAGTACTCTGGCTACATCGAGCGTCAGCACGACGAAGTGGAGCGGGCCGCGCACTTCGAGAACCTGAAGCTGCCGGCTGATTTCGACTACGGCCAGGTCAAGGCGCTGAGCTTCGAGGTGCGGCAAAAGCTGGACAAGCACCGGCCGGAAACGCTGGGCTTGGCCTCGCGCATCTCCGGTGTGACGCCTGCCGCCATCTCCTTGTTGATGATCCATCTGCGCAAGGGCGGCCACAAGGCCTTCGCCCGCGATACCGCCACCACGGAAGCAGCCACCGAGCCGCATTCCGCGGAATGACGGCGCCGATCGATACGCTGCGCGCCGGCGCAGCCGCCATGGGCGTGGCACTGTCCGATCTTCAAGGTGAACAGCTGCTGGCCTACGGCACGCTGATGCTCAAGTGGAACAAGGTCTACAACCTCACGGCGTTGCGCGATCCGGGCAGCGTGCTGACGCACCACCTGCTCGACAGTCTGGCGGCAGTCGCGCCGCTGCAGCGCGAGTGGGTAGGGAAGGGCAAGCTGCTGGACGTGGGTTCCGGCGGTGGCTTGCCGGGTGTGGTGATTGCCATCATGCGACCTGATCTTGAGGTGAGCTGCCTCGATGCGGTCGCCAAGAAGGCTGCCTTCGTCCAGCAAGTGGCAGCCGAACTGGAGCTCTCGAACCTTCGGGGACTGCACGCCCGGGTCGAATCGCTAGTCGGCAGCTACGAAGTCATCAGCTCGCGCGCCTTCGCATCGCTGCCGGATTTCTTCAACGGCTCGATGAATCTGCTCGCACCCGGTGGCGTCTGGCTCGCCATGAAGGGCAAAGTGCCGACCGACGAACTCGCCGCTTTGCCAAAAGGCGTGGCAGTGTTTCACGTGGAACAACTGACGGTTCCCGGCCTGGATGCCGAGCGTTGCATCGTCTGGGCACACAAAGAAGCTGCCGAAATCGGCGCCTGAATCCGCAAAAGAAGCGGCGACACCGGTAAAAGCCGGTGTCCGAACGATCCTCGCGGCGGTGTGCTCGCTTAGACTCGATGCCTCCCTCTGGTCCCTTTCCTGGCTCGCTTTTTCGAGGCAAATCCCATGTTCGGCATCGCTGACTACGGCGCATTCGTCGCCGCCATCGTCCTGTTCCTTCTGATTCCCGGTCCGGGCAATCTGGCGCTGATCACCTCGACGAGCAAAGGCGGCATCCGTGGAGGACTGGCCGCAACAGCCGGCCTGATCATTGGTGACCAGTGCCTGATGTGGGCCGCAGTGGCTGGTGTGTCGGCCGTGCTGGCCGCTTACCCGACCGCTTTCAAGGCAGTGCAGTGGCTGGGCGCCGCCTACCTGGCGTGGCTGGGCCTCAAGATGTTGCTGGCCAAGCCCGGCTCGGCGCCCATCCTCGACATCAAGCCCAGCCATTTCCTGCGCCAGGCCTTCACCATCACCCTGCTGAATCCCAAGGCGATCGTGTTCTACATGGCCTTCTTCCCGCTGTTCGTCGACCCGGCCCGCCATCAGGGCCTGGTCACTTTCGGCGCGATGGCCGTGACGATTGCGGCGCTGACCTTCCTGTACGGCCTGACCTCGACGCTGCTCACGCACTTCCTGGCCGAGCGCATCCGTGCGAATCCCCGCATTTCCGCCACGCTCGAGAAGCTTGCCGGCACCTTTTTGATCGCCTTCGGCGTCAAGCTCGCAATCTCGCGCTGATCGATCCTCCGGTACTGACATGGCCAAGATTTTCTGCATTGCCAACCAAAAGGGCGGCGTCGGCAAGACCACCACCACCGTCAACCTCGCGGCCGGCCTGGCCAAGGTCGGCCAGCGCGTGCTGATGATCGACCTCGACCCGCAGGGCAATGCCACCATGGGCTCGGGCATCGACAAGCGGCAGCTGGAGCTGACGGTGTACGACGTGCTGCTCGAATCGGCCTCGGTGGCCGAAGCCCGGGTCAAGGCCGACAAGCTGGTGGAGGGCGGTTGCGGCTACGACGTGCTGGGCGCCAACCGCGAACTGGCGGGTGCCGAAGTCGAAATGGTTGCGCTCGACCGTCGCGAAAAGCGCCTGCGCACCGCGCTGGCCGCGGTCGGCGCCGAGTACGACTTCGTGCTGATCGATTGCCCACCGAGCCTGAGCCTGCTGACCCTCAACGGCCTGTGCGCCGCCCACGGCGTGATCGTGCCGATGCAGTGCGAGTACTTCGCGCTCGAAGGGCTGACCGACCTGGTCAACACCATCAAGCAGGTACACGCCAACCTCAACAAGAACCTGCAGATCATCGGCCTGCTGCGCGTGATGTTCGATCCGCGCATCACGCTGCAGCAGCAGGTGAGCGAGCAGCTCAAGTCCCACTTCGGCGACAAGGTGTTCGACACGGTGATCCCGCGCAATGTGCGGCTGGCCGAGGCGCCCAGCTACGGACTGCCGGGTGTGGTGTTCGACCCGGCCGCCCGCGGCAGCCAGGCTTTCATCGCCTTCGCCCAGGAGCTGGTCGACAAGATGCCGCCCGCGAGCGCCTTTGCTTCGGGTGCGGTGGCGCCGCCGATTGCGCCGGTCACGCGCATCGCCCCGGACCTGCCCATTCCCGATGACGTGATGGCACCCGCGCCCGCATCCGACTCCACCAGTGAAAACAATGCCTGACGCTTGCCGCTGCTGGGCAAGGCGCGATCAAGTTCGTAGCAAATGACAACTCCGCGCATCCTGCTGCTGCCCGGTTGGCAGAACAGCGGCCCCGGCCATTGGCAAACCCGCTGGGAGTCGGTGCACGGCGATCACCGTGTCGATCAGCATGAGTGGATGCGCCCGCTGCGCGGCGACTGGTCCGCGCGGCTCGAAGAAGAAGTGCTGGCCTCGCCCGGCCCTGTGGCTTTTGCGGCGCACAGCCTCGGCTGCATCCTCGTTGCCGCGTGGGCCGCGCACTCGCGCAACACGCACAAAGTGCGCGGCGCGCTGCTGGTCGCGCCGGGCGACGTCGAGAGCGACAACCTGCGCCAGCTGATTCCAGGCTGGGCGCCGATCGTGCGCAAGCCGCTGCCGTTCCCGGCGGTGCTGATCGCCGCCAACGACGACCCGTACTGCGAAGCCTCGCGCTCGCAGCAGCTTGCCAAAGACTGGGGCGCACGCTTCATCGATGCCGGCCCGGGCGGCCACCTGAATGCCGAATCCGGCCTGGGCGACTGGCCCGAGGGCCGGAAACTCCTGAACGAAATCTCGAAAGAAAAGAACTGATGGCGACCAAGAAACCCAAGGGCCTGGGCCGCGGCCTCGAAGCGCTGCTCGGCCCGACGGCCGCGCCTTCCGCCGACAACGGCAATGGCGGCAATTCGGGCTCGGAAGAGGGCGGCGCACAGAGGAATCCGACGACGCTGATGCTCGACCAGATGGTGGCCGGCGTCTACCAGCCGCGCACACGCATGGACGAAGGCGCGCTCTACGAGCTGGCCGAAAGCATCAAGGCGCAGGGCATCATGCAGCCGATCCTGGTGCGCCGGCTCGACGCCGAATCGGCAGCCGCCAAGAACGCCGAGTACGAAATCATCGCGGGCGAACGCCGCTTTCGCGCCGCCAGGCTCGCTGGCCTCGACAGCGTGCCGGTGCTGGTGCGCGACGTGCCCAACGAAGCCGCCGCGGCGATGTCGCTCATCGAGAACATCCAGCGTGAAGACCTCAACCCGCTGGAAGAGGCCCAAGGCCTGCAACGCCTGGTGAACGAGTTTGGGCTCACTCACGAGCAGGCCGCACAGGCCGTGGGCCGTTCGCGCAGCGCGGCGAGCAACCTGCTGCGCCTGTTGAACCTGGCCGAGCCCGCACAGCAGATGCTGATGGCCGGCGACATCGACATGGGCCATGCCCGCGCGCTGCTGTCGCTGGACCGTGGCACGCAGATCACGGCGGCCAACCAGATTGCGGCCAAGAAGATGTCGGTGCGCGAAGCCGAGGCGCTGGTAAAGAAGCTCGCGGCCGAGTTCACGCTCACGCCCTCGCGTCGCGGCAACGACGGCGAAAAGTCGCGCGACCTGCAGCGCGTGGAAGAAGAACTGGCCGACCTGCTCACCGCCGAGGTCGAGGTGCGCATCAAGAAGCGCAGCAAGCGCGGCGGCCGCATCGAGGAAAGCGGCGAGCTCGCCATCCACTTCGGCTCCATCGAAGCACTCAACGGATTGATCGAGCGCATCCGCCGAACGGCCTAGTGTTGTGAACTCGGGGACTGGCGTTCGTTTGATTGATTCCTGCAATCCTTTGCGCGTATCCTCGACCGCTGGTTTTTTCAATCCCAGATCTCTGAACAAACAGAGGGAGTCCACCATGCAGCTCACCAAGTTCCCGCTCGCGGCCATTGCCGTCGGCGCAGTTCTCCTCACCGGTTGCGCCACGACCGACATGCAAATGGGCAGCCAGTCGGCCAAGACCATGGCCACCGGCAGCGCCGCAGGCGGCGCCACCGACAACGCGAGCAGCCAGCTCGAGCGCTGCGAATCGCCGCTCGGCACGGTCTCGCTGATCGAGAACCAGAGCGCTGGCTGGTACACCATCCTCACCGGCGAATACAAGCTGCCGCCCACGGCCAACCTGCTGCGCCTGCTGGTGCAGCAATCGAACTGCTTCATCGTGGTCGAGCGCGGCGCGGCCAGCATGAACGCCATGACGCGCGAACGCGCGCTGCAGCAGTCGGGTGAAATGCGCGGCGGCAGCAACTTCGGTCGCGGCCAGATGGTGGCGTCCGACTACGGCCTGTCGCCCGAAATCGTCTTCAGCAACAGCGATGCCGGCGGCGTCGGCGGCGCGCTCGGCGGCCTGGTGGGTGGCGGCCGTGGCCGAGCCCTCGCGGCCCTCGGCGGCAGCATGCAGACCAAGGAAGCCAGCGCGCTGCTGACCCTCATCGACAACCGTTCGGGCGTGCAGGTTGCAGCCGCAGAAGGCAGCGCCTCCAAGACCGACTTCGGCGCTTTCGGTGCGCTGGCCGGTCGCAGCGGTGGCGGCGGCGTGGGTGGCTACACCAACACGGCGCAGGGCAAGGTGATTGCCGCGGCCTTCATGGACGCCTTCAACCAGATGGTTCGTTCGCTGCGCAACTACAAGGCGCAGACGGTGCGTGGCCAGGGTCTTGGTGGTGGCGGGCGTCTGGGCGTGGATGGCGGCGCTGCGCCGTCGCAGACCTATGTGCCTGCGGAGAAGGCACCGGCACGCCGCCGCAGCAACAACACCAACTGATAGCGCGGCAGCTGCCGCAAGCAAATCAAAGAAGCCCGGTGCTCTTGCGAGCCGCCGGGCTTTTTCATTGAACGCCTGAGCGAACGGGTCAGAGGCTGAAGATCTTGCCCGGATTCATGATGTTCTTCGGGTCGAGCGCGCGCTTGATCGTGCGCATCATGTCGATCGCACCCACGCCCGCTTCGGTGACCAGGAAGTCCATTTTGTGCAGCCCCACGCCATGCTCGCCGGTGCAGGTGCCTTCGAGCGCCAGCGCGCGGCTCACCAGCGCGTGGTTCAGTTCTTCGGCCTTCACGCGCTCTTCGGGAATGTTCGGGTCGAGCAGATAGCCAAAGTGGAAATTGCCGTCGCCCACATGGCCGACGAGGAAGTACGGAATACCGCTCGCATCGGCTTCGGCCACCGAGTCGAGCAGGCAATCGGCCAGGCGCGAGATCGGCACGCAGGTGTCGGTCGAGATCACGCGGCAGCCGGGGCGCGACTGCACCGCCGCGAAGTAGCTGTTGTGCCGCGCGGTCCACAGGCGCGTGCGCTCTTCGGGTGTGCTGGCCCATTCGAATGCATTGCCGCCATGGCCGCTCGCGAGCTCCTGAACCGTCTCGGCCTGTTCCTTCACGCCGGCGGGCGAGCCGTGGAATTCCATCAGCAGCATCGGCTCTTCGCGCAGGTTCAGCTTGGCGTACGCGTTCACCATGCGCACCGTGTTCACGTCAATCAGTTCCACGCGCGCGATCGGCACGCCCAGCTGGATGGTCTCGATGGTCGTGCGCACCGCGGCCTCGATGCTCGGGAACGAGCAGATCGCCGCCGACACCGCCTCGGGCAGCGGGTAGATGCGCAGCGTGATCTCGGTGACCACGCCCAGCGTGCCTTCGCTGCCCACCATGAGGCGCGTGAGGTCATAGCCGGCCGACGACTTCTTCGCGCGCGTGCCGGTGCGGATGACCTCGCCGGCAGCAGTGACCACTTCGAGCGCCAGTACGTTCTCGCGCATCGTGCCGTAGCGCACCGCGTTCGTGCCGCTGGCGCGCGTGGCCGTCATGCCGCCGATGGAGGCGTCGGCGCCCGGGTCGATGGGGAAGAACAGGCCCGTGCTCTTGATCTCTTCGTTGAGTTGCTTGCGCGTGACGCCGGGCTGCACCGTTACCGTGAGGTCGTCGGCATTGATCGACAGCACCTTGCTCATGCGCGACACGTCGATGCTGATGCCGCCCTGCACCGCCAGCAGGTGGCCTTCGAGCGAGGAGCCCACACCGAAGGGAATGACGGGCACGCTGTGCTCGCTCGCGAGCTTCACCGCGTCGGCCACGTCCTGCGTGCTCTCTGCGAACACCACGGCGGAGGGGGGTGGTGCGTCGAAGGAAGACTCGTCGCGCCCGTGCTGCGTGCGCACTGCCATGGCCGTGGAGCAGTTGGCGCCGAAGCGGGCCTTCAGTCCGTCGATCAGGCTGGCCGGGACGTCGCGCAGATGAAGCTCCGGCATCAGGTGCGAGGTTTGGGTCGGGGCGTTCATCGGGAGTCTCCTGGCGGGTGAGGGTGATCGGCCATTTTACGGAGCGAGCACCATAATGCGCTTCGGAAAAAACATGAACCCCACGACCCTCAGCGCTCTCGCGGCCTTCCCGTCGCAACTGGAGGCCCACTACGCGGCCATTCCCACCGCCTACAGGCATTGGGCGCCGCCCTCGTGGGAGGGCGTGCCCAGCGAGGCCTTCACCGCCATCGAGCAGCTCTGCCATGTGCGCGACATCGAGATCGAGGGCTACCACGTGCGCTTTCGCCGCACGCTGCAGGAGACGCACCCGATGCTCGCCTCCATCGACAGCGAACCGCTGGCCATCGAGCGCGCGTACGGCACCGCCGATGCGGCGAAGGTGCTGGCCGAATTCCGCCTGGCACGCGTGCAGACGATGGAAATCATCTCCAGCCTGAGCGACGCGCAGCTCGCGCGCACCGCGGTGTTCGAAGGCTACGGCCCGCTCACGATGCGCAGCCTCATCCACTACCTCTGCAGCCACGACCAGCAGCATCTTGCGGGCCTGCAATGGCTGGCAGGCAAGATCGACGCATCGACCGTCGATCAGTAAGAACAGGAGCCTCCATGGGCAACCGACTCTCCCAGATCGCCACCCGCACCGGCGACGACGGCACCACCGGCCTCGGCGACAACACGCGCGTGCCGAAAGACCACTTGCGCGTGCACGCGATGGGCGACGTGGACGAACTCAACTCGCACATCGGCGTGCTGCTGTGCGAGCCCATGCCAGAGCCCGTGCGCGAGCTGCTGGTCGACGTGCAGCACCAGCTCTTCAACCTCGGCGGCGAGCTGTCGATGCCGGGTTTCACGTTGCTGAAGGCCGATGCGCTGCTGCAGCTGGACAACGCGCTGGCCGAGCACAACGCCGCGTTGCCGCGCCTGGCCGAATTCATCTTGCCCGCCGGCACGCGCGCGGCATCGCTCGCGCATGTGTGCCGCACGGTGGCGCGGCGCGCGGAGCGTGCGGTGGTTGCGCTCGGCGCCACCGCCGAACTCAACGACGCCTTGCGCCAGTACCTCAACCGGCTTAGCGACCTGCTCTTCGTGCTTGCACGCGTGCTCAACCGAATGAACGGCGGCGACGACGTCTACTGGAAGAGCGAGCGCATGGCACGCGCAGCCGCTGCAGAAGCCGAAGCAGACGACACCAACACCAAGGAGGCCCCATGAAATTCCCGATCAACACCCTTCGCACCTCGCTCGCCGTGACGATGGCTGCCGCGCTGTGGCTGCCAGCCGGTGCACAGGCCCAGAGCGCGGACAACCCGCCCCAGGCGCAACGCGCCCACACCATCAAGTCGCCCTCCCGCAGCGGCAAGGTCGTGGGCAGCGTGCAGCGCGGCACCAACGCCGCGGGCCGCGGAGTCAACCGCGCAGACGCTGCCACGCGACGTGGCGTGAACAACGTGTCGGAGAAGGCCAGCCGACCGGTGCGCAACGTGGGCGAGGCCTTTGGCCGCAAGTTGTCACCCGGTTCCAGCGGTCGCGCTGCACCGCCGCCTGTCGGTCCGCAGGGCAACGCGCCTTGATCCTCGCGGGTCAGTTCGGGGCGCGCTCACGCCGACGGGGGACATTCGCGGAGGGGAGTACCCGGTGCCATTCGCACGCACCCCGAACAAAACCTCCAAGGCACAAATGGCAAGAAACATCGAGATCAAGGCCCGTATCGACAGCGTAGACCGCGTCGCAAGCATCGCCCTAACGCTGGCCGACCAGGGCCCCATCGAGATCGCACAGGACGACACCTTCTTCCGCTGCAACGACAGCGCCGACCGCCTCAAGCTGCGCACCTTCGCGCCCGACCGTGCCGAGCTGATCTTCTACCGCCGCGCGAACAGCACCGGACCGAAGGAGTCGTTCTACCTGATCACGCCCTGCAGCACGCCCGACGTGCTGCGCGAATCGCTCACGCTCGCATGGGGACAGGCCGGCCGGGTTCGCAAGCAGCGCCGGTTATTCATCGTGGGCCGCACGCGTGTGCATCTCGACCGTGTCGAAGGCCTCGGAGAATTCCTCGAACTCGAAGTGGTGCTGGAAGAGGGCGAGTCCGCCGAAGCCGGCACAGCCGAAGCACACGCACTCATGTCGCAGCTCGGCATCAGCATCGACCAGCTGGTGCAGGGCGCCTACGTCGACCTGATCAACGGTTGATCAGCGCCAGCCAGCAGCCTTGAGCTGATCCGCCAGAAGCTGCGCGACCTTTTCATAGCCTCGTGCATTGGCATGGATGCGGTCGGAGCGCAGCGACGAATCCGACAGGACGCTCGAATACACATTGGCGACCAGCAGCGCCTGCTGCGATTTCGCCACCTCTTCGTAGAACGGCGCATCGCTGAGCGAGCCGACGGCCGCGCGCATGGCGTCGGGCGCCGGCGTGGCCAGCACGGCGACGTAGGGCGTGTGCGCACGCGCCTGGGTGATCAGCTCGACGAGGTTGTCGCGCGTGGCCGTGGCCGACACGCCGCGCAGCATGTCGTTGCCGCCAATCCCGATCAGGATCGCGTCGTAGCTCGTGGCACTCAGCAGGCCCGGCAAGCGCTGCAGCGCGCCTTCAGAGGTGTCGCCGTTGACGCCCGCGTTCTCGACCTGCCAGCCCGTGAGCTCGCCCAGTTTCACGGGCCAGGCTGCGTCGGGCGGTGCGCCATAGCCATGGGTCAGGCTGTCGCCCAGGGCCAGCACGTGGGCATCGGATTTCAGCGCGGTGGCCGAGGCCTTGCGCTTGCCGCAGGCCGACAGAAGAGTGATGGCAGGCACGCCGGCCAGCAGGTGGAGGAGGTGTCGTCGCTTCATGTGGCGCGCAGCTTAAACGCAGCCTGAGGGCGCACGGGCGCTTGTCCCTTTGCTCGGAAAGCGCATAAGCCTCCCCGTTTTTGTTCGTTCCCGGCCAGTGGGCGCAGGCGAAGAATCGTTGCCCTGCACCTTCATTCATCTCCGGGGTTCGACACCATGCCGCTGCTCACTCGCCACCGCTTCCTGCGTCATGTGGCCGCTCTCTCCATGGCCTTGCTGGCCGCGCCCGTCGTCGCCTGGGCCGCGCCCGCCACCGGCGAGCCCGTGTGGTTCGGCGTGAGCGGTCCGCTCACCGGGCAGAACGCGCAGTACGGTGCGCAGTGGAAGGCGGGCTTCGACCTTGCCCTCGAACACATCAACGCGCAGGGCGGCATCCACGGCCGGCCGCTGGCCTACAACTTCGAGGACAGCCAGAGCGATCCGCGCCAGTCGGTGGCCATTGCGCAGAAGCTGGTGAACGACAAGCGCGTGCTCATCGAGCTCGGTGACTTCTCCAGCCCGGCCTCGATGGCCGCCTCGCCCATCTACCAGCGCGCGGGCCTGGTGCAGCTGGGCTTCACCAACTCGCATCCCGACTTCACCAAGGGCGGCGACTATATCTGGAGTCCCTCGATCAGCCAGGCCGATGCGCAGCCGCTGCTCGCCGAACTCGCGGTGAAGACGCTGGGCTTCAAGCGCATCGCCGTGCTGTACCTCAACACCGACTGGGGCCGCACCAGCAAGGACGTGCTCGTGAAGGCCGCGCAGGAGCGCGGCGCGCAGCTCGCGATTGCCGAGGGCTACCAGGCCGACGAGAAAGACTTCCGCTCGACGCTGGTGCGCGTGCGCGACGCCAACCCCGACGGGCTGGTGCTCATCTCCTACTACCCTGACGGCGCGCTCATCGCGGGCCAGGTGCGCAGCGTGGGCCTCAAGCAGCCGATCGCCGCCGTAGGCTCGGTGTATTCGCCGAAGTTCATCGAGCTCGGTGGCGCGGCAGTGAACGGCATCTACACCAACACCGCCTTCTATCCAGAGGAGCCGCGCGCCGAGGTGCAGGACTTCGTGAAGAGCTTCCGCGCGAAGTACGGCAAGGAGCCAGACGCCTTCAACGCCTATGCCTACGACGCAGTCGCGTACGCCGCTGCAGCGCTACGCCAGGCGGGCCCGAAGGCCGACCGCAAGGCCGTGCGCGATGCGTTCTACAAGATCAAGGACGTGCCCAGCGTGATCTTCGGCAAGGCGAGCTTCGACCCACAGACGCGCCGCGTGATCGGCGTGAAGAGCGTCAACCTCGTCGTGAAAGACGGCAAGTGGGCGCAGGTCGACGAGAAGGCGGCCGTGGCAGTGGCCAGGTAGTCGATGAGCTTCACCTCCTTTTTCGACTACACCGTCAACGGCCTGATCATCGGCAACATCTATGCGTTGCTGGCGGTCGGCCTCGCATTGATCTTCGGCGTCTCGCACCTCATCAACTTCGCGCACGGCTCGGTGTACACGGTGGGCGCGTACATCGGCTGGGCGTCGATCACCTTCCTGCACACGCCGCTGCCGGTGACCATCCTGCTGGTGGTGCTCGGCTCGGGCGCGCTCGGCATGCTGATCGAACGCGTGGGCCTTCGCCCGCTGCAGGGCGCGGCACGCATCGCGCCGCTGCTGGCGACCATCGGCATCAGTTTCGTGCTCGACATCGTCGTGCAGCTGGTGTTCAGCCCAGACCCGCGCTCGCTGCCCACGCAGCTGCCCGACTGGCGCCTGCAGATCGGCACCGGCACCATCGGCGCGCTCGACATCCTGATCGCGGGCATCGGCATCGCGAGCGCGGCCGTGCTGTTCGTCTTCCTGCGTTTCACGAAACTCGGCTGGGCCGTGCGCGCCACCGCACAAGACCGCGACGCGGCCCAGCAGATGGGCGTGGACGTCGACCGCGTGAACCAGACCGTGTTTGCCATCGCCGCCGCGCTTGGCGGTCTCTCGGGCCTGCTGGTGGGCATGTACTACAACAACATCAGCCCGGCGATGAGCTTCCAGGCCACGCTCAAGGGCGTGGTGGCCACCGTGGTCGGCGGCGTGGGCAACGTGCCGGGCGCCATCGTCGGCAGCCTGCTGCTGGGGCTGATCGAGAGCTATGGCGTAGCGATCCTCGGCACGCCGTATCGAAATCTCTTCGCCTTCGCGCTGCTGCTGGTCATCCTGGTGTGGAAGCCCAACGGGTTGTTCGGACGCAAGCGCGCGTTGCCGCCGGAGCCGCTGACGGGCACCTTCATCGCACCGAGCAAGCCGTGGCATGTGCCGCGGCGTCTGCTCCTTGCGTTGTTTGTAGCAGCGGTGGCGTTGCCGCTCTTCGATCCATCGCCGTACCTGCTGCAGACGCTCACCAATGCGTGGCTCTACGGGGCGCTCGCGTTGAGCCTCACGCTCGTTGCCGGCACCATCGGGCAGATCTCGCTGGGCCATGCGGGGCTGCTGGCCATCGGCGCGTATGCATCGTCGCTGCTGGTGCTCGACCTGCACCTGCCGGTCGGCACGGGCATCGTGCTCGCGGGCATCCTCACCTCGCTGATCGGTACTGCGCTGATCTTCCCTGCCTTCAGGCTGCGTGGCCACTATGTATCGATTGCCACGCTCGGCATCGGCGAGATCGTGGCGCTCACCATCCTCAACTGGGAAAGCCTCACGCACGGGCCCATCGGCGTCTCGGGCATTCCGCCGCTCTCGCTGTTCGGGCGCGATGCATCGTCGAACGAGGCCGTCTACTGGGCATCGTTCGGCGCGATGGTGCTGCTGGCCTTGCTGCAATGGCGCCTGCTGCGTTCGCACCTGGGCCGCACCTTCCGCGCGGTGCGCGAAGACGAAGTGGCCGCGCGCGCCTACGGCGTGAGCCCCGATCGCTACAAGGCACTGGCCTTCGGCTTCGGCGGCTTCGCGGCAGGCGTGAGCGGCGCCTTCACCGCGCACATGTACTCGTACATCAACCACGAGACCTTCGGTTCGCAGATCTCGATCCTCGCGCTGACGATGGTGATCCTCGGCGGGCTCGGGAACATCAGCGGCGCTCTGCTCGGCGCGGTCGCGCTCGTGAGCCTGCCAGAGCTGTTCCGCGTGACGGCCGAGTACCGCATGCTGATCTACGGCGTCGCGCTGCTTCTCTTGATTCGCTTCCGCCCGCAAGGCCTGCTGGGCACCGTCTGAAAGAACACCACACCATGAGCCACCTCAACGACTACCTCGCCGAGAAACGTGCCGCCGTGCTGGCACGCAATGCCGCCGTCGAAGCGGGCACCGCACAGCCCGTGCAACTGAAGGCCAGCGTGAAGGCAGAAGGCCGCAGCGGCGTGCGCCGCCTGCGCATCCGCGAGCACCAGATCATCAGCGACAGCCCGCCGGACTTCGCGGGCTACAACCTCGGCCCCAGCTCGCCCGAGCTGCAGCTGGGCGTGCTCGGCACCTGCGTCACGCACATCTTCCTGATCCAGGCGGCCGAACGGCAGGTGCCGCTCGAAAGCCTCGAAGTGGAAGTGACCGGCATCATCGATCCGCGAGGCGGCAAGCCCGGCCACGAGAAGACGCCGATCTGGCCGCACGAGATCGGCTACACGGTGCACATCGATTCGCCCGCAAGCCGCAAAGATATCGACGCGCTGTTCGAGGCGGTGGAGCGCAACTGCCCGATCCTCAACCTGCTGCGCAATCCGCAGACCATCCGCGCCGAGGTGAAGCTGGTCAACTCGAAGGCGCAAGCGGCGAAGAAGGAAGCCGATGCCATCGCTGCTTGAGATACGCGGCCTCACACGCCGCTTCGGCGGGCTCACGGCCGTCGATGCCGTCGACCTGCACGTGGGCGAGGGCGAACTGCTGAGCGTGATCGGGCCGAACGGCGCGGGCAAGACCACGCTGTTCAACCTCGTCACCGGCCTCGACAAGCCCGACGCGGGGCAGGTGCTGTTCGACGGACGGGACATCACCGGACTGCCGGCAGAGCAGCTCGCGCAGCGCGGGCTGGCGCGCACCTTCCAGCATGGGCGTGTGTTCGCGAACCTCTCGGTGCTCGACAACGTGCTGGTCGGCGCACACACGCGGCTGCGCGCCGTGAAACCTCGCATCGGTGGTGTGCCAGGGTTGGGTGCGTTGGCCGAACTCGCGCTCGCGCTGGTGCAGCCCGGTGCCGTGCGCCGCGAAGAACAGGCGCTGCGTGAGGAGGCGCGAGAAATCATCGCGCTCTTCGGCGAACGCCTCGCACCGCGCATCGATCACCCCGCGTACAGCCTCTCGTACGCCAACCGCCGCCGCGTGGAGATCGCACGGGCGCTGGCGCTCAAGCCGCGCTTGCTGCTGCTCGACGAGCCCACTGCCGGCATGAACGAGAGCGAGACGGCGGAGATGCTGGAGATCATCCGCGGCCTGAAGGCGCGCGGCCAGACCATCCTGCTGATCGAGCACAAGCTCGACCTGGTGATGCAGCTGTCCGACCGCGTGGCCGTGCTCGACGACGGCCGCAAGATCGCCGAAGGCCTGCCCGACGAAGTGCGCAACGACCCGGCAGTAATCGAGGCGTACCTGGGCCATCGCCATGTCGGAGAGGCGGTGCCCGCATGATCGCCACCGTCGCGCGCACCGGTCTTTCTCCTTCGCCCCTCTGGGGAGAGGGCAGGGACGAGGGGCTGCCCGAACGCGCCGCTGCACCTGCTTCCAGCGGGTCGCTGCAGCCCCTGCTCCAGCTCAGGAAGATCAACAGCTTCTACGGCCCCGTCCAGGCCCACTTCGACCTCGACATCGAAGTGCGCAAGGGCCAGATCGTCAGCCTGCTCGGCGGCAACGCGAGTGGCAAGTCGACGACCATGAAGATCGTGCTCGGCCTGCTCAAGCCGCGCTCGGGCGAAGTCAATTTCAACGGCGAATCGATGCTCGGGCTGAGCACGCCGCAGATCATCCGCCGCGGCATAGGCTCGGTGCCCGAAGCGCGCCGCCTGTTTCCCGCAATGACCGTGCGCGAGAACCTGCTGATGGGCGCCTATGCGCGCAGCGACCGCAAGGCCGTGGCCGAAGACCTCGAACGCATGCTGGAGCTGTTTCCGCGCGTGGCCGAGCGCATCGAGTTCCAGGCCGGCACGCTCTCGGGCGGCGAGCAGCAGATGGTGGCGATGGCGCGCGCGCTCATGGGCCGCCCGCAGCTCATCTGCATGGACGAGCCGACCATGGGCCTGTCGCCGCTGTACGTCGACAAGGTGCTGGAGCTCATCGCGCGCATCAACAGCCAGGGCGTGTCGGTGTTCATGGTCGAGCAGAACGCGAGCCTCGCGCTGCAGATTGCGCATCACGGCTATGTGCTGCAGACGGGGCGCATCGTGCTCTCGGGTCCGGCGCGCGAGCTGCTGGCCGATGCGCGCATTCGCGATGCCTACCTTGGCGGTGATGGCGCGGCGCGCACTGCTTCCTGATCCGGCCATCCACGGGAGAAAACACATGTCATTGAAACTCGACCACATCGTCATCGCGGTGCACGACCTCGAACGCACCATTGCCGACTACGGCGCGCTGGGCTTTCACGTGCTGCGCGGCGGCGACCATCCGGGCCGTGCCACGCACAACGCGCTGGTGGTGTTCGGCGACGGCAGCTACTTCGAGCTGATCGCATGGCGCGAGCCGTCGCCCACCGAACGCTGGTGGCAGCTGCTGCAACGCCACGGCGAAGGTATCGTCGACTTCGCGCTGCTG
Source organism: Variovorax sp. YR266 (assembly GCF_900107295.1). Lineage (NCBI taxonomy): Bacteria > Pseudomonadati > Pseudomonadota > Betaproteobacteria > Burkholderiales > Comamonadaceae > Variovorax > Variovorax sp. YR266. Next base: position 483,093 of record NZ_FNPM01000003.1, read on the forward strand.
CCGCGCGACACCGCCGCCACCGTGGCCGACGCGAAGGCGCGGGGGCTCGCACTCGATGGCCCGCTCGACGGCGGCCGCGTGCGCCCCGATGGCGAGCGCCTGCGCTGGCAGACGGCGCGCGCGCCTTCGGCCGACTTGCCCTTCCTGTGCGGCGACCTCACGCCGCGCGCATTGCGCGTGCCCGAAGGCGATGTGCGCGTGCATGCCAACGGCGCGCTCGGCGTGGCGAGCCTGGCCATTGCGGTGCGCGATCTCGACGCCACGCTGGCGCGCTACCGCGCCTTGCTCGGCACCGTGCCCGACGATGCCGACACGCACATCGGCGAGCCCGTGGCGGTGCCCGGCAGCAACGTGCGGGTGGCGATCATCGCGTTGGGAGGCAGCGTGCTCGTGCTTTCATCGCCGCGCGAGAACAACAATGTGCCGGATGCGGAGGAGGGCAGCGGCATTCTCGCGCAACGCATTGCGGCGCGCGGTGAGGGCCCGTATGCGCTGGTGCTGCATACCGACAGGCCGCAATCTACCGGCACCTTTGACCTTGCACGTGCGCATGGCGCACTGATCGAACTCGACCTGCCACCGCTGGACCGTCACGTGAAGCACGGCAGCAGCTCGCGCAGCGACCAGGTCAACAGCCTGGTCGGCGGATGAGCTGGCCGTTGCCGCACCCTTGAGCATCTCGTATCGACGTTAGTGCCCGCCGAGATGTGCCTTGCGCAGCTCGGCCTGCATCTTCTTCTGCATACTGGCACTGCTTGCATTCAACAAGCGGTTGTTTCAGTCCTCATGAAGGAGAACCGGTATGAGAAAGCTCATCCTCCAGATGCAGATGTCGGTCGACGGCTATGTCTCGCCGGCCAATGGCAACCTCGACTGGCAACTGTGGGGCTGGGGTGATCGCTGGGGCTGGGACGACAAGCTGAAGCAAGACTTCAACGCCGTCTTCGAAGATATAGACACCATCCTGCTGAGCCGGCTGATCGCGGAAGAGGGCTACCTCGATCACTGGAGTCGCGCGGCGAAGAACTTTCCTGCGAACCCGCACTACGCCTTCGCACAGAAGATCGTCGATGCACGCAAGGTGGTGCTCACCGACAAGCTCGCGGCCTCGCGCTGGGAGCGCACCGTCATCGCGCGCGGCGACATGGTCGAGGAGGTGAATGCGCTGAAGCGTGAACCGGGCAAGGACATCATCACCATCGGCGGTGTCGGCTTCGCATCCGCGCTGGTTGCGGCGGGGCTGGTCGACGAATTCCAGTTCTTCGTGAACCCCACGGCGGTGGGCGCGGGGCGTTCGGTGTTCCACGACCAGCGCAAGGGCCACAAGCTGCGGCTGCTGCGTTCGACGGCGTACGAATGCGGCATGGTGGTCAACTGCTACACGCCGGGTTGAGCGGTTTGAAGGACAAGGCGCCGCGCGGATACCAGCGCTTACCTGATTTCACCTGACCACGACCTGAAGTGCCCGAAGCGGACACAAGTGCGGCCCACAATGGACTCGTCATCAACGCATGAAGGAGTTCCAGATGATCAGCAATTCAAAGAGCATGGCAGTCGCCGCAGCAGCGCTCGCGATGTGCATGGCCGCAGGGAGCGCCTTTGCGCAAGACCGTCATGGCGATGGCCGTCCAGGTGACGGACGCTATGAACAGCGCGACCGCAATTTCGACCGTCGGGGTGGTCCGCAAGGCGGTTACTACCGCGGCAACCAGGACTTCCGCGACGGCCGCCAGTTCGATCGCCGTGGCTTCCCGCAGCCGCATGCCGAATGGCGCCGTGGTGGCCGCGTGCCGCCCGAGTACCGTGGCCGCAACTACGTGGTGCAAGACTGGCGTGCCTACCGCCTGCAGCAGCCGCCCCGTGGCTATCAATGGGTTGGCGTGGGCGGAGACTTCGTGCTCGCGGCAATCGCCACCGGTGTGATCGCAAACATCATCGCTGGCCAGTAAACAGCCGGCCAGACAGCACAAAAACCGCCACAGGCAACTGTGGCGGTTTTTCTTTTGATGGAACGCCGGAGCCGGTCTTCAGACCAGCGCGGTGGGCGCCGATTGGGCGCACACATTGCGCCCGGTGATGGTCAACCGCAGGCCGCCACCATGCCACTCGAGCCAGTTGAGGCTCACATACGCGTCGATGTCGGCGTCGTCGATGCGGTCTGCCTGGCGGCTTTGCAGCAGCTCTACCGTTGCGGGCAAGGCTCGTCTCAATCTCTCACGCCGCTCGGCTGCATTGGCCGCCTTGAGGGCGGCCCTTGTTTGCTGTTGCTGCTGCTGCGGGGTCGATGCCATTGCTGATCCGTTTCCAGGAAGCCAGGGAATTAACCCGAATGTACGCCCCTTGTGTGAAGCTGCATTCTTCTTTTTTAACCATTCTGTCGTCCGCAGTACACACCACGCCGCAGCCTCTGGACAGGCTCTAGATTTCGTAGTGAGAGGCCCTGGCCTCGTCGCCCAGGGCCTTCTCGACGACCGCGCGCGTCAGCGTCGGCGCGAACGACTCGATGAAGGCATAGACGTACTTGCGCAGGTAAGTGCCACGCCGCACCGCGAGCTTGGTGAGGTTGATGCCGAACAGCCGCCCCGCATCGAGCGCGCGCAGCTGCGTATCGCGCTCGGCTTCGTAGGCCACGCCGGCGACGATGCCAATGCCCAGGCCCAACTGCACGTAGGTCTTGATCACGTCGGCGTCCATCGCGGCCAGCACGATGTTGGGTTGCAGCCCGCGCTGCTCGAAGGCTTCGTCGATGCGCGAGCGGCCCGTGAAGCCCGTGTCGTAGGTGATCAGCGGATAGCGCGTGAGCGCTTCGAGCGTCAGCGGGGCGTCGAGCAATGGATGCTCCGGCGGCACGATCACCGAATGTGTCCAGCGATAGCAGGGCAGGGCGACGAGCTGCGGATAGTCGCCCAGAGCCTCTGTGGCGATGCCCACGTCGGCCTCGCCGTCGAGCAGCATCTGCGCGATCTGCTTGGGAGAGCCCTGGTGCAGGTGCAGCTTCACGTTCGGAAACTGCGCGCGAAACTCCTGCACCGCCACCGGCATCGCATAGCGCGCCTGCGAGTGCGTGGCGGCCACCGAGAGCAGGCCGCTCTGCTGCGCGACGAATTCCTGGCCCGCATGGCGCAGGTTGCTGCTCTCCATCAGCATGCGCTCGATGATCGGCAGCACGTGCCCGCCGGGCTCGGTGAGCCCCGTGAGCCGCTTGCCGGCGCGCACGAAGAGCTCGATGCCGAGTTCCTCCTCGAGCTCGCGGATCTGCCGGCTCACGCCGGGCTGGGAGGTGTGAAGGGTGTGGGCGACTTCGGTCAGGTTGAAGCCGCAACGAACGGCCTCGCGTACCGAGCGCAGTTGTTGAAAGTTCATCTGGCGCGGAAGAGTCATCAGGGCCCCGGTTGGGACCGACCGGCGATTCTCGGCAGAAGTGCTTATTCGGGGAACGATGCGTTTGTTGGTTTCACATGAGTAAAACATCTTTAAGGCGCTTCAGGAGTGGCCTCTTGAGATTTCGCACGACTGTGCTAAAGTTCGCCGCATGGACGCCAAGACCCAGAAAAGCGAACTCACCCGTGCCGCCATCGTCGGCGCGGCGATGAACCTTGCGCTGGCCGAAGGCCTTGAAGCGATCACGCTGCAGGCCGTGGCCAGCCGGCTGGGCCTGTCCAAGAGCGGCGTGTTCTCGCGCGTGGGTTCGCGCGAGGCGCTGCAGAAGGCTGTCATCGAAGAGTACGGCCGCGGCTTCCTGGCCGAGGTGTTCGTGCCCGCCATGCAAAAGCCCAAGGGCCTGCCCCGGCTCAACGAGATCGTCGCGCGCTGGATCGCCCGCACGCGTGACGTCGAAATGCACACCGGTTGCCTCTACACAGCCGGCGCCTTCGAGTTCGACGACCGCGAAGGCGAGCTGCGCGACATGCTGCTGGGCGAGATCACCCGCTGGCGCGCTGCGCTGCGCCGCACCGTGCTGCAAGCCATCGAGACCGGCGAGCTCAAGGCCGACACCGACCCCGCACAGCTCGTGAGCGAAATCAACGGCCTGACCATGACCCAGCTGCACGACGCGCGCTTCCTGCGCGATCCGCAGGCCGCCGACCGCGCCATGCAGACCTGGCAGCGGCTTCTTTCCAGCTACCTCGCCTGACCTGTTCACGAAGCAGGCGGATCTCTCACGTTTCCATTTGCCATAATTTCGCACAGTCGTGCGATAAACAGGAGAAGCACCATGCTGATCATTGCCCTCTTTCTTGCCGCCTACGCGCTCGTCGTTGGTGCCAAGGGCCTTCGCGACACCTTGCGCAGCCTGCCCCGAAGCAACCAGGACTGGGTCTGGTACTGAACGCCCTGAAGGAACGCCACGCCATGACGAGCACTTCCACCCCGACTGCCGGCCATGCCGCGCAGTCGAACTACTACAAGCCCAGCCGCACGATGCGCGCGCTGCGCTTCGGCCTGACCACGTCGCAGCGCCTCTGGCCCGCGCTGGGCGTGCGCGCCGCCTACCGCCTGTTCGGCACGCCGCTGCCGCCCAAGTGGCTCTACCGCGGCCAGGGCCCCGGCGCGGAATGGCGGCGCGAGGGCTGGGCCTTCGAAGACGCGAGCGTCGGCATCTACCACCTGGCTGCGCAGGACTCGGGTGCCGAGTCGGCGCCGGTGGTGCTGCTGGTGCATGGCTGGGGCGGGCACGCGGGGCAGATGCTGCCGCTCGCGCAGGCCGTGGCGGCTGCGGGCCTGCGGCCCGTGTTGCTCGAGCTGCCGGCGCATGGCCGCAGCGCGGGCACGATGAGCAACTCGCCGCAGTTCGCGCGCGCCATTGCCTACGTCACGGCCCGGCTCGTGGCAGATGGCCACGCGTTGCGTGCCGCAGTCGCGCACTCGCTTGGCGCCAACGGGCTTGCGCTCGCTGCGGCGCGTGGCCTGCCGGCAGAGCGCCTCGTGCTGCTCGCGCCGCCTGCCTCGCCGCGCGAATACACGCGCTACTTCGCGCACACCTTCGGTCTCAACGAAGCCACGCGCCTGTCGATGCAGCGGCTGTTCGAATCGCGCGAAGGCGTGCTGATGCCGCAGCTGGAGCCGGCCGCCGTGGGCCCGCGCATCGCGCAGCCCACGTTGATCGTGCATGACCGCGACGATCGCGTGAACCGCTTTGCCGACGCCGAGGCGTATCGCGACGCGATAGCGGGCGCCCGGCTCGTGGCTACGCAGGGCTGGGGGCATCGCCGCATCCTCAAGGAGGCCGAGGTACTGGCGCAGGTCACGCGTTTCGTGGCGGCTGACTGAACGCGGCGCGCTACCAAGTAGGGTGGACGGGCGTGAACACCGGCCTGAACAGGTGCCGCCGCACGATCTCCCCATACCCCCGGTAGTAGAAGTTGCCGTTCGCCGCGAGCACAGCCGCGCGATGCTTGCGGAAATACACCGGTATCTCGTACCAGGGCATGGTGGGCGCGCGGTGGTGCACGTGGTGCAGGTTGTTGAAGAGGTACAGCAGCCCGAACACGAGATTCGATTCGACGATGGCCACGCGCTCGTGCGGCGTATCGGCCCAGCGATGCTCGGTGAAGGTACGCAGCGACCCCAGCATCATCCCCGGGTACACGAAGTACAGCAGGTACTCGCCGAAGCCCATGCCGCAGACGACGGTCACGTAATACAGCACCGGCGCCACGCTCAGCGCATGCCAGAGCCACGTCGGCAGGCGCGAGAAATTGCCCGACAGCACCTGGGCGGTTTCGAAGCGCACCAGCTTCCACAGCCGCAGGAACGGCCCCAGCACCACGCGGAACGCGATCGTCTGGTTGGCCATGTAGATCCATCGCCACACCAGGCCGTAGCCCGCCCACGCAGGCGCGGAGTGGTAGGCACTCTCGTTGTCGCGCTCCGGGTGCGTGAGGTGGAAGTTGACGTGGTGCGAGCTGTGGCCGCGGTTGTAGAACGGATACGGCAGCCACAGGTTCAGCGGCGGCCACACCACCGCGTGGCGCAGCCACTTCGGCAGGTGGCGCATCGCATGAATGCTCTCGTGCTGCAAAGAGAAGTGCAGTTGCGCGAGAAAGCCGCCGGCAAGGAACAGCGCCCAGCCCGGCAGCGCCGTGTGCCACCACAGCAGCGCGGCCCATGCGGCATAGAGCACGGTGGCCAGCAGCAGCGTGGGCACTTCGTAGTGCCACCACCAGTGCCGGCGTGTGCGTGCCAGGGCGATGGACGGGTCGGCAGTCGTTGTCATGGTGCGAAGGACTGCGATGCTAGGCATGAAGAACCTGTCTGCATGCGCGCATTTCGCATAAGCATCGGCGTGAAACTTCTTTCCCGCATTGGCGCTATGCGGTCTACGCTTGGTGTTCTTGCCGTTGTTCAGGGTGCGATCACGCCGATGGGGGACATTCGCGGAGGGGAGTACCCGGTGTCATTCGCACGCACCCCGAAAGCAAGTACACATGAATCCGACCAGGGCAAAAACCGTCACCCCCGCAGACCTGCAGGCTCTGCTGCTGCAAGAGCCCGCAGCCGAGCTGGCGCTGCTCGACGTGCGCGAAACCCGGTGGTTCGTCCAGCGCCACCCCAACCTCGCGCGCAATGCACCCTTCAGCGGGCTCGAACTGCAGGTCGGCACGCTGGTGCCGCGCCGCTCCACGCCCGTCGTGTTCTACGACGACTACAACGCGCCCGACGGCGTTGCACAAGCCGCCGTGGCCGTACTCGCGCGCCTGGGCTACACCGACGTGCGCACGCTCGACGGCGGCCTGCAGCGCTGGGTGACCGAAGGCCTGCCCGCCATCGACGGCTACGGCACGCTGGTCAAGGCCTTCGGCGACCGCGCACGGCTGCACTACGGCACGCCGGCACTGCCCATCGAAGCGCTGCGCGCACGCCAGCGCGAAGGCCGGCCGACCACGCTGGTCGATGCGCGGCCGCGCGCCGAGTTCGAATTTCTCTCGCTGCCCGGCGCGCGCAATCACGCAGGCACCGAGCTGGCGCTGCGCCGCTTCGAGCCGCACGGGGCCGATGACCATCTCTGGGCCATCAACTGCTTCAGCCGCACCCGCGGCATCATCGGTGCGACCACGCTGCGGCTGCTGGGCCGCGCGCCCGATGCAGTGTTCGTCGAGGACGGCGTCATGGCCTGGGGCCTGCAGGGCGCACCGACCGTGCAGAACGCAGCCCCCAGCGACGAACTGCCGACCGAATCCCCCGAAGTGCTGCGCCGCATCGGCGACGACCTGCTCGAACGCTTCGCCCTGCCCGTGGCCGACGCCACACAGCTCGCCCGCTGGCGCGACGACAACGACCGCACCCTCTACGTCTTCGACGTGCGGCCTGCCGCCGACCCGGCCTTCGTGGGCACAGGCGTGCAGCAGGTACCGGGTGGCCAGCTGCTGATGCATTTCGAGAACCTCGTCGGCACGCGTGGCGCGCGCATCGTGCTGCTCGACGATCCGGCGCATCGGCTGCGCGCCGCCATCACCAGCTTCTGGCTCACGCAACTCAACCAGGCCGAGATCTACGTCTATGAAGGCGAGCTGGCACCGGACCAGGCACCGCCTGCCACCGCAGCGACGGTGAACGATGCCCCTTCGCCTCTCGCCCCCGACGCGCTGGCCCAGTTGCGCAGGAACGGCGCCGTCACGGTGATCGACGTCGGCCCCAGCCTCGACTACGAGCGCGGCCACCTGCCGGGCGCGCTCTACATGCTGCCGGCCTCGCTGGCGCCACTGGCTTCGCACGCCGTGGCTGGTCGCACGCTGGTCTTCACTTCGCCCGACGGCACGGCCGCCGCCCGCGTGGCGCGCGATGCGCACCAGCGCTGGCCAGGTTCGGGGGCGGTGTTCACCTGGCTCCAGGGCGGAACACAGGGCTGGAAGGCTTCCGGCAGGCCGCTCGCGACCGCTTTCGTGGCGGCCCAGCTGCTGACCCCCTTCGACGACGACTGGGGCTCGGTGATGCGCGTGTTCGGTCCGCGCCGCGATGCGGCCTGGGCCGACTACCTCGCGTGGGAACGCGCATTGGCAGAACGGGTCCTGCAGGACCCGTCCGTGCGCTTTCGCTTCTTTCCGCTCAGCGCGCCGGCGCAGGAGTCGGGTCGGGCAGCTCGATCTTGATGTCGAGCACTTCGAGGTTGTCCTGGGTCTCCAGGTGCACCTTGATGTCTTCCGCGTTGATGGACACGTACTTGGAAATCACCGCCACCAGCTCGCGCTGGAGTTCGGGCAGATAGTCGGGCCGCTTCTTGCCGCTGAGGCTGGACCGCTCGTGGGCGAGGATGATCTGCAGCCGCTCCTTCGCGACGCTGGCAGTCTTCTTCTTTTCGCCCAGCAGGAACGAGAGAAAGGACATGGACTACTTGCCTCCGAAAATCCGCTTGAAGAAGCCCGGCTTCTCGGCGTCGACGAAGCGCATCGGCTTGTCTTCGCCGAGAAAGCGCGCCACCACGTCGCTGTAGGCCTGCGCCACGTCGGTTTCCTTGTCGTGGATCGCGGGCACGCCCTGGTTGGAAGCGTGCAGCACGCTTTCCGACTCGGGGATCACGCCGATCAGCTTGATGCGCAGGATGTCCTGGATGTCTTCGAGCGACAGCATCTGCCCGCCCGCCACCCGGTTCGGGTTGTAGCGGGTGATGAGCAGGTGCTCCTTGATGGGCTCGCTGCCGTCCTTGGCGCGCTTGGTCTTGCTGCTGAGCATGCCCAGGATGCGGTCCGAGTCGCGCACCGAAGAAACCTCGGGGTTGGTCACCACCAGCGCCTCGTCGGCGAAGTGCATGGCCATCATGGCGCCGGTCTCGATACCCGCGGGCGAGTCGCAGACGATGTATTCGAAGTCCATCGCGGCGAGGTCGGTCAGCACCTTCTCCACGCCTTCCTGCGTGAGCGCTTCCTTGTCGCGCGTCTGCGATGCGGCCAGCACGAACAGGTTGTCGCACTGCTTGTCCTTGATGAGTGCCTGGCTCAGGTTGGCTTCGCCCTGGATGACGTTGATCAGGTCGTACACCACGCGGCGTTCGCAGCCCATGATCAGGTCGAGGTTGCGCAGGCCCACGTCGAAGTCGATCACCGCCGTCTTCTTGCCCGCGAGCGCGAGGCCCGACGCGAAGCTGGCGCTCGTCGTCGTCTTGCCGACGCCGCCCTTGCCCGAAGTCACCACCACAATTTTGGCCATGGCCATTCCTTCTTGTTTCGATTCAGTTGTTGCTTGTCAGGGTCGCCGCGTTCCTTGAGCCGGTGATCCGGGTCATGGAATAGCGTCGATCGCAATTTTCTTGCCGTCCAGCCGCACCTGGGCCGACTTGCCCAGCACCGTGTCGGGCAGCGGCACCTCGTTGGTCCGGTAGATGCCCGCAATGGCCACCAGCTGCGCTTCCATGCAGGTCGAGAAGATCCGCGCCTCGGTGTTGCCCCGTGCACCGGCAATGGCCTTGCCGCGCAGCGGTGCGTACACATGCACGTTGCCGTCTGCGATGACCTCGGCGCCGAAGCTCACCACCGCCGTCACCACCACGTCGCCGCCGCGGGCGTACACCTGCTGGCCCGAGCGCAGTGGCTTGTCGATCAAGAGCGTGCCGTTGGCCGGCACCGGCACCTCGCGCACGATCTGCGGGGCTTCCGAGGCGGGGGCCTCGGCTGGCGGCGCCGGGGCGCGGGGTGCGGGGGCTGCAGGCATGGCCGCCACCGAAAGGCCGGCAGCCCGGGCCGCGGCGTTCTGCCCGGCATTGCCGCCGCGCACCGCGATGGGTTGGGTCTGGTGGCGCGCCAGCAGGCTGCGCAGGGCGGCAAAGTCGATGTCGCCGACGGTTTCGCCACCCTCGCCCTGTGCTTCCTGCAGCAGCGAGAGGTCGATCACCACCGGCTCCTGCTCGAAGAAGTCGGGCGAATCCGCCAGCTGGGCGTCGAGTGCCTCGGCCAGCACGTCCAGGTCGGACGTCTTGAGGATCACTGCGATCAGCGGCAGCGTGGCGCTCTTGAATTCGAAAACCGCCTTGGTGCGCGCGGCGGAGACATCGGCCATTGGAAAACGTCGGTGCGAAAAGCGTTGGAGTCTAACGGGCGCGGGCCAAACCCCGGTGACCTGCCCCCGCAACAGGCCCCTTGGAGAACACTTCTTTCATGAGGTTGCACTTTTCCGGGGGCTTCGCTTCAGTTCTTCGAACGGCCCAGCAGGGCATAAAGAATGATCGCGCCGAAGGTCGCGGTACCGATGCCGCCGAGAGCGAAGTCGCCGAACTTCAGCGTGAAGTCGCCCGTGCCGATGATCAGCGTGATGGCCGCTACGATCAGGTTCTTGTTCTGCGAGAAGTCGACCTTGTTGTCGACCCAGATCTTGGCGCCGGCAATGGCGATCAGGCCGAACACCACGATGCTCACCCCGCCCATCACCGGCAGCGGAATCGCCTGGATCAGCGCGCCGAACTTGGGGCTGAAGCCCAGCACCAGCGCGATGACGGCCGCTACCACGAACACCGCCGTCGAGTAGATGCGCGTGGCCGCCATCACGCCGATGTTCTCGGCGTAGGTGGTCACGCCCGTACCGCCCGCGGCGCCGCTCACCACCGTGGCAATGCCGTCGCCGATGAAAGCGCGGCCCATGTACGGGTCGAGGTTGCGGCCCGTCATGGCCGTCACCGCCTTCAGGTGGCCGAGGTTTTCCGCCACCAGGATGATCGCCACGGGCGCGATCAGCAGCATCGCGTTGGCCGTGAACACCGGCGTCGTGAAGGTCGGCAGGCCGAACCACGCCGCGTTGGCAATGCCGCTCAGATCGACCGGCTTGCCCATGCCCATGACGTTGGTCAGCACCGCATAGACCACAGTGGCCAGGATCAGCCCCACCAGGATCAGCAGGCGCTGCAGCATGCCGCGCGCGAACACCGCCACCAGGCCCACGCAGAGGAAGGTCACGGCCTGCATCCACGAGTCGAAGTTGCTGGCCGCCATGTTCTTGATCGGTACGCTCGCCAGGTTGAGGCCGATCACCGCCACCACCGCGCCCGTGACCACCGGCGGCATGAAGCGCTCGATCCACCCCGTGCCGACGGCCTGCACGATGGCCCCGATCAGGATGTACACCACCCCGCAGGCCACGATGCCCCCCAGAGCCACCGCGATGTTGGCGTTGGGCCCCTTGCCCGCATAGCCGCTGGCCGCGATCACCACGCCGATGAAGGCGAAGCTCGAGCCCAGGTAGCTGGGCACCTTGCCGCCGGTGACGAAATAGAAGATCAGCGTGCCGATGCCGCTCATCAGGATCGCGATGTTGGGGCTGAAGCCCATCAGGATCGGCGCCAGCACCGTGGCGCCGAACATCGCGATCACGTGCTGCACGCCCATGGCGCCGGTCTGCAGCCAGGGCAGCCGCTCGTCGGGCGCGATGACCGCGCCGTTGGCCAGCGAGGACGCGGGCCGTTCAGTCCAGTTGAACATTTCTTGTCTCCTCTTGTTGGTTGTTGGTGGGGCGTGATTGTGGTCGATGAACCCCGCGCTGAACACCGCACCCACAGGAGAAGAAGGAAGGAGCGGCAGGCGCTCCCGCCGGTCAGCGCGGCTGCAGCACCGCCATCGTGATGCGCGACACGCAGGTCAGTTCGCCCGCCTCGTTCGTCAGGTCGATCTGCCAGACCTGCGTGGTGCGTCCGCGGTGCACCGGCCGCGCCGTGCCGATCACCCAGCCGCTGGTGACGGAGCGGATGTGGTTGGCGTTGATGTCCAGGCCCACGGCGCGGTCGCCTTCGGGGGCCGAGTAGTGGGCGCCGCAGGAGCCCAGCGTCTCGGCCAGCACCACCGACACGCCGCCGTGCAGGATGCCGTAGGGCTGGCGGGTGCGTTCGTCCACCGGGCAGCGGGCACGGATGAAGTCGTCGCCCACCTCCAGGAATTCCATGCCCAGTGCCGATACGACGGTGCCCACGTGGTTGCGCGTCAGCGCCTCGACGGAGATTTCTTTTTTCCAGATACGCATGGAGTGCTTCTTTCTTTGTGCCTGTAACAGTGGCCAAAACTATAGCGATGGCGACTGACAAACCGAGTCGCCTTTGCGTGTTACCTTGAATCGATGAAGCACCCCGTCCGCCGCTGGCTCATTGGCATTGCCGTCGCACTGCTGCTGGGCGTGGGCGCGCTGGTGTGGGTGGTGAGCGCGCGCCTGCCCACCGACGACGAGGTGGCCGCGAAGATCGCCGAAGGCTTCGAGAAGCGCTTCGGCGTTGCCCTGAAGGTAGGCGGCGCCCACTGGTCGCTGTTGCCGGTGCCCGTGCTGGTGCTGTCCGACATCGCCACCGACCAGCCGCGCCCCATCACCCTGCGCCGCGCCACCCTGCGGCTGCAGCTCGCGCCGCTGCTGCAGCGCGTCATTGCCGTGGACGAGATCGAAATCGAGAGCCTGGTGCTGCCGCGCACCTCGGTGCGGGCGTTCCGCGGCAAGGGGCCCAAGCCGCAGGAGGGCAGCGGCAACGTCGTCGCGCTGCCCGCGCCATGGACGCTCGCGCCCGTGCCCGTGGAACTGCTGCGCTGGCGCGACGTGGTCTGGATCGACCGGCGCGACATCTCGCTGGCCTACGACGGCGACGTCCGCTTCGACCCCGGCTGGCGCCCGCGCCAGGCCCGGCTCGAGCGCGCCAGTGTCACGCCACCCGTGCGCCTGCGCCTGGACCGCCAGGCCGGACAGGACCGCTGGCGCACCCGCATCGACGCGGGCGGAGGCACCTGGAACGGCGTCTCCCGCTTGGAGACACTGCCCGACGGCAAGCTGCAGTTTTCCGCCGAACTGGAGCCGCGCCAGATCGACATCGAGAGCCTGGTGCAGGCCTTCGACCGCCGCACCTCGGTGGCGGGCAAGTTCTCGGGCAACACCACGCTCGTGGCCGAGGCCGGGAGCTCCGAGGAGCTGGGCGCGCTGATCCGCAGCCTGCACACCCGCACCACCTTCTCGGTACAGCCCGCCACGCTCACCAAGCTGGACGTGGCCAAGGCCGTCGCCACTGCAGGCGTCAGCCGCGGTGGCACGACGCAGCTGGACGAGCTCACAGGCACAGTCGACACCCAGGGCACGGAAGACGGCGTGGTGATCCAGTACACCAACCTCAAGGCCCGCTCGGGCGTGCTCACGGCAAGCGGCAACCTGAAGCTCTTCAACCGCAAGCTCGACGGCGAGATCGCGGTGGACCTTGTCGACGGCGTGATCGGCGTGCCGCTGAAGATCAGCGGCACCGCGAGCGACCCCGAGCTCTCGCTGACCGGCGCCGCGCTCACCGGCGCGGCCATCGGCAGCGCGGTGCTGCCGGGCGTGGGCACGGCCATCGGGGCGCGCGTGGGGCAGCAGGTGGAGAAGATGTTCGGCGGGAGCAAGCCGAAGCCCAAGCCCAAGCCGGCACCCAGGCCGCGCACCGGCCCTAGGCAAACGCCTTGATCGCCGCCGGCACCGTCAGCACCGCCGTGTAGTACCCCATGAACTGCACGCCGGTGTTGAATCCGATCGCGCGCGACAGCAGCCCGCCCAGCAGCCCCATCGTCAGGATCACCAGCAGCCCGAGCAGCTGGCCTTCCCATACGCTGATGACCACGATCAGCCCGACGAAGGTCGCGATGATCGCCTCGTGGCTCACCTTGCGCGACACGAACAGCGCCGCGCGGCGCGCGAAGTTCATCGTGAACGGATAGGCCACCAGGGCAGCGAGCACCACCGCCAGCATGCCGTAGCCCAGGAACTCCCAGTGGTTCAGCAGGTTGTGCAGGTTGTGCGTCTGGCCGGTGGCCGCATCGATGGTGAACACCGGCGGCGCGTTGAACAGCGGCGCGGCCGGGCCGGCCGCCACAGGGCTCAGCGGCAGGCCGATGGCGATCAGCGGGATCAGCGCCTCGGCGATGTAGGTGGCCTCGGTCACGCCGTTGCGCGCGGCCAGCGTGGTGGTGAGCCGGTGGTACGCATGCTTGATGCGCGAGCCCACCAGTTCGCCCAGCACCACGGTCATCGCGACCGGGCTGAACACGAAGGTGGCGCTGGAGATCGCGGCCGTCGCGAAGGTCCACTTCACCTGCGTGCGGTCCAGCACCTTGAACGGATTCGGGAAGTAGCCCGACCAGCCCTTCACGTCGGGCGCGAGCGAGAAGGTGCGGACCTTGTCGCGCTTCATGCGTGCGCGCGCCGCCGGCGAGATCACCGAGAACAGGTCGGCCACCAGCGGCCCGATGGCGATGCCCAGGAAGTAGCTGATGCCGAGCTTCACGCCGTACTTGCCGGTGAGCGCCTGCAGCGCCACGATCACCATCACGAACGGCACCAGCGTGGCCACCGAGGCCCAGCGCCCGCTGGAGAAGTACGCGATGGCCACGGCCGCCACCACGAAGATCCACGGGGCCGCCTTGGTGATGGCCGCGCCGTAGGGCGCCAGCAGCACCGCGAACAGCACGGCCAGCGGCACCGCGATGAAGGCCGCGATGATCGCGCCCGACACCATCTTGCGCAGCGCGATGTGCGGCACGCCGAGGTTGCGCAGCACGTTCGCATCCTGCAGCAGCGGCGTGGCCATGGTGTCGCCCGGAATGCCCAGCAGCGCGGTGGGCACCGCATGCGTCATGTGCTTGGCCACGGCCGCCGCCAGGAAGAAGGTGAACACGCCTTCGGGCGGCACGCCGAGCAGCACCACCAGCAGGGTGAGCGGCGCGAGCGTGGTGGTCTCGTCGGTGCCCGAGACGAGGCCGATGGCCGCGAACACGACGGCGCCGACCAGGCCCATGCCGGTGGCCACGAGGATCTGGTTCAGGAGTGCGGCATCGATCATGGCGCGGCTCCTTCGGTGCGGCGAGCGCGGGGCTTGTACGACGCGAACAGGTCGTGGATTTCGAGTTCCTTCATCTCGCGCACCACGGCGGGCGGCAGGTCGTCCACCGAGCCGAGGTCGCCTTGCTCGCCGGCCAGTTCGGCCAGCACCTCTTCGCGCCAGCGCGGATCGGCCGCTGCTCCTTCGACGACTTCGCGCTTCGGCGTGAAGAGCTTTGCGCAGATCAGGCCCGACACCACGCAGCCGCCCAGGCCGGCGAGCATGGCGTAGGCCCGTGCCAGCTCGGGCGTGCCGACAGTGCTCATGAGCACGCGGCTGGCCACGAGGTAGCCCGTGAGGCTCACCGCGATGCCGATGGCGATCGACCACGCGAGGTGGCCCAGGTCGGCCGTGTCGCCCCATATCTCCACCAGCCGCCAGCGGGCGGGCGTTGCACTGTCTGCACTCATTTTTCGATGTCTCCGTCTGTGGTTATCTGACGGCCGTCTTGCGTGGCCGCCGCGGTGCTCGTCTGCTTACTTCTTGCGCAGCGCTTCGAGCAGTGCGACCGCGCGGTCGGTGCGCACGTCGTGCTCGACCGCCATCTGCTTCGCGATGCTGTCGACCTCGTCCCCGGTGGCGCCCGCGACCAGCGCGATGTTGCGGGCATGCAGCGCCATGTGGCCGCGCTGGATGCCTTCGGTGGCGAGCGCGCGCAGCGCGCCGAGGTTCTGCGCGAGGCCCACGGCCACCGCGACTTCGCCCAGCTCCTGTGCCGACTTCACGTCGAGGATCTTCAGTGCGAGCCGTGCGAGCGGGTGTGTCTTGGTTGCACCGCCGACCAGGCCCACCGGCATCGGCATCTCGATGGTGCCGACCAGCGCGCCCGCGGTGTCCTTCTCCCAGGTGGTCAGCGAGGTGTAGCGCCCGCTGCGGCAGGCATAGGCATGCGCGCCGGCTTCCACTGCGCGCCAGTCGTTGCCGGTCGCGACGATCACGGGATCGACGCCGTTCATGATTCCCTTGTTGTGCGTCGCCGCGCGGTAGGGGTCGATGGCCGCGAAGGTGTATGCGTCGATCACGCCCTCGACCACCTCTTCGCCGCTGCGCTCGCGCGTGGCCAGCACCGAGGGTGCCAGCCGCACGCGGGCACGCGCCAGCCGCAGATCGGCCAGGTTCGACAGGATGCGCAGCCGCACCGTGCCGCCCGTGAGCTTCTCGACCAGCGGCGACACCGCCTCGGCCATGGTGTTGACGGTGTTCGCGCCCATCGCGTCGCGCACGTCGACGATCAGGTGCATCACCACCATCGCGCCGCGCGGCGTGTCGCCGAACACATGCACCTCGATGTCGCGGCAGCCGCCGCCCAGGCCGATCAGCACCTTGTCGCGGCTGTTCGCCACGGCAAGGATTTCGTCGCGCGCGCGCAGCAGCGCCAGTCGCGCGCCGTACGGGTCAGTGATGCCGATCACCTGCACCTGTGCGCGCATCAGCGGGCCGGTGCTCGAAGCCTCGAAACCACCGCCCTCGCGCGCCAGCTTGGCCATGAAGGAGGCGGCGGCCACCACCGAGGGCTCCTCCACCGCCATCGGCACGAGGTAGTCGCGCCCGTTGACGGTGAAGTTGCCGGCCACGCCCAGCGGCAGCTCGAAGGTGCCGATCACGTTCTCGACCATGCCGTTGGCGCGGTCTACGCGGAGGGCGCCGGGCTGGGAAAGCAGTGCCACTTCATCCCCGGAGAGCGATGCGGCCTGCGCGATGTGGGCCAGGCGCTGCGCGGGCGTGAGTGCGCGGAAGTTGGGAATGCGGGAATCGGCGACCATCGTTGCTTGTCTCTTCGGAAGATGAATTCGGGAGCAGGCAATTTAGGCCGGCTGTACCGCCGGCGGAAGGCACAGTTTGGCGGGACAGTGCGGACAGTGGTGCGCGAAAGCGGGCCGCTGTGTCACAGTCGGCGCCCATGACCACCATTGCCGATTCGCTCGCAGAGACTCTTGCGCGCCAGATCGCCAGCGGCGCCTACAAGGCCGGCGACAAGCTTCCTTCTCTGCGCGAGCTTGCGCAGCTTCATCGCTACGCCAAGAACACCGTCGTGGCCGCCTTCGAGCTGCTGGTGTCGCGCGGGTTGGTCGAGCCGCGCCGCGGTTCGGGCTACTTCGTGCTGCCGCAGCAGGTGGTCAAGCCGGTGGAAGAAGACGCCGGCAGTCTCGGCCGCGCCATGGACATCGTGTGGCTCATGCGCGAGCAGCTCAAGACCCAGCCCGACGCCATTGCGGTGGGCGATGGCTTTCCACCAGTCGAATGGCTGGCCGACGTGCGGCTCGACAAGTACCACCCGAAGGTGGTCCGCACGGGGCTCGGCGCGCTGTTCCGCTACGGCAGCCGCTTCGGCTATGCGCCGCTGCGCGACCATCTCGTGCGCAAGCTGGCCGACTTCGGCATCGGCGCCGAGCCGCGGCAGATCGTGCTGACGCACGGCGCCAACGAGGCGATGGACATCGTCATCCGCTACTTCGTGCCTCCCGGCGGCAAGGTGCTGGTGGACGACCCTGGCTACTACCCCCTCTTCGGCAAGCTCAAGCTCGCGGGCGCGCAGGTGCTGGGCGTGCCGCGCCTGGCCGACGGGCCCGACCTCGAGGCGCTGGAGCGCCTGCTCGTTGCCGAGCGGCCACGCCTGTTCTTCACGCAGTCGATCGCGCACAACCCCACGGGCTCCGACATCTCGCCCGCCAAGGCCTTCCGCGTGCTGCAGCTCGCGCAGAAGCACGACCTGCTGATCGTCGAGAACGATCCGCTGGCCGACTTCAAGCCCACCTCGCTGCCGCGCCTGGCCGCGCTCGACCAGCTGGAGCGCACGATCTACATCGGCAGCTTCTCCAAGTCGTTCTCCGCAGCGCTGCGCGTGGGCTTCATCGCCTGCGGCGCCGACCTGGCGAGCGACCTCGCGGACCTGAAGGCGCTGATCCACGTGAGCAGTTCGGAGTATTGCGAGCGCACGGTCGACGTCATCCTGAGCGAGGGCCACTACCAGCGGCACCTCAATCGCCTGCAGGCGCGGCTCGGCGAGGCCACGCGCAACGCGATCAAGCTGTTCGACTCGGTCGACGCAGAGGTGTTCGCGCGCACCCCGCAGTCGCTCTACGTGTGGGCCGCGCTGCCCGGTGTGGCCGACTCGCTGGCCTTCGCGAAGGAGCTGCTGCCACGCAAGATAGTGATGGCGCCGGGGCGCATCTTCAGCGTCGACTCGACGCAGGTGTCGCGCTGGTCGCGCTTCAACGTGGGCGCCATGGCCGACCCGCGCTTCGCCAAGGCGCTGCGTACCACGCTGCGCTTCTTCAGCGCTTGAATTCCCCGTGGCGACCTGCGCCGCCGGCGAAGCGCGCCGCGCCGGCTTCGCCTTCGGCGAAAACCATCGGTACGCCCTGCGCACCCTCGCGGCGCAGCGCCTCGGCCAGCGGCATGTCCCACTGCCCGTAGGCGGAGCGGCGGTCGGCCAGCATGCATTGCTGCGGGAATGCAGAGAGCTGGTGAGCCAGCTCCTGCGCGGCGGCCAGCGCACCGCCGGGCGGCGTCACGCGGTTGACCAAACCCATCGCCAGCGCCTCGGGCGCGCCCACCGGACGGCCCGAAAGAATCATGTCGAGCGCGCGCCCCATGCCCACGATGCGCGGCAGCCGCACCGTGCCGCCGTCGATCAGCGGCACGCCCCAGCGGCGGCAGAACACGCCGAACACCGCGTCGTCGTCGGCCACGCGCAGGTCGGCCAGCAGCGCGAGCTCGAGGCCGCCCGCCACCGCATAGCCGTTCACCGCCGCGATCAACGGCTTCGACAGCGCCATGCGCGTCGGCCCCATCGGGCCGCTGCCACCGCCTTCGGTATCGAGCTCATTGCGCCGGGCCGGGTCGCCTACGGCCGAGAGGTCGGCGCCTGCGCAGAAGTTGCCGCCCGCGCCGGCCAGCACCGCGACGCGCAGTGCGTCGTCGGCTTCGAAGCGCTCGAAGGCCTGGCGCAATTCGGCGGCCACCACGCCGTCGACCGCATTGCGTTTCTCCGGGCGGCTCAGCGTGATGGTGCAGACCGTGCGGTCCACGTCGTACGCCACGTACTGCATGGCCATGCGTGCATCCTTTCGGGCTAAATTACATTAGCGGTCGCTCGGTTGCATCGTAGGAAATATTTCTCTGTTTCGCAATTATGGACAAAGTATGTAATGTGCCGGTCGCCATCCCCAGCGCGCCGGAGCTGATCCTCGACCTGCTGGTTGCCGACGGCGGCACGCTGAGTTCGCAGGCGCTGTGCCGCGCGGGCGAGCTCATGGGCATCGGCGAATCGACGCTGCGCGTGGGCCTGACGCGGCTCGCGGCCGAGGGCAAGATCGCGCGCGGCGAGCGAGGCAGCTACGCGCTCAACCGCAAGGGCCCGGCGCTGTCGCGCGCGGTCGACGACTGGCGGCACAAGCAGGCGCAGGCCGTCGCGTGGCGCGGCGACTGGCTCGCCGTGCACGACGCCGGCGTGCCGCGCGCCGACAAGACAGCGTGGCGCCATCACGCTCTTGCGCTGTCGCTGCGCGGCTTTGCGGCGCTGCGGCCGGGGCTGAACATCCGGCCCGACAACCTCGCGGGTGGGCTGGAAGGCGAGCGCGTGCAGCTGGCCGATCTGGGCCTGTCGCGCATCGCCCTGGTGTTCCGGCTGGCCGATCTGGACGATGCCGCGCAGGCCGCCGCACGCAAGCTTTGGAATGTGCGTGCGCTGACGGCCGATTGCAGCCGCCTGCAGACGGGCCTGGAACGCAGCGAGAAGCGGCTGCGCACCCAGCGGCTCGAAGTGGCCACGCGCGAGTCGCTGCTGCTGGGGCGTGCCGTGATCGCGCACCTCATCCGCGATCCGCTGCTGCCGGCCGAACTCATGTCGCCCGAACCGCGCGCCGCGCTGCTCGCTGCCACCCGTCGCTACCAGGACAAGGCGCTGGTTCTCTGGCGCAAGTGGCTGGCGCTGCCGTAGCCCTTCAGTGGACGGTGCCCAGCTCGTCGAACTGCACCACGCCTTCCTTCATGACCAGCGGAATGCGCTCGCCCTGGCCCAGCAGGCAGCCGACGTCGCGCAGCGGATTGCCGTCCACCACCAGGATGTCGGCCAGTGCACCGGGCACCAGCCGGCCCAGGCGTTCGCTCATGCCCAGCACCTCGGCCGCGACCGTCGTTGCGCTGGCAATGGCCTCGGCGGGTGACAGCACTTCAGCGCGCAGGCGGAACTCGTCGCTCTGCAGGCGCTGCGATTCGCCCAGCAGGTCGGAGCCGTAGCCCATCTTCACGCCTGCTGCCTTGTAGATCTCAAGCGAGCGCAGGCCGGCCTCGCGCACGCTGGCCACCTTGGCCACGCTTTCCTTCGGCAGCCCGAAGCTCTCGCCCTCGTTGGCCAATGCGTCGTAGGTGACCAGCGTTGGCACCACATACGCGCCGAGCTGCGCCATGAGTTCGGCCGTGGGCGCATCGACAAGGTTGCCGTGCTCGATGGTGCGCACGCCGCAGCGCACGGCCCGCGCGATGGCCTCGGCGGTGTAGGCGTGTGCCATCACATAGGTGCCGCGCCCGCGGGCCTCTTCGACGATGGCGCGGATCTCGTCCTCGCTGTAGCCGAAGGCGCCCACCGGGTCGGTTGGGGAGGCCACGCCGCCGGAGGCCATGATCTTGATCTGGTCAGCGCCCATCTGCAGCTCCTCGCGGACGGCACGGCGCACCGCGTCCACGCCGTCGGCCACGCGCGCCAGCGCACCGACGCGCACGCAGGTGGCGCACGCCCCGTCGTTGCTCATCAGGTAGTCGGAGCGCGCGCGCATGTCGCCGTGCCCGCCGGTCTGGCTCAGTGCGCGGCCGGAGACGAACAGGCGAGGACCCTGCGCCAGCCCTGATTCCACCGCCTGCTTGAACGCGAAGCCCGCACCGCCCGCGTCGCGCACCGTGGTGAAGCCACGGCGCAGCATGCCGCGCAGCATGGGCACGCTGCGCAGCGTGATGAGCACGTTGGGCATATGCACCTGCCGCGAGAGATTGAGCTCCACCGCGATCACGTGCACGTGCAGGTCGATGAGGCCGGGCATCACGGTCTTGCCCTTCACGTCGATCGTGCGCGCCGAGGGGCTGTGGATAGGCTTGTCGGAAACCTCGCGGACCACGCCGCCTTCGACCAGGATGTGGTGGTTTTCCAGCAGCTCGGGGCGCTGCGGGTCGAGCAGGTTGGCGTTCTTGAAAAGTACGGTGTTCGTCATGCCATGGACTCCTTGGTCTGTTGTGCCATCACTGCGGGCAGCGCCAGCTGCGCGAACACACGCGCGGGCTCGACGTGCCCGGTGTCGTACCAGTTTTCCTCGTGCAGCATGTTGAGCGTGCCCAGCGTCTCGCCGCGCCAGCGCAGCGGAATGTTCAGCACGCTGTGGCAACCCAGCGACACGATGAGCTCGTGGTCGTAGAACACGTCGCGCAGGTCGTCGGCGTTGCGGCCGATGTAGGGCAGGCCGCGCTGCATCACCTGCTGCATCCACGGCGAATCGGTGATCGGCTTGCGCCCGCCCACCGGATAGGCCTCGCGCATGTTGGTGTAGATGCGTTCCGACTCGCGCGCCTCGCGGTGGTGCACCAGGATGGTGAAGAGCCGGTGGCCGATGGTCGCGGCCACCGCCTTCTCGAGCGCGTCGAAGGTGGCCTGGGGTTGTTGCGTGTCGGCATGCGCGCGCGCGACGGCCGACAGCGATTCATCGAGAAGCTTGGGTTGCATGGATGCCCTGAGTCAGGAAAGTTCGGCGGCCGCAATGTCTTCCAGCGAACGGCCGCGCGTCGGGATGCCCATGAAGGTGACGGCCGCCGCGCCCAGCAGCAGCACTGCCGTCGTCATGCCGAACACCCCCGCGAAGCCCAGCGCCGGATAGATGAAGCCGACCAGGATCGGCGCCGTGATGCCGCCGATGCGCCCGATGGCCGACGCCAGGCCGGAGCCCGTCGCACGTACCTGTGTCGGAAAAACCTCCGGCGTGTAGGCATAGACGCCCGCATAGGTGCCGTTCATGAAGAAGGACAGCAGCACGCCCGCCGCCATGATCTGCCCGTCGCTGTGCGTGAAGGCCAGCCCCAGCGCAGAGAGGCCGCCCAGCAGCATGTAGCTCACGATGGTGGCCTGCCGGCCGATCTTCTCGTTGAGCCAGGCGGCTGAGAAGTAGCCCGGAATCTGCGCGAGGTAGATCACCAGCGAGTAGCCGAAGCTCTTGGTGATCGTCATTCCGTTCTGGATCAGCAGGCTGGGAATCCAGGTGAAGAACGAGTAGTAGCTGAAGGTGATCGCCAGCCACATCAGCCAGGTCATGGTGCTGATGCGGATGAGCTTGCTGGAGACCAGCGTGGCGTAGTTCTTCAGCAGGCTGCCGCGGCTGTTGCTGGGCGGCGGGGCGGCCACGTCCTCTGCATTGAGCGCGGGCAGCGCAAGGCCGCGCTGCACGGTCTCGGACTCCATCGCGTCCACGATGGTCCCGGCCTCGGCCTGCCGCCCCTGGCTTTCCAGCCAGCGCGGCGATTCGGGCAGCGCGCGCCGCCACCACAGCAGCAGCAGCACCGGCATCGCGGTGATGAAGATGACGATGCGCCAGCCCTGCGGATGCGCCGGCACGATGAAGTAGCCCAGCAGCGCCGCCGCCACGAAGCCGAACGAGAAGAAGCCCGCCAGTGCGCCGGTGAAGGTGCCCCGGTAGCGGCGCGCCACGAACTCCGACAGGTAGGGCGCGATGATCGCGCTCTCGGCGCCGGCGCCGAAGCCGGCCACGATGCGCAGCCCGAGAAACACCGTCCAGCTGTCGACCATGCCGCTGAAGAGCGACGCCACGCAGTAGATCGCCAGTGCCGACATCATCACCACGCGCCGCCCGAACAGGTCGCCGCAGGTGCCGGACGCGAGGGCGCCGAAGAAAAAGCCGATGAAGTTCGCGCTGGCCAGCACACCGATCTGCACGCTGCTGAGCCCCCATTCGGTGCGCAGCACCGGCAGCACGAAGGCGATCACCGCTGCGTCCATTGCGTCGAAGGTGTAGCCCAGTCCTCCCATGAGGAGCAGGCGCCGATGGAAACCGGAGAACGGCAGGCGCTCGATGCGGGCCGACAGCATGGTCATGTGAATCCCTCGACTTCGGTGGTGCAGAGAAGCGGCAGATCGTAGGATCGCGGGGATATCACGACAAATTTATACGTGTGATTGTGTTTATTGATTCAGTGAATGGTCAGGCCGCACGATGAACTACCGCTCCGCCGATCTCAACCTGCTGAAGGTGTTCGAGGCCCTCATGACCGAGGGCAACGTCACGCGTGCAGCCAGCAAGCTGTCGCTGACGCAGCCCGCGGTCAGCAATGCGCTGCGCCGTCTGCGCGAGACCTTCGACGACGCGCTGTTCGTGCGCAGCGGGGCCGGCGTCAACCCGACGCGGCGGGCCATCGACCTGTGGGAGCCGCTGTCGCAATCGCTGCATGCGATTCGCGGCACGCTCGACCTGGAGCGCTTCGATGCGCTGCGCAGTACCGCCAGCCTCAGCATCGCGATGTCCGATTACGTCTCGGGCATCGTGGTGCCGCGGCTCGCCAGCAAGCTCAGCAAGGCGGCGCCGTCGATGTTGATCCACGCCATTCCCAACACGCTGGTGGATTTCGACAAGGTGCTGGCCGACAACAAGGCCGACTTCGCGATCAGCGTCTACAACGAGGAAGTGCAGCGGCCGGCGTTTCTCAAGTCGAGGGCGCTGTGGTCGCCTGACTTCGTATGCGTCATGCGCACCGGGCATCCGCTGGCGCGCGCCGACAGGATTCCGCTGAAGAAATTCCTCGCGGCCCGCCATGTGGACGTGAGCCTGGTCGGCAAGACCACGCCGACTTACGACCTGTTCCTGCACAGCCGAGGGCTGCAGCGCAACCTGGTCGCGACGGTGAACCACTACGGCGCCGCGTACGAAGTGGTGCGCCGCTCCGACCTGATCGCGGTGCTGCCGTGGTCCGAGAAGTTCGAGCCTGCGCGCCTGGCCGGCCTGCGCCGGATGCCCGTGCCGCTGGAGGCGCCGGCACGCGTCATCGAACTGTTCTGGCACCAGCGGCACGAAACCTCCGCGCTGCACCAGTGGCTGAAGAACACGCTGCTGGCGCTGTTCGAGCAGCCTTCGTGATCTTCTTGATCAGGCGCGCAGCCGCACCACCTGCAGGTCGTCATCGGCAAGGGCGTGCAGGCGCGCCACGTCCGCCGCGCGGCGCGTGAGCACGGCGCGCTGGTTGATGTAGCCCTTGTCGGTGATCTCGCCCGCATCGAGGCTCGGCGGCTCGGCCAGCACCAGTGCACAGGCCGGGCATTGCGAGGAACCCGCGCCTTCGTCGCGCAGCGAACGCAGCACGCCGGCGATGCGCTCACCCATGGCCTCCGGCGGCAGCGCCGCGCCTTGCGGGCTCGCAAACACCAGCATGCCGATCTCGTCGCGGTCGTGGCCTGTGAGCACCACGTCCTGCGCATGCGGCGCGAGCATCGACACGAGTTTCACGCGCAGCGTGCCCACCGACACCCAGGTGCCGGTCGAGAGCTTGAAGTCTTCCGCCACGCGGCCGTTGAAGATCACGCCATGCGCGGGCTGCGCCGGGTTCGCGAGAAAGCCGGCGTCGCCGATGCGGTAGTAGCCCTCTTCGTCGAAAGCCTGCGCCGTTTCGCGCGGCGCATCGCGGTAGCCGGGGAACACCGAGACGCCCTTGACGCGCATCTCCAGCTTCTCGCCGTTGGGCACGAACTTCAGCTCCAGCCCCGGCAGCGGCGCGCCGATGCAGCCGGCACCGTCGAGCTTCCAGTGCGCGGAGGTGATGGCGGGCGAGGTCTCTGTCGCGCCCCACGAGGTGGTGAGCCACAGCGGCCGCGTGGGCCGCACGCGCTTTGCCACCGCTTCGAGCCGCTGCCAGGTGGAGGGTGCCAGCGCCGCCGCCGCATAGAAGGCAAGCCTTAGCCGCGAGAACACTTCGGCGGCCAGCGCGTCGTCGGCTTCGAGAAAGGGCAGCAGCATGTCGAAGCCGCGCGGCACGTTGAACAGCAGCGTGGGCTTCACCTCGCGCAGGTTGCGCACCGTCTTCTCGATCAGCCCCGGCGCGGGCCGGCCCTCGTCGATGTAGAGCGCGCCGCCGTGGCACAGCACCATGTGCAGGTTGTGGTTCGCACCGAAGGTGTGGCTCCAGGGCAGCCAGTCGACCAGCACCGGCTTTTCCTGCGCGAGGAAGCGCCAGGTCTGCGCCATCATCTGCTGGTTGGCGCAAAGCATGCGGTGCGTGTTGATGACCACCTTGGGCTTGCCGGTGGAGCCGGAGGTCAGCAGGTACTTGGCGTGCGTATCGGGCAGCACGTCGGCGAAGGCCTGCATGACGGCGGGTGTTTCCTTCGCTGCGAGCAATCGTTCAAACCCGATCGCACCGGGATGCGCATCGGCGTTGCGGCTGAACACCGTGACCGCTTCCACGCCGCAGCCTGCGAGCGATGCGCCGTATATCTTGGCGTCGGATGCATAGATCAACGCGGGCTTCAGCGCCTGCAGCATGCCGTGCAGCCGCGAAGGGTCCTTGGCCATGCGCGAGTAGGCGCTGGAGAGCGAACACGCGGTGCGGCCGATGTGCATGGTCGCGAGCATCAGCACGGCGTGGTCTATGGCGTTGTCCGAGAGGATCACGACCGGCTGGCCTGCCGGCAGGTTCAGGTCGAGCAGGCCTTGCGCCACTGAGCCGACTGTTTGGCGCAGCGCACGGTAGTCGAGCTTGCGCCAGCCTTCGCCTGTTTCGTCGCGCTCGGCGAAGGCCAGCGCGTCGGGCGTTTCCGCGGCCCAGCGTTCCAGCCATTCTCCGATGCAGCGTGCGTAAGGCTTCAACGCCATCGGCGAGCGCAGCGCGAAGGAGCCGTCGTCGAAGTCGATGCGCACCGTGCGGGGTGGGGCGATCAGACTTTCGTCATTGAGGAAGTCGGTCATTTCAGTGTTCCGGGGTTTGTTCAGGGCGTGTGCGAATGACACCGGGTACTCCCCTCCGCGAATGTCCCCCGGGGCTGCGCCCCTCCTCCTTTATTTCGCTGCGGGGAGCACCCGGTGCCATTCGCACATGGGCGCAGCCGTATTGCCGGCCGCACGAGCGTTGCGTCCATCGATCACGTCGATGGGGTGCCTTGCGCAGCGAAATAAAGGAGGAGGCCGCAGGCCGGGGGACATTCGCGGAGCAAGGCACCCCGTCGGCGTGATCGCACCCCGAACGAACAACGCGAAAAATCGAAAAGCAAGCTTTCATCTAGTCGAGCTTGCCGGTCTCTGCCTTCGCGCGAATCAGGTTTAACAGCAGGGTGTCGCGGGCAGCTTCGAGGTCGCTGGTGCGGCGTGAGCCCAGTTCCTGGGCCACGCCGTCCGTCACCTTCTGCTTGAGATCTGCAGTCATCGACGGCGTGCCCAGGTCCTTCCACCAGTCCTCGATCGGTCCACCCAGGTGCGCGAGCACGTGCTCGATGCCACCAGCACCACCCGAGAGATGCAGGTTCATGAACGGCCCCATCACCGCCCAGCGCAGGCCGGGTCCGTGCGCGATGGCCGTGTCGATGTCGGCCACGCTCGCCACGCCTTCGTTGACGAGGTGGAAGGCTTCGCGCCACAGCGCCGCCTGCAGCCGGTTCGCGATGTGGCCTTTCACCTCGCGCTTCACGTGGATCGGCCGCTTGCCGATGGCGGCGTAGAACGCCATCGTGCGCTCGATGGCCTCGGCCGAGGTCTGCTCGCCACCGATCACCTCCACCAGCGGAATCAGGTGCGGCGGGTTGAACGGATGCCCCAGAACGACGCGCTGTGGATGCGCGCAGCCCGACTGCACGCCGCTGATCGCAAGGCCCGACGAGCTCGACGCGAGGATCGTGTCCGGCGGCGCGGCGGCATCCATGCGGCGGAACAGGTCGATCTTGAAATCCATGCGCTCGGGGCCGTTCTCCTGCACGAAGTCGGCCACCGAAACGGCGTCTTCCAGGCTGTCGTGAAAGCGCAGCCGGTCTACCGATGCACCCGGCACCAGGCCGAAGCGCTCCAGCGTGGGCCAGTGCTGCGCCACCGCAGCGCGCAGCCTGTCTTCGGCGCCGGGCGACGGATCGGTCGCGTTCACGTCGAGCCCGTGCGCGAGAAAGTACGCGACCCAGCTCGCACCGATCACCCCGGTGCCGACAACCGCCACGCGCTTCACGCTCGAAGAAGAAGTGCTCATGCTCATGCTGATTTCCACCGCGCGCAGCGGCTCTCCGCCTTCGTGGTCCATGCGGCCTCGCCGCGGATCGGCTCGACCACCTTGTAATAGTCCCATGGTTCTTTCGACTCGGCCGGCGTCTTCACCTGCATCAGGTGCATGTCGTGCACCATCAGCCCGTCGTCGCGCAGCCAGCCGCCCTTGACGAACATGTCATTGAACTTCGTCTTGCGCAACTGCGCCATCACCTTGTCGGCATCGTCGCTGCCCGCGGCCTTCACGGCCTGCAGGTACTGCAGCGCGGCCGAGTAGTCGCCGGCATGGAAGGAGGAGGGCATGCGCTTGTGCTTGTCGAAGAAGCGGCGCGCCCATTCGCGCGCCTCGGGGCTCTGGTTCCAGTACCAGCTGTCGGTGAGGTACATGCCCTGCGAGCTCTTCAGGCCCAGCGCATGCACATCATTGATGGTGATGATCATGCCGGCCAGCTTCATGTTCTTGCTGATGCCGAACTCCGCCGCCGACTTGATGGCATTGACCGTGTCGCCGCCCGCATTGGCCAGCGCCAGCACCTGCGCCTTCGAGTTCTGTGCCTGCAGCATGAACGAAGAGAAATCGCTCGCGCCCAGCGGATGCTTCACCGAGCCCGCCACCGTGCCGCCACTGGCCTGCACGATCTTGGCCGCGTCGTTCTGCAGCGCCGCGCCGAAGGCGTAGTCGGCCGTCACGAAGTACCAGCTCTTGCCGCCAGCCTTGACCACCGCGCTCGCAGTGCCGCGCGCCATGGCCACCGTGTCGTAGGCGTAGTGCACCGTGTAGGGCGAGCAGTACTCGTTGGTGAGGCTCGACGCGCCCGAGCCCACCACGAAGTAAGGCTTCTTCTTGTCGGCCGCCACGCCAGCCATCGCAATGGCCGCGCCCGAGTTGACGCCGGCGATCAGCATGTCGACCTTCTGCACGTCGAACCATTCGCGTGCCTTGGCGGCGGCGATGTCGGGCTTGTTCTGGTGGTCGGCCGTGACCAGCTCGATCTTCTTGCCGCCGATGGCCCCGCCCATGTCGGCAATGGCCATGCGGATGGCCTCGGCGCCCGCCGGGCCGTCGTAGTCGCGGTAGATGCCCGACATGTCGCTGATGAAGCCGATGCGTATCGTGTCGTCGGACACCTGGGCCGAGGCGCTTGCTGCGAAAGCCGTGCCCAGGGCGAGGGCCAGGGCGGTGCGGGAAATGTTCATGTGCCTGTCTCCGTTCGTTCGTTGTTCTGGTTCTTCTTCGTCGTCAGCCCAGCGCGAACTCGGGCCTCGGCGTGCCCACCCGCGGCAGGCCCATCATCTGCCGCGCCTCGGCCGGCGTGGCCACCTCCATGTCGAGCTCGCGTATCACCCGCACGATGCGCTCGGTGAGCTGTACGTTGGTGGCCAGCTCGCCCTGGCGGAAGTAGAGGTTGTCTTCCAGGCCCACGCGCGCATGGCCGCCCAGCAGCAGCGCCGCCACGTTGGCTTCGAGCTGCGAGGGGCCGATGCCGCTCACGCAGAAGATGCTGCCCTTGGGCAGGGTGTCGACCATCATCTGCAGGAAGCGCGGCGAGTAGGGCATCGCGTTCTGGAAGTTGCGGTGCACGTTCATCACCATGTTGATGAAGTAGGGCTCGTCGTCGTGGCCTTCCTGGATCAGCGTGGTCGTGTCCTGCAGGATGTGCGTGGGGCTGAACACCTCCCACTCGGGCTTGATGCCGCGCGCCTTCATGCCGGCGGCCAGTTCGCGGCCGCGGGTGATGGGCGTGTCCATCAGGATCTGCCTGCCCTCGAAGCTCAGGTTGAGCGTGGTCGCGTCGAGCGTGCACATCTCGGCGCCGGCGTCCATGCCCTTGATGCGCTCTTCCCACGCGATCTCCCAGCGCTCGCCGGCCAGCGGCTTCACCATGTCGCCGTGTACGCCGCCGCCGGTGGAGTTGTTGATGACGATGTCGCTGCCGCCTGCGCGGATGCGGCTGTTGATGTCGCGGTACACGTCGGCGTTGCAGGTGGCGCCGTCGTCCGGGCGGCGCGCGTGGATGGCCACCACGCTGGCACCGGCGTTCCAGCAGCGCAGCACGTCGGCGGCGATTTCGGCGGGCTGCGTGGGGAGATGGGGGTTCTGCGACTTGTGCGCCATGCCGCCGGTAGGGGCGATGGTCACGATCACTTTGCGCTTCGACATGCTCGGGGACTCCTGGTGTCTTTCATGGGGGCGCGTCATTATTTTTTGGGGCGCATTTGCACTCAGTCATCGCGACGACATTTGGGGGCAGGGTTTACGCTGCGCCAAACGCTAAAGTCGCCCCAGCGCCATTGCGCGCATCAAGGAGAACCAATGAGACTACTGCCCATCCTCCTGGCCGCCGCGGCCGCGCTGACCTCGACCTGGACGCTCGCGCAACCGGCAGGCCCCACCACTTGCGAAGCCAAGCGCGAGGCCATTGGCCGCGACATCGAGGCGGCCAAGGCCAAGGGCCAGAAGCAGCGCGTGCGCGGGCTCGAAAAGGCGCTGGGCGAAGTGCGCCGCACCTGCAGCGACGCGAAGCTGGGTGCAGAGCACCAGCGGCGCATTCGCAGCCAGGAACGCAAGGTGGCAGAACGCGAGCGTGACCTGCGCGAGGCGCAGCACAAGGGCCGAGCCGACAAGATCGCAGACCGCGAAGAAAAATTGCGTGAAGCGCAGGCCGAGCTGCAACAGCTCAAGGGCGCGCAGTAAAAAGAAAATGCCCACGACCAGGCCCGCCATCCAGGCGGCATCGCTCACGATTCCCCAGTTGCTCCAGGGCTCGGCCTGGTTCCCGCTGCTCGACGTGGCGGCGGGCGAGCGCGTGCTCGACGAGATACGCGAGGTCGACGTGGCCGCGGGTGCCGCGCTGTGCCGGCGCGGCGACACGCCACTGCACTGGTACGGCACGCTCGAAGGGCTGCTCAAGTGGTCGATCACCTCGAGCGACGGACGCTCCGTGACCTTCGGCGGGCTCTCGGTCGGCAGCTGGTTTGGCGAGGGTACGTTGCTGCGGGCGCTGCCGCGTTCGGCCGACATCATCGCGCTGCGGCCGAGCCGCGTAGCGCAGTTGCCGCTCGAAACCTTCGAGTGGCTGCACCGCACGCAGCGCGGCTTCGACCACTTCCTGCTGCAGCAGATCAACGAGCGGCTGCACTGGTTCATGGGCAACTACGCGGCGCACAGGCTGCTCGATGCCGACAGCCAGGTGGCGCGCGCGCTGGCGGGGCTGTTCCACCCGTGGCTGCATCCGGGGAGCGAGCCTCACCTGCAGACCTCGCAGGAGGAGATTGCGAATCTCTCGGGCGTGTCGCGTCAGCGGTGCAATGCGGCGCTGAACCGGCTGAAGGAAGCGGGCTTCCTGCGCATCGAGTACGGTGGCATCACCGTGATCGATCTCGAAGGGCTGCGGCGCTTCATCGAATAGCAAAAAAAGGAATCGGAGTACGCCCCATGCATGAATTCAGCATCTTTGCCGACTACTTCCAGTTCTACATCCAGGACGAGGCCGCGGATGGCGACCTCTCCGATGCGTGGACAGACGAAGCCGTGGAACGCATGCTTGCGACCGAAGCCGGCGTCGTCGGCATCGGCACCGTTCGCAACATGGACGTGCCCGTCACCGTCGAGATCCTCGATACGGAAAGCCCGCTCGATCTCGACCAGTGGGAGCATGTCGTCGAATGCACCCTGGTGACGCAGAGCGCCAACCTGGTCATCGCCGGTTGTACCGACTACTTTCCCGATGCGGCGCGCATTCCCGTTGCGCCCGGAACCTACAGGCTGCGTGCCTGCTATGCGGGCCTCAACACGCTTTCCGAAGACGGGCTGGAAGGCGGCGATCGCTACCACCTGCAGCTCTGGCCGGCGCCGGTCATCGAACCGACTGTTCTCAAGCAGCGCGTGGCCTGATTGCTCACTGCGTCAGCCGCAACCGCATGCGGGCGCACCCCTTCTACACGCCCAGCAGTTCTTCCAGCGCCTGCGGCTCGGCCAGCAGATCGGCCGAGGCTCCGTGCCGCACGATCTGTCCCTTCTCCATCACCACCGCAAGATCGGTGTGCGCCAACACCTTGCGGTAGTCGCGGTCCACGATCAGCGTCGCGATGCCGGTCGCACGGATCTCGCCGATCACGCGCCAGATCTCGGCCACGATCAGCGGCGCCAGGCCTTCGGTGGCCTCGTCGAGGATCAGCAGGCGCGGGTTGGTCATGAGTGCGCGGCCGATCGACAGCATCTGCTGCTCGCCGCCCGACAGCTGCTGGCCGCCGTGCGACAGCCGCTCGGCAAGTCGCGGAAAGGTGGCCATCACGCGGTCGAAGGTCCACTCGCGCCGGCCGTCGATGCCGGCGCGTTCGCTCATCACGAGGTTCTCGCGCACCGACAGGTTCGGGAAGATGCCGCGGCCCTCGGGCACGTAGCCGATGCCCAGCCGCGCCATCTTCTCGGGCGGCAGGCCGGTGACGGTGCGGCCGTCGACCTGCACTTCGCCCGAGGCGGGGCGCACGTAGCCCATCATCGTGCGGATCAGCGTGGTCTTGCCCATGCCGTTGCGCCCGAGCAGGCCGACCGATGTGGCCGCCGGAATGCCGGCGTGCACGCCGCGCAGGATGTGGCTGTTGCCGTAGTAGGTGTTGAGGTCGCGGACGATGAGCATCAGTGGTCTTCTCCGAGGTAGGCGGTGCGCACTTCGGGGTTCTCGCGAATCTCTTTGGGGTTGCCTGTGGCGATGACGGTGCCGTTCACCATCACCGTGATGCGGTCGGCAATGCGGAAGACCGCGTCCATGTCGTGCTCCACCAGCAGGATGGCATGCGTGGCCTTCAGCCGCGCGAGCAGCGTGAGCATGCGGTCGGTTTCCTCCGCGCCCATGCCGGCGAGCGGCTCGTCGAGCAGCAGCACGCGCGGGTTGGTCGCCAGGCACATGGCCACTTCGAGCTGGCGTTGCGCGCCGTGGCTCATGGTACCGGCGATGCGGCCCGCTTCATGGGCGAGGCCGGCAGCTTCCAGTGCCGCGTCGGCCGATGCGTTGCTGGTGGCGCAATCTTTCGACGATTGCCAGAACGCCCAGGGTTTGGGCGTGGCGGCTTGCGCGGCGAGCCGGCAGTTCTCGTGCACGCTGAACTCCGGGAAGATGGTCGTGCGCTGGTAGCTGCGGCCCACGCCGTCGCGCGCACGCTTCGACTGGGCGCGGCCGGTGATGTCCACGCCGTCGAGCGCGATGCGGCCTTCGGAGGCTTCGATCTCGCCGGAGAGCATGTTGATCAGCGTCGACTTGCCCGCGCCATTGGTGCCGATCACCGCATGGACTTCGCCGACGTGCAGGTCGAGCGTGACGGCGTTGACGGCCGTGAGGCCGCCGAAGCGGCGCGTGAGGCCTTCGACGGAAAGCAGTGCGGTCGTCATGCGGCCCCCTTCGGCGACAGGCGTTGGACCAGGCCGATCAGCCCCTTGGGCAGCAGCGCCACGAACACGATGATCGTCAGCCCCAGCGTCAGCTGCCAGTGGTCCGCCAGCGGGCCCATCACCGCATGCGTCGAGAAGATTTCCTTCAGCAGCGTGAACGCGATGGCGCCGATCACCGCGCCGCGCAGATGGCCGAGGCCGCCGAGGATCACCATCAGCAGCACTTCGCCCGAGTTGTGCCATGCCATCAGCTCCGGGTTGACCACGCCGTCGCGCGAGGCCAGCAGGAAACCCGCGAGCCCGGCCAGCGCACCGGCCAGCACGAAGGCCGCGAGCTTGTAGCCATACACCGCGAACCCTGCCGCGCGCATGCGCTGCTCGTTCACGCGGATGCCGGCCAGCGCTGCGCCGAAGCGCGAGCGGCGAATGAGTGCCAGCAGCCCGTAGGTGAACACCAGCGACGCCAGCACCACGTAGAACAGCACCGTGCGGTTCTCCATGTCGAGCGCGCCGATGGCAGGGCGTACATACATGTAGATGCCGTCGCTGCCGCCGCCGACCTTGGTGTCGTGGAACACGAAGAAGGCCATCTGCGCGAAGGCCAGCGTCACCATGATGAAGTACACGCCGCGCGTGCGCAGGCTCAGGGCGCCGACGAACAGCGCATAGAGCGCAGCCGCGCCCATGGCCAGCGGCAGCAGCAGCGCGAAGTTGCCGCCCTCGCTGCCCGAGGCGAGCACGGTCATGTACGCACCAATGCCGTAGAACGCCGCGTGGCCCAGGCTCACGAGACCCGTCATGCCCACCAGCAGCTCCAGGCTCAGCGCGAAGATCGACAGGATCATCACCTTCACGATGAAGTCCGACGCATAGTTGCCCAGCAACGGACCGGCGATGCCGATGGCCACCGCGCAGGCTACGGGCAGGAGGAAGGCGGTTTTTTTCATGGCTGTCATGGCCGCTTCCCCATCAGCCCCTCGGGCTTCCATATGAGCACGATGGCCATCAGAAGATAGATGCCGATGCCGCTGAGGTCCGCGAAGAACACCTTGCCGAAGGTGTCGACGAAGCCCACCAGCAGCGAGGCCACCAGCGCGCCCGTGATCGAGCCGATGCCGCCGATCACCACCAGCACGAAGCAGATGATGAGCACGCTCGCACCCATGTTCGGGTACACCGAGGACATCGGCGCGGCGATCATGCCGGCCAGCGCCGCCAGCGCCACGCCGGCCGCGAACACGATGCGGTAGAGCCGCTTCACGTCGATGCCCAGGCCACGCACCATGTCGCGGTTGCTCGCGCCGGCGCGGATCATCATGCCCAGCCGCGTGCGGTTGACCACCCAGTACAGCCCCACGGCCAGCACGATGCAGGCGGCCGAGGCGAAGAGGCGATACCACGGGTAGCTCATGACGTTGCCCAGCGCGAAGCTGCCGTCGAGCCATGCGGGCACCTTCACGCCGTGCACGTCGTTGCCCACCAGGATGGAGCGCAGTTCCTCGAACACCAGGATCAGGCCGTAGGTCATCAGCACCTGCTGCAGATGGTCGCGCTGGTAGAGGTAGCTGAAGAAGGCCCATTCGAGCAGGTAGCCGAACACGGCGGCCAGCACCACGCCGGCCACCAGCATCAGCAGGAACTGGTCGCCGAACAGCGGCGCGAGCGCGAACGCCATGTACGCACCGATCATGTAGAAGCTGCCGTGGGCGAGGTTGATGACGCCCATGATCCCGAAGATCAGCGTCAGCCCCGAGGCCACGAGAAAGAGCAGGAGTCCGTACTGAACCGAGTTCAGGCACTGGACCAAGAAGGTTCCGAAATCCACGAGGAGGTTCTCTCTGGGCGGGATCGTTGTTCAATGGGAATGCACTGCGCGGGACACCGCGGAACCGGCTTTGCCGGGCCGCAGGTGTCGCCCCCTGCAAGGGGGTTGGCGCAGCACACGAAGTGAGCGAAGCCTGGGGGTGAGCCTATTTACATCCTGCAGCCGCGGGCTGGGTCGGCCAGTCCCTTGATGGCCGTGCTCACCAGCTTGTTTTCCTTGCCCTCGACCTTGCGCAGGTAGATGTCCTGCACCGGGTTGTGCGACTTGCTCATCGTGAACGTGCCGCGCGGGCTGTCGATCCTGGCCTTCTCGATGGCGGCCGTGAACTCGGCCTTCTTGCCGATGTCGCCCTTGGTGGCGGCAAGGCCCACGCCCAGCATCTGCGCCGCGTCGTAGCCCTGCACGGCGTACACGTCGGGCTGCAGCTTGAAGGCCTTGGCATAGCCGACGCGGAAGGCGTTGTCGCGCGCGGTATTCAAGCCGTCGGCGTAGTGCAGCGTGGTCAGCATGCCTTGTGCCGATTCGCCCTGCGCATCGAGCGTGCCGTCGGTCAGGAAGCCGGGGCCGTACAGAGGAATGGTCTTGTTCAGGCCTGCGGCCTGGTAGTCCTTCACGAACTTCACCGCGCCGCCGCCCGCGAAGAAGGCGTACACCGCATCGGGCTTGGCCGCCGCGATCTCGGTCAGCAGCGCCTGGAACTCCACGTTGGGGAAGGGCAGCGTGAGCTGCTTGTCGACCTTGCCGCCGTTCTTCTCGAAGCCTTCCTTGAAGCCGTTGACCGACTCGTCGCCGGCAGCGTATTTCCAGGTGATGGTCATCGCCTTCTTCTTGCCCTGCTGCTTGGCCGCCACTTCGCCCATGGCGAAGGCCGGCTGCCAGTTGCTGAACGAGCTGCGGAAGATGTTGGGCGCGCACATCGGCCCGGTCACGGCGTCGGCGCCGGCATTCGGCACGATCAGCACGGTGCCGCTTTCCTTGGCGGCCTTGGCCATGGCCATAGCGACGCCCGAGTGCACGGTGCCGACGATCACGTCGACGTTGTCGCGCTTGATGAGCTTGTTGACGTTGTCGGTGGCCTTGGCGGGGTCGGACTCATCGTCGACCTTGAAGTATTCGATCTCGCGGCCGGCGAGCTTGCCGCCTTGCTCGTCGACGTAGAGCTTGAAGCCGTTCTCGATGGCCACGCCCAGGGCGGTGTAGGTGCCGCTGTAGGGCAGCATCAGGCCGACCTTGAGCTTGCCGGTGCCCTGGGCGCCGGCGGCCGAGGCCAGCGCGGCGAAAGCGATGGCCGTGAGGGCCAGTCGGGCTGTACGTACGGAGGTGGGAAGGGTCATGGTGTCTGTCTCCTGTTTTTGGTGATGAAAGAAGTGGCCGCGACGATGACACGATCCGGCTGATCGCGATGCGGGGAATGCCCGCATTCAGGGATTTCGAGCAGCTCGCAACCACTGACGCGCGCGGCGATGCCGCGGATCTGCGCGAGCGTGCCGTACTCGTCGTCGATGCCCTGCATGGCAAGCACGGGGCAGCGGATGGTGTCGAGCTCCGCCTCGATGTTCCAGTCGCGAAAGGGCGGGTGCAGCCAGATGCGGTTCCAGCCCCAGAAGGCGGAGTCGGCGCTGTCGTGATAGCGGCCGAGCTTCTTCGGCAGGTCGGTGCCCAGGTACGCGGTGCGGGCGATCTCGATGTTCGCGACGGTCTTGTCTTCCACGAAGATGTGCGGAGCGAGCACGACCAGGCCTTCGACTTTTTCGGGAAAGCGCGAGGCGTACAGCAGCGCGATCGAGCCGCCGTCGCTGTGGCCGAAGAGCCAGGGCTTTTCATCGCCGAGCCCCAGCGCGGCGAAGAGGGCGGGCAGCACTTCGTGCGCCTGGCGGTGCATGAAGTCGACGTCCCAGATGTCGCCTTCGGCGCGCGGGGTGGAGCGGCCGTAGCCGGGGCGCGAGAAGACCAGGCCTCGCGCGCTGGCGGCTTCGCAGACTTGTGCGGGGAAGTCCTTCCACATGGCGACGGAGCCGAGGCCTTCGTGCAGGAACACGATGAGCGGAGCGTCGGTGCGCTCGGGGGCGATCCACTGGCACTCGATGCGCACAGTGCGGCCGCGCCAGTCGATGGCGGCGAAGTCGGGCGTGCTCATGCCTGCTTCTCGCGCTCGCGCAGCCTGAAGCGCTGGATCTTGCCGGTCGCCGTCTTCGGCAGCTCGCTCACGAACTCCAGGAAGCGCGGGTATTTATATGGCGCGAGGCGTTCCTTGACGAAGGCCTTCAGCTCTTCCTCGGTTGCCGCGCTGCCGTCTTTCAGCACCACGAAGGCCTTGGTCTTGGTCAACCCTTCGGCGTCTTCCTTGCCGATGACTGCCGCTTCGAGCACGGCCGGGTGCTGCATCAGCGTGGCCTCGACCTCGAAGGGCGACACGTAGATGCCGCTGACCTTGAGCATGTCGTCGCTGCGGCCGGCGTAGGTGAAGTAGCCGTCGGCGTCGCGCGTGTACTTGTCGCCGCTCTTGGTCCAGCCGCCCTGGAAGGTCTCGCGCGACTTCTCGCGGTTGGCCCAGTACATCAGGGCCGAGCTGGGGCCGCGGATGTAGAGGTCGCCCACTTCGCCGTCGGGCACCGGGCGGCCGTCTTCGCCGCGCAGCTCGACCTCGTAGCCGTCCACCGGCTTGCCGGTGGTTCCGTAGCGGATGTCGCCGGGGCGGTTGGAGATGAAGATGTGCAGCATCTCGGTCGAGCCGATGCCGTCGATGATTTCGCAGCCGAAGTGCGCCTTGAAGCGCTGAGCGATCTCGCCCGGCAAGGCTTCACCGGCCGATGAGCACATGCGCAGCGCCACCGCTTCGCGCGCAGGCAGCTTGGGCGATGCGAGCATGCCCGCGAAGCCCGTGGGCGCACCGAAGAACACGGTGGGCTTGTGCTCCACCCAGCGGCGGAAGGTGGCGTCGGGCGTGGGCCGCTCGGCCATCAGCACCACGGTGGCGCCGACCGACAGCGGGAAGGTCAGCGCATTGCCGAGGCCGTAGGCGAAGTACATCTTGGCGGCCGAGAAGCACACGTCGTTCTCGGTGAGGTCGAGCACAGGCTTGCCATAGAGCTCGGCCGTCCACCACAGGTTGGCGTGCGTGTGCACAGTGCCCTTGGGCTTGCCGGTGGAGCCGGAGGAGTACAGCCAGAAACCCGGGTCATCGGAAGCGGTTGTCACGGGCGACGCCAGGGGCTCGACGGTGGCGAGCGCGGCATTGAATTCCTTCGCGCCATCGGGCAGGGCGCCCGTGGGCTGCGACACGAACAGCGTGTGCACTTCATGGCCGCCGCGCGCCATCGCCTCCTGCAGCGTGGGCAGCAGCGCGCCCGACACCAGCACCGCCTGCGCGCGGCTGTGGTCGAGCATGTAGGCGTAGTCGTCGGGCGTGAGCAGCGTGTTGACAGCGACTGGCACGACGCCGGCATAGAGGCTGCCGAGAAAGCTCACGGGCCAGTCGTTGCCATCGAGCATCAGCAGCAGCACGCGCTCTTCGCGCCGGATGCCTGCGGCCTTCAGCGCGGCGGCCAGGCGGCGCGCGCGGTCTTCGAGCTGGCCGTAGCTCAGCGTGCCGCGGTCATCGATGTAGGCGGTGCGTTCGGCGCGGCCGCGGTTGAGGGCGAACAGATGCTCGGCGAAGTTGAATCGTGTGGGCAGGGTCATGGTCTTGTCTCCTTCGGCCGTGTTCTTGTTCTAGAGGCCGAGCGCGGCGATGACGCCGGGGCTCGCCTGCACCGCGCTGCGGCGGTGATAGAAATCGAGCGCTCGCAGCCCGCCGAGCTCTGCACCGCCGCCCGCGCGGCCGGGGCCGCCATGCAGCGACATCGGCATCACGTTGCCGTGGCCGGTATGGGCCTGTGCCACTTCGGGGGTGATGACGTGCACGCGGCCGTGGCTGGGCGCGACCGACAGCGCGGCTTGCGCCAGAGCTGCGTCGTCGCTGCCATATAGAGAGGTGACGAGCGAGCCCTGGCCGCGGTGCGCCAGCGCGATGCCGTGCGCGAGGTCGCGGTAGGGCAGCAGCGTGGCCACGGGGCCGAACACTTCCACGTCGTGCACGCGCTGCGCCGCATCGGCGTCACGCGCGCCAAGCAGCACGGGGCCGATGCAGGCGGCGATGTTCGGGTCGGCGTCGATCAGCGGCTTGTTGCGGCCATCGTGCAGCACAGTTGTTTGCGCGGCCAGTGCGTCGAGGCCTTCGCGCACTGCGTTCAACTGCGCGCGGCTCACGAGCGAACCCATGCGCACGCTCTCGTTGCGCGGATTGCCGACGGTGATGCCCGCGAGCTTGGCGCCGATGGCTTCGGCCGCCGCGTCGTACACCTCGGCTGGCACCAGGATGCGGCGGATGGCCGTGCATTTCTGGCCCGACTTCACCGTCATCTCGCGCACCACTTCACGCACGAGCAGGTTGAAGGCCTCGCTACCGGGTGCGGCGCCGGGCAGCAGCAGGGCGCTGTTAAGGCTGTCGGCCTCGATGTTCACGCGCACAGAGCGCTCGGCCACGGCGGGGTGCGAGCGGATCACTGCGGCCGTCTCGGCCGAACCGGTGAACGAGGCCACGTCGAAGGGCTGCAGCGCGTCCATCAAACCGGCCGAGCTGCCGCAGACGATGGAGAGCGCGCCAGCGGGCAGCACGCCTGCATCGACCACGTCCTTCACCATGCGCTGCGTGAGCCAGGCGGTGGCCGTGGCGGGCTTCACGATCACGGGCACGCCCGACAGCAGCGCGGGCGCAGCCTTTTCCCACAAGCCCCAGGAGGGGAAGTTGAAGGCGTTGATGAACAACGCCACGCCGTGTGTTGGCACCTGCAGGTGCTGCGACTGGAACACCGGTTCCTTGCCGAGCTTCACGGCTTCGCCGTCGCGCAGCGCGCGAACGTCGCCCAGTGCGTCGCCCCATTTCGCGTATTGGCCGATCGTGAAGATCGCGCCGTCGATGTCGACGGCCGAGTCGTTCTTCACCGTGCCGGAATTGGCGGTGGCGATCTCGTAGTACGCGTCGCGGTTGGCTTGCAGCACCTTCACGACGGCTGCGAGCAAGGCGGCGCGCTGGCGGTAGGTGAGGGCGCGCAGCGCCTGGCCGCCCTGTTCGCGTGCAAAGGCAAAGGCCGCGGGCAGGTCGAGGCCGGTGGCATCGACGCGCGCGAGCTCGGTGCCCAGCACCGGGTCGAACAGGGGCGTACCGGCGCCCGATCCGCTTTGCCAGCGGCCGGCGACGTAGTTGGAAAGGAGCTCGGTCATTCGATGGGTCTCAACGTGGGCAGGTTCGGGGAACACCGCGGAACCGGCTTTGCCGGGCCGCTGGTGTTGCCCCCGGCGAGGGGGTTGGCGGCCACACGAAGTGGGCAAGCCTGGGGGAGTGCTTCATACGGTGAACTTGATCTGCCCTTCGGGCAGCAGATACAGGACGAGCGCGCGGCCACTGGCCACGGTCGGGCGGTGCGCGGTGCCGGGCCCGTAGACGCACCAGCCCGCGGGCCGTCCGTCGAAGGTGGCGGCGCTGTCGTCGAGCGGCATGATCAGGTCGATCTCGCCGTTCGGATGCGTGTGGTGCGGGCCGGCGATGTCCTTCATGTCGACCACGTCGACCGAGAAGCGGTGCAGCGCGTCTTCGGCCTTGAAGACGCGGCCGTACCTGATGCCGCCGCCTTCGCGTTCGCAGAGCCAGCCTTCGGCGACGCCGCCGATGCAGGCCTGGCGCAGTTGTTCGAAGCTGGCGCTGCCCGCGCCGTGGGTGGCGTTGAGCCACTGGTCGAGCGTGCCGTCGAGCGGCCTGCCGGCAATCTCGGCGGTCAGGCCGGCGATCAGCTGGTGAAATGCTTCCTTGCCGGTGGCGGGAGTGCTGCTGTCGGACATCGTGGGGCCTCGAACTTTGGAACTACCTTGCAGGATCACTGCGCGTGCAGTATCTTGCGTGTGGCCGAACAATAAGCATCGAGACAATGAGTGTCAAGCAATATAGTGCATCTATGGTGTTTACCCTGAGCGCGCACAATCCCGGCGAAGAACGAGGAATTGCATGAATGAGCATGTAGACGCGGGGCTGGCCGCCGCGCTGGAAAGCGGCAACGGCAGCAACGGTGCCCAGGGTCACGCCGTCGCCGGGGAGGCGAAGAATCCGCTGCTGGTGGCGCTGGGCGACCGCGTGCGCAACCTGCGCGCGCAGCGCGGCCTCACGCGCAAGGCGGTGGCTATTTCGGCCGACGTGTCGGAGCGCCACCTGGCGAATCTTGAATACGGCATCGGCAACGCGTCGATCCTGGTGCTGCAGCAGGTGGCCGGTGCGCTGCACTGCTCGCTGGCCGAACTGGTGGGTGACGTCACGACCAGCTCGCCCGAGTGGCTGCTGATCCGCGAACTGCTCGAGCACCGCAGCGAAGCCGAC
Organism: Variovorax sp. YR266; assembly: GCF_900107295.1. Lineage (NCBI taxonomy): Bacteria > Pseudomonadati > Pseudomonadota > Betaproteobacteria > Burkholderiales > Comamonadaceae > Variovorax > Variovorax sp. YR266. The sequence goes on from NZ_FNPM01000003.1 coordinate 523,731, forward strand.
CTGCGCCGCGTGCGCGTGGCGCTCGGCGAGCTGCTGGGCACCGCCTCGGTCGACCCGGCGCGGCACCGGCGCATCGCCCTCGTGGGGCTGCGCGGCGCGGGCAAGTCGACGCTGGGGCAGATGCTGGCCGAAGACCTGGAGCTGCCCTTCATCGAGCTGAGCCGCGAGATCGAGAAGCTCGCCGGCTGCAGCGTGCGCGAGATCCACGACCTGTACGGCACCAACGCCTACCGTCGCTACGAGCGCCGCGCGCTCGAGGAGGCTGTGCAGATCTACAGCGAGGTGGTCATCGCCACGCCCGGCGGCATCGTGTCAGACCCGGCCACCTTCAACGAACTGCTCGCGCACTGCACCACTGTGTGGCTGCAGGCCGCGCCCGAGGAGCACATGGGTCGTGTGGCCGCGCAGGGCGACACCCGCCCGATGGCCGCCAGCAAGGAAGCGATGGAAGACCTACGCCGCATCCTGAACGGCCGGGCCGCCTTTTATTCGAAGGCCGATCTGTCGGTGGATACGAGCGGCAAGACCTTGTCGCAGAGCTTCCAGGCCTTGCGCTCCGTCGCCCGCCAGTCCATGGGACTGGTCTAGGCGCCTGAAATCTGAAAAAAAGTGCACTAGGCATTGACTTGCCTATTTGCATGCAGCATGATGCATGTCATCGGAGCAAGAAAGTGCACTATCTTTCCTGTTCACGGTTTCCGAACACTGCCCCACAGGAGACTTCCGCATGACCGACACCACCACGCTCCAGGCGCCCCCGCGCGTCGACTACCGCACCGAACCCGGACAGTACCGCCACTGGTCGCTGAGCTTCGACGGTGCCATCGCGCGCCTCGTGCTCGACATTGCGGAAGACGGCGGCATCCGCCCCGGCTACAAGTTGAAGCTCAACAGCTACGACCTGGGCGTGGACATCGAGCTGAACGACGCGCTCAACCGCGTGCGCTTCGAGCACCCCGAAGTGCGCAGCGTGATCGTCACCAGCGGCAAGGACCGCATCTTCTGCTCGGGCGCCAACATCTTCATGCTCGGCGTCTCGGGCCATGCGTGGAAGGTCAACTTCTGCAAGTTCACCAACGAGACGCGCAACGGCATCGAAGACTCCTCGAAGCATTCGGGCCTGAAGTTCCTCGCGGCCGTGAATGGTGCCTGCGCGGGCGGCGGCTACGAACTGGCACTGGCTTGCGACGAGATTTTGCTGGTGGACGACCGCTCCTCCGCCGTGTCGCTGCCCGAAGTGCCGCTGCTCGGCGTGCTGCCCGGCACCGGCGGCCTGACCCGCGTGACCGACAAGCGCCACGTGCGCCATGACCTCGCCGACATCTTCTGTACCAGCGTCGAAGGCGTACGCGGCCAGCGCGCGGTCGACTGGCGTCTGGTCGATGCCGTGGCCAAGCCCGCGCAGTTCGCCGCTGCGGTGCAAGACCGTGCTTCGCAGCTCGCCGCAGGCAGCGACCGCCCCGCCAGCGGCAAGGGCGTGGCCCTGACCCGCCTCGAGCGCACCGACAGCGCCGACGGCATCGCCTATTCGCACGTCAACGTGCAGATCGACCGCAGCAAGCGCACCGCCACGATCACCGTCAAGGCCCCCACCGGCACGCAGCCGGCGGACATCGCCGCCATCGAGGCCGCAGGCGCCGCCTGGTGGCCGCTCGCGATGTGCCGCGAACTCGACGACGCCATCCTCAACCTGCGCACCAACGAACTCGACACCGGCACCTGGCTGCTCAAGACCGAAGGCGATGCCGCCGCCGTGCTCGCATCCGACGCCGTGATGCTTGCCAACAAGGACCACTGGCTGGTGCGCGAAACCATCGGTGCGCTGCGTCGCACGCTGGCACGCCTCGATGTTTCTTCGCGCAGCCTGTTCGCGCTGGTCGAAGCCGGCTCGTGCTTTGCCGGCACGCTGGCCGAGCTGGCCTTCGCCGCCGACCGCACGTACATGCTCGCGCTGCCCGACGATGCCGACCGCGCACCCAAGCTCACGCTCGACGAGTTCAACTTCGGCTTCTTCCCGATGGTGAACGACCAGAGCCGCCTGCAGCGCCGCTTCTATGAAGAGGCCGCGCCGCTCGAAGCCGCGCGCGCCGCCGCAGGCAAGGCGCTCGACGCCGACGAAGCGCTGAAGCTCGGCCTGGTCACCGCCGCACCCGACGACATCGACTGGGACGACGAGATCCGCATCGTCATCGAGGAGCGCGCCGCCATGTCGCCCGACGCGCTCACCGGCCTCGAGGCCAACCTGCGCTTCGCGAGCAAGGAAAACATGGCCACCCGCATCTTCGGCCGGCTCACCGCCTGGCAGAACTGGATCTTCAACCGCCCCAACGCCGTCGGCGAAAAGGGTGCGCTCAAGGTCTACGGCACCGGCGAAAAGGCCGGCTTCGACATGAACCGCGTTTGAGCTGACAGTCCGCACAACCCAAGGAACAACGATGAGCACGATCAACTACAGCGAGAAGATCCCCAACAACGTCAACCTCGGCGAAGACCGCACGCTGCAGCGCGCGCTCGAAGGCTGGCAGCCCAACTTCATCAACTGGTGGGACGACGTGGGCCCCGAAGGCTCCACCAACCACGAGGTGTACCTGCGCACGGCCGTGAGCGTCGACCCGCAGGGCTGGGCCCAGTTCGGCCACGTGAAGATGCGCGACTACCGCTGGGGCATCTTCCTGAACCCGGGCGACGCCAACCGCGAAGTTCACTTCGGCGACCACAAGGGCGAGAAGGCCTGGCAGGACGTGCCCGGCGAACACCGCGCCAACCTGCGCCGCATCATCGTGACGCAGGGCGACACCGAGCCCGCATCGGTCGAGCAGCAGCGCCACCTGGGCCTCACGGCGCCAAGCATGTACGACCTGCGCAACCTGTTCCAGATCAATGTGGAAGAAGGCCGCCACCTGTGGGCGATGGTCTATCTGCTGCACAAGCACTTCGGCCGCGACGGGCGCGAGGAAGCAGAGGCGCTCTTGCAGCGCACCTCGGGCGACGAGAACAACCCGCGCATCCTGGGTGCGTTCAACGAGCGCACGCCCGACTGGCTCGCGTTCTTCATGTTCACGTACTTCACCGACCGAGACGGCAAGTTCCAGCTTTCGGCGCTGGCCGAAAGCGCGTTCGATCCGCTGGCGCGCACCACGAAGTTCATGCTGACCGAGGAAGCGCACCACATGTTCGTGGGCGAAAGCGGCGTGTCGCGCGTCATCGCGCGCACCGCTCAGGTGATGAACGAGCTGAAGACCGATGACGCGCAGAAGGTGCGCGCCGCGGGCTGCATCGACCTGGGCACCATCCAGCGCTACCTGAACTTCCACTACAGCGTGACCATCGACCTGTTCGGCGCCGACCAGTCGAGCAACGCCGCCATCTTCTACAGCTCGGGCCTGAAGGGCCGCTACGAAGAAGGCAAGCGCACGGACGATCACATCCTCAAGGGCCAGACCTACAAGGTGCTGGAAGTGAAGGAAGGCCAGCTCGTCGAGAAAGACGTGCCGATGCTCAATGCACTGAACGAAGTGCTGCGCGACGACTTCATCAAGGACTCGGTGGCCGGCGTCGGCCGCTGGAACAAGGTGCTGGAAAAGGCCGGCATCCCGACCCGCCTGGTGGTGCCGCACAAGGCCTTCAACCGCCAGATCGGCGCGCTCGCCGGCATCAAGATGTCGCCGGAAGGCCGCGTGGTGAACGAAGTCGAATGGGCCGCCAAGCGCGACGAATGGCTGCCGAGCGCCGAAGACTTTGCTTTCGTGGCATCGTTGATGGGGCGCGTGGTGGAGCCGGGCAAGTTCGCAGGCTGGATCTCGCCGCCGGTGATGGGCATCAATCGCCAGCCCGTGGACTTCGAATACGTGCGTTTCGGCTGAGCGCCTGGATATGAATCCCTCGTCCCCACGGCGAGGGGATGGAGAACAACATGGACATGGCCGTTGAAGCCGGGGTCATCAAGCAGCACCTGATCGACCCCGAGATCTGCATCCGCTGCAACACTTGCGAGGCCACCTGCCCCGTCAACGCGATCACGCACGACGACAACAACTACGTCGTGCGAGCCGACGTCTGCAACGGCTGCATGGCCTGCATCTCGCCGTGCCCGACGGGCTCGATCGACAACTGGCGCACGATGCCGCTGGTGCGCGCGTACACGATCGAGGAACAGCTAACCTGGGAATCGCTGCCCGCCGAGCTCTCACCCGAAGAGCTGGAAGCGGCCGGCGTGTCTGCCGAAGCCGCTGGCGATGCTGCCGCGCCTGAGCAAACCCAGGCGCAAGCCCAGGCTGCAGTCGAATCCGTCGAGCCGGCCTTCAACTCCGCGCAGTACGGCGCCACCGTGCCGCCTTGGTCGGCCGCGCACGCCTACACCAATCTCTTTCCGCCGAAGACGCCGACCACCGCCACCGTTGTGGGCAACTTCAACTGCACCGAGGCCGGCTTCGACAGCGAGACGCACCACATCGTGCTCGACTTCGGCGTGTTGCCGTTCCCGGTGCTCGAAGGCCAGTCGATCGGCATCGTGCCTCCGGGCATTGATGCCATCGGCAAGCGCCACCATGCGCGCCAGTACTCGGTGGCCAGCCCGCGCAACGGCGAGCGGCCCGGCTACAACAACGTCTCGCTCACCGTGAAGCGCGTGACCGAAGACCACGAAGGCGAGCCGGTGCGCGGCGTGTGCTCCAACTACGTGTGCGACCTGAAGGTGGGCGACACGGTGCAGGTGGTGGGGCCCTTCGGCGCGTCGTTCCTGATGCCGAACCACCCCAGGTCGCACATCGTGATGATCTGCACCGGCACCGGCAGCGCGCCGATGCGCGCCATGACCGAATGGCGCCGCCGGCTGCGCAAGAGCGGCAAGTTCGAAGGCGGCAAGCTGATGCTGTTCTTCGGCGCCCGCACGCAGCAGGAGCTGCCGTACTTCGGTCCGCTGCAGTCGCTGCCCAAGGACTTCATCGACATCAACCTCGCGTTCTCGCGCACGCCGGGGCAACCCAAGCGCTACGTGCAGGACCTGATGCGCGAACGCGCCGCCGACCTGGCCGCACTGCTGAAAGACGGCAGCAGCCACTTCTACGTGTGCGGCCTCAAGAGCATGGAAGAGGGCGTGGTGCTCGCACTGCGCGACGTGGCGAAGGAAGCGGGGCTCGACTGGGACTCCGTCGGCGCTGCCCTGAAGCGCGAAGGCCGCCTGCACCTCGAAACGTACTAAGCTGCGGCGGATGAAGTTCGCCGACTTCCATGCGGGCCAGGTCATCGAGGCCGGCCCTTACGTGCTTGCCGAAGCCGAGCTCCTGCAGTTCGCGCGGGCCTACGACCCGCAGTGGTTTCACACCGATGCCGATGCGGCTGCCGACAGCCCCTTCGGCGGGCTGATCGCCAGCGGCTGGCACACGTGCTCCATCGCGATGCGGCTGGTGGTCGGCGCGGCGCTCGCCGGCTCCGAGTCTTTTGCGTCGCCGGGGCTCGAGCATGTGCGCTGGCCCAACCCCGTGCGGCCCGGCGACGCGCTGCGACTGGTGGCAGACGTGATCGAGGTGCGCCGCTCCGAGAAGCGCCCCACGCTCGGCATCCTGCGCTGGCGCTGGCGGCTCTTCAACCAGCGCGAGCTGGTGGTGCTCGACGCGGAAGTCACCAGCCTGTTCAAGCTCAAGTTGGCTGACTGAGGCTTCATCAATAAGAAAGCCCGCAACGCGGGCGCTGCGGGCTTTCTTCGGCTTGGCCGCCGGGGTTACTGCTGTTTGATGTCGACAGCGCCCGAGCCTTGGGCCTTGGCGCGAGCCTTTGCGCCGGCGTTTGCCGGCTTCACGGTACCGGCGGTCGAGCCCACGGCGCCGGTTGCGCCATTCAGCGTGCTGCCAGCGGTGTTCGCTACGCCGCCCACTGCATTGGTGGCGCCGCCGACAGCGCCGGTGGCACCACCCAGCACGCCACCGACGGCATTGCCAACGCCGCCTGTCGAGTTGCCGGCCGCGTCGGTGGCGGTAGTGCCGGCATTCGTGCGGGCGCCTGCGGCCGCACCGGTGCGTGCACCGGCGCCTGCTGCGGCTCCGCCCTGTGGGGAGCCGGTGCCGGCGGCGCCCGAAGTGTTCACGTCTGCATTGACTCCCACGCCGACCCCGACGCCTTGCGCCTGGGCTGCGCCGCCGACGGCCAGGAGGCCTGCGAGCAGGGCGCCGAGGAAGATGCGGTTGTGTTGCTGTTGCTTCATGGGTGACTGTTCCTTTCGTAGCATGGTCACGATTTCAAGAACCGACCGAGGTTCGATCGATTCGGGTGCAACCATGGCCGGGCCGCCATCTGTCGCCATGTGCGCGACAGTCGCCCACACGTGTGGGAATCGGCTGTCGGCGAAATCAGAGGCTCGTACGTTAGTCCCCGGCCCGCATCAAGGCAGCAGATGCGTGCTGAAGAATGCTGTTGTCTTGCGGTTCACGTCTGGTAACACGCCGCTGCGGTCGAAGCCAGACGGGTCGTTGAGCATGTCGCCGATCAGCCCGGTGAGTCCCGGCGGCAGCGGCGACAGCAGCGAACCGTGCCCGGCGGTGGGCATGTCGGCAATCAGTTCGCAGCGCGGCAGGCAGGCCGCCAGCACCCGGTCGCTGTGAAAGCGCGGGATCAGCCAGCGGTCTTGCCGGGCGGTGATGAGCCCCAGCGGCACGCGCGGGTCGGCCAGCGAGGCCATGTCGAAATCGGCTGATGAAGGCACGGCCGCCGCGATGGCGGCGATGCGCGGGTCGGTGTGCTCGCGCGGGGTGGCGTCGTCGAAGCGATGGCGGATGACCCACAGCGCGGCCCATTTCTTCAGGCCATCGAAAGGCCCGCCCGTCAGCCGCATGATCAGGCCGACACAGGACTGGAAGTCGTCCACCAGGTTCGCCTCGCAATGCTGTTTGAACCCGGCCGGCGACCAGCGCCCGCCCGCGAGGCTCAGCGCCGTATGCCCGCCGGCCGACATGCCGTACATGCCGACCTTGTCGAGCTGCAGCAGCGGCGCGAAGAGCGGGTCGCGCGCCACTGCGTCGATGGCGCGCGACACCTCGGCCGGGCGCATCGACCAGCTGTCGGGGCCAGGGTTGCTGTCGTCCTTGTAGTTGTCGGCCTTGTGCTCGGGCATGGCGACGATGAAGCCGGCTTCGACCAGACTGCGTGCCAGGTCCACGTGCACCCATGGCGCGCCGCCGGAGCCGTGCGAGACGACGACCAGCCGTCCATTGCCGCGCACCGGTGCGCCCTGCGCCGCCATGTCGAGCGTGAAGCGGGCGCGCCGGGTCGGCTGGGCCGCATCGGTGGACGGGTAGAACACCGTGACTGGCCCGTCGTCAGCCGTGGCAGGAAGCTCCGCCATGCCCATTGAGGCTTGCGCCCATCCGGACCACAGGGCCAGCAGGAAGATGAAATGGAAACGTCGTCGCATCGAACTCCTTGTCATCGGAGGCCCATGCCCCCGGCGACCCGGACGATGCAGCAGCGTGCCGGCCGCGTCTTGCCGAAAGCCGCAAACGCGGTTTTCGGCAAGAGATTTCAGGATTCGGCCAGCTTCTGCTTGCGGAATTCGGTGGGCGTGAGGCCGGTGACGGCCTTGAACGCGCGGTTGAACGGGCCGATGGACTGGAAGCCCGCGGTCAACGCGATGGTCAGCACCGGCAGCTCGCGCTTCGAGGAGTCGGCCAGCGCCGCCGTTGCCTCGGCCAACCGGAAGCCGTTGACGAAGGCGTTGAAATTGCGATGGCCCAGCCGCTGGTTGATGAGGCGGCGCAGGCGGTATTCGGGCACTGAGAGCCGTGCGGCGAGGGCGGCGATGCTCAGGTCTTCGCTGCGATAGGCGTGATCGACCGCCATGGCGTGTTGCAGGGATTCGGCGAGGCGGTCTTCGGCGGGGTCGGGGGCCGGGGGGGCGACAGGGGGCGGTTCGACCGTTGGGATAGGCGCATCCGGAACCACCGCGGCCGGAAACAGCTCCGACCCCGCCAGCCGCACCATCCGCCAAGCCACCACCGCCACGATCAGCAGCAGCATCGCCACATCAGCCGTCGCCGACAGGCTGGACAACTGCCCGTGCGGCGAGGCCAGCCGGACGACCAGCATCCCGACGCTGTAGCCGACGCCCGTCACCACGATGAACACGCGCAGCCGGCGCCGCCCCTCCACCAGATCCGCCCGCCATTGCGAGGCTGCCGCCATCGCGGCCAGCACCGCGAACACCAGTGGCACGGCGCGCTGAATTCCCATCGTCACCGGTGCGAGCACCGAGGCGCTGCCCGCCACCACCGCGCAGTTGAGCGCGGCCACCGCGGCCACCAAGAGCCACGAGGCGACGTGCACGGGCCGCGGCCTGAAGTCATCGTTGAACAGCGCCTGCACGAACACCCAGAACAGCACAGCATTGCCGACCGCCACGGCGACGAACGGCGACTGCCACACGCGCGGCACGAGCGATTCGAAGGCCGGCGCGGAGCCGATGACCTGGATGCACAGGCCCAGCGTCAGCAGCACGCCGGCGCGCGCGACCGGCAGGCGAGGGCGGTCGCGGCCGAGGACCAGCGCGAGCACGAGCAGCAAGGCCAGCAGCACGCCGCGCAGGGCGGCGTCGAGCAGGGTTGTCGGGGCGGGCGTCATGGTGGGGTTGGTGCGGCCGGCCCGATTCTCACCTCAGTGTCGTGACAACCGACGGGCGTTCCGGCCCCGCAAGACCCTTCGGCACGCCATGACAAACATATGCAACTCATAATGTTGCATGAAACGAGACAGCAAGCTTTCAGCCGTTCTCCACGTGCTCCTGCACATGGCCGAGATGAACGACCCCGTCACTTCCGAGTCGCTCGCGGCTGCGATGCACACCAACCCGGTCGTCGTTCGCCGCCTCATGGCCGGCCTGCGGCAGGCGGGGTTCGTCAGCTCGGCCAAGGGCCACGGCGGCGGCTGGGTGCTGTCGTGTTCGCTGGCGGCGGTGACGCTGGGCGACATCCACAACGCCGTCGGCGCGCCCGCGCTGCTGGCCATGGGCAATCGCACCGAGAGCCCGGGCTGCATCGTCGAGCAGGCCGTGAACGCGGCGCTCGACGGAGCGTGCGACGAGGCCGAGGCACTGCTGCTCAGGCGTTTCAACAGCATCACGCTGGCCGATCTTTCCAGGGACTTCCACCGCCGCATGACGGGCGGCGGCTTCACATCGAAGGACATTGAACATGCGCTATGACGCTCTGATCGTGGGCGGCAGCTTTGCCGGCCTCTCCGCTGCCATGCAGCTGGCGCGCGCGCGAAGGAGCGTGTGCGTCGTTGATGCGGGTGCGCCGCGCAACCGCTTTGCCGCGGCGTCGCACGGTTTCTTCGGGCAGGACGGCGTGCCGCCCTTGAAGATGATTGCCGACGCGCGCGACAAGCTGCTTGCGTATCCGTCCGTCAAGTTCGTCAGCGGCAGTGCGGTGGCCGCGAGCTCCGATGGCGCCGAGGGGTTTACGGTGTCCCTGAACAACGGCGAGCAGGTTCAGACCCGCAAGCTGCTCCTGGCGTACGGCATTCAGGACGGCCTGCCCGGCATCGCCGGCATCGGCGAGCGCTGGGGCAAGAGCGTATTGCACTGCCCCTATTGCCACGGCTACGAGTTCAGCGGGCGCCCGCTGGGCGTGCTGTTCCACAGCGGGCATCCGCCGGACCATTCGCTGCTGATCAACGAGTGGGGCCCGACCACGGTCTTCCTGAATGGCGGCGATGGACCTGATGCCGAGACGCGCGCGAAGCTGCAGTCGCGCGGCGTGGCCATCGAGCCGGGGCGCATCGTTGGCCTGGAAGGCGCGGCGCCTCAGCTTGCCGGCGTGCGCATCGACGATGGCAGGCTCGTGCCGATCGAGGCGCTGTACGTGGTGCCGCACACGCGTCCGTCCAGCCCGCTGGCCGAACAGCTCGGCTGCGCCTTCGACGACGGCCCCTTCGGCCCGGTGCTGCGCGTCGATGGCATGAAGATGACGACGGTGCCCGACGTCTACGCGGCGGGCGACCTCTCGATGAAATTCACCAATGCCACGCTGGCCTCGGCGGACGGCCTGATGGCCGGCGTGTCGCTGCATCGGTCGCTGGTGTTCGACGCTTGAATGAACTTTTTTCCCGGATCCGGGAAAAGTGGCTCAAGATCACCCTATAATCCGAGGCTTCACGCGGGAATAGCTCAGTTGGTAGAGCGCAACCTTGCCAAGGTTGAGGTCGAGAGTTCGAGACTCTTTTCCCGCTCCACATTGCAGAAAAAAGGCCACCTCATCGGGTGGCCTTTTTTCGTTGGGCAACTGCCCTGCTTGCTCAGCGGTCCGAGTGCTTCAGCAGGTAGCTGTTCGAGATCGCCTTGAACGACAGCCCGCCGTCCAGCCGCTTGAACACCACCCCCTCGCGCGAGGTGCCCGGGTTCAGCGACGGCCCTTCGGCATACGCCAGCACCTCGGCCATCGATCCGTCGAAGCGGTCGAGCGTGCTCACTTCGAGCAGCGGCACGGTGCGCACCCCCGCTCCCAACACGCGCAGCGCGTCGACGATGGCGTTGCGCTCATCCATCCCGCAGTGGCTGCCGCGGTCGATGTCGAACACATCGAAAACGTGGAACTGCTGACCGCGCAGCTTCTCCGGGTTGCCCTGGATGCCCTCGCCGATGATCTCGCCCTGCAGCGCTACATTGCGGCCCAGCGTCGCGAGCGCTTCCAGCAGGCGGTTTTCCCGCGCCACGCGCCACAGGCTGTTGCCCGGGGTTTCACGCAGTTGCCAGTTGCGCCCGCACACGCCGAGTGCTCCCGCGTTGTGGAACGCGGTCATGCTCGATCCGTCGAGCTTGACCGTGACCTCGAACGCAAGCCCGTCGTTTGCCGCAAGCACCTCCGGCAGGTTCTGGATGCGCTCCTGGTCGGTCTTGGCAATGAAGGACGGAAATGGGCCCTCCACCTCGCCCGACAGGCAGGCCGGGATCACCGGCTCCCATTTGCCGATGCCGAACAGCTCGGCCCAATCGCGCTGGCGCAGTGCCGGATCGGCCAGCGCGAGCGCGTCGATTTCCGCGAACTGCGACAGCGGCAGGATCAGCCCCTGGGAGATCTGGCCGCGCAGCTTCATCGTGCGCAGCCGCACGCCGCGTTGTTCGTTCCAGGTGATCGCGGCCTTCTCCAGGAAGGCGAAGCGTGGATCGTCGAGCGGCAGGAACGCGTCGATCTCGAAGAAGACGCAGCGGTCGCCGACGGCGAACTCCCCCTTCTTGATGACGACGGTCCAGCCTTCGACGATGGCGCATTCGATGGCATCGGCCCCGGGGATGGGGCGGATGGCGTCGACGGTGCGGACGGTGACGAGTTTGCGCATGGTTGTTTTCTCCCTGTGGTTGATGGTGACGCAAAAGAAAAGAGGCCCGGAACCATTCGGTGTCCGGGCCTCCTTGAAAAGAGTGCTGAAGAGATGCGCGCTATGCGCCGACTCCTCCCGGTGATGCGTGATAGCCCGCTTGCTGCAGGCCGATCGCATGGCCCATGCCGCACACGAACGCACGGCCCGATGTCGGGCTCGCGTTGTCGATGACGTTGGCAACGACCAGTGCTGCGTTCACGAAGAGGCTTCCGGGTGGCGGTTGTGGGTGTGTTCCGTTGTCGGATCGACGCGAGCAAATTCGCGAAGGAGGCGGACTGTAAATAATGTTTACGGCGGCGTCAACCCCTGGCCGCCAACACCGTCCCCCGGCTCTCCCCAAACCCGATGCGCGCATGCCCCGGCTTCTCGCACCAGCCGCGCAGCAGCACCGCATCGCCGTCTTCCAGAAAACCGCGCTGTTCGCCATTGGTCAGCGTCACCGGGCTTTGCGCGGCGCGCGTCAGTTCGATGATTGCGCCGGCTTCACCTGCACCGGGCCCGGAGATCGTGCCGCTGCCGAACAGGTCGCCCGGGTTCAGGCTGCAACCGCCCATCGTGTGGTGCGTCACCATCTGCGCGACGCTCCAGTACTGGTGCCTGAAGCTCGTGGACGACAGGCGCGACGGTCCGGTCTTCTCCTTGCGCGCCTTCTCGCTTTCGAGCCAGACCTCCAGGCGGATGTCGAGCGCACCGCTCTCGCGATTCTTCGCGTTCTCCAGGTACGCGAGCGGTTGGGGCTCGCTCGTTGGCCGCGTCCACGCCTGCCGGTAGGGCGCAAGCGCTTCCATCGTCACGATCCACGGCGAGATCGTGGTTGCGAAGTTCTTCGCGAGGAAGGGGCCGAGCGGCGCCATCTCCCAGAACTGGATGTCGCGCGCAGACCAGTCGTTGAGCAGGCAGATGCCGAAGATGTGTTCTTCCGCATGTTCGAGCGCAATGGGCTCGCCCTGCGCATTGCCCCTGCCGATCCACACGCCAAGCTCCAGCTCGTAGTCGAGCCGCGCGCAGGCCTGATACGTCGGCGCCTTCGCGCCCGGCGCCATCGCCTGCCCCATCGGCCGGCGGAAGCGTTGGCCGCTCACGCCGATGGTCGACACGCGCCCGTGGTACGCGGTCGGAATCCAGCGGAAGTTGGGCGTCACGTCGCCATCCGGATTCATCAGGCGGCTGATGTTCAGCGCATGGTCGATCGAGGTGTAGAAGTCGGTGTAGTCGCCGATGCGTGCAGGCACCGTGTATTCGACTTCGGCCTGCGGCACCAGGCATTCGCGCACGGCCTGCACCGTGGCGACGGGTGCGTCGTTCTTCAGCAGGTCGAAGAGCGCGTGCCGCAGCGCCTTCCACGCGGCGCCGCCGAGCGCGAAGAAGTCGTTCAGCGCGGGCAGCGCGGCCGCTCGCGCCGCATCGAGTGCAAGACCGTCGAGCTGTTGCTGGGCGGCCAGCGCCGCAAGGTCCAGCACCTGGTCGCCGATGGCGACGCCGCCGCGAAACGCCTCGCTGCTGCCCGCGCGGCGAAACACCGCATGCGGCAGGTTCTGGATCGGAAAGTCGCTGTCCGCTGCATTGGCCGATTCGACCCAGCTGCGCGCGTTGGCGTCGTGCGTGTGGTTGAGTGCGCTCATGGTGAAGAGGCCCTCACACCGAAGCCATCAGCGCGTCGTCGAAGATCGCGACCGCGCGCGTCCACCCCGCCGACGCGCCGCGGATCTTGTGCGGAAAGCAGCTGATGAAGAAGCCCGTGGGTGGTAGCACCTCGAGGTTGTGCAGCTTCTCGATGTGGCAGTAGCCGATGTCGCGGCCAGCCTTGTGGCCTTCCCAGATCAGCGAGGCGTCATGCGTCTCGCCGTACTTCTTCGCGGTGTGCACGAAGGGCGCGTCCCAGCTCCATGCGTCGGTGCCGGTGAGGCGCACGCCGCGCTCGAGCAGGTACATCGTCGCCTCGTAGCCCATGCCCGCGCCGGCCGACACGTAGTCGGGGTTGCCGTAGCGCGAGCCGGCGCGCGTGTTGACCACCACGATCTCCAGCGGACTCAGCGTGTGGCCGATGCGCTTCAACTCGGCCTCGACGTCGTCGGCCGTCACCACGTAGCCGTCGGCGAAGTGGCGAAAGTCGAGCTTCACGCCCGGCTGGAAGCACCATTCGAGCGGCACGTCATGGATCGCGATGGCGGGCTTCTTCTCGCCCAGCGCCTTGTCCATGGTCGAGTGGAAGTGATAGGGCGCATCGAGGTGCGTGCCGTTGTGCGTCGACAGCTGCACCAGCTCCACCGCCCAGCCTTCGCCGTCGGGCAGGTCTTCGCGCTGAAGGCCGGGAAAGAAGGGCTCGATCTGCTCGTAGGTCTGCTCGTGCGTGAAGTACTGGATCTTCGGTGCGAAGGCCGGCGGGTCGGAGAGCACGTCGTTTTCGAGAAAGATCGAGAGGTCGACGAATTTGCGTGGCATGGCGGGGCTCCTTGTGGGGTGTTCGTGTTGGAAGAAAAGGAAAGAGAGGGAAAGAGAAGAGGAAGGAATCAGGGCTGCTGCCAGCGCAGCAGGCGTTTCTCGGCAAAGGCCAGCAGCGCGTTGCTCGCGAAGCCGATGAGCCCGAGCAGCACGATGCCGGCGAACAGGTCGCTCGCGCGAAAGGCGCGCGCGGCCAGCAGAATGGCCTGGCCCAGGCCGCTTTGCGAGGCGATCATTTCGCCCACCACCGCGACGATCAGCGCAATGGTCAGCGCGAGCCGCATGCCGGCCAGGATGTCGGGCATTGCATTGGGCAGGCCCATCTTCCAGATGTACGCCGCGCGCGACATCTGCAGGCAGCGCGCCACTTCCGACAGGCGCGGCTCCACCGCCGCGAAGCCGTGCACCGTGGCCAGCAGCACCGGCCACATCGCGCCGAAGGCGACCACGAAGAGCACCATGCCGGGGTTCAGCCCGAAGATCGAAATCGCCAGCGGCAGCAGCGCCGAGGCGGGCAGGGGGCGAATGAACTCCAGCGTCGGCTGCACCCACGCACGCACCGAGGGCGACACGCCGATGGCCGCGCCCAGCAGCACGCCGAAGAGCGAAGCGAGCAGCCAGCCCTCGATCATCCGGCCCACAGTGGCCTGCGTGAAACCGAGCAGTTCGCCGTTGCCGCCTTCGCCGGAGAGGTTGAGTCCTTCGAGCAGGCTGGAGAAGGTAGCCTGCGGCGTCGGCAGGAACACGCGGCTGACCCAGCCCGCGTTGCTCGCGACCCACCACAGCGCGATCAGCGCGAGCAACACGCCCAGCGAGCCGAGCCAGTTCAGACCGGTGCGATCGTTGTTGTTGCCGCTCATGACGGCACCCCCATGCGCCGCGACACCACGCGCTGCAACAGCAGCATGCCCGCATTGACCGCAAAGCCCACCACCCCGATCCAGCCCAGCCAGGCGAGCATCAGCGCGGGGTCGAAGCTCTGCTGCGCGATCATCATCGCGTAGCCCATGCCATTCGGGTTGGCGGCGATCTCCACCGTCACGGCCACCACCAGCGCCACCGCCACGCCCAGCCGCAGCGCGACGAACAGGCGCGGCACGATGGCCGGCAGCACGATCTTGAAGGCCCGCTCACGCGCCGACAGGCCCAGCACGCGGCTGACTTCGAGCAGCCGTGGCTCGATCTGCTGCACCGCCGACTGCACCAGCACCAGCAGCGGCCAGAAGGTGGCAAACGCCACGATGGCCAGTTCCATGCGCACGCCGAAGCCGAAGGTCAGCATCGCGAGCGGAATCAGCGCGACCGAAGGCACCGGGCGCAGCACCTCGATGGAGACGGAGCCGAGCTGCGCCGCGCGGCGCGAGAGTCCGAGCACCAGGCCCAATGCGATGCCGAGCACAGCGCCCAGCAGCAAACCAAGTGCCGCGGTGCCGAGCGTGAAGCCGGTGGCCTGCCAGAGCGAGCCGTCCATGGCCGCGCCGACGAAAGCCTTGGCTGCCGCACTCGGTGGCGCGAGCGCATCGCTGCCCAGCGCGGCTGCACGTCGCGCGTACCACTCGAAGGCTCCGACGAGCACCACCGGAAACACCCACGGCCGCAGCCAGCGGAAGAGGCGGTTCTCAGTCATGGCCCTGCTCGATGAAGGCGAACAGTTCACGCCGCAACTGCAGGTACTCAGGATGCTCCTTCGTCGTAAGCTGGTCGCGCGGCCGGGGGATCTTCACGTCGATCATCCGCGCGAGGCTCGGCCGCCCCGGCCCTGGGTTGGCCTGCAACGCGATCACGCGGTCACCAAGGTAGATGGCCTCTTCCAGGTCGTGCGTGACGAACAGCACTGTGAGCCCGTCGTCACGCACCAGTCGCGCGAGCTCGTCCTGCAGGCTTTGCCGCGTGAGCGCGTCGAGCGCGCCGAAGGGCTCGTCCATCATCATCAGCTCGGGCTTCTGCGCGAGGCAGCGCGCAATCTGCGCACGCTGCTGCATGCCGCCCGATAGCTGCACCGGAAACTTCTGCGCATGCTTCGCGAGGCCGACCTTGCCGAGCACGTCGGCGATGCGCGGCGCGCGTTCGGCGGCGGGCACGCCAGCCGCCTCCAGCGCAAGGCTCACATTGCCTTCCACCGTGCGCCACGGCAGCAGCGCGCGGCCGTAGTCCTGGAACACGAAAGCGACTTCGCGCGAAGGCTCGGTCATCTTCACGCCGTTGCGCCGCACCTCGCCCGCGCTCGCGGTGACGAGCCCGCTGGCCGCGCGCAGCAGCGTGGTCTTGCCGCAGCCGCTGGGGCCGACGATGCAGACGAACTCGCCGCGCGCCACGTCGAACGAGGTGGGCGACAGAATCTCGCGCCCGCCGAGGCGGATGGTCACGCCGTCGAAGCGCAGGAAGGGAGTGGCTTGCATCGTGGGGCTGGCCGGCGAATGAAAGGCGCTCGCCGACAGCGCGGCGCGTGCGGTGATGGGGGC
Source organism: Variovorax sp. YR266 (assembly GCF_900107295.1). NCBI lineage: Bacteria > Pseudomonadati > Pseudomonadota > Betaproteobacteria > Burkholderiales > Comamonadaceae > Variovorax > Variovorax sp. YR266. The sequence goes on from NZ_FNPM01000003.1 coordinate 539,999, forward strand.
AGGTGCTGAGATCACTTCGCCACCAGCTTCGCAACGTCGATGCTCGTCTTGAGCATGTCCTGCTCTTTCATCAGCCCGGTCCAGTAGGCGAGCTGCTTTTCCGTCACCACGGGGCCGGGCGGCGAGATCTGCACCTTGGCCAGCACTTCGGGCGGCAGCTTGATGTACTTGCCGATGGCCGCGCGCACCTTGGCGTCGTTCTTCGGCTGCTGCATGAACCCACCCGACTCGACCAGTGCTTCGCGAAAGGCGCGCGCCGCCGCGGGATTCTTCGCCACCCACTCGCGCTTGGCCGCATGCACGATGGTCTGGTTGTTCTCGGGCAGGAAGGTCGAGTAGTACGAAGCCACGTAGCCCGCGCCGCTCTCGGTGATGCGGCTCATGAACGGATCGGCCGACACCACTGCATCGACCGAGCCGCCGCGCAGCAGGTCGGCATGCTGCGGGAATGCGGCCTCGATGAAGTTGACCTTGCGGTAGTCCACGCCGCTGTCTTTCAGCCATGCGCGGAAGGTCACGTGCAGGAAGGCGCCGAGGCCCGGCACGCCGATCTTCTTGCCAATGCAGTCTTGCGGACCCTTGATGCCCGAGCCCGCGCGCGCCACCAGGCCGAAGCCGGTGATGGTCTTCGAGGTGAGGCCGCCGCCGGCCACCAGCACCAGGTCGAGCCCGCCATCCACCGCCTGCAGGAACACCGAGGGCGTGGGCCCGCCGATCTGCAGCGAGTCGGACTGCAGCGCCGCCGGGATCGTCGAGTTCAGCGGGATGAACTTGAGCTCGACCTCGAGATTGCGCTTCTTGAAGTAGCCCTCTTCGGCCGCCACGAAGACCGAGGCGAAGTCGGTCACGGCCGTGTAGCCGAACACGATCTTCGGGTTGGACTGGGCGCGCGAAGGCAGCGCGGCGGTGACCGATGCTGCGGCAAGCGCCGACAGCAGGGTGCGTCGTTTCATCATGGCTTTTGTCTCCTGGAGATGGTCTTGTTCGTGCGTGGGGTCTTGGGCCGCGGCAGCGCGGCGCGCAGGCCGCCCACGATGAAGCTCACCAGCATCGGCGCCACGGCCGGGTCGGCGCGCGTGTTCTCGCCGCGCGAGAGCCGTTCGATGCGGCTGTCGTTCAGGTGGTGCAGCAGCGAGCCCAGCGCGAACTGATAGCCCCAGGCCGCCTGGCTGCGCGTGGCATGCGGCAGCGCGACGTGCAGTGCATCGATGTACGCCTCGGCCAGCGGGTCGAAGTAGGCGCGCAGCACGCGGTCGGCTTCCTCGGTGGCGTGGTACAGCTCGCGCGCGACCAGCAGCGCGTAGTACTCGCCCTCTGAACTTGCGCGCAGCGCCAGCACGGGCGCGGTGAAGGCTTCGATGATGCGCGGCAGCGTGCGCGCGTCGTCGGGGTCGATGTTCACAGCGGCCAGCCCCGCGAGCCGCGCCTCGATGGAGTGGCCCCAGTGCTCGAAGATCGCGTGAAACAGCTCGTGCTTCTGGCCGTAGTAGTAGCCCACCAGCGCCAGCGGCACGCCGGCCTCCTCGGCGATCTGGCGGATCGTCACCACGTGGTAGCCGTGCTGCGCAAAAAGCTTCTCGGCCGCCAGCAGGATCGCCTGCTTGCGGTCGGGCCGCGCAGTCGCGATGGCGACTGCGGCGGGGGAAGGCGTCGCAGCGCGCGAGGTGCTGCGCCTTGCGGCAGGTGTGCGGGTGCTCATGAAGGCGTATTGAACGCTTGTACAAAAACATTGAACACACGTACAAACCCTGAGGTCAACCCCGATTGAGCACGGTCGTTTGCAGCGCTACGCTCGTGCCATGCCCGCTCCCAACATCCCCCAGATCCGCCTCTATCAAGACTGGCTGCGCGAGACGCGCGGCCTCGTGTTCGACAGCTACGACGCCCTGTGGCGCTGGTCCGTCACCGAGCTCGACGCCTTCTGGCAGAGCATCTGGGACTACGCCCGCATCGAGTCGCCCACGCCGCACACAGCCGTGCTCGCCGAATCGCGCATGCCCGGCGCGCGCTGGTTCCCGGGCGCCCAGGTCAACTACGCCCGCGAGGTGCTGCGCCATGCCGATGCGGCACACGCGGCCGGCATGCCCGCCATCGTGAGCGACAACGAACGCGGCGAAGTGCGCGAGATGTCGTGGCCCGAAATGCGCCGCCAGGTGGCGTCAGTGGCGCTCACGCTCAAGTCGCTAGGCGTGCAGCGCGGCGATCGCGTTGCGGCCTACATGCCCAACGTGCCCGAGACCATGGTGGCCTTTCTCGCGTGCTCCAGCATCGGCGCGATCTGGAGCGTGTGCGCGCCCGACATGGGCACGGCCGCAGTGGCCGACCGCTTCCGCCAGATCGAGCCCAAGGTGCTGATCGCCGTCGATGGCGTGCACTACGGCGGCAAGCCGCTCGACCGCAGCTCCGTGCTGCAGGAGCTGCGCGGCCAGCTGCCGAGCGTGCAGAAGCTGCTGCTGGTGAAGTCGCCGTACGCCGCCAATGCCGTGCCGCACGATGTCGACTGGGCGCAGGCCACCGAGCGCAACGGTGCCGAGGTTGCCGCCTTCGAGCCCGAATGGCTGCCCTTCGACCACCCGATCTGGATCGTCTATTCGAGCGGCACCACCGGCCTGCCCAAGCCCATCGTGCACGGGCAGGGCGGCATCATCCTCACCATGCACGCCTGCGGCCTGCACAACGACGTGGGCGCGAGCTATGGCGCCAACAACTTCGGCGAGCGCTACCACTGGTACAGCTCCACCGGCTGGGTCATGTGGAACTCGCAGCTTTCGGGCATGGCCTTCGGCGCCACCATCTGCATCTACGACGGCAACCCGGCGGGCAGCAAGGAGAAGCCCGACTGGAGCGTGCTGTGGCGCTTCGTGGCGCGGCACAAGGTAACGTTCTTTGGTGCGGGCGCGGCCTACTTCACCAACTGCATGAAGGCCGGCCTTGTCGCAAAGGAATGCGGTGACCTGTCGCGCGTGCGTGCACTCGGCAGCACCGGCTCGCCGCTGCCCGAAGAGGTGCAGCGATGGGGCTCCAGGCAGATTCTCGAGGCGGGTTCGAAGGAGGTGTGGTGGTGCAACATTTCCGGCGGCACCGATTTCTGCGGCGCCTTCGTCGGCGGCAACCGCGACCTGCCCGAAGTGCCGGGCCAGATGCAGTGCCGCGAACTCGGCCATGCGGTCGAGGCGTGGAACGAGCAGGGCCAGCCGGTTATCGGCGAAGTCGGCGAGCTGGTGTGCACCAAGGCCATTCCGTCGATGCCGCTCTACTTCTGGGGCGACGAAGGCAATGCGCGCTACGTGTCGAGCTACTTCGACACCTACCCCGGCGTGTGGCGCCACGGCGACTGGATCAGGATCGGCGAGGACGGTGGCTGCATCATCTACGGCCGCAGCGACGCCACCATCAACCGCCAGGGCCTGCGCATGGGCACCAGCGAGATCTACAGCGCCGTCGAGGGCCTGCCCGAGGTACTCGACTCGATGGTGGTCGACCTCGAATACCTGGGCCGCGACAGCTACATGCCGCTGTTCGTCGTGCTGCGCCCCGGCGTGTCGCTCGACGACGCCATGCGCACGCGGCTCAACAACGCCATCAAGACTTCGCTGTCGCCGCGCTTCGTGCCCAACGACATCTTCCAGGTGGCCGAGATCCCGCGCACGCTCTCGGGAAAGAAGCAGGAGCTGCCGATCAAGAAGCTGCTGCTGGGCCAGCCTATCGAGAAGGTGGTCAACCGCGAGGCGATGGCAAACCCCGGCAGCCTGGACTGGTACGTGGCCTTTGCCGCACAGCGTGCCTCCGCAAGTGCCTCCGCATAATGGCCGCATGAAAAGACGCACCAGCCTCCTCACGTTCTCCATCATCGCAGGCGCCTCGTTGCTGAGCGCTTGCGCAGTGCCTTCTTCGCCAGCTGCAGGCGGTGCCGCGCAGCTTCGCGTGAGCGGCACCGTCACCTATCGCGAACGCATCGCGCTGGACCCCGCGGCCGAAGTCGTGGTGCAGTTGCTCGACGTGTCGCGCATGGACGCGCCCTCGACCGTGCTTGCCGAGCAGCGCATCAAGGCCAACGGCAAGCAGGTGCCCTTTGCCTACGAGCTGAAGGTGGATGCCGCGCGCATCGACCCGCGCATGCGCTACGCCGTGTCGGCGCGCATCTCGCGCGGCGACCAGCTTCTGTTCATCAACGACACGCAGTATTCCGTGCTCACGCAAGGCGGCGCCACCAGCGCCGACCTGGTGCTGGTGCGCGTCGCCCAGGCTCCGCGCTAGGAAGTCATCAGCTCGTAGAGCACCATGCGCGTCTGCCGGCCGCGCAGTTCCGCCTGCTCCTCGATGCGCCGCGTGTGAAGCCGGCCGCCGAGCCCGGCGAAGGTGGTTTCCGACATCAGCGTCTGCGTGCCGAGCTGCTTGTTGAAGCCCTCGATGCGGCTCGCCACGTTGATCACGTCGCCGAACGCCGTGTACGACAGCCGGTCGTTCGAGCCCAGCACCCCCGCGATCACCGTGCCTGTGTGGATGCCCACGCGCGTGCGGAACTCGGGCAGGCCCTGTGCCGCCCACTTGCGGTTGAGATCGTCCATCTCCACGTGCAGCTCCAGCGCGGCCAGGCAGGCCTTGTATTCCGCGTCCTTCAGGTCGGAGGGCGCGCCCCACAGCACCATGATGCCGTCGCCGATGAACTTGTCGACCACGCCGCCGTGCCGCGCGAACACGCCCGTCGCCAGGTTGAAGTACTCGGTCAGCATGACCACCAGCACGTCGGTGTCGAGCGACTCCGAGATCGAGGTGAAGCCCTCCACGTCGGTGAACATCACCGTCACGCGCCGCGGTGAGCCGCTGGGTGCGAGCGTGTGGCCCGCGTCGATCAGCTGGTTGATCACGTCCACCGGCACGAACTTGCTGAAGGCCTTCAGGCTGCGGGCCGAGTCGTCCAGGGCCTGGTCCAGGTGCTGGATCTCGAGCACCCGGCTCGGTTCGCGCGGCAGGTTGTCCAGCTCCAGCAGGCCGATGCGGCGCGCGATGTGCGAGAGGTTCTCGACCGGCGCTGTCACCAGCTTCGACAGCTTCAGCGACATGAACAACGCCATCGCCAGGAAGACCAGTGCCAGCGCCAGGCCCCACAGCACCGCGCGGTGCAGGTCGCCCAGCAGCATGTCTTCGGGCACCCAGCTCACCAGTTGCCAGCCGGTGCTGGGAATGCGCGAGGCCTGCACCAGATAGCGGCGGCCTTCGTGCGTGAAGGAAAACTCCGTGTCGGTGCCGCCGCCCGCCGTGCCGTCGGCCACCATGTGCGCATGCAATGCACCGAGCACGCCGCTGGGCGGCTGCAGCTCGTGCAGCACGCCCGGCATGTCGCTGCGCGCGAGCACGCTGAAGTCGGCGCTCAGCAGCGCGCTGTCGCCGTAGCCGTCGCTGCTGAACTGGCGCACGAATTCCGACAGCCGTCCGAGCGACACGTCGCCTGCCACCACCAGCGCCTGCGCACTGCTGTCGGCGTAGCGGCGCTTGCTGGGCAGTGCGTAGGTCACGCCAAGCTCTTGCGCGGCTGCGAACACGTACGGCTGCGTCCAGATGGGCCCCTGTGCCTTGCATGCCTGCACGTACCAGCTGCGCTGCGTCGGGTTGTAGTTGCTGCGGAACGACTCGAGGCGCTGCGTGGCATAGCGCTGCTGCACGTCGGCCTCGGCATCCAGCGGCAGCTTGTACTGCCAGGTCTCGGTGGTGGAGCCTGCGCCGCGCTCGATGTAGCGCATGGCCGGCACCGGGTAGCGCAGCGCCATCAGCATCTGGCCCTTCTCGTTGCTGACGTAGATGCTGTCGAGCTCGGGCGACTGCTGCAGCAGCGTCCAGAGCAGCTCCGCCGTTCTTTCGGAGTGCTCGCCCGCGGGCTGCAGGCTGGGGGCGGTGCCCACCGCATTGATGACCGACTCGGCTTTCTGCAGAAAGGCCAGCACCTTGTCTTCGGTGCGGTCATGGTTGGCCTTGTGCGCGGACACGCCGATGCGCGACACCAGCCGCTGCGAGCCCCAGTAGCCGAGCGACACCAGCAGCAGCGACTGGGCCAGCGCCACGACGCTGACGATGGTGCCTACGTCTACCCGGAAGCGGCGCGAGCGCCCGGCCGGTGCCGGTTGTGTGACAGATTTTTCGACCGACGGCTTTCCAGCCACTTCCGGATTCCCGGAAGAGTTCTTGTTGTTCATACAGCTCCCTGACGACCACTCGAACGCACCCGCTGCAGCGAAGCCGCGGGCCGACCTTCGGTGAGCCACGGCCTCGATCGTTGGTGTCGGGGATCCTGGTGGCGCCGGAGGCGGGCGCGATTTTCGCTCGACTTCGGCTGTCTGTGCGGTACTGAACAGCGCCGCGGTGGCTCAGGCCTGTCTAGACCGGAGTCGTGGAAGCGCGTGGGAGCAGCCCTTCAGCGCGCGTCGTGAAAGATGATGCCCAGCGTATGCCGCCGGCCCGAACGCACGCGGCTCACGCCGTGGCGCATCGTCACGCGGTAGCTGCCGCGCGTGCCGGCCACCGGCCGCTGGTTGACCGCGAAGATCACCGCCTCGCCCTGCGCGAGCGGCGCCACCTCGGCGCGCGATTGCATGCGCGGGCGCTGCTCGGTCAGCACGAACTCGCCGCCGGTGAAGTCTTCGCCCGGCTTGCTCAGCAGCACCGTGAGCTGCAGCGGAAACTGCAGGTCGCCGTACAGATCCTGGTGCAGGCAGTTGTAGTCGCCCTCGTCGTAGCGCAGCAGCAGCGGGGTGGGGCGCAACTGGCCCGCCGCGTGGCAGCGCGCGAGATACGCGGCGTGGTCCGGCGGGTAGTCGGCCGGCTGGCCCATCGCCGCGGCCCACGCGTTGGCCAGCGGCGCGAGGCGTTCGTACAGCGCGCTGCGGTATGCCGCGAGCCTGGGCGGCAGCGGGTTTGCAAAGTATTGGTACTCGCCTTGTCCGAAGCCGTGGCGCTGCATCACCACGCGGCTGCGAAAGCGGTGGCCTTCGTCGTACATGGCTGTGAGCGCGGCGCATTCCTCGGGAGTGAACAGCTGGCCGGTGACGGCGCAGCCGCGGGCGGCGAGGTCCGCTTCGATGCGGGGCCAGTCGAGCGAATCGATGCGGGAAGGCTTTCTTGTCATGCGCCCAGTGTCCCGCCCGCGGGCCCGCAAGGCTCGCCGTTTCCGGACGCGGGTTTCGGGCATGGGCTTTGGCGCCCCACATGGCGAGAAAGTCACCGGCCCTTTCAAGCTGCCCCGCGTTCGGGCTCCTGCCGGGCCTGCTCCAGCAGCCAGTCGCTGAAGAACTTCAGCAGCGGCCGCTGATCGGCCCGCTCCGGCGTCACGAGGTAGTAGTTGCGCTCGCCCGACAAGGGCCGTGCGCACGCCACCACCAGCTCGCCGCGCGCCAGTTCGTCGGCCACCAGCATCGTCGGCATCAGCGCCACGCCGAGCCCGTGCGACGCGGCCGCGGCCAATATCGAGAACAGCTCGTAGCGCGGACCACCGCGCGCGTTGGGCGCGTCGATCTGCTGCGCGTCGAACCACTGGCGCCAGCCGTCGGGCCGCGTGCTTTGCTGCAGCAGCGGCATCTTCGCGATGGCGGCCGGCGTCACGGCCTTGCCGCGTGGGAGCAGCGACGGGCTGCACACCGGCACCACGTCTTCGTGCATCAGCAGCAGCGCGCGCGTACCGGCCCAGTTCTCTACCTGCGCGGGCGTGCCGGCGTACAGCGCGGCGTCGAACTCGGCGTCGGCAAACAGAAAGGGGCGGGTGCGCGTCTCGATGTGCACAACCACGTCGGGCTGCAGCGCCGCGAAGCCCTTCAGGCGCGGCATCAGCCAGCGGGTGGCGAAGGTGGGCACGGCCGCCAGCGAGAGCGAGCCGCCTTCGCCCTGGTGGGCCATTGCGTCGAGCGTGTCGCGCTCCATCGCTTCGAGCCGCTTGGTGATCTGCCGTGCGTAGGCCGCGCCGCTGGCCGTGAGCGCTACCCCGTGCCGCGTGCGGCGGAACAGCGCCACGCCGAGGAAGGCTTCGAGCGTGCCGATCTGGCGCGACACGGCGCTTTGGGTGAGCGCCAGTTCCTGCGCAGCGCGGGTGTAGCTCTCGTGGCGCGCGGCGGCGTCGAAGCACACGAGGGTTTGCAGGGGTGGGATCTTGCGGCGCATGTATGCCTCGGGTGTATGTATGAAACCCTGGCCTCACCAATGAAGAGGCCGATCGAACATCTTGCAAGACATTCTACGAACGCATATCTGGGTGCGGAATCATCGTTTGCGTCATGCCACCCGCATGGCTAGCATCGGCCCCATTCCCCCTCTTTTCACCTTTCCCCTAATTTCCGGAGACAGCCACATGGCCGCCAAAGCGCAATTCCACTGGGACGACCCCCTTCTTCTCGACCAGCAACTGACCGACGAAGAACGCATGATCCGCGACGCGGCCAATGCCTACTGCCAGGAGCGCCTTGCGCCCCGCGTCATCGAAGGCTTCCGCACCGGCGAAACCGACCCCGCCATCTTTCGCGAAATGGGCGCGCTCGGCCTGCTGGGCCCGACGATCCCCGAGCAGTACGGTGGCCCCGGCCTCAACTACGTGGCTTACGGCCTGATCGCCCGTGAAGTCGAGCGCGTCGACTCGGGCTACCGCTCGATGGCCAGCGTGCAGAGTTCGCTGGTGATGGTGCCGATCTTCGAATTCGGCACCGAAGCGCAAAAGCAGAAGTTCCTGCCCAAGCTCGCCACCGGCGAATGGATCGGCTGCTTCGGCCTGACCGAGCCCGACCATGGCTCCGACCCCGGCAGCATGGCCACGCGTGCCAAGAAGGTGCCGGGCGGCTACTCGCTCAGCGGCTCGAAGATGTGGATCAGCAACTCGCCCATCGCCGACGTGTTCGTGGTGTGGGCCAAGGAAGTCAGCGAAAGCGGCACGGTCGGCCCCATCCGCGGCTTCGTGCTCGAAAAGGGCATGAAGGGCCTGTCGGCTCCGGCGATCCACGGCAAGGTCGGCCTGCGCGCCAGCATCACCGGCGAGATCGTGATGGACGGCGTGTTCTGCCCCGAAGAAAACGCCTTCCCCGAAGTGCAGGGCCTCAAGGGCCCGTTCACCTGCCTGAACAGCGCCCGCTACGGCATCTCGTGGGGCGCGATCGGCGCCGCCGAAGACTGCTGGCATCGCGCCCGCCAGTACACGCTGGACCGCAAGCAGTTCGGCCGCCCGCTCGCCGCCAACCAGCTCATCCAGAAGAAGCTGGCCGACATGCAGACCGAAATCACGCTGGGCCTGCAAGGCAGCCTGCGCCTGGGCCGCATGAAGGACGAAGGCATCGCCGCGGTGGAAATCACCTCGATCATGAAGCGCAACAACTGCGGCAAGTCGCTCGACATCGCCCGCATGGCGCGCGACATGATGGGCGGCAACGGCATCAGCGACGAGTTCGGCGTGGCCCGCCACCTGGTGAACCTGGAAGTGGTCAATACCTACGAAGGCACGCACGACATCCACGCGCTCATCCTGGGCCGCGCCATCACTGGCATCGCAGCTTTCGCCAACTGAGCCGCATGACCAAGCCCGCAGCACTCGACGGCATCAGGGTCCTCGATCTGTCCCGCGTGCTCGCGGGCCCGTGGTGCACGCAGATCCTGGCGGACCTGGGCGCCGACGTCGTCAAGATCGAGCGCCCCGGCGTCGGCGACGACACGCGCACCTGGGGTCCGCCCTTCATCAAGGACGCGGACGGCAACGACACCGACCAGGCGAGCTACTTCACGTCCTGCAACCGCAACAAGCGTTCGGTCACGGTCGACATGGCCACGCCCGACGGGCAGGCGCTGCTCAGGCAGATGGCGGCGCAGGCCGACATCGTGGTGGAGAACTTCAAGACCGGTGGCCTCAAGCAATACGGCCTCGACCACGAGAGCCTGCGCGCGGCCAACCCGCGCCTCATCTACTGCAGCGTGACCGGCTTCGGCCACGACGGCCCTTATGCCGAGCGCGCGGGCTACGACCTGATGATCCAGGCCATGACCGGCATGATGAGCATCACCGGCCGCCCCGATGACGTACCCGGTGGCGGCCCGTTGCGCGTGGGCGTGGCGCTCACGGACCTGTTCACCGGCGTCTACGCGAGTACCGCCATCCTCGCGGCGCTGCAGGTGCGCGACCGCACCGGCGAAGGCCAGCACATCGACATGGCGCTGCTCGACGTGGGCATGGCCATCCTCGCCAACCAGGCGAGCGCGTTCCTCAACACCGGCAAGGCGCCCGAACGCCAGGGCAACACGCACCCGAGCCTCGCGCCGTATCAGGACTTTCCGACGCAGGACGGCTCGATGCTGCTGGCCATCGGCAACAACGGGCAGTTCGCGCGCTTCTGCGAAGCAGCGGGCCATCCGGAATGGGCGACCGACGCGCGCTTTGCCACCAACACACTGCGCGTGAAGCACCGTCTGGTGCTGATCCCGATGATGGAAGAACTCACGCGCACCCGCACCACGGCCGCGTGGGTCACGCTGCTCGAAGACAAGGCCGTGCCCTGCGGCCCGATCAACGACATTGCCCAGGCCTTCGATGACGCGCAAGTCAAGGCGCGCGGCCTTGCGGTCACGCTGCCGCGCGATGCGGGCGACGGCATCGCCGGCATCACGGGCGTGGCGAGCCCGCTGCGGCTGACGGCCACGCCGCCCGTGCTGCGCCACGCACCACCGGCGCTGGGCCAGCACACGCAGGAAGTGCTGGCGGAAATGGGCATCGACGCCGCCCGCTTCGACGCCCTGCGATCGGCCGGCGTGGTCTGACCACCAGGCAGCCATGACGAGCCCGATGCGCACGCCACCGTTCTCGGTGCTGCGCATCGACCACATCGTGCTGCGCGTGAAGGACATCGAACGCGCCATCACGTTCTACCGCGACGTGCTGGGCTGCGCCATCGAGAAGCGCCGCGACGACCTGGGGCTCGTGCACCTGCGCGCCGGCGCGAGCCTGATCGATCTCGTCACGCCCGATGGCCCGCTGGGCAGGCAGGGCGGGGCGCTTGCCGGCGTGGAAGGCCGCAACGTCGATCACATCTGCCTGCGCATCGAGCCTTTCGACGAAGCCGCCATTCGCGCGCTGATGGTTGCCCACGGCGTAGCGGTGAATGGCGAGGTGCAGAACAACTTCGGCGCCGAGGGCAATGGCCCCTCGATCTACATCGCCGACCCCGACGGCAACACCGTCGAGCTCAAGGGCGCTCCTCGCTGACCTGCGGCTCGACCGAGTGGCCGCTTTGTACGCCAGTGTGTCTGGCCGCCCGCGGCACACATGGGCATGCAAAAGTGCGCCCCGCTCGACACATCGCGGATACAGCCCGCCGATTCAATCCATGCATCGCCATTCCGGCGAGCCTGAAAGGAATCCCCATGAGCTCCACCACCGCAAAGATCCTCTACACCGGCAAGACCCACACCACCGGCGGGCGCGACGGCGCATCGCGCAGCGACGACGGGCGCCTCGACATCCGGCTTTCGTCGCCCGGCACCTCTGGCGCGGGCACCAACCCCGAGCAACTGTTCGCCGCGGGCTGGTCGGCCTGCTTCATCGGTGCGATGGGCAAGGCGGCCGGCGCGATGAAGATCAAGCTGCCCGCCGACCTGGCCGTCGATGCCGAGGTCGACCTGGCCAACGAAGACGGCCAGTACTTCCTGCGCGCGCGCCTGAACGTGAGCCTGCCGGGCCTCGAGCGCGAAACCGCCCGCGCTGTGGTCGACGCCGCGCACCAGACCTGCCCGTACTCCAAGCTCACGCGCGGCAACATCGACGTCGAGCTCAACCTGGTCTGAGCGCCGCAGCCTCAGCCAGCCCGCCCGATGGTCGCCACGCCGAACACGATCACGCCCAACACCAGGTTCACCATCACCAGCTTGCGCACGGTGTTGAGCCGCGCGGCCGCCACTGGCCAGGCGCTTTCTTCCACCGCGCGCCGCATTGCCTTGAACACCGAGGCGCGGATGTAGACGTAGATGGCGGCCATCACGATCGCGATGCTCATCATCGCCTCGATGCGCCAGTGCAGGCCGCGGAAGCCGCCCGTCGAGAGGATCATCGCCACGCCGGTCACGAACAGCAGCGTGACCGACGCGTCCACCCCCACGAAGAAGCGCCGCAGCGTCGCGGCCATCATGCGCAGGCGCAGCGGCGGCTCCAGCGTGGCGACGGCGGAAGGGCGCACCGCGAAGTGCATGGTCGCCATGCCGCCGACCCAGAAGGCGGCGCAGAGCAGGTGAATGAAAAGCGGAATGGCGTACGACATGGGGCCCGATCAGAACACCGAAAGGGCGAGGCGCGCAATGTCGTGCCTCATGCCGCGGTGCTTCGTGCACGCGAGGCCGCGCGCTTCTCCGCTTTCTCCGGCTTGTCCTTGCCGGCGGCCAGATCGGCATATCGCCGCATGTCGGCCACCACGCACCGCAGCAATTCCGCCGCGGCCGGCGACAGCATGCGCCCGTGCCGCGACACGATGTGCGAGCGGCCCTGCGACAGCAGCGGGTTCTTCATCGGCAGCTCGACCAGTTCGGGGTTGGTGGCGTTCGGCGTGAGCGAGATGCGCGTGCCCAGCGCATAGCCCAGCCCGGCCGACACGAAGTGGCCGAGCGCGCTGAACGAGGTGGTGGTCAGCAGCGACGGCAGCCGCACGCCCTCGCTGACTTCCGCTGCCTCGATGTGCTGCCGCACGCCGAAGTTGCGGTGCAGCGTGGCGCCCGGGTAGGGCAGCAGGTCGGCCAGCTTCAGCGGACGGCCCAGCTGCGCGAGCGGGTGCGTGGCCAGCACCAGCGCCTGGATCGGCTGCGAGTGCGACTGGTGGGAGGTGAGCCTGTCGTCCTTCGGCGGCTGGAACAGCATGCCGATGTGGGCGCGTTCCTCGACCACGCGCTGCACGATCTCGTCGGTGCTCGCCACGTCGAGGTCGATGGTGATCTTCGGGTGCGTGGTCATGAAGTCTCGCAGGCTGTGGCGCATGAGCCAGTCGACGTACCCCTCACCGGCCACGACGTCGATGTGGCCGCGCTCGATCTTGCGGATGCTGTCCATTTGCGCCATCAGGTGCTGCTTCTGACTGTTCTGGCGCCGCACGTAGCCAGCCAGCATCTCGCCCGCGTCGGTGGGCACCACGCCACGGCCGTGGCGCTCCAGCAGCGGCACGCCGCACTCCTGCTCGAGGATGCCGATGGCGCGGCTCACGGCCGAAGGGTCCATGTCGAGCACGTCGGCGGCGCCGCGCACCGAACCGCTGTCGAGCACCTGCATGAAGTAGCGCACGCGGCGCGTGTCGAGCTTGTCGTCCATGGCCCGGTCTCCTGAAGTTCGTGGTGAGTGTTGCATTCAATGCATCGAATATCCCGATTTACGGTCATTGATGCAATAGACCTGCAAGCCGAAACTCGCCGGCACCCCGCAGGTACTGCGCCACGAAAAGACGCCCCACCCATGACCTCTGCCGCCTCCGTCCTTGCCGCTGCCGCGCCCTCCAGCGCCTCCGGAAAACTCAAGCTCGCGCTCGTAACCCTGGCCATCGTGGCCGTGGCCGAGCTCATCGGCCCGGTGCAGTTCAGCGTCGGCCCGGGCAAGGTGGCGCTGCTGCCGATGCTGTGGGCGCTGCTGATCGCAGCCGCATGGGGCATCGCGCACAGCCGTGTGCCGGGCGTGGCGCGCGTGGCGACTGCCGAGCAGTCGTTTGCCGGCGGCTTGCTGAATGCGGGCCTGCTGCTGTTCGTGGTGAAGCTGGGCCTCACGGTCGGTGCCGCGTTGCCGCAGGTCAAGCAGGCCGGCTGGGCGCTGCTGTTCCAGGAGTTCGGCCATGCGCTGGGTACTCTGGCGCTGGGCCTGCCGCTGGCGCTGCTGCTGGGCATCAAGCGCGAGGCGGTGGGCGCCACCTTCTCGGTGGGCCGCGAGGGCAACCTCGTGATCATCGGAGAGAAATACGGCATGGCCTCGCCCGAAGGCCGCGGCGTGCTGGCCGAGTACATCACCGGCACGGTGCTGGGCGCGCTTTTCATCGCGGTGCTGGCGGGCTTCATCGCCAGCCTGCACATCTTCGATCCGCGCTCGCTGGCCATGGGCGCCGGCGTGGGCTCGGGCAGCCTGATGGCCGCGGCGCTGGGCGCCATCGCCGCGCAGCAGCCGGCCGAGATGCTGCCGCAGCTCACCGCCATCGCTGCCGCGTCGAACCTGCTGACCACCGTGGCCGGCTTCTACTTCACGCTGTTCCTGTCGCTGCCGTTGTGCTCATGGCTCTACGGCAAGCTGGAGCCGGTGCTGGGTCGCTTCTCGAAGCGCGGCGCGCAGGACTCGGCAGGCACGGGCGCCGTGTCGCAGGTCAGCGTGGCGCATGGCGGTGCCTTGCCATTGCGCGACACGCTCATCGCCTGGGCGGTGGTGGGTGGCGGCGTGCTCATCGGCAATTCGCTGACCTACAAGGTGCCGATGCTGGTCTCGCTCGAAGGCATGGCTGTGGTGGTGGCGATCGCGCTGGTGGTCGAGGGCATCAAGCGCCTCGTGCCGCGCCTGCCGATGGTGCTGGTGCTGTCGGTGGTGGCTACCGTGGTCGGCATTCCGGGCCTGTTCCCGTTCTCCGACGCGCTGATCGCGCTCACCGCCAAGCTCAACTTCCTTGCCTTCACGACGCCGGTGCTCGCGCTGGCCGGCTTCTCCGTCGCGAAAGATCTGCCCGTGTTCCGCCAGCTGGGCTGGCGCATCGTGGTGGTGTCGCTCACCGCCACGGCCGGTACCTTTCTCGGCGCCACGCTGATCGCCGAATTCTTCCACTGACAACCCACGAGAGAACTGCCATGTACCGCGACCCCGACATCGACGAAGACACCCGCGCCCGCATGCTGAGCTGGCGCCGCGACATCCACGCCAACCCCGAGACCGCCTTCGAGGAACACCGCACCGCCAACGTTGTCGCCAATGCGCTGATGCTGATGGGCCTGACGGTGCATCGCGGCCTGGCCGGCACTGGCGTGGTCGGTACGCTGAAGAATGGCGAGGGCCCGGGCATCGCGCTGCGCGCCGACCTCGATGCGCTCAACATGCAGGAGCTGGGCACGCAGGCGCATGCCTCCAAGTGCGCCGGCAAGATGCACGCCTGCGGCCACGACGGCCACACCGCCATGCTGCTCGGCGCGGCCGAGCACCTGTCGCGCCACAAGCCCTTCAAGGGCACGGTGCACTTCGTGTTCCAGCCCGCCGAAGAGAACGAGGGCGGCGGGCGCGTGATGGTGGAAGAGGGCCTGTTCGAGCAGTTCCCGGCCGATGCCGTGTACGGCATGCACAACTTCCCGGCCCTGCCGCGCGGCCAGTTCGCGATCCGCAAGGGCACGATGACGGCCTTTCTCGACACCTTCGAGATCGTCATCACCGGCAAGGGCAGCCACGGCGCCATGCCCGAGACCGGCATCGATTCGGTGGTCGTCTCGGCCCAGCTGGTGAACGCGCTGCAAACCATCGTGAGCCGCCGCACCGGCGCGACCGATTCGGCGGTGGTGAGCGTCACGCAGATCCACGGCGGCGATACCTGGAACGTGATTCCCGAGACCGTGGTGCTGCGCGGCACCGTGCGCACGCTCGACCCCGTCATTCAAGACCAGACCCAGGCCGCGATGCAGCAGATCTGCGACGGCGTTGCAGTCACGCACGGCGCCCGGGTGGCGCTCGACTACCGCCGCGGCTACCCCGGCGTGGTCAACACGCCCGCCGAGACCGACGCCGCCATCGCCGCCGCCGCCAGCCTGGTCGAGCGCGAGCAGGTGCACACCGACATCCCGCCGGCCATGGGCTCGGAAGACTTCGCCTTCATGCTGCAGAAGCGCCCGGGTGCCTACATCGGCATTGGCGCGGGCGAGGGCCCGAACGATCCGAACGTGCACAACCCGTACTACGACTTCAACGACGCCATCCTGCCGCTGGGCGCCGCCTACTGGGTGGCGCTGGTCAAACAGCAGCTTCCCGTCGCATGATGCGCTGATGCTCTCCGCCTTCGACATCTTCAAGATCGGCATCGGCCCGTCCAGTTCGCACACCGTCGGGCCGATGCGCGCGGCGCTGCTGTTCGCGCAATCGCTCGAGCGGCGCGGCGTGCTCGCGCAGGTGGCGCGGCTGCATGTTGACCTGTTCGGTTCGCTCGGCGCCACCGGGCACGGCCACGCGACTGACCAGGGCGTGATCCTCGGGCTCTTCGGCGACGCGCCCGACACGGTGCAGCCCGAGACCGTGCAGCCGCGGCTGGAAGCGCTTCGCCGCACCGGCCAGCTGAGCCTGCTGGGCACCACGCCCATTGCCTTCGAGCGCGTGCGCGACATCGCCTTTCGCGGTGAAGAGTCGCTGCCCGAACACCCCAACGCCATGCGCTTCACGGCCTTCGCGGCCGATGGCGGCACGCTGGCCGAGGGCACGTACTTCTCGGTCGGCGGCGGCTTCGTCGTCGAAGGCGGGCAGGCCGTGGCCGCAACCGTGGCGGCTGCTTCCGCCGTGCCACATCCCTTCACCACCGGCGACGAACTCATGGCGCAATGCCATGACAACGGCCTGTCGGTGGCCGCGCTGGTCATGCGCAACGAATGCGTGTGGCGGCCCGAGGCTGAAGTGCGCAGCGGCCTGCTGCGCATCTGGGGCGTGATGCAGCAGTGCGTGCAGCGCGGCTTCGGCATTGACAACCCGTTGGCCGCGCTTGCGTTGCCCGGCCCGCTGCGCATGCGCCGCCGCGCCCCTGAGCTGAACCGCGAGTTGCTGGCGCAAGCCGGTGCGGCCGACCCGCTCGCGGTGATGGACTGGGTCAATGCCTTCGCGATGGCGGTGAACGAGGAGAACGCAGCCGGCGGCCGCGTGGTCACCGCACCCACCAACGGCGCTGCAGGCGTGGTGCCCGCGGTGATGCACTACTACCAGCGCTTCGTGCCGCAGGCGAGCGACGAAGGCATCGTCGACTTCCTGCTCACTGCGGCGGCCATCGGCATGCTCTACAAGACCAACGCTTCCATCTCGGGCGCCGAAGTCGGCTGCCAGGGCGAGGTGGGCGTGGCCTGCTCGATGGCGGCCGGCGCGCTGGCCGCGGTGCTCGGCGCCACGCCGGCGCAGGTCGAGAACGCCGCCGAGATCGGCATGGAGCACAACCTCGGCCTTACCTGCGACCCGGTCGGCGGCATGGTGCAGATCCCCTGCGTGGAGCGCAACGCGATGGGCGCCGTGAAGGCCATCAACGCGGCGCGCATGGCTCTGCGCGGCAACGGCAGCCACTACGTGTCGCTCGACGCGGTGATCCGCACCATGAAGCAGACCGGCGAGGACATGAAGTCGACGTACAAGGAAACCTCGCTCGGCGGCCTCGCGGTGAACGTGGTCGAGTGCTGACCGCGCCGAAGCTCAGGGCACGAACATGTCCCACGGCCCCTTGCTCTCCGGCAGCCGGGGCCGTTCGGTGAGCGAAGCCAGTGGCTCGCCGGCCTCGAAGCGCGCAGCCAGCGCTTCGGGGTCGAACACCACGCCCATGAAGTTCTCGGCATAAGCGCCACTGGCGAAGAAGGCGCTGACTTCCTCGGCTGTTTCGAACACGTCGTGCTGCAACTCGAGCCGGTGGCCGTCGGGGTCGCGGTAGTACATCGAGATGGTCGGCCCGTGGTTGATGCACCAGTAGGGCCGGATGCCGCGCGCGGCCAGGCGGCGATGGTTGGCCAGCAATTCGCCGAGCGAGCCGTAGGTGAAGGCGATGTGCTCCAGGCCCGTGCTTGCGTCGGCTTCGTGTTTCAGCTCCGGTCCTGCGATCAGGCCGATGCGGTGGTGCTCGTCGTCGTAGGTCAGGAAGCACAGCATCTCGTTCTCGAACGCGGCATGGGCCTGCAGCACGTCGAGGTACCAAGCACGCGAACGCGCCAGGTCGCTCACGCGCAGCACTACGTGCGCCAGCTTGACGGGGCTGAGCGAGGTGCGCGTGAAGTCGGGTAGCGGGCGTACCGGGGTCGCAGTGTCGTTCATGGGTGTCTCCTTCTTTCTTTGGGGGCGCAACGCTCAGCCGGCGGGTTCGGCAATCACGCGGTTCTCGATGTGGCCGATGCCTTCGATCTCCACGCGCACCACGTCGCCCGGCACCAGATAGCGCGGCGGGTCCATCAGCCCGCCGACTCCAGCGGGGCTGCCGGTGCTCAGCACGTCGCCCGGCTCCAGCGTGAAGGCGGTGCTCAGTTCGACCAGCATGGCCTCGATGCGGTGGATCATCTGCGCGGTGTTGCCGTCCTGCCGCAGCTCGCCGTTGACCCAGGTGCGCAGCCGCAGCGCGTGCGGGTCGGCAATCTCGTCGCGCGTCACCAGCCAGGGCCCGAAGGGGCCGTGCGTGTCGAAGGACTTGCCCAGCGTGTGCGTGGGCGCGCGCATCTGCCAGTCGCGCACGCTCATGTCGTTGACCACCACGTAGCCCGCGACCATGGCCATCGCGTCTTCCGCGCGCACGTGGCGGCAGCGCCTGCCGATGACCACGCCGAGTTCGCCCTCGTAGTCGAACTGGTCGGACACGCGGGGCTTGTGCACCGCATCGAAGGGGCCCGCCACGCACGACACCTGCTTGTTGAACCACACCTGGCCCGGTGGCCGAACGAGCCCCAGCTTCGCGGCCTCCTCCAGATGCGAGGCGTAGTTGCCGCCGAGCCCCAGGAACTTCTGCGGCGCGGGAATGGGCGCCGCCAGCCGCACGCCGGCCAGTGCCACGCGGGGTGCTTCCGCGAGCGCAGCGTGCAGCCACGCCATGCCTTCGTCGCCGCGCGCAAGGAGCTCGCGCAGCCCGGGCGGCGCGCCGGGCTGGTCCGTCAGGTCGGCGATTTCCTCATTTCGGACCACGCCGAAGCGAAGGGCGTCGCGGTGGTGGAAGCTGGCGAGTTTCATGGCGTGTGCTGGAACGGGTGGTTGACCGAGAGGGAGCGATCGATGATGCTGGTGGAACGAACGCAGAACAATTCGCCCGGCATGAACGGATCGTTCTGCCGGTGGAACGAAAAACAGAACGAGAGACATGGAAGACCTCAACGACCTGGCGCTCTTCGCCCACGTGGTGACGCAGCAGGGCTTCAGCGCAGCGAGCCGGCACCTGGGCATTCCCAAGTCGCGCCTGAGCCGCCGCATCTCGCAGCTCGAGGAGCGCCTGGGCGTGCGACTGCTGCAGCGCAGTTCGCGCCGCCTGCTGCTCACCGGCGTGGGCCGGGAGTTCTACGAGCGCTGCCAGGCCACGGTGGCGGCGGGCGACGAAGCCTTCGACGTGCTGCGCCAGGCCACCTCGCAGCCGCAGGGCCTGCTGCGCGTGAGCTGCCCGTTCACCCTCGCGCAGTTCTGGCTCACGCCGCTGATTCCGGCCTTCATGCGTGCCTGCCCCGGCGTGCGGCTGCAGCTGGAAGTGAGCAACCGGCGCGTCGATCCGATGCAGGAGAACATCGACGTGGTGCTGCGCGTGCGGCGCCCGCCCTTCGAGGACTCCAGCCTCATCGCCCGGCCGCTGGGCTCCACCGTCGACGTGCTGCTGGCCAGCCCCGCGCTGCTGGCGCAGCTTGGCGCGCCGCAGGGGCTCGCCGACCTGGCCGCATGGCCCGTGCTGTCGCTGCCCGCCGAGAACGACCGCTACCGCTGGGCGCTGGAGCGCGGCGCGCAGGTGCAGGAATTCGGCTTCACGCCGCACTTCGTCACCGACGACATGTTCGCGCTCAGGCACCTCGCCGAGCAGGGCATGGGCCTGGCGCTGCTGCCCGAAATCATGTGCCGCGATGCGCTCGCCGAAGGCCGCCTGGTGCGCGTGTGCGGCGAATGGGCCTGCGCGACCAGCGAGATCCAGGCCGCGTTCGCTTCCCGGCGCGGCATGCTGCCGGCGGTGCGCGCCTTCATCGACTACCTGCTGCAAAACCCGCCGGGCGAGGCTGTCGCGCGGACAGGCTTATCCTGACCGGCCCTTCTTTCGTTCCAACTCCCGCAAAGCAAACCGAGGCACTGCAATGACCCGTACCGTCGCCGAGAAACGCGCCGACTTCCGCGCCCTTCACGAACAAGGCTGCTTCGTCATTCCGAACCCCTGGGACACGGGCAGCGCGCGCTTCCTCGAAGGCCTGGGCTTCAAGGCGCTGGCCACCACCAGCTCGGGCTTTGCGTGGTCGCAGGGTCAGGCCGACGGGGCGATGTCGCGCGAACTCATCCTGGCGCACTTGCGTGAGCTGGTGGAAGCCACCGACCTGCCCGTAAATGCCGACTTCGAGAACGGCTTTGCCGCCGATGCACAGGGCGTGGCCGAGAGCGTGCGCCTCGCGATCGAGACCGGTGTGGCGGGTCTGTCCATCGAAGACTCGACGGGCAACGCCGCCGACCCGCTCTTTTCCATCGACGTGGCGGTCGAGCGCATGCGCGCCGCGCGCAAGGCCATCGATGCATCGGGCGCCGACGTGCTGCTGGTCGGCCGCGCCGAGAACTTCTTCGCCGGGCGTCCCGACCTGGCCGACGCCATCGCGCGGCTCAAGGCCTATTCGAACGCGGGTGCCGATTGCCTCTACGCGCCCGGCATCAAGACCCGCGAGCAGATCGCCGCCGTGGTCGCTGCTGCAGGAGGCAAGCCGGTCAACCTGCTGGTGGGCGCGGCCAGCGAGCTCACGATGCAGGACATCGCCGGGCTTGGCGTGCGCCGCGTGAGCGTGGGCGGCGGCATGGCGCGCGCGGCCTGGGGCGGCTTCATCCGCGCTGCGCGCACGCTGGCCGACCAGGGGCGCTTCGACGGCTTTGCAGATGCCGCACCGGGCGCCGAGCTCAACGCCTTCTTCCGCCCGTTCGCCGGCTGAGGCACCGTGGATGCGCTGCTCGCCGAGATCCGCGCCTGCCGCGCATGCGAGGCGCATCTGCCGCTGGGCCCGCGGCCGGTGGTGCAGGCCAGCGCGAGCGCCCGGCTGCTGATCGTCGGCCAGGCGCCCAGCATGACCGTGCACCGCACGGGCGTGCCGTGGGACGACAAGAGCGGCGAGCAGCTGCGCCGATGGCTCGGCATCGACCGCGACGTGTTCTACGACGCGACGCGCATTGCGATCATGCCGATGGGCTATTGCTACCCGGGGCGCGGTGCCAGCGGTGACCTGCCGCCGCGCAAGGAATGCGCCGAGCTGTGGCACGAGCGGCTGCTCGCGCAGATGTCGCGCATCGAACTGACGCTGCTCATCGGGCAGTACGCGCAGCGCCACTTCCTCGGCAAGACGGCGCGCGGCAGCGTCACCGAAACCGTGGAGGCCTTCGCCGACTATGCGCCGCGCTTTGTTCCGCTGCCGCATCCATCGCCGCGCAACACGGGCTGGTTCAAGCACCACCCGTGGTTCGAGAGCGATGTGCTGCCGGTGCTGCGCGAGCGGGTGCGGGAAGCGCTGTTTTCGCCCACGCCATCGCCGCCTGCAACTAGGGCATTGACTTCGCGCGCCGCGCCGCAGGCCGGCGTGGCGGCTTCGCCTCCAGCACCAGCTCGGCCGGCAGCGCGTCGTTCCACGACTCGGTGAAGTAGGCGCGGTCGCTCGGCACCAGCTGGGGCAGCGCTTCGCGCAGCAGGCCCAGCGACTGTTCCGCCGCCTTCAGGTCGCCCGCGTGCGCCGCATACCAGGCGTGCTCGAACAGCAGGCTGCAATGCTGCAGCCCCGGGTAGCGGCGGCGCCCCGCCTGGTGGTCGGCAAGCCGCGCCTGCGCCACGTCGACCCAGCGCGCGGGCCAGTTCGTCGCATCGAAGGCATCGGCGAGCGGACCGGCCAGCTTCGAGATGGCGGCCGGGTCCAGTGGCTTCTGCGCACGGAACTGCGCGAGCGTGGGCTGCTTCTCTGGCCGGCAGTGCCCGCGCGCGATGCGCATCAGGTAGATCGCATTCCACGCCGAGCGGCCCTGGCCGTCGGTGTGGCCGCAGAGCCATTCGCTGAAGGCGATCCATTGCACCGCGCGCCGCGTGGTGTCGGCCTTGCCGTCGTGTGCGAGCGCGGGCAGGTCGGACAAGCCCACGCGATCGAACAGCCATGCGGCCATGCCCATGTTGGCGGCCACGTGCTGCGCCGCGTCGAAGGAGTGCGATTCGAAGGCGGCTGCCAGCGCCTCGCCGAAGCGGCGCAGCGATTCTTCGGCCAGCGCGGCCGAGGCAGGCTTGTCTTCGGCCGACAGCGCCAGCGCGCGCGAGCGGCATACCAGCGCCCACAGGTTGCACCACTCGAAGCGCACGTCGGGGTGGTGCCGCAGCACCAGCCCGCGCGCCGCATCTTCGGCCATGCCGCTCAACAGCGACTGCGCCAGCGGCAGGTCGCGCGCGGTGTAGGCACACCATGCGGAGACGATGCATTCCATCGCGCCGAGGTAGTCGTTGCCCGCCACGTGGTGCGCGAGCCGCTGCTTCTTCAACGCCTGCAGCCGCCGACGCGCCTGCTCGTTGTCGCCGAGCCGGCGCCACAGCATGGCCTCGTTGAGCGTGACCAGCGCGCGCTGGAAGTCGGTGGCTGCCAGCGTGCCGGCGAGGCGGATCGATTCGAGCGCGCTCCCGTTGCCACTGCCGTTCCCGCCCGCCACCGGCGCCATCAGCCGGCCCTGCCGCGCCGCCTGCTGCGAGGCGACAAGCTGCTTCCAGAAGGCTGCGTCCTGCAGATGCACCGCGTCGGGCGGCGGCGAGCCGGCGGCTTGGGCTTTGCGCGAACGCAGGCCGAGGAACGACGCCACTTCGGCAGCCGTGGCCGCGCGGCCTTGCACCAGCACGCGCACGCGCTTCGCCTCGGCGGCGGGAAGCCAGAACGGGCCCTGGCTGCGCCGCTCGGCATTCAGGAAGCGGGGCTCGCGCTGGGTGTCTTCGCCCCAGCCGACCTCGATGTTCCAGGCCTTGAAGTCGCGGAACGCGCGGCTCACGACCATGCGCAAGGTGCTGGCATCGGACACTTCGCCGCGCAGGTCGGCCAGCCGCACGATGCCGGCGCCGGCATCGTGCGCATGCTGCATGCGCACCAGCAGCCAGAGCGATTGGAAGGCCGCGCGCCGGCCGTTGACCGACTGCGGCGAGGTGAGTTCGATGGAAAGGAGAGCGGGCTTGGGCACGCCCGAATTGAACCTCAAAACGGGCGCAGAACCTGATCAGTGCCGATGGCGGTCCAGCAGCTCGGGCACTTCGCTGCGCCCGATACCCAGGTCGCGCAGATCATGGTCGCTCATGCCGGCCAGTTGCCGCGAGTCGGCGTGCGTGCGGCGGCTGTTCACCACCCGGCGGCGCCAGCCGCGCAGGGCATGGATCAGGCGTTGATGAAAAGACGATGGCTTGGGCGCGGTCACGATGGGCTCCTTGGTTGGGAGCGCTCATCTTCCGGCGGTGCATGCTATTGTGGAAGTTGAGATTCCTGACACTTCCCATCATCTTTACTGATACTGAGGCGACCCGATGCGACAGCTCAACCTCGATCAACTGCGCACCCTCATCGCCATCGTCGATCTCGGCACCTTCTCGGCGGCGGCCAGGGCGCTGCACCTGGCGCAGCCCACGGTGAGCCTGCACATCAGCGAACTCGAATCGCGCCTCGACGCGCCGCTGGTGGTGCGCGGCAACCGGCGCATCACGCCCACGGCCGCCGGAGCGGCGCTGGTCGAGCGCGGACGCAAGCTGCTGCGCGACACCGACGACGCCGTCGAAGCAGTCAAGCGCCAGGCCGAAGGGCGCGTGGGCCGCGTGCGCCTGGGCACTTCGACCGGCGTGCTGGTCGACCTGCTGCCGCAGGTGCTCGAAGCGCTGGGGGAGGAGCATTCGGGCATCGACGTCGAAGTGAGCATCCGCGGCTCCTACGAGGCCATGGAACGGCTGGCGGCAGGCACGCTCGACATTGGCCTGGTCGCCATTCCGCAGCCGCCGCTGCGCGGCATCGTCGTCACGCCGTGGTGCGAGCAGCCCATGATGGCCTTCGTGCCGCAGCGCTGGAAGGCGCCCAGGCGCGTCACGCCGGCCTGGCTGGCGACGCAGCCGCTGATCTTCAACGAGGCGACCACGCACATGTACCGGCTCACGATGGAGTGGTTCGCAGATGCCGGCTTCGCGCCGCGCGCACGCATCGAGCTCAACTATGACGCTGCCATGCGCAGCCTGGTGGCGGCGGGCTATGGCGCCGCGCTGCTGCCGCTGCAGCAGTCCACCGACACGGTGCGCAACGACCGCATGCAGATCCTGCCGGTGAGCCCGAAGCTCACGCGCCGCGTGGGCATTGCGCATCGCCAGCACGCGATGCTCGACGGCGCGACGCTGAGCGTGCTGAAGGTGCTGACGGCGTTCAGCCAGGCCTGAGCATCCCGAGCCGGGCGCTCATGCGCGCCAGGCGCTGGGGGAGCGCGCGCACATCGTCGGCAATGCCGTGGTTGCGCCAGCCGAAGATGCGGCGCACATAGGCATCGGCCGTACCGTCCACCGCGATGCAGGCGGTGTGCACGCCGGCTTCGCGCGCCTCGGCCACGGCCTGGCGGGCGTCTTCGACCAAGTACCTGGGGTCGTGCACGTCGATGTCGGAAGGCGCGCCGTCGGTCACGAGCAGGATCGCGCGCTGGCCCGCGGGCTCGCCGCGCAGGTGCGAGGTGGCATGGCGAAGCGCGGCGCCTATGCGCGTGGAGTAGCGCCCGCGCACCGCGCCGATGGTGGCGCGCGATGCGGCATCGAGCGGCTGGCCGAAGTCGAGCAGGCGGTAGTAATAGACCTCGGCGCGCGTGTTCGACGAAAAGCCGTGGATCGCGAGGCGGTCGATGCCTTGCGTGTTCGATGCGGCAAGCAGCAGCGCGGCCCGCTTTTCGATGTCGAGCAGCGAGACGGTGTGCGGGCCCGCATCGTTCGCCGATGCCGACAGGTCGAGCAGCACGAGCAGGCTCGAAGGGCGCGGGCCCTTGCCGGAGCGCATGAACAGGCGGGGGTCGGGCTGCAGGCGCAGGCGGCGGTCGATCAGTACTTCAATGGCAGCGTTCAGGTCGATGTCGTCGCCTTCCCATTGGCGGCGCAGCCGGTGCGTGCGGTCGAGATGGCGGGAGCGGGGCAGGGCGAGCGGAGGGATGCGTTTGCTGTCGGCCGTGGCTTGCTCGCGCAGTGTGGTGAGGCCTTGCCATGCGGGCAGCTTCTCGATCACCGTGCACCAGTCGGGGCGCAGGCGCTCCAGCTTGCGGTCCCATTCGGGGTAGGTGTAGCGGCCCAACTCCATCTCATCCATGCCGCCGGCTGACGGGTGGCCGCTGCCTTCGCCAAGCGCACCCGATTGCTGGAGCGCGATGGCCTCGTCCGGCGGTGTATCGGCGTCGCCGAAATCCCAGAGATAGCTGTTGTCGTCGCGGTAGGGCGCGGGCACCGCGTAGTCCCGGGGCTCGAAGCGCACGCGCATCTGGCCGAGGTCGTTGGCAAGGATGGAGGCGACGGCGCGGAAGGCGTCGCAGTCTTCAAGGCCAGTGCGTGCGACGGTTTCGTCGAAAAGGCGGCGAGCCTTGTTGACCCAGTGGTTGTCGTCCTGCCATGCGGGCAGCATCAGCATGCGGTCCATGCGCGCGACGAGCGCGGCGAAGCCCAGGTCCAGCGGGTCGGGCACGGGCGCCAGCGATTCGGCGAACCAGCCGTGCAGGCCGGGGAAGTCGCGGCACAGCAGGCGTTCGACGCGCGCGTCCTCGATGGCCGAGATCACCGCGATGCCCATGGGCTTGAGGGTGCGCGCCGGGCGGGCGGGCGTGGAGTGGCGCAGGTGCGCGACCGCATGCGCGACCATGGCGCGGCGCAAGCGTTCTTCGCCAGTGCCTTCAGGCAGCAACAGGCGCTTGCCGACGAGCACGGCGCGTGGTCCGGCCAGCGCCTGAACTTCGACATCGATGCCGGCAAGGCCACGGGCCAGCAGCGACAACGCAGCGTTCATCCGAACTGCGCTTCGACAAAGCCCTGTAGCGCGCTCGCCATGTCGGGGTCGTCGGTCAGCGCGCGCGTCATCGTCATCTCGCAGCTCTCGCGCGGCGTCACGCCGTCGCGGATCAGCACGCCCGCATAGATCAGCATGCGCGTCGACACGCCTTCGTCGAGCCCCCGGTGCTTCAGCTCGCGCGAGCAGCGCGCGATGGCCACCAGCTTCGTCGCGAGGTCGAGTTCGATGGCGGCTTCGTGCGACACGATCTCCGCTTCGAGCGCGCTGTCGGGGTAGTCGAATTCCAGCGCCGCGAAGCGCTGGCGCGTCGAAGGCTTCATGTCCTTCGTGCTGCTCTGGTAGCCGGGGTTGTATGACACCACGAGTTGAAAGTCGGGGTGCGCGCGCACCAGTTCGCCCTTCTTGTCGAGCGGCAGGATGCGCCGCGCGTCCGTCAGCGGGTGGATCACCACGGTCGTGTCCTGCCGCGCCTCCACCACCTCGTCGAGATAGCAGATGCCGCCGTGCCGCACGGCGAGTGTCAGCGGCCCGTCGTGCCAGGCCGTGCCGTTGGCGTCGAGCAGGTAGCGCCCGACGAGGTCGGAGGCCGTCATGTCCTCGTTGCAGGCCAGCGTGACCAGCGGCCGGCCCAGCGACCACGCCATGTGCTCCACGAAGCGGGTCTTGCCGCAGCCGGTCGGGCCTTTGAGGATCAGCGGCATGCGGTGGCGGTACGCCTGCCGGTACAGCGCCACCTCGTTGCCCACGGGCCGGTAGAAGGGCTCGGTCTCGATGCGGTAGGCAGCCAGCGGATCGGGAACCGCCGCGTTCATCGGTGCTGGGCCGGCTCGTTCGGAATGCCCTCGATGGGGCACTCCGGCGTGCCCACCGTGCTGCGCGTGAACGACTCCACCATTTCGCGCGTGCCCTCTGGGTCGTTGATCCACTTCGTGTAGAAGTTGTACGGGCAGGCTGCCACGCCCTTGTCGCCGTCGCCGGAGTTGATGGTGCCGGTGTAGCCGCGGTGCACCAGCTTGAACAGGTGGTTCTGCGACTGGCCGTTCTTGCGCGCGTCGCGGATCAGGCCCATCGAAAGCTCGGCGTAGTTGATGCCCATCTCTTCCTCGCCGCATTCGCCCAGCGTGCGGCCGTCGAAGCCGATCAGCGCCGAGTGGCCGAAGTACGAGTACACGCCGTCGAAGCCCGCCGCATTGGCCACCGCCACGTAGGTGTTGTTCATGAAGGCCATGGCCTTCGACACCATGATCTGCTGTTCCTTGGCCGGGTACATGTAGCCCTGGCAGCGCACGATGAGCTCGGCGCCGCGCATCGCGCAGTCGCGCCAGATCTCGGGGTAGTTGCCGTCGTCGCAGATGATCAGGCTGATCTTCATGCCCTTGGGGCCATCGCTCACGTAGGTGCAGTCGCCCGGATACCAGCCCTCGATGGGCACCCACGGCATGATCTTGCGGTACTTCTGGACGATCTCGCCCTGGTTGTTCATCAGGATCAGCGTGTTGTAGGGCGCCTTGTTCGGGTGCTCCTCATGGCGCTCGCCGGTCAGCGAGAACACGCCCCACACGTTGGCGCGGCGGCAGGCGTCGGCAAAGATCGCGGTCTCCTCGCCCGGCACGGTGGCCGCGGTGTCGTACATCTCCTTGGCGTCGTACATGATCCCGTGCGTCGAATACTCCGGAAAGACCACCAGGTCCATGCCCGGCAGGCCCTTCTTCATGCCGACCAGCATTTCGCCGATCTTTCGGGCGTTGTCCAGCACCTCGGCCTTGGTGTGGAGGCGGGGCATCTTGTAGTTGACGACCGCGACGCCAACGCAATCGTTGCTGCTCGAAATATCACCATGTCTCATGACGCTGCTCCTGAAGGATGGTTGAGAAAGAAAACAAACAAAAAAGGCCCGAACCGGGGTTCAGCCGGTTCGGGCCTGTCTGTCTGCGGTGCAACGGGTTCGTGTCGTCGAAGCCGATTGTTCTCAACTCAGCGCGGGCTGCACATACGTCATTTCGCTGATTGCGGTGGGTGCTGTGTTCAGCGGGGGCGCGCGTAGCCGGATTCGATCCAGGCGGTGGCGCTGGAGGCGGTGAGCCTGAAGGCGGGCGACACGTTGACGCTGGCGAGCTCGGAGTCGTCGGCGTCGTCATAGGCGGTGAGCGTGGCCGAGGGGTTGTCCTCGTCGGGCACGATGCTCAGGGCCACGCGAATGCGCTGGTCGTTGCGCGCGGTGACGGTCACGCTCTTGTTGAGCGTGGCGTGCAGCTGCTGCTCGTGGCGGCGGATGACTTCGGCGGCGGTCTTCACCAGCGTGGAGAAGGCGGGGCCGTCGAGCGGCTTCGGGTTCTTCTTGTCGCGGCCCATGGTCCAGGGGCCGACCAGTGCCGGCTCGGGGTCGCCGTGGCGGGTCATCTCGACGGCCCAGCCGTCGTCTTCCTCGTTCTTGATGATGCGGGCGGTCCAGCGGTCGTCGCGCCAGAGGCGGTCTTCCTGCAGGGGGAGGGTGTCGGAGTCTGTCGGGTCGGTCATTCGGGTGTCGTTGGTCTGGCGCGGGGTATTTTCGCCTCTGCCGCAGGGCCGCCGATGTAGAGCGAGAGGCCTTCGACCAGTGCGTCGAAGGCGGCGCGGCAGCGCGGGCTGTTGCGCAGGTCTTCGTGCATCGTGACCCAGGTGTCGAGCTTCAGCGAGAAGGTGCGCGGCATCAGCCGCACCAGCGCGGCGTTGCGCCTGGCCAGCGCCACCTGGCAGATGCCGACGCCCGCGCCCGCGCGGATCAGCGCCAGCTGCGCGAGGTCGCTGTCGGTGCGCAGCGAAAAGCCATCGCGCGAGAAGACCTTGAGCGACTTGCCCGCGTTGCGCACGAAGGCCGAGGGCTGGTCGTAGCCGATCACCGAATGTGCGGCCAGCTCCTCGAGCTTGCGCGGCGTGCCGTGGCGGGCGAGGTAGTCGCGGTGCGCATGGAAGCCCAACTCGATGTTGCCGATGCGGCGCGCCAGCAGCTGCTCTTGCCTGGGCCGCACCATGCGCACGGCGATGTCGGCTTCGCGCTGAAGCAGGTCCTGCACGCGATTGGTCGACACCAGCTCGACCTTCAGCGCCGGGTGCGCCTCGCGCAGCCGCGCCACGATGGGCGGCAGCACTTCGACGCTGACCACCTCGCTGGCCGACACCCGCACCACGCCGCGCACGCCTTCGCCCTGGCTGCTGGCGGCCCGCTCCAGCGAGGCGGCGGTGCTTTCCATGGCCTCGGCGTGCGCGCGCAGCGACAGCGCCACCTCGGTGGGAAGCAGCCCTGTCTGCGAGCGCGTGAAGAGCACCACGCCCAGCGCCTCTTCGAGCGCTGCCACGTGGCGCCCGGCCGTG
This sequence comes from Variovorax sp. YR266, assembly GCF_900107295.1. Taxonomy (NCBI): domain Bacteria; kingdom Pseudomonadati; phylum Pseudomonadota; class Betaproteobacteria; order Burkholderiales; family Comamonadaceae; genus Variovorax; species Variovorax sp. YR266. Next base: position 569,237 of record NZ_FNPM01000003.1, read on the forward strand.
GGCTGCGTGATGCCGAGCGCGCGCGCCGCGCCCGAGAGAGAGCCCTCGCGCAGCACGCCGAGGAAGGAGCGGTACAGCTCCCAGCCGATATTCGAAGTCATACACAAATGTATGGCCGATGGCTCATGTTCGGCAATTCCAATTGAACCCTGCCGAACCCAGAATTCCTCCATCGACAACTGTTCTGGAGCATTTCATGGCACGCAACGACACGGTTCTGGTTCTTGGCGCAACGGGCGGCATCGGCGGCGAGGTAGCCAGCCAGCTGCGCGATGCGGGCTGGGAGGTGCGCGCGCTCAAGCGCGGCGCGACCGAAGGACGCAGGGACGGCATCACCTGGCTGGCCGGCGACGCGATGGATGCGCAGGCCGTGCGCCAGGCCGCGAAGGGCTGCTCGGTCATCGTGCATGCGGTCAACCCGCCGGGCTACCGCCGCTGGTCGGAGCTGGTGCTGCCGATGCTCGACAACACCATCGCCGCCGCGAAGGCCGAAGGCGCGACCATCGTGCTGCCCGGCACGGTCTACAACTTCGGCTCCGATGCCTTCCCGCTGCTGGCCGAAGACTCGCCGCAGCATCCGGCCACGCGCAAGGGCGCGATCCGCGTCGAGATGGAACGGCGCCTCGAAGACGCCAGCCGCCAGGGTGCCCGCGTGCTGATCGTGCGCGCCGGCGATTTCTTCGGACCGAAGGCCGGCAACAACTGGTTCTCGCAGGGGTTGGTGAAGGCGGGCCAGCCCGTCAAGGGCGTGAGCTACCCTGGCCGCGCCGGCATTGGCCACCAGTGGTCGTACCTGCCGGACGTGGCCCGCACCATGGTCGAGCTGCTGGCGCGGCGTGACCGGCTCGAAGCCTTCGCCCGCTTCCACATGGCCGGCCATTGGGACGCCGACGGCACGCGCATGAGCGATGCCATCCGCAAGGTAGTTGCTCGCCGCACAGGTGCCAAGGTGAGTGTGTCGGCCTTTCCGTGGTGGCTGCTGACGCTGGCCTCGCCCTTCGTCACCACCTTCCGCGAAATGCGCGAGATGCGCTACCTGTGGCAAACGCCCGTGGGCATGGACAACGCGAAGCTGGTTGCCTTCCTGGGACGTGAGCCGCACACCGCGCTCGACGAGGCAGTGGAGGCCGCGCTGGAAGGCATGGGCAGCCTGGCCACGGCGCCGATGGCCATGGCGGCCTGATCGATCAGAAGACCGACAGCCCCGTGCGCGCGACGAAGAGCTCCAGTGCCTTCATGCCCAGCAGCGAATTGCCGGTGGCATCGAGCGCGGGCGACCACACGCACAGCGTGAGCCGGTCGGGCACCACCGCCACGATGCCGCCGCCCACGCCGCTCTTGCAGGGCAGGCCGATGGAAAAGGCCACGTCGCCCGCCGCGTCGTAGGTGCCGCAGGTGAGCATCAGCGCGTTGATGCGGCGCGTCTGCCGCTCGCCCGTGATCTCGGGTTCGCCGTCGATCGGGTGCGCCCCGTCGCGGCACAGGAAGGCGGCGGCGCGCGCCAGCTGGCGGCAGCTCATGCGCAGCGAGCACTGGTGGAAGTAGGTGTCGAGCACGGTCGCGACGTCGTTGTCGATCTTGCCGAAGCTCTTCATGAAGTTGGCCAGCGCGACGTTGCGAAAACCCGTGTCGGCCTCCGACTGCGCCACTTCGTCGTCGAAGCCGATGGACTCGCCGCACAGGCCGCCCATGAGCGCGAGGATGTCTGCCTTCGCGCTGCCGCCGGTGGCCTTCGCCTGGCTCACCAGCCGGTCGGCCACTGCGATGGCGCCGGCATTGATGAACGGGTTGCGGGGCTTGCCCTGTTCGTTTTCGAGCTGCACCAGCGAGTTGAACGGATTGCCCGAGGGCTCGCGCCCGATGCGCTCCCACAGCGCGTCGCCCATGCGCTGCATGGCGAGCGTGAGCGTGAAGAGTTTCGACACGCTCTGGATGGAGAAGGGCGTCTCGAAGTCGCCCGCGCCGGCTTCTTCGCCCTGGCAGGTGCGCAGCGCGATGCCGAACTGCCGCGCGTCCACGCGGGCGAGCGCCGGGATGTAGCTCGCGACGGTGCCACCCTGGCCGAGCTGCGGGCGCAGCGTGGCGACGATTTCGTCGAGAACGGGCTGGAAGTTCGTTGTGGTCTTGCTCATGCCGAGCGTTGTACCGCAGGCCGCCGGTTCACCAGCACGATGCCCAGCGCCACGCCGGCCAGCGCCACGATCAGCTGCGCCGTGAGCGGCTCCTTCAGCAGCACCACGCCGAACACCAGCGCGAACAGCGGCGTGAGAAAGGTGAAGGACGACATTTGCGTGGCTGGGTAGTGCCGCAGCAGCCACATCCACGCGAGATAGCTGGCGAAGGCGCCGACCACCGTCTGCAGGCCGATGGAAGTCCAGGCCCACGCGGAATACGAAAAGCCCCAGTGCTCGCCGAGCGCCAGCGACAGCACCGGGCACACCGCCGCCGTGACCGCCACTTGATAGAACAGCGTCTTCTCCGCGCTGGCCGTGGCCAGGCGCGTGGTGCGCAGCGTGAGCGTGGTCAGGCCCCAGAGCATGCCGGCCGCCAGCGCCATGCCGTCGCCGATGAGCTGCGACGAACTCATGTGGCCGAAGCCTTCGCTGAAAGCCAGCACCACGCCCGAGAACGCAATGAACAGCCCCAGCCACTGGAAGCCCCGCAGCCGCTCGGCCGGCACCCAGCGCGGCAGCAGCAGCGACACCCAGAAAGGCGCGGTGTAGAGAAACACCGTGAGCCGCGAGGCGCTGGTGTGCTGCAGCCCCAGGTAGATGCCGGCGAACTCGCCAGAGAACAGCAGGCCGGCCAGCAAGCCGGGCCACAGCGTGCCATCGCGCTCGAACAGCGGCACGCCTCGCGATACACACCACAGCCACAGCAGCACCGTGGCGCCGATCATGCGGATCGAGGCCTGCCACATCGGCGGCACCTCGGCCACGGTGGTCTTGATGAGGATCTGCTGCAGGCCCCAGAAGGCGCAGCAGGCAATGAGCAGGCCGATGGCGAGGGAGTCGAGGTGGGTCTTGCGCTGGATCATTCGGGGCCGGTCAGTCGCGGCGGGTTGCCGCGTAATTCATCTGATGATCGTATCGTGCCAGCGTGTTTATTGTGCGAACCCGGTCAGCGAAGGCAGCGGCGCGCGCTGCTCGAAGCGCTTTTCGATGGCCAGCAGCGCAGCCTCCAGGAACTGCAGGAACATGCCCATGGCCACCGCCGTGGTCTGGCCCGCACGCTGGTAGAGGCAGCTGAACGAGCGCGCCCCCGCGTCGGCCAGGCCGGTCCACACCAGCGTGCCGCGTTCCACGTCTTCGGCCACGTTCTCGGGAATGAGAAAGCCGATGCCCGTGCCGCCGGCCACCAGCCGCCGCACCATCGCGACCGAGCTGGTCTCCACCAGCGGGCGCACCTTGCGGTGCTCGCGGTGGTCGATCTGGTCGACCATGGCGCGCAGCTCGGTGTCTGGCGTCATGAGGATCAGCGGGTGGTCCAGGCAGTCGCGCAGCCGCGGCAGCTTGCCCAGCGCCGCCAGCGGATGGCCGGGCGGCGTGACCAGGCCCAGGTGCTGCGGAAACGCGCGTATCTCTTCCACGCCGGGCGGCGGCTTGCGGCGCAGGCAGAAGCCGATGTCCGATTCGCCGTTGGCCACCCACTTCAGGATGTTCTCGCCGCTGCCCGAGCGCACGCTGTAGGTCACGCCCGGGTAGTTCTTCATGGCCGCCTCGATGACCTCGGGCACCAGCTGTTCGGCCGACGAATGCGACACCGCCAGGTTGATGTGCCCGCGCCTGAGCGACCGCAGGTCTTCCACCTGCGCCATGGCGTTGTCGAAGTCGCGCTGCCCGCGCCGCACGGCGGCCACCATGATCTCGCCGGCCGTGGTCAGCTGCATGCCGCGCGGCAGCCGGTCGAACAGCGGCGTGCCCACCTGTTCCTCGAGGTTGAGCACCTGCTGGTGCACGGCGGCCGCCGTGAGGTGCAGCGCCTCGGCGGCCTTGCGCACCGAGCCGCGGCGGGCCACTTCGTCGAAACAGCGGAATGTCTGGGAGATGGCGCGCATGGTGGCGGGAAGTGTATGGATTTTCTATACGCACTGTACGAAACAAACAGATTTTCCTGACGGGCGATGCGGCCTAGATTCGCACCACTCTTCAAACTCCCGAGGTTCGCTTCCGTGACCACCACCGTCGACCAGATCACCCAGCGCCGCCGCGGCACCGGCCTGATCGCCCACGATCCGGCGCTCAGCGCCGGCGGCTACACCCTGATCGCGCCGCAGACCGATGACGGCAACGTCTACCTGATCGACATCGAGGGCCGCGTCGCGCACCAGTGGAAGATGCCCGTGCGCCCGGGCCGCGCGGCGGTGATCCTGAAGAACGGCAACCTCGGCTACAACGGCAACCACGCGAACTCGCCCGAGATCTACGGCGCCTGGTCGCTGTGGCACGGCGGCGATTTCTACGAGGCCACGCCCGGGGGCGAGATCGTCTGGCGCTTCGAAGACCCGACGCACCACCACGACGCCCGCTGGCTCGACAACGGCCACCTGCTGTACGCCGGCTGCGCGCCGGTGCCGCCCGGCTTTGCCGAGCGCGTGCCGGGTGGCACCGCCCACGGCCCCGGCGAGGCGATGTACGGCGACGTGATCCGCGAGGTCGACCGCGACGGCAAGCTGGTGTGGGAATGGAAGGCCTGGGAGCACCTGGCGCCGGAAGACTTCCCCATCCACCCCGGTTTCGGCCGGACCCACTGGCCGCTGGTGAACGGCCTCGACGTAACGCGCGAGGGGCTGGTGCTGATGAGCCTGCGCACCACCTCCGGCATCGTCGGCGTCGACAAGGCCACGGGAGGCGTGAAGCTGCACATTCCGCCGTCGGTGCTGTCGCACCAGCACGCGCCCGTCGCGCTGGCCAACGGCCACATTCTTGCTTTCGACAACGGCAACTTCCGCACCGGCAAGCATGTGGCGTTCTCGCGCGTTCTCGAAATCGACCCGGCCTCCAACGAGGTCGTGTGGCAGTACGCGGACGAACTGGTCAACGCGTTCTACACCGCCTACATGGGCAGCGCGCAGCGCCTGCCCAACGGCAACACGCACGTCACCGAGTCGGCCACGGGGCGCCTGTTCGAGGTCACACCGGCCGGCGAGGTGGTGTGGGAGTACGTGATTCCCTGGTTCGCCGAATACCCGGACGAGGCCGCGCGCAAGTACGTGCCCGGCCGGCAGAACAGCGTGTTCCAGACCTTCCGCTACACCGCGGCGCAACTTCCATGGCTCAAGGTTTCCGCATCATGATTTCTTCCGCCCTTCGCATTGCGTTCCCGTTGGCGCTGGCGGCGGTGCTGCCTCTTCTCGCGCAGGCTGCCGACGCTCCCAAGCCCGTGCGCATCCTCAGCAACTGGTTCGCCCAGCCCGACCAGGCCGGCTACTGGCAGGCCCAGCAGGACAAGCTCGGCAAGGAAGCCGGCATCGAGATCAGCGTGCTGCAGGGCGGCCCGAAGATCCAGACCATTCCGCAGGTGGCCTCGGGCCAGGCCGAGTTCGGTATCGGCAATGCCGACGACGTGCTGCTGGCCCGCCTGCGCGGCGCACCGGTGCGTGCGGTGTTCGCGCACCTCGACTACGTGCCCTACACGCTGGTCTACCACGCCGACCCGGCCGTGAAGTCCATCGCCGACCTGCAGGGCCGCACCTTCGCGGTGAACATCGGCAACGCCTACTGGGAGTGGACGAAGAAGCAGTACAAGCTCACCGGCACGCGCGAGATCCCGGTGAGCGGCGACCTCAGCCTGTTCCGCAACGACCCGAAGATGGTGCAGCAGGGCTACTCGCTCTTCCTGCCCGCGCGCATGGCCGCGGCCGGCGTGCAGGTGCAGCAGGTCACGCTGGCATCGCTGGGCTACCGGCCCTACGACGTGCTCTTCACCACCGACGACATGATCCGCAAGAACCCCGCGCTGGTGAAGGCCACCATCGCGGCGGTGCAGAAGGGCTGGGCCAACTACGTGCGCAACCCCTCGGGGCTGAAGCCGCTGATCACCGGCATGAACAAGCAGATGACGCCCGAGATCTACGACGCGGCCAACAAGGAAATGATCGAGACGCTGATCTCGCACGACCTCGGCCGCATCGGCTGCATGACCGACGCGCGCTGGAGCGAGCTTGCGGGGCAGCTGCGCAGCGTCAACTTCCTGCCGGCGAACTTCGACGCGAAGCAGGGCTACGACCGCACGTTGGTGCCGGGCTGCAACCCATGAGCGGCGCGGCCGTCGGGCTGGAGGGCGTGTCCAAGCGCTTCGACTCCGGGTTGCAGGCGCTGGGCACGGTCGACCTCGCGCTGCGCCCCGGCGAATTCGTCTCCATCGTCGGGCCCTCGGGCTGTGGCAAGTCGACGCTGCTGCGCATCATGGCGGGGCTCATCGCGCCGAGCACGGGCCGTTGCACGCGGCCCGACGGCATCGAGACCGCCTTCGTGTTCCAGGAAGCCGCGCTGTTGCCCTGGCGCACCGTGGAGCGCAACGCGCAGCTGCTGATGGAGCTCGAAGGCCATGCGCCCGCGAGCTACCGGGCGCGTGCGGCCGAGGCGCTGAAGCTGGTGGGGCTTGCGGGCTTCGAGAAGTCGTACCCGCACCAGCTTTCGGGCGGCATGCGCATGCGGCTGTCGCTGGCGCGCGCGCTGGCGTTGCGGCCGGGGCTGCTGCTGCTCGACGAGCCACTGGCGGCGGTCGACGAACTCACGCGCGACGTGCTGCAGGAAGAGCTCTCGTCGTTGTGGCTCCGGGCCGGCTTTACCGCCTCGCTGGTGACGCACAACGTGCATGAGGCGGTGTACCTGTCGAACCGGGTGGTGGTCATGTCGCCGCGGCCGGGGCGCATCCTCGACGTGATCGACGTGCCTTTCGAATTCCCGCGCGCGCCCGAGTTGCGCGCCAGCGCGGGCTTTGCGGCGCTTACGGGACAGGTGACGGCGGTGCTGCGTGCGCAGCACCATGCGCAAGCCGTGGCTTGAGGGAGATGGCGATGACCCGATCCGATTCTTCTTCTCCGGCCGCCGCCTTCGTGCGCAACGCCGCCCCCGTGCTGGTCGTCGCGCTGCTCGCCATCGGCCTGTGGTGGCTGCTGAGCGCTACCGTCTACGAAGGCAAGGGCTATCTGCTGCCGTCGCCGCAGGAAGTGGCGGCAGCCACGGCCGAGAACGCCGCAGTGCTCGCGGGCGCGACGCTCTCTACGCTGAAGGAGGCGCTGCTGGGCTATGCGCTGGCCATCTTCCTCGGCATCGCGGGTGCGGCAGTGCTGGCGCAGTCGCGGCTGCTGGAGCGCAGCCTGTACCCGTACGCGGTGCTGCTGCAGACCGTACCGGTGGTGGCGATCGCACCGCTCATCGTGCTCTGGTTCGGCTACAACGAGCTGTCGGTGGTGATCGTCAGCTTCATCATGTCGCTGTTCCCCATCATCAACAACACGATGCTGGGCCTGCGCTCGACCTCGCGCAATCTTGCGGAGCTGTTCGCGCTGCACCGCGCGAGCGGGCTGGTGTCGTTCTGGAAGCTGCGGTTGCCGGGTGCGCTGCCGCACATCTTCGCGGGACTGCGCATCTCGGCAGGGTTGTCGGTGATCGGCGCCATCGTGGGCGAATTCATCATCGGCTCGGGGAATGCCGAAGGCGGGCTGGGCGTGCAGATCGTGTTCGCGCAGGGGCGCATGTACACCGCACTGCTGTTCGCGGAGGTGATCGCGGCGACGCTGCTGGGCTTTCTGTTCTTCCTGGTGGTGAGCGCGATCGGCCGGCTGCTGCTGCGGCACTGGCACGAATCGGCATTGGGAAGCTGAGTGCCAGGGGCCTTATTTCGCGGCCAGCGGGTAGGGCGGCTTGCCCCGCGTGCCCACCATCAGGTCGGGCACCACCGTCTCGACATCGGGCAATGCACGCGCCGCGCGTTCCAGCTTCTTCGCCAGCGCCGCGTTCGGCACGCAGCCCTGCAGGTACACCCAGCGGCGCTGGATCATGACCCACACGCTGCCCTTGTTCACTCCGGGCACGGCCAGCAGCGCGGCGCGCACCTTGGGCGCGAGGGGCTTGTCGTAGCGGTAGGCGTTGCTGTCGGTGCATTTGCCGGCCAGCCAGCAGCTGGTGCCGCGCTCCAGCCGCGAATGGGTCTGCATGCGGCGCTCTTCGGCGGTGTAGAACGGCCCCTCGGGCATGGCGCAGGCCGGCAGGCCCGCGGACACCTGGAAGAACGGGTCGTCGAACCAGTTCTGCTTGAGCGGCCCGCTCGCTTCCTGCGCCATGCCGGTCTGTGCGGCAAGCAACAAGACAGACGACAGGAGCGCAGGGCGGTTCATTACAAGGGATGCTCGGTGTAGAAGCGCCCGCCGTGGAACAGCAGCGGCGAGGCGCCCGCGTCGTGCGTGCAGCGCTCCACCTCGCCCACGAAGATCACGTGGTCGCCTTCGTCATAGCGGCTGCGGTTGAAGCACTCGAAGCTGGCCGCCGCGCCTACCAGCACCGGCGCACCGCCGAGGCCCTCGGTGAAGGTCACGTCGGCCCAGCGGTCGATGTTCTTGGTGGCGAAGCGCTCGGCCAGCGCCTTCTGGTTGGCCGCCAGGATGTTCACCGTGTAGTGCGAGCCGGTGCTCAGTGCGGGCATCGAGCCGGCCGCGCGTGCAAGGCTCCACAGCACCAGCGGCGGTGCCAGCGACACCGAGTTGAACGAGTTGGCCGTGAGGCCGACCAGCGTGCCGTCGGCCGCGCGCGCAGTGACCACGGTGACGCCGGTGGCGAACATGCCGAGCGATTCACGAAACTCGTCGGTCGAAAAGGAGGGCGGCTGGGCCCGGCGGGGAGTGGTCACGAAAGAGGCTGGGCGGTGGTCGGCAGGAGGGCCATTTTGGCTCAGCGCCCGGCGGGCTGCCTGACCGGGCCCATCAACTCTGTCACCAGGCGGGTATAGACGGTGGCGGCGGCCGAGGGCGTTCGGCCCGCGAGCGTCACCAGGCTGTAGTGCGTCTGCATGCGGGCAAAGCCGGCCACCGGCAGGGGCACGAGGGCGTTGGTGTCGGTGTTCAGGGCCGGCGCGTGGGGCGCGAGGATGACCGCGTTGGCGGTCAGGGCCAGGTGGCGCAGGGTGCCGGCGTCGTCGCAGGTGACGTTGAACACGCCGCGGTCGTCGCGCTGGATCTGGCTGTCGAAATACGCAGCCACCTCGGCGGGGAGGTTGGGGCCGGCCACGGGATAGCGCATGGCTTTTTCCAGCGTCACCTGCTTCAGCCGGCGCAGCGGGTGCTTCGGCTGCACGAAGAACGAGACCGGCAGGTCGGGCAGCCGCGCGAGCTTGAGACCGGGCTGCTTCTTCAGGTCGCGGGTGTCGGCGATGAACAGGTCGAGCTGGCGCCGGTGCAGGCGCTCGCTGAGCGTGGCGGTGTCGGCCACTTCCATGCGCATCAGGAGTTGCGGATGGCGCTGCGTCATCAGCGACAAGGCCATGCGCCCGAGCGTGCTCGCGGCGAAGGGGCCGAGCCCCACGGCGAGGCTGCCGATGGCCAGGCCTTCGAGCTGCAGCACGTCGCGCTGGATCTGCTGCGCATCGGCCAGCAGTTCGCGGGCACGCGCCAGCACGAGCTCGCCGGCTTGCGTGAAGCGCACGGTGCCATAGGCCCGGTCGATCAGGCGTGCCTGCAGGCTGTCTTCCAGGGTGTCGATGCTGCGCGAGAGCGCGGGCTGCGACAGGTGCACGGCCTGCGCTGCGCGGCCGAAGCTGCCCTGCTCGGCAAGGGCAACAAGATGCTGGAGCTGGCGCAACTGCATTTTGCGTTTCACTTAAAAAGGAAGCGCGTATTTTGCATTTGCCAATGCTTCTGCCGCTTCGGAGAATTGCCGGATGACCCCTTCTTCCTTCTCCACAGCTGCATTCGTCGCACTGGCTTGCGCGCTCGGCGCCCCGTCGATCTCCGCGCAGATCGCGCCCAAGGCGCCCGAGCCTTCCACGCTGCAAGCCAACGCCGACATGGCGAAGACGCTGCCTTTCGCCAACCGGCAGGACTTCGAGGACGCGATGCGCGGCTTTGTCGGCACCGTGCCCGATGCGCTGGTGCCCGGCAGCGGCACGCGGCCGGTGTGGAGCATGAAGCCCTACGACTTCCTGAAGGCAAACGAAGCGGCCGACACCGTCAACCCGAGCCTGTGGCGGCAGGCGCAGCTCAATGCGATCCATGGCCTGTTCAAGGTGACCGACCGCGTCTACCAGGTGCGCGGCTTCGACATCGCCAACATGACCATCGTGGAAGGCGACAGCTCGCTGATCGTCATCGACCCGCTGCTGGCCGCCGAAACCGCACGCGCCGCGCTTGCCCTGTACTACCAGCACCGCCCGCACAAGCCGGTGGGCACGGTGATCTACACGCACGGCCATGCCGATCACTTCGGCGGCGTAAAGGGCGTGATCGACGAGGCCGACGTGAAGGCCGGCAAGGTGCAGGTGCTCGCGCCCGCGGGCTTCATGGAAACGGCCGTGGCCGAGAACATCCTCGCGGGCAATGCGATGAGCCGGCGCTCGCAGTACCAGTTCGGCACGCTGCTGCCGCCGGGCGCGCGCGGGCAGGTCGACACGGGCCTGGGCAAGGCGCTGGCGCGCGGCACCATTTCGCTGATTGCGCCCACGGCCACAATCGACAAGCCGACCGAAGAGCGCACCATCGACGGCGTGCAGTTCGTCTTCAAGCTCGTGCCGGGCTCGGAGGCGCCGTCGGAAATGATCATGTACCTGCCGCAGTTCCGCGTGCTCAACATGGCGGAGGACGTGACGCACAACATGCACAACCTCTACACCATCCGCGGCGCGGAGGTGCGCGACGGCAACCTGTGGTCGAAGTACATCGACGAGGCGCGCGTGGCCTTCGGCGACAAGACAGACGTGCTCATCGCCCAGCACCACTGGCCCACCTTCGGGGGCGGGCGCATCGTCGACCTGCTGAAGAAGCAGCGCGACATGTACAAGTTCATCAACGACCAGTCGCTGCGCCTGCTCAACCAGGGCTACACGTCGGCCGACATCGCAGAAACGCTGCGCATGCCCGCGAGCCTGGAGCAGGAGTGGTCCGCGCGCGGCTACTACGGCACGCTGCGGCACAACGCCAAGGCCGTGTACCAGAAGTACCTGGGCTGGTACGACGCCAACCCCGCCAACCTGAACCCGCTGCCGCCGGTGGCCTATGCGAAGAAGACGGTCGAGTACATGGGCGGCGCAGACGCGGTGCTGGCGCGTGCGCGCGAAGACTTCAAGAAGGGCGAGTTCCGCTGGGTGGCCAGCGCGATGAGCCAGCTGGTGTACGCCGACCCGGCCAACCGCGCGGCCCGCGAGCTGGGCGCCGACGCGCTCGAGCAGATGGGCTACCAGTCGGAGGCCGGCACCTGGCGCAGCGCGTATCTGGTGGGTGCGATGGAGCTGCGCAATGGCGTGCCGAAGATTCCGGGCGGCAACAGTTCCAACGCCGACACGCTGAAGGCGGTGAGCAACGACCTGTTCTTCGACTTCCTCGGCGTGCGGCTCGATGCGGCCAAAGCCGAGGGCAAGAAGATGGTCATCAACTGGAACTTCACCGATTCGAACCAGCAGTTCGTGCTGACGCTGGAGAACTCCGCGCTCACGCACATCGCCGGTCAGCAGCCGGGAGCCGATGCCACGGTCACGCTGAGCCGCGCCACGCTCGATGCAGTCACGCTGAAGGAGACGAGCTTTCCTGCTGCGGTGCTGGCGGGCAAGGTGAAGATCGATGGTGACCGGGCGAAGCTGGGTGAACTGCTCTCGATGCTTGATACCTTCGAGCCGATGTTTCCTGTTGTCGAGCCGCGGAAGTGAGGGTTCGGGGGGTGTGCGAATGACACCGGGTACTCCCCTCCGCGAATGTCCCCCGGCCTGCGGCCTCCTCCTTTATTTCGCTGCGGGGAGCACCCGGTGCCATTCGCACATGGACGCAGCGCTCATGCCGGCCTATCAACAAGTGCTCTGAACGATCACGTCGATGGGGTGCCTTGCGCAGCGAAATAAAGGGGGAGGCCGCAGGCCGGAGGACATTCGCGGAGCAAGGTACCCCGTCGGCGTGATCGCGCCCCGAAACAACGCCGAGTCCTAGCCAAAGAACCAATAGCAGACCGCGACAGCCGCCACAACACCGGCCAACTCTGCCAGCAACGCGCAGGCCACCGCATGCCGCGCTCTCTGGATGCCAACGGCGCCGAAGTACACGGCCAGCACGTAGAAGGTGGTTTCGGTGCTGCCCTGGATGGTGGCGGCCACCAGCGCGGGAAAGCTGTCGACGCCCTGGCTCTTCATGGTCTCGATCAGCATCGCGCGCGCCGCGCTGCCCGAGAAGGGCTTGACCAGCGCGGTGGGCATGGCGTCGACGAAACGAGCGTCGAAGCCGCCGGCGTTCACCAGCCAGCGCAGGCCGTTCAACGCGAAGTCGAGCGCGCCCGAAGCGCGCAGTACGCCGACCGCGCACAGCATCGCGACGAGGTACGGCAGCAGGTTCTTCGCGATGTCGAAGCCTTCCTTTGCGCCTTCGATGAAACACTCGTACACCTTGATGCGGCGTATCGCCCCGGCCAGCAGGAACACGACGATCACGCCGAAGAGCACGAGGTTGCCCAGCAGCGAAGACAGCGACGCAATGGCCGCCGCCGACAGCGTGCCCAGCAGCGCCATGAAGCCGCCCAGCAGCAGCGCGCCCGGCAGCAGGTAGGCCAGCACCACCGGGTCCCACAGCCGCAGGCGCTGCGCCACCGCCACCGAGAGCAGCCCGACCAGCGTCGAGGCACTGGTAGCCAGCAGGATCGGCAGGAACACCAGCGTCGGGTCGCCCGCGCCCTGTTGTGTGCGGTACATGAAGATGGTGACCGGCAGCAAGGTCAGCGACGAGGCATTAAGTACCAGGAAGAGGATCTGCGCGTTGGTGGCCGTCACCGGGTCGGGGTTCAGCCGCTGCAGTTCGCGCATCGCCTTCAGGCCGATGGGCGTGGCGGCGTTGTCCAGCCCCAGCGCGTTGGCCGCGAAGTTCATTGTGATGAGCCCGAGCGCCGGGTGCCCCGCCGGCACGCCCGGCATGAGCCGCCGGAACAACGGCCCCAGCAGCCGCGCGAGCCAGCCGACCAGCCCCGCCGCTTCGGCGATGCGCAAAAAGCCCAGCCACAGCGTGAGCGTGCCGAACAGCAGCACCATCACCTCGACCGCCAGCCGCGCCATCGCGAACAGGCTCTCGACCAGTGCCGCGAACACGGTCGGGTCGCCGCCGATGAGCCACCGCCCCAGCGCCGCCAGTGCCGCCACCCCGAAGAAACCAAGCCACAAGCCGTTGAGCACGCTTCTTTTCCTTTTGTTTCGCTTCGATGATAGGGCCGCCATCCGGGCTCGCCGCGAGCTACAGTTCGGGCCATGCGTGCCCTCATCGTCCGTCGTTTTGCCGCCTGCCTGAGCGTCCTGGCGGCCATTTGGCTCACCGGCTGCGTCAGCCTGCCGCCGCCCGAGCCGAAGGCAAACGTCACGGCGTTCACCGACGTGGCGCAGACAGAACTGGGGCAGCTGGCGGCCAAGGGCGCGCCGGGCGATTCCACCGCGCTGTCGGGTTTCCGGCTGCTGCCCGAGGCGGCGTTTGCCTTCGACGCCCGCATCTCGCTCGCTCGGCATGCCGAGAAGTCGCTCGACGTGCAGTACTACCTGGTGCAGCGCGACGACATCGGCCTGCTGTTCCTGCGCGAACTGCGCGAGGCCGCGGCGCGCGGCGTGCGGGTGCGCCTGCTGGTGGACGACCTCTACACCGGCGGCGAGGACGAGCTGTTCGGCACGCTCGCGGCCTTTCCCAATGTGGAGGTGCGGCTGTTCAACCCGCTGCCTTCGCGCGCCAGTTCGCTCGGCACGCGGCTGCTCATGTCGCTGACCGACTTCGGCCGCATCAACCACCGCATGCACAACAAGCTGCTGGTGGCCGACAACAGCTTTGCCGTGTCGGGCGGCCGCAACATCGGCAACGAGTACTTCATGCGCAGCACGGCCGCGAACTTCATCGACATGGACGTGATTTCCAGCGGCCCGGTCGTGCGGCAGATGTCCGAAGGCTTCGACCGCTACTGGAACAGCTCGCACGCATGGCCCATCGAGCGCATCGCGCCGCTGCACGGCATGACGCGCGAGGCGGCGCAGCGGCGCTTCGACGAAATTGCGCGTACGGCCGTGCCCGACGTGCCCATTCGCCCGCGCGACGTGCTCAACAAATCGCCCGTGGGCGAGCAGCTCATTACCGGCAAGCTCGACCGCTACTGGGCGCCGGCCACGCTGTTCATCGACGACCCCGACAAGATCACGCGCAAGGCCGACGAGGCCTACATCGGCAGCGTGACTGAAGGCGCGCTCAGCGTGATCAACGCCACGCGGCGCGAGGTCGTCATTGCCTCGCCGTACTTCATTCCGGGCCCCAAGGGCCTGGAGGAGATGCGGGCGTGCATCGCCAAGGGCGGGCGCATCACGGTCGTGACCAACTCGCTGGGCGCGACCGACGAGCCGCTGGCCTATGCAGGCTACGAGCGCTACCGCGCCGACATGCTGAAGATCGGCGTCACCATCTTCGAGATCGCGCCCACGCTAAGCGGCAGTTCGGGCCGCTTCGGCGACTTCGGCAAGTCGATCAGCCGGCTGCACGCCAAGCTGGCAATCGTCGACAACGAGCGCTTCTTCGTCGGCTCGATGAACCTCGACCACCGCTCGGCCGCCGTCAACACCGAGATCGGCCTGGTCATCGACAGTCCCGAGCTGGTGCAGGACTACAACAAGCTCATGTCGGGCGAGCGCGTGAACCTCGGCTACCGGCTGCGGCTCGGGCCCAACGGCCGGCGCGTGCAATGGCTGGAGTACGACGACGCCGGCGGCGACATCGTCCACGAGGACGAGCCCGGCGAATTCCTCTGGCTGCGCTTCAAGAACTGGCTGCTGCTGCCCATCGTGGGCGAAGAGCTGCTGTAGCGAAGTAGCTGCCGCTGTCATCTCAGGTGGAGAGTGGGTGCGTTACATTCCTTGAAAGAATGTGAATTTTTGTCACTAACGCATTACCTCCTGGAGACTTCGACCATGACCGTTCCCGTTCCGCGCGAGTCGATTGCGCCGCCTTCCACCAGCCGTCGGCGTGCGCTGACCGGGCTGGCCGCAGCAACCGCCGCCGCGGGCCTGGGTTTTCCGGCGCTTGCGCAGAACCGGCCGGTGCGCATCGGCACCACCTTCGACAACAGCAGCGTCGAGAAGGCCAACGGGCAGGGGCTGTTCCAGGGTTCGAGCGCGTTCTTCAATGCGCTGAACAAGGCGGGCGGCATCAACGGCACCAAGGTCGAGCTCGTGATGGCCGACGACACCTTCAAGCCCGACGTGGCCAAGGCCAACGCGCTGGCCTTCGAGAAAGACAGCTCCGTGCTCGCGCTGCTGCATCCGCTGGGCACGCGCCAGACAGCCGAGGTGATGGACGCTGTGCCCGGCATGGCCGTGGTCGGCCCGATCACCGGCACGATCGCGCTGCGCAAGAAGGCTTCGCCCAACACCTTCTGGGTGCGCGCCAACTACGACCAGGAAGTCGACAAGCTCGTGAGCACCGCCGCCGTGCTGGGCCAGAGCCGCATCGGCCTCGTGCACTCGAACGACCCGCTGGGGCAGTCGGTGCTGGCGGCCTTCAAGAACGCGCTGGCCAAGGCCAAGCTGGAGCCGGCGGTGATCGCGACCACGCCCAACACCACGAGCATGGAAGTGGGCCCCGCCGCCGAGGCGATCGCCAAGGCCAAGCCGCAGGTGGTGGTGGTCGGGCTGGCCGGCACGGCGCCGGTATTCCTGAAGGCACTGCGCGAGGCGGGCAACAGCAGCTCGGCCTATGGCCTGTCGATCACGGCCAGCGCGCTGTCGGCCATGGGCGACCTGGCCAAGGGCCTGGGCTTCGTGATCGTGGTGCCGTCGCCGTACTCGACCAAATTCGAGATCGTGCGCCGCTATCAGGCCGACATGGTGGCCAACGGCGTCAAGGACTTCTCGCTCACGAGCCTGGAGGGCTATCTGAACGCCGCAGTGCTGGCTGAAGGCATGCGCCGTGCCGGTGGTTCGCTCACGCGTGCGTCGGTGATGTCGGGGCTGGCGAGCATCGAGAACTTCGACCTGGGTGGGGTGAAGATCAACTACGGTCGGACCAACCGCGAAGGCGGGCAGTTCGTGGACGTGGCCGTCATCGGCAGCCGCGGGCAGATGCTGAGCTGAACGCCGTCAGGCTTGCTCGGCGATTCCCACGCCGAGCAAGCCTTCGAGCAGATTCCTGTCGGCCGCGAGCTCCGCGCTTGGCCCCGCATGCACCACGGTGCCGCGCTCCAGCACGATCGCCTTGTGCGTCATCTCCAACGCGAGCACCGGATGCTGCTCGACCACGATCGACGCCAGTCCTTCCGACTCGCACAGCCGGCGGATCGCTGCAGCCAGCTCTTCCACGATGATCGGCGCGAGGCCTTCCATCGGCTCGTCGAGCAGCAGCAGCTTGGGGTTGGTCATCAGCGCGCGGCCGATGGCGAGCATCTGCTGTTCGCCGCCGGAGAGCTGGTTGCCGTAGTTGCCGCGCCGCTCGCGCAGGCGCGGGAAGAAGTCGTAGACGCGCTTCAGGTTCCAGCCGCCGAGCCGCGATATCACCGTGAGGTTTTCTTCGACGGTGAGCGAAGGGAACACCTCGCGCTCCTGCGGCACCCAGCCCAGCCCCGCGCGCACGCGCTGGTGCGAAGGCCAGCGCGTGATGTCGGCGCCTTGCCAGCGGATTGAGCCCTGCATCACGCGGGTGTTGCCCATCAGCGTTTCGAGCAGCGTGGTCTTGCCCACGCCGTTGCGCCCGAGGATGGCGAGGCTCTCGCCTTGCGGCAGCGAAAAGTCGAGCCGGTCGAGCACGACCGCGTTGCCGTAGCCGGCGGTGACCTGGTCGAAGGCGAGTGCTTCAGGCATGGTGGTGATGGCGGGGTGAACTTCCGAGATAGACCTCGCGTACGCGCGGGTCCGCGCCGATTTCCGAAGGCGTGCCCTCGGTCAGGATGCGTCCGCCCACCAGCACCGAGATGCGGCGCGAGAAGCGGAAGACGAGCTTCATGTCGTGCTCGATGAACAGCACGCTGATGTCGGGCGGCAGCGCCGCGATGGCCTCGAACAGCTCGCCGCTCTCGTCCTCCGGCACGCCGGCAGCGGGTTCGTCGAGCAGCAGGATGCGGGGCTTGGCCGCGAGTGCGAGCGCGATCTCCAGCAGCCGCTGCTTGCCATAGGCCAGCTCGGCCACGGGCACGTCGGCGAGGCTGTCGAGCCGGAGCGTGCCGAGCAGCGCATGCGCCTCGTCGAACACTGCCGTGCAGCCCTTCAGCGGCCGCCACCACGTGGCGCCCAGCCCTTCGCGCTCGCTGATTGCCAGAACGACCGACAACAGCGGCGTGAGGCTGGGGAACAGCGTGTTGATCTGGAAGGTGCGCGCCAGGCCCATGCGCGCGCGCTTGTCGCCAGGCAGGCGCGTGATGTCGCGATCGCCCATATGGATCGATCCGCTGGTGGGCTTGAACACGCCGGTAAGCAGGTTGATGAGCGTGGTCTTGCCCGCGCCGTTGGGGCCGATCAGTGCCTGCCGCGCGCCGGGTTCGAGCGAGAGGTTCACATCGCTCACGGCCTGGAAGGCGCCGAAGCGGATGCCCAGGCCGTGTGTGCGCAGCGTGTGCGTGGTGGTGGAACTCATCGCGCCTTCCCTATGCGAACGAAACGCGAGAGCGCACCCATGATGCCGCCGCGGCCCAGCATGACGGCCGCAATAAGGAAGATGCCGAGCCAGAACATCCAGTACTGCGGGTTCATGTCCGCGAACCAGTCGTGCACCAGCATGTAGACGATGGCGCCGATCATTCCGCCGTACAGCCGCCCTGTACCACCCAGCACCAGGATGATGAGTACCTCTGCCGAGCGGTTAAAGCCGATCGACTCAATGCCGACGAACTGCGTGGTCTGCGCCAGCAGCGCGCCCGCCACGCCGGCCACCGCGGCCGAGAAGGCGTATGCCATGCGCAGCCGCGCCTCCACCGGCGAGCCGATGGCCGTCATGCGCTTGCGGCTGTCGTGAATGCCGCGCAGCGCCAGGCCGAAGGGCGAGCGCAGCACGAGCCGCACGAGCAGGAACATCGCGAGCACCACGCCGAAGGCATAGCCGAATGCGGTCTTGCCGTAGAGGTCGAAGTCGAAGAGGCCGAGCACCGGTGCGATGACTACGCCCTGCAGTCCATCGGTACCGCCGGTGATGCCCGAGAGCCGGTTGACCAGTTCGTACAGCAGCACGCACACGCCGATGGTGATCATCAGCCGCGTGAGGTCGGCGCCGCGCACCACGAGGTAGCTCAATACATAGCCGAGCACGCCGCACACTGCGAGTGCGAACAGCAAGCCGGTGAAGGGCTCGCTCCAGCCGTACTTGGCCAGCAATCCGGCCGCGTAGGCGCCCGCGCCGAAGAAGGCCGCGTGGCCCACGGTGAGGATGCCCGCGTAGCCCAGCGCCATGTCGAGCGACACGGCGAACAGGCCGAAGATCATGATCTGGCTCATCAGCGTGAGCTTGTCGGGCAGCAGGAAGAAGCTCGACGCGAGTGCCAGCCAGAAAGCGATTTCGGCGATGCGCAGGTGCGCGGGAGAAAGATGCAGGGCTTTCATGCGAGCCCCTTCTTCGCAACGATGCCGTTCGGCCGCAACAGCAGCATGACGATCATGAAAACGTAGATGAGAAAGGCGCCCGCTTCCGGCAGGTAGTACTTGCCCGCCACGTCCACGATGCCGACCAGCAGCGCCGCAATGAACGGCCCGGTGACGGTGCCCGCACCGCCCACGCACACCACCATCAGGAAGTAGACGAGGTACTTGAGCGGGAACGACGGCTCCAGCCCCAGCATGCCCAGGCTCAATGCACCGCCGAGGCCCGCGAGGCCGCAGCCGAGAGAGAAGGTCAGGAAGAACAGCCGCTGCACGTTGATGCCGGTGCCGCCCGCCACACGCTGGTTGTCGACCGCCGCGCGCACCATCGCGCCATAGCGCGTCTTGCCCAGGCCCAACAGCAGCGCGGCCAGCACCGCCACGCCGCAGACGATCAGGAACAGGCGGTAGCGGCCCACTTCGAGGCCCAGCAGCGACATCTGCCCGTCGAGCGCCGGCGGCAGCGTGAAGGGCTGCATCGTCGGGCCGAAGAAATACGTGAAGGCGGCGATCGACACGAACACCACGCCGATCGACAGCAGCACCTGGTCGAGCGGATGCGCGCGGTACAGCCGACGGTAGAACACGAACTCCAGCACCGCACCCGCAACGGCAGCCGCCACGAAGGCCGCCGCCAGCGAGAGGCCGAAGCCCAGGCCGAAGTGGTTCATCAGCACGCTCGCGGCGTAGCCGCCCACCATCGCGAAACTGCCGTGCGCGAGGTTGACGAAATTCATGAGCCCCATCGTGATGGACAAGCCCACGCCGATGAGAAAAAGGAGCATGCCGTAGGCCACTCCATCGAAGATCACGATGCCCATGAATTTCCTGCTGGCTGACGAACTGGCTGGCTTACTTGGCTGCGGCTTCCTTGGCCGGGTCCTTCACGCGGTCGAACTTGTCGAACTCGACGTTCACCAGCTGGCCGTTCACGCGCTCGGTCTTGCGGATGTAGACGGTCTGCACGATGTCGCGCGTGGCGGGGTCGATCTCGATGGGGCCGCGCGGGCTCTCGAAGCTCAGGCCCTTGAAGGCGTCCATGAACTTGTCGCCGCTGGCGTCGCCCTTGGTCTTGGCCAGTGCGAGGTCGATGGCGGCCATCGCGTCATAGGCTGTCACGGCGAAGTAGCTCGGGCGCAGCTTGGCGCCGTTGTCGGCGGCGAAGTCTTTCACGAACTTCTGGTTCTTGGGCGAGGGGTGCGCGAACGAGTAGTGGTGGCTGGTGACCAGGCCCAGCGCCACGTCGCCGGTGGCGTCGAGGTAGCTGTCGTCGGTGGCTTCACCTGTGGCGTAGAGCTTGATGCCGGCCTGCTCCATGCCGCGTTCCTTCCACACCTTCAGGAAGGCCGGCGGCATCACGCCCGAGGGGAAGAAGAAGAACACGGCCTGGGGCTTGGCGTCCTTGATGCGCTGCACGTAGGCGGAGAAGTCGGGGTTGTTCATCGGCGTGCGCACTTCGCCCGAGACCTTGCCGCCGCCAGCGGCGAAGGTCTTCTTGAACGCGGTTTCGGCGTCGACGCCCGAGGCGTAGTCGGCGACCACGGTGTAGGCGTCCTTGATGCCTTCCTTGAGCATGTAGCGCGCCATCGGGTCCGTTACCTGCTGCACGGTGAACGACAGGCGCGCCACGTAGGGCGAGCTGGTGGTGATGGCCGACGATGCCGCGTTCATCACGATCGTCGGAATCTTCGCCTGCGTGGCGATGGCGCCCACGGCGTACGCGTTGGGACTGAAGTCCAGGCCGGTGAGCACGTTCACCTTGTCGCGCACGATGAGCTCCTGCGCGATGCGCTTGGCGGCGTCGGGCGCGGGGCCTGCGGTGTCCTTCTTGATGATCTCGACCGTGCGGCCGCCCACCTTGCCGCCGTGCTCCTTCAGGTAGAGCGCGATGCCGGCGTCGAACTGGCGGCCGTAGTCGGCGTACGGGCCCGAGTAGGTGGCGATGAGGCCGATGCGCAGCGGCTCGTCGGCGGCGTGCGCCGTGGCGCCCAGCAGGCCGAGGCCGGCGAGCAGCAGGGTCGAGAGGATGGTTCTCTTGGTCATCGTTGGGTTCACGGGAAAACGCCTTTCAGGTGGAGTGGATGCGCCACGTCGGGCGCCGCTGTCATGTAACCGAATATGCAAACAAAGCGGGCGATGATGCCCGAGCCGTCCTTCAAATCTGGGTATCGGGCACGCGGACCCTGAGGCCATCGAAGGCTGCGGTCACGCTGAGCTGGCAGCTCAGGCGCGAGCCGGACCTGCGCTCGGACGCGACGGCGTCGAGCAGCGCGCTCTCCATGTCGTCGGGCGGCGGCAGCAGGTCGATGAAGGCGTTGTCCACGTAGACGTGGCAGGTGGCGCAGGAACAGCAGCCGCCGCACTCGGCGTCGATGCCGCGCACGTTGCCGCGAATGGCGGTCTCCATCACGCTGGCGCCGACCTTGGCGTCGACTTCGCGGGTGGTGCCGTCCTTGAGGATGTAGTGGATCGTGGGCATGGTTTTCAGAACATGTCGAAGTACTCGCGGTGTTCCCACTCCGAGACTTCGAGGTTGAAGCGGGCGATTTCCGCTTCCTTGATGTGGCAGAGGTAGTCGATGAAGACTTTGCTCATCTGCGTGTTGAGCATCTCGTCCTTGCGCAGGCAGGCGAGGGCGTCGCTCAGAGAGCGAGGTAGTTGCTCTGCCGGTGTTTCGTACGGCGCATCGGCCGAAGGACCGGGGTCGGTCTTGTTGCGGATGCCGTCGAGCCCCGAGAACAATTGCGACGCGAGGTACAGGTACGGGTTGGCCGTCGGCTCGCCCACGCGGTTCTCGATGCGCGAGGCGCTCTGGCCCACGCCGCCGAGCACGCGCAGCATCGCGCCGCGGTTGTCCTTGGCCCAGATCGCGCGGTCGGGCGCGAGCGAGAAGGGGCGGTAGCGGCGGTAGCCATTGATGGTGGGGCTCGCCAGTGCCGCGGCGCCGCAGGCATGCGCCTTGAGGCCACCGAGGTAATGCATGCCGATCTCGCTGAGGGTCTGGCCCTCGGCTTCGGGCATGAACGCGTTGACGCCGTCGCTCTTGCGGCGCAGCGACTGGTGCAGGTGCCAGCCGCTGGACATCACGTTCGGAATCTTCGGGCGGCACATGAAAGTGGCGTGCAGCCCGGCGCGCTGGCAGATCTGCTTGATGGCGCTGCGCAGCAGCACCATGGTGTCGGCCGGCATCACGCCGGCGGTAGGGCCGAAGGTCAGCTCGAACTGGCTCGGGCCGAATTCGATTTCGAGCGATCGCAGCGGCAGGCCGAGCGCGATGAGGTTCGAGCGCAGCAGTTCCATCAGTCCGTCGACGCGGTCGTAGCGCAGCTCGGTGAGGTACTGGTGGCCGTGCGACAGCAGCGACACGCGCGGCGGCTCACCGGGCTGGCCCGAATCGGCCAGGCCCATGCGCGCGTCGTCGAGCTTGAAGACGTGGAACTCCACCTCGAGGCCGGCGATGAAGTCCAGCCCCAGCTCGTCGAGCTGGCGCACCGCGCGCTGCAGGATCTGCCGCGTGGCAAAGGGGCAGGGCTTGCCGTCGGCCATGTAGGCGTCGCACATCACCCAGCCGGTGCGCGGCGACCATGGCAGCACCTTGAAGGTGGCGGGGTCGGCCACGATGGTGAAGTCGGCGCCGCCCTGCAGGCCCTCGATGGCGAAGCCGCCGCCTTGCGTGAACACCGGGAACACGGTCTTGTGCGAGGTGTCCTTGGCGAGCAGCGTGGAGGTGAGGTTCACGCCTTCCCACAGGGCAGAGCGCGCCTCGGTGGCGACGAGCGTCTTGCCGCGCAGGATGCCGTGCTGGTCGGGCCAGGCGAAGCGCACGAGGTCGACCTCGCCGCTATCGATGCGGCGCACCAGCTCCCTGGCCTGCGCATGCTGGTCGTCGGACCAGAGGCCGAAGCGGTCGACGAATGTGTGGCTGCTGCTCATGGCGTGCGTGCTCAGGCGGCGAGCCGTGCGGAGGCCCAGTCGGACTTCAGGCGGCGCGCGCGGTCGGCGTCCTGCCAGTAGGCCTCGGTGGCTGCCTCGTCGCTGACGTTGCGGCCGATGCCGTCGATGGAGGGCGGGCCGGTCATTGCGCTGGCCTGTGCGGCGTCGATGAGCATCGGCGCACTCTCGCCGGCCAGCGTGGCTTCGATGGCCTTCACCAGCACGCGGCGGTAGGCAATGATGCCCTTGTCGGTGCTGCCCAGGTGCTCGCGCGTGCGGTCCTGGATGGCGCCTTGCGACTCCACCGCCCACTGGTCGTGCACGTTGATGTCGTCGCCCATGCCGGTGTAGGTTTCGGTCAGCTGCTCTTCGATGCTGTAGCCGTAGTTGTTGCGCTTGTTCTTGCGCGAGGTGTAGTCGGGCAGCTCGTAGAGCTTCAGGCGCTGGTCGCGCATCTGCTGCTTGTCGACCGGGCCGGTGAAGCTGGTGAAGATGGCGTACCAGTAGCAGTGCGTGTCGTCCACCGGCACGTGCCATTGCGAGATGGTCATCTCGGCGCTCATCGGGATCACGAAGGCCTGCGGGAACACCACGTTGGTCACGCGCACGTGGGTGGTGTCTTCGGACAGCTTGCGCAGAGCCTTCAGGCGGAAGCCGTAGTCGGTGGGCTCCACGCTGATGTCGGGACGGTCGTACTCGCGCAGCACCTTGGTGATGGGCATGTCGGAGTCGGCCGACGCGCCGCGGAACTGTTTGCCGTAGCTCCCGGAGGTGTCTTCGTCCTCGAAGAAGCGGTGCAGGTACGAGGCGTGTGCCGGGTCGATGCCCACTTCGAGCGCCTGCAGCCAGTTGCATTCGAACAGGCCCTTGAACGCGAAGGTGTGGCTGTCGGGCGCTACGAAGCAGTCGAAGTCGGGGAACGCGGGGGGCTCGCCCTCGCCGATGTACGCGAAGACGACGCCGCTTTTCTCGACCACCGGATAGGCCGACTGCTTGATGCGGCTGCACAGCTTGCTGGTGGCGGGCTCGGCGGGGGTTTCGAGGCAATTGCCCTTGGCGTCGAACAGCCAGCCGTGGAAGGCGCAGCGCAGGCCGCCGTTTTCGAGCCGGCCGAAGGCGAGGTCGGCGCCTCGGTGCGGGCAGTCGCGGTCGAGCATGCCGAGCTGGCCGTTCTCGTCACGGAACAGGACGAAGTCCTGCCCCATGAGCTTTACGGGCTTGACCGGGCGCGGGCCCGCCAGTTCGTCGGCCAGGGCCACCGGCTGCCAGTAGCGGCGCAGCAGCTTGCCGGCGGGCGCGCCGGGTCCGACGCGGGTGATGAAATCGTTCTGCTCTGCGCTGATCATCGTGCGGGCTCCATCGTGGGGACTGTGGAAAGAGGCTTGCAGCCATTGCATGCAACTGTATGCATTGTCTTGGTGATCCTCGATCCGGGTCAAACTTTCATCTGCGATTTCGCCCCGATTCGGGGCTTGAAGAGGCAAAAATCAGGGTAAATGCTGAGCCGCTCGTTAGTTTTTGACACTTGTTGTGGCGCAATGCATGCAACAACCGAGCCAGGCTAAATATGCTGCGTGCAGTGTCGGGCTCGTCTCCTAGAATCCGCCGATGGACTCCCAACAATCCCGCGTGCTCGTGCAACTGCGCGACTTGATCCTCAAGGGCGAATTCGTGCCCGGAGAGCGGCTGGCCGAGATCCCGCTCGCCGAGAAGCTCGAAGCCTCGCGCACCCCGGTGCGGCTCGCGCTGGCCAGCCTGGAGCACGAAGGGCTGATCGAGCAATCGCCCAGCGGCGGCTACCAGATGCGCCGCTTCACCTCGCAGGAAGTGGCCGACGCCATCCGCGTGCGCGGCGTGATCGAAGGCTTCGCCGCGCGTCTGCTGGCCGAAGACGGTGCATCGCGCCAGCTGCTGCGCGACCTGAAAGAGTGCCTGGAAGACGGCGACCGCGCCGTGAACAAGCCCAGCATGGAGATCGACGACTACGCGGCCTACGTCGAAATGAACGACCGCTTCCACAAGCTGATCGTCGAAGGCTGCGGCAATCTCGCGCTCAAACGGGTGATGGACATGCTGGGCGGCCAGCCCTTTGCCGCTCCGAGCGCGATGCTGCCGATGCAGTCGTCGATGGAAGAGGGCCAGCAATGGATGCGGCAGGCGCACCGCACGCACCACGCGATCGTGCAGGCCATCGAGCGCGGGCAAGGCTCGCGGGCGCAGGCGCTGGGCGAGGAGCACGTCGAGATCGCGCGCATGAACCTCGACTACGCGCTGGAGCGCCCGGAACTGGCGGCCGAGCTGATGCCGGGCATCCGCCTGGTATCCAAGGGCCGGGGCGCCTGAGATCGGGCAAACCGGCGGGTCTGTAAAAGACTGGCTGGTATTTCGGCGTCCACGCCGTCTGCCCAGCGACGGGCGAGACTAGAATTTCCGGCATGAGTGCCACCGCCCCCGCCAAGACCTCGTTCAAGGAACAGATGCTGCAGGCCCGTGAGGAGGCCATCGTGCAGACCGCGAACCGCCTGCTCGCCGAGAAGGGCTTCGAATCGATGACGGTCGACGAGGTGGCCGCAACGGTCGGCATCGCCAAGGCCAGCCTCTACAAGCACTTTCCCAGCAAGGAAGACCTGGCGGCCGCAGCGATGGTGCGCATCATGCAGCGCACGCTGGATTTCCTTGCCGCGGTGCCGGCCGAGGACAAGCCCGTCGACAAGCTGCGCGCCGTGGTGCGCTGGGCCATGCAGATGCAGCTGGCCGGCGAGATGCCTTCGCTGCCGCACCAGAACTCGAGCCTGCGCGCCGCGCTGATGAACAACCGGGGATATCTCGACCGCCTGGTCACCATCAGCGACCAGCTCGGCGGCTGGATCCAGGCGGCGCAGGCCGACGGCTCGCTCAACCCGAAGCTGCCGGCGATTGCCGTGCTCTATACGTTGTTCGCACGCGCCTGCGATCCGGTGCTCGGTTTCCTGAAGGCCGGCGGGCTGCAGACAGACGAGCAGATCGTCGAGCTTGTGCTCGCAACCTGCTTCGACGGCCTGGCCGCGCGCTAGCTGCTGAGCGCGCGCCGCGGCGTCACCACGGCTTCGACCGCTGCGCCCACCGCGAGCAGCCGGTGATCGGTGTTGCCGATGCTGGCCACCATCAGCCCGACCGGCGCCGTGCCCGCGTCGTGGCAGGGCACCGAGAGCGCGCAGCCGTCGAACAGGTTCACCACCGAGGGGTTGCGCAGCATGCGGCCATTGATGCGGTAGTAGGTGTCGTCGTCCTTCAGAACCTCGGCGATCGGCGGAGCGATGTCGGGCGTGGTGGGCATCAGCATCGCGTCGTAGCCCACGGCGGCGGTGTTGATCGAGCGGATGAACTGGCGGCGCAGCGCCTGCAGCTGCAGATAGTCGGGCGCGGTGATGGTTTCGCCGGTCTTGATGCGGGCCAGCACGCGCGGGTCGTACTTGGCGGCACCTGTCTTGATGAAGTCGCGGTGCCAGGTGAAGGCTTCGGCGGCGGTGATCATGCCGCGCGGGTTGATGGTCGGCGCCTTCGCGAACTCGGTCATCGGCAGTTCGGTGACCGTGGCGCCGGCGGCCGAGAGCTTAGCCAGCGCCGACGCGAATGCCGCGGCCACGGGCGGCGACAGATCGTCCTGGAAGAAGGTCTTGGGCACCGCGAAGCGCAGGCCGCGCAGCGGCAGCACACGCAGCGGGCGCTGCAGTTCGGCGGCCAGCACGGCGTCGAGCAGGGCGCAGTCTTCCACCGTCCAAGCCATCGGCCCGGCCGAATCGAAGGAGGTCGACAGCGGCATCACGCCGTCGAGCGGAATGCGCCGCTGCGTCGGCTTGAAGCCCACCAGCCCGTTGAGCGCCGCCGGGATGCGCAGCGATCCGCCGGTGTCCGTGCCGATGGCGCCGGCCGCCATGCCATCGGTCACCGAGATCGCGCCGCCCGAGGTCGAGCCGCCCGGGATGCGGCCTGTTGCGCGGTCGTAGACGTTTTTCGGCGTGCCGTAGTGCGGGTTGACGCCCAGGCCGGTGTAGGCGAACTCGACCGTGTTGGTGCGCCCGATGATGATCGCGCCGGCGCGTCGCAGCCGCTCGACCACGAGGGCATCGCGCGCCGCCGGCGGCTGGCCGGCCAGCACCATCGAGCCGCCGAGCGTGGTGATGCCGGCTTCGTCGAACAGGTCTTTCAGGGAGATCGGGATGCCGGCGATCGGCGAGGCGGCCGGGCGGCCGCTCTTGCGCTCGGCGTCGAGCCGTGCCGCGGTGGCGCGGGCCGTATCGGCGTGCACGCGGATGAAGGTGCGCGCGCCTTCGCCCGCGGGGTTCTGGATGGCGGCCAGTGCTTCTTCTACTAGTTGGCTGCTGCTGAGGGTGCCGGCGGCGAGGCGGCGCGACATTTCGGCTATCGACAGCTGGCCCATGGCCCTGCCGGCGGTTTCGTTCGGTCCCTGGGCGAAGGCCCGGGGCCACAAGGAGAGCAATCCAGTGGCCGCGGCGGCGCCGGCGGTCTGCTGCAGGAAGTTGCGTCGTTGTTGTTGCTGTTGCGTCATGGCGCTCTCCTCCATCGGTGAGATGGGCTCGGCCAGTCTACACAGCCGTGGTGGCGAACGCGTTGCTGGCCGTTACCGTCTGCGCGACGGGGAGGCCGGTCAGCGCACGTCGATAAGCAACTGGGGCTTGTAGCCTTCCTGTTCGCCGTTGCGTGCGTAGCCCAGCGGATTGGCCACCACGCGACAACCGTTCTTCACATAGTCCGACGGACAGTGCAGGTGGCCGTGCAGCCACAGCTTCGCATGGGGCAGCAACTCGTCGAGCGCATTGCAGAAGCCGGCCGTGCCGGGTGTCAGGCCGTAACGCGGGTCAGCACTTTCGAGGCTCGGCGCAAAGTGGGTGATGGCCACCGTGGTCCCGTCGAAAGGTTCGGCCAGCGCCTGGGTGAGCCAGGTCTGGCAGGCCAGCGCCTGGTCGCGCAGCTGCGCGGCGAGGAAGAGTTCGCCGTTACGCATGGTGGCTGCTTTTTCAAGATAGAAATCGGCCGCGCGCATGGCCTTGCCACGTTTCTTGAGCGCCTCGGCCAGGCTGTCGGTGGGTTCGGCCAGTGCGTCGAAGTCGGCCCACAGCGTGGTGCCCACGAAGCGGATGCCGTTGATTACCCGGGTTTCGCGCTCCAGCCAGAGGATGTCGAGTTCTTCGCAGAGCGTGCGCAGGCGGTCGTGGGTCTCGTCGAAGTCGACGTTGTCGTACTCGTGGTTGCCCGGCACGTAGACAACCGGCACCGGCCAGCCGTTGCGGGGCGAAAAGCGGCCCAGGCCGAAATCGGTATCGGTCAGGCGGGAGCCTTGCTGGTAGGAGCCGATGTCGCCCGCCAGGATCAGCATGTCGGCGCCCGGCACGGGCTCGGCATGGAAGCGGGGATGGGACTCCAGATGCAGGTCGGAGAGCAGTTGCAGCTTCATCGTCGGGCCAGTCTAGGTGAATTGCCCCATGCGTGAAGTGCATAAGGTTTGGCTTGATTAACTAGGGATAACCCTTATTCTTGAAACATCAACCACTCCAGCGCAGCCACGAGCCGCGCACCGTCATGTTCAGCCTCATTGCCCAAGTGGCCCGTTTCTTCCGTTCTTCCAGCGCCAATGCTCCGGCCAGCCACGCCGCAGCGCTGATGGAAAGCGCCGATATGCGCGCCGGCCGCGGAGCCCACCACGCGCAGGAACTGCGCGCCGCAGCCAGCGCCTGGCTCAGCGTCGTCCGCTAAGCGAACCCGGTCAGCCGGGCACTTTCTGCCCGAGGACCGATCCGGCGAAAGCCGCGGCTGCCGAGCGCAACAGTGCATTGCGCAGCCACTCGTGCGAATGCCCATGCTGGGCGCGCCGATGCCAGATGGCATCCACGTGCACCGGCGGCTGGTCGAAGGGCAGGTCGCGCAGCACCAATTGATCGTCGATGCCGGTCACCGTCACGAAGTGACGGGGCAGCACGGTCAGCAGGTCTGAATTGGCGACCACCCGGCCGGCCGTGAAGAACTGGTTCACCGTCACCACGATGCGCCGCTCGCGCCCCAAGGCGCCCAGCGTCTGGTCGATGAAGCCGTAGGGCCTCCCCGAAAAACTCACCAGCAGGTGTCGTGCTGCGCAGTAGTCATCGAGCGTGAGGGGGGCACTCGCCAGCGGATGGCCGCGCCGCATCACGCATACGTATTGGCCCAGGTAGAGCCGCTGGGTCTCGAACGGCACCCCCACCCCAGATTGCCCGCGCGCCGCGAGGCTGGCGATCACCGCCGGGAAGTAGCCGACGGCCATGTCGACCTCTTCCAGCTCCAGCATGCGGCGCGGATCGCGTGTGGTCAGCGGCAGCACGCGCAACGAAATGGCGGGCGCTTCCTTTTCGGCGATCTGCACCAGGCCCGGGATGAGTTCGGCTGCGGTGGCGTCGGCCATCGCTAATAGGAAGGTGGTGTCGGCGGTGCCTGCATCGAACTCGCCGGGAGCCAGTGTGTGCTGCAGCTGGCGCAGGGCATCGCGCACGGTCGGCCAGAGGGCCAGCGCCCGTGGCGTGGGCTCCACGCCGGCGCCGGAGCGGCGCACCAGCTCGTCCCCCAGTACTTCACGTAAGCGCCGCAGCGCATTGCTTACCGCCGGTTGCGTGATCGAGAGGTTGCGGGCAGCGCGCGTGAGGTTGCGCTCCGCCATCACCTCGTCGAAGACGCGAAGCAGGTTGAGGTCGAGTGTGCGAAAGTTGACGTCCATCAGTCCTGTGAATGATAAACATCAGAAAGATAAAGTAGACGAACACTGGGGTAATCCCTAATATCACTGCATCGGCCTTGTTCGCCACCACTGATTACCACTGTCCCAGGAGGGATGCATCATGACTAGCTTCGTTCACGTTGACCAACCTACTGTTCACCCCGGCGTGCGTCGCGCCGAAGTCCTGTTCGGCCAGATCCAGGCCGCCCGCGCCGGTGCCAATGGCGCCCGTCCGCTCGTTGCCCTGCTGATCGTCGCCATCGCGGCGGCCGTGCTGGTGGTGACTGACTCGCTCGTTTCCAACTGGAACGAAGGCGGTCTGCTCGCTGCCTGGACTGTGTTCTGCGTCGCAGCCATCGCCTTGTTCGCGCTGTTCGCAGGCTCGGTGCGCCAAAGCAGCATCGCCGGTGCCTGGCGCGCTGCAGCCGAACGCCGTGCCGCTGCCCGCGCCGACGCCCGCTTCCTGGAAACCGCCAAGAGCGACCCGCGCGTGATGCAAGAGCTGCAGGCTGCGATGTGGCGCCAGCAATCGGAAGGCACGGTGCCTGCCGCTGAGGCCGCCAAGATCGACGCGCTGGCCCGCATGAGCACCCGTTCGCAGGAAGTGCGCATGCCCACGCTCTATGAAGCGATGCGCCGCATGAACAGCTCGCGCTATTACTAAGTAGCAACTTGCTGTATGTAAGAAAGCCGCCCTCGGGCGGCTTTCTTTATGGGGGAGCGTAGTCTTCGAGGAGGTGCCTCGGAACTTGGGCGAAAAAAGTTCGTGGAGGTTGATGGCACCCCAAATCTGTCATATACTCGTGGGCTTCGCTGATGAATGCCACTGGTGTTCGAGGCAGTTGGTGCTTCTCTGGGGGCGTTGATTGTTGGTGGT